>NZ_LZJN01000001.1 GCF_001667735.1 Mycobacterium sp. E183
ACGCCTACCGGCAGGCCTGGGAATGGGCCGACGCGACTGACTGGAAGCCCTGAGCCACCATGCCGTTCGTCGACGACATCCTCGGCCCGCGGCGGCCCTTCGTGGACGGCGGGCCACAGTCGCTGCCGGGCGTACGGCGACGCACCAGCACGATCGACACCCATCCGGATGGGGTGCGCGGCTCCGTGGCGGACCTGCGGGCGCGTGACGTGGTCGGCGCCGAGGACGGACGTGTCGAGATCCTCGGCGAGGTCGGAGTGAGGGCGCACCTCACCGATCAAGTCGTCGACGACATCACCGCGCCCGCCGGTCTGGACGCCTTGCTGGGCTGTCGTGTCGGCGCGGGATTTCGGGCGACGGTCGGCCGGCTGTTCCCTGAGGAAGTAGTGCGGGCCAGCCTGCTGAATCTGTTGCTCGACGACTGGGTCGGTGCGGCGCTCGTGTCCGGATACGCCGCCCAGTACGCGGCGATCGTCGAGGGCGTCGAAGAGAAGATGCCACTGGGCATCGCCGACCGAATGGCCGGGATCTGCGCAGGTTTCGCACCGGACGCGTCGCTGATCGCATTCACCCGGCGGCACGATGTCATCCCGACGGGCCGCGGTCCGGTGGCGCCGCCGCTGAGCGGACTACACGAAGTGGAACCGCTCCGAGCGCGCGGGATGCGCAGGTACCGGCGGCTGGATCTGGCGGACAGCGACTCCGGGTCGGCGCGCTTCCATTCCCACTTCCGCGACTCTCACGTGGACGACGACCTGGTGGAGACGATCGTGCACGAGTACACGGTCGCCGGCACGATCGACACCTCGACGCGCGTCATCACCGGGGTGAACGCCGAGGTGCGAGTGTTGCCGTGGCAGGAATGCCCCGGAGCGATCGGTAGCGCGTCCCGCATCCGCGGTATGACTCTCGCCGAGTTGCGCGACCGCGTCCGCGGCGAATTCGTCGGCACCAGCACCTGCACCCATCTCAACGACACGTTGCGCTCGATCGCCGATCTGCAGGCGCTGATGGACAGCCGGTGAGCAGGTCGACGATCTGGTGTTCGATGTCCTGAAGGTCCGCGGGATCCCGCGTGGAGTCGGCGAATCGAACTCAGGCGGGTAGCGGTCCGCCGCACTGCAGCGCCCCGCTGTTGGGGTCGGGGTTTCCGGGCGCCGGTTTGACGAATTGGTCGGCCTGGGTGAAAACCGCGTCGTCGACGTCGATTTCGCAGTGCACGTTCGCCGCGTAGGGGAAATGCAGCACTATCCGCATCCCGGCCTGCTGGGGATCGGGCAGCACCGTGTTGGCCTCGAACACGTTTCCGGGCATGGACGGCAGGTTGGTGGTGTTGGTCTGGCCGCCGTTGATGACGAACGTGGCCTGGCTCCCGGTCGTCAGCGCATCGATCCGGGCGCGATAGGTGATGTTGTGCAGGTCCGCCCGCGCGGTCGCCGGGCTCAGCTGGGAGCCAACGGCGATGAGGGTCACCGCGGTGATCGGCAGGAGCCTGCTACCGGTGCAGCTCATAGTCGCTGACATTACGCCCAGCGCAATCGGGGGACCAAGCGCTCAGGCCCCGCTCTCCCGCACCACCTCGCCGTCGACCACGAAGCGCGTCGCGCGCTGGGCGGCAAGCGCATCGACGAGTTCCGGGTAGGTTCCGTTGAGCGGCTGTCGGTTTCGCGACAACAACCGCACCCGGTCGCCGTCGCGGAATGTCAGACAGCGCATCCCGTCGAACTTGCGCTCGAAGATCCAGCGCGGATCGGAGAACCGCATGTCGGTCAGGGTCGCCAGCGTGGGGGATCGCCAGTCGGGCACCGGTTCGTCGGGCAGCGCGGCTACGTCTGGCGCCACGTCAGCTCCATCCCATGGCCGGCCAACCAGCGGGAGAGGTCATAGCCGTTGCGGGCCAACCCCGCAACGGCGTCCACGGCGCGCCGCACCGCCAGCTCGGCGACCTCCGGGGTCAACAGGCCGTGCCGGACGGCGTCCAGCAGCTCGTCGACGTCGGCCAGGTCCGCGCCGTCGCCGGTGCGGACTTCGATGTCGAGGTAGTGGTCCTCCGAACGCCACACCTCGGGTCCGGGCGTGTATTCGCCCACGTCGAGGTAGTAGTCGTGATCGCGCTCGTGGCCCGGGTTGAAGTGAAAGACGGTGGCGCGCAAGCCGAGCGAGGGCAGCAGCCAGGATTCGAGGTAATGGAACTGGACGCGGCCGGGGGTGGGCCGGGCCACGTAGAGGCCCCACGGGTGAACCGCATAGTCGTCCACGTCCCGCACGATGCCCTTGGGATCGGTGTTGGTGCGGGCGATCAGGTCGAACGTCTCGTGCTTGGGCGGATGGATGCACCTACTCTAGTCACAATGAGCGACCTCAGCGGAAAGACAGCCCTGGTCACCGGCGGGAATTCGGGCATCGGGCTGGCGGCCGCGCAGCGGCTGGCCGACGCGGGCGCCCACGTCATCCTGACCGGTCGCAACCAGCAGACCATCGACGCCGCCGTGGCCTCGATCGGTGAACGGGCGACGGGCATCCGCGCCGACGTGGCCAACCTGGACGACGTGGCGGCCGTCGCCGACGCCGTCGCGTCACGCGGGAAAGGGCTCGACGTGCTCTTCGCCAACGCGGGAGGCGGAGAATTCGCGGCGCTGGGCGACATTTCGGTCGAACACTTCACGTCCACGTTCATGACCAACGTGGGCGGCACGTTGTTCACCGTGCAAGCCATGCTGCCGTTGCTCAACCCCGGCTCGTCGATCGTGCTGACCGGCTCGACCGCCGCCTACAACGGCACCCCCGCGTTCAGCGTGTACGCGGCGACCAAGGCGGCGATCCGCTCGTTCGGGCGGACCTGGGCCGCCGAACTCGTGGGCCGCGGGATCCGGGTCAACACCATCGTTCCCGGACCGGTCGAGACGCCGGGGCTGTTGGGGCTGGCGCCGGCCGGGCGGGAGCAGGAGTTGCGAGAAGGCGAGGCGGCCAAGGTGCCGATGGGCCGCCTGGGCAGGCCCGAGGAGGTCGCCGCGGCGGTGCTTTTCCTCGCGTCGGACGAGAGCAGCTTCATGACCGGCAGCGAGATCTTCGTCGACGGCGGTGCGGAGCAAATCTAGGGCCGCGCCGGCCTATCGGCGTAAGCGGATTCTCCACCGCACGAAGCCGGCGTAGAAGAGCGACAACGCCGCCAGCATGCCCATGTCCAGCAGCCACACCTTCGGCGTGTGCTGCCAGAACCGGTCCTGGGACAGCAGCGAATCGGGCACCAGGTGCCGCAGATCCACCGTCGACGCGGCCGCGGCGTAGCCCCAGCGCGCGGGCATCGCGAAGGAGAGCTGGTCCAGTCCCAGCCGTCCGGTCACGGGAACCATGCCGCCGCAGAGCACCAACTGGGCCATCACCGTCACCACGAACAGCGGCATGATCTGCTCGCTGGAGCGGACCAGCGACGAGATCGCCAGGCCGAGAATCGCCGAGGCGACACACGTCGCCGCGACGGTGGCGAACAGCTCGACCGTCGCCCCGGCGGTCGAGTGGCCGAGCAGGACGCCGCCGCGTGTCGGCGCGCTCTTGCCGATCACCACGATCGCGGTGATGATGGCCGACTGCAGGACGGCAAAGCCGCAGAACACCGCGGTCTTCGCGAGCAGGTAGGCCGTCGTCGACAACCCGACCGCCTGCTCGCGCTGAAAGATCGGGCGTTCGCCGACCAGGTCGCGGATCGTCAGCGCGGTGCCCATGAACGCCGCGGCCGGCATCAGCAGCGCCAGGATCTGCGCCGCCTCGTCCGGTGTCCCGGCGTTCGTGCCGGGCAGATGAAATCCGTTGCCGCCCGGAACCGTCAGCGACAGCGAACCCAAGATGAACGGCAACAGCGCCAGGAAGATGAAATAGGCGCGGTCGGCGACGACCAGGCGGATCTGCCTTCGGGCGACCGTCGAAATCTGGCGCCGCACACTGGTGTGCACCGGTTCGCCCAGGGCGCCCGGCTCGTCCGCCTTGTCCGGCAACAGTTTCTGCGGCCGCTTCTCGGCGTCACGCTGCTCGAGGAAGCGCCGGTTGGCCTCCTCGGGATCGGCGCCCACCTTGGTGAAGATCTTGGCCCAGTTGGTGGTGCCCATCGCCGCACCGATGCGGTCGGGCGGGCCGCAGTAGGCCGTCTTGCCGCCCGGGGCCACCAGCAGCAGCTGGTCGCAGGTGTCGAGGTAGGACAGCATGTGCGTCACCACGATCACCACCCGGCCGGCGTCGGCCAGCTGCCGCAGCATCGTCATGACCTGGTGGTCGAGCGCCGGGTCCAGGCCGGAGGTCGGCTCGTCGAGGATCAGCAGCGACGGGCCGGTGAGCAGCTCGAGGGCCACCGACGCGCGTTTGCGCTGACCGCCGGACAGCTTGTCCACCCGGGTGTCGGCGTGCTTGGTCAGGTCCAGTTCGTCGAGGACCTGCGCGACGACCTTCGCCCGGTCGGATTTGCTGGTGTCGGGCGGCAGCCGCAGCTCGGCGGCGTAGCCGAGCGCCTGGTTGATGGTCAGCTGCCGGTGCACCACGTCGTCCTGCGGGACCATGCCGATGCGGCTGCGCAACGACGCGTATTCGGCGTGAATGTCGTGGCCCTCGAACGTGACCGAGCCCGAACTGGGAGTGGTGTAGCCGGCGATCAGCCTGGCCAGGGTGCTCTTCCCGGCGCCCGACCCGCCGATCACGGCGGTCAGCGTTCCGGGTCGCGCGATCAGCGAGATCTCGTCCAGCAGTTGTTTGCCGCCGTCGACGACGTAGTTGACGTTGCGCACCTCGAGCCCGCCGGTGCGGGTCTCGGCCTCGCTGCGCTTGGTCAGGGTGCCGCCGCGGAAAACGAGGTCGACATTGCCGATGGTGACGACGTCGTCGTCGGACAGGATGGCCGACCCGACCCGGGTGCCGTTGACGAAGGTCCCGTTGATGCTGTTGTCCCGGATCTCGGTGCCCAGCGGCGTCTGCACCAACGTGGCGTGCTGACGTGAGGCCAGCACGTCGGAGACCACGATGTCGCTCTCCGCGGCGCGCCCGATCGTCATGGCGCCCGGGGTGCCCGCGGCCGCCGACGAGCGCGGCGAGAGCAACTTCACAAAGCGCGTCGCGAGGTTGGACACGTCGGCCGTCTTCGCGTCGACCACGGTGAGTTCGGCCGGCGGCGTCGACCCCGCCTGTGGCTTCCCCGCGTGCACGACGGTCCGTTCCGCGGGCGGTGTGCCCCGTGGCCGCGGCCGCGGCGGCGCCTGCCGGGGCGGTGGAACAGGCTGGCGGACCGGGGAATTCGGGCGCGCGGCCGGCGGCCCGGGTGTCGCGGGCCGCGGCGGACGGGTCGGATTCGTTTGCTGCTCCGGCAGCGCGGACCAGGCCAGCGTCGGCGGCCCGGCCTCCGGACCCGGGCGGGTCCGGCCCGGGCGGTCGGTATAACCCTGCTGCGGCCCGACGGCGAAGGTCAGGCGCGGTCCCCGCGGGTTGCCGACGTGAATGGTCTGGCCGTCGTGGACATCGATGACCGGCATCCGGTAGCCGTTGAGATAGGTCCCGTTCAGCGAGCCGTTGTCGATTGCCAGCCACCGGCCCTGGTCGAAACGCAGGATCAGGTGGGCGCGCGAAATCCGGGGATCGGGGATGCGCACGTCGGCCTCGGTGTCGCGGCCGACGACCACCTCGTGGCCGGCCGCGAAGGATCGTTGGGACCCGTCGTGCCGAATCGTCAGGATGGGCGGGGCGGGTCGAGTCACCATTCAAGTATCGGTGCGCGCGGTGAGTGGTCTCTATTGGGACCGCCTGTGATTTGGCTATGTGTCGAAGCGGCGACTCATAGCCGTTTCATAGCTCGCTGAGACGAAGCCCCTACCGCGGTCCGGCATGATCTGAACGGAAGGGGAGGTCTGTTTCCGGGCGCGCCGGGCACATCGTCGTGCCGGCTGGAACGCCGAGGTGAAGCGAGGCTCAATCGCGATGCATGTGCCCGAGGCAGTGCGCGCCGTGTCAGGTTGCGGCACGCCGGGGTCCAAACGACGAGGGGGCGAGGCGGTAGATGGATGACGACAAGGGGACTACCCGGCGCATCGGCGCCGGGCGGCGGCTGCTGAGCAACCCGCGGGAGGCCCGTGCCGCCCTGCGCGCGGGATTTCAGTCGTTGCCCGCGGTCACCATCGCCCAGCTGTTTCGCCGCATCCCGCCGATCAGTTCGAGCCCGAACGCGGAGCCCGAGGAGCGCCCCGCGGAGGCCGACGGTGCCCGCCTGTCGATCTCCAGCGGGGCACCCTTCGCCGGCTACACGATCCTGCGCCAGCTGGGCGCCGGGGGCATGGCCGAGGTGTACCTGGCGCTGCATCCCCGGTTGCCGCGTCGCGACGTCATCAAGGTTCTTGCGGAAGCGGTCACCGCCGATCCGGAGTTCCGTGAAAGGTTCAACCGCGAGGCGGATCTGGCCGCGACGTTGTGGCATCCCCACATCGTCGGCGTGCACGACCGCGGCGAATTCAACGGTCACCTCTGGATTTCCATGGATTACGTCGAGGGCACCGACGCCTCCCGGCTGGTGAAGGAGCGCTACCCCGACGGGATGCCGGTCGGTGAGGTGTGCGCGATCGTCCAGGCTGTCGCGGGGGCCCTCGACTACGCTCACGACCGCGGGCTGCTGCACCGCGACGTGAAACCGGCGAACATCCTGCTCACCCATCCGGACGATGGTGAACGCCGAATCCTGTTGGCGGACTTCGGCGTCGCGCGTCACCTCGGCGACATCAGCGGGATCACCGAGACCAATGTCGCGGTGGGAACGGTGGCCTACGCCGCGCCGGAACAGTTGACGGGATCCAACATCGACGGCCGGGCGGACCAATACGCATTGGCCGCAACGGCTTTCCACCTGCTCACCGGAGCGCCGCCGTTCCAGCATTCGAATCCGATCGCGGTGATCAGCCAGCACCTGCACGAAGAGCCGCCCCGCCTCAGCGATTACCGCCCGGAGCTGGCGCATCTGGACGAGGCGTTCCGCAAGGCGCTGGCGAAACAACCCGAGGACCGTTTCGAGCGGTGCCGCGCCTTCGCGGCCGCCGTCGGCGAGCGCTGCGACGACGTGGCGGAGGCCGGCCCGCGCGCCCGGGCCCGCACCGCCGTGACCACGCCGCCGCGCAACGGCCCCCGCGCCGCCCTCGCCGCCATGAACCACCGGTTCTCGGCGCGGACTCGATGGGCGGTCGGGCTGCTGTGCGCGATGCTGATCGCCGTGGCCGCCACCTGGTCGGTCCTGTACTCGTTCGAGCCGGACACCCCGCCCGCCAGCCCGACGCTCGCGTCGAAACCGTCCGTCCCGGCGCCCGCGAGGTCCGGGGGGCCGACGCTCTCCGGCAGCTATCGGCTGGACTACGACCAGGGCAAGCGGACCACCAACGGCGTCGCGATCCGCCACGACGGCCCTGCCACCGGCTGGTGGGCCTTCCGCTCCGGGTGCACCACGAACGGCTGCGCGGCCACCGGCGCCCGGCTGGACAACGCGACCCACCAGACTGCGAGCGGCCCGACGGACACGCTGCACTTCGTCGGCGGCTACTGGCAGGGCGCGCCGCAGCAGGAACGGATGGACTGCACGCCGCCCAACTCCCAGGCCAAGGCGACCCAGCAGGAGACGCTGGCGTGGTCGCTGGCCCCGCAGGCCGACGGCACCCTGCGCGGCACGGTGACGGAGACCGTGCAGACCAACGAGTGTGGCGCGCAGGGCGCGGTGGTGCGGGTGCCGGTGGTGGCCACCCGGGTCGGCGACGCGCCCGCCGGGGTCAGCCTGGGCGACCCCGCGGAGGCCGTCGCCACGTCGACGGCCGCCGCCGCCCCGGTGCCGCCCGTGCTCGGCGCGGTGTGCGGCGACGTCGGCAAGCTGGCCTACGACCCGACCAACAGCGAGCAGATCGTCTGCGAGGGCAACAGCTGGGCCAAGGCACCGATCACGATGGGCGTGCACGCCTCCGGCAGTTCATGCGACCGGCCTGGCACCTCGGTGTTCGCCATGACCACCTCCAACGACGGCTACCTCTTGCAGTGCGATCCCGTCACGCGGACGTGGACCCGTCCGGTGGGGTAGTGCGTGTCCGGACCAATAGGTGACCTTCGGATTTGATATCACCAGCGCTATCACGTTCCAGAATCGTGTTGTCCTTAAGCCGGCACTCGTGTGAAGGACGTGGCGGGCCCCGGCGCGTTGACTGACTAGAGGAGGTCGGAACAATGGTGCGCCCACCGCCTGACGCCGACGACGCTGAAGTGCAGTTTGCCGCTGATGTGCTGCGGAAATTGTTGCGCCATATCGACTTCGAGAACAGCAGGCGTAGCAACCGCTATCTGGTCTCCCACGCTTGGACCGATGGGCCGATGATGTACCTGGTGTACGCGGCGCCACCGTCGGACAGAAGTTGGGGACTGGCCCGCGACACCAGGGAGTCAATCATCGACCCCGCCCCGTGGCCGAACTTGGACGAGGCGGTGCTCTACTACTATCTGCTCGATTTCGAGGAGAACCAGCCCTCCTCGTCTCTTGGCGGGCCGGGCGAGCCGGACACCATTTGGTGGTTCGGCTGCCCGGGCGAAGGCCTCCCGGCACGGCCATCAAGCATCCCTGAGGCGTGTCGGTGCACCCCATCGAACCGATCCCGGCCGCCCAATCCCAGAAGGGGCGAGAGCGGGCCCGCCCCGCAGCCCCGTCGATACGGCAATCCGCTCTGAGCGCAATGGCCTGGTCAGAGGGCTGCCTGACGCCGGCTCCGCGACACTTGTCGGTGCGCGGTTCTAACCTGGTGGCATGGCTTTCGCCACGGAACATCCCGTAGTCGCACATTCGGAATACCGCGCGGTCGACGAGGTCGTGCGCGTCGGCGGCCACTTCGAGGTCGTCAGCCCGCACGCGCCCGCCGGCGACCAGCCGGCCGCCATCGACGAGCTGGAACGCCGCATCAGGGCGGGCGAGCGCGACGTGGTGTTGCTCGGCGCCACCGGTACCGGGAAGTCGGCCACCACCGCCTGGCTCATCGAGCGGCTGCAACGGCCCACGCTGGTCATGGCGCCGAACAAGACGCTGGCCGCCCAGCTTGCCAACGAGTTGCGAGAGATGTTGCCGCACAACGCGGTCGAGTACTTCGTCTCGTACTACGACTACTACCAGCCGGAGGCGTACATCGCCCAGACCGACACCTACATCGAGAAGGACAGCTCGATCAACGACGACGTGGAGCGGCTGCGGCACTCCGCGACGTCGTCGCTGCTCTCGCGGCGCGACGTGGTCGTGGTGGCCTCGGTGTCGTGCATCTACGGCCTGGGCACCCCGCAGTCGTACCTGGACCGCTCCGTGGAACTCAGCGTCGGCACCGAGGTGCCCCGCGACGCGCTGCTGCGGTTGCTGGTCGACGTGCAGTACACCCGCAACGACCTGTCCTTCACCCGGGGCTCGTTCCGGGTGCGCGGCGACACGGTCGAGATCATCCCGTCCTACGAAGAGCTGGCGGTGCGCATCGAGTTCTTCGGCGACGAGATCGAGGCGTTGTACTACCTGCACCCGCTGACCGGCGACGTGATCCGCCAGGTCGACTCGCTGCGGATCTTCCCGGCCACCCACTATGTCGCCGGTCCGGAGCGGATGGCCCATGCGATCTCGACTATCGAGGAGGAGCTGGCGCAGCGGCTGGCCGAGCTGGAGGGCCAGGGCAAGCTGCTGGAGGCGCAGCGGCTGCGCATGCGCACCAACTACGACATCGAGATGATGCGCCAGGTCGGCTTCTGCTCGGGAATCGAGAACTACTCGCGCCACATCGACGGCCGCGGCCCCGGCTCGCCCCCGGCGACCCTGCTCGACTACTTCCCCGAGGATTTTCTGCTGGTCATCGACGAGTCGCACGTCACGGTGCCGCAGATCGGCGGGATGTACGAGGGCGACATGTCCCGCAAGCGCAACCTGGTCGAGTACGGGTTCCGGCTGCCGTCGGCGTGCGACAACCGCCCGCTGACCTGGGAGGAGTTCGCCGACCGGATCGGGCAGACGGTGTACCTGTCGGCCACCCCGGGCCCCTACGAGCTGAGCCAGGCCGGCGGCGAGTTCGTCGAGCAGGTCATCCGGCCGACCGGCCTGGTGGACCCGAAGGTGGTGGTCAAGCCCACCAAGGGGCAGATCGACGACCTGATCGGGGAGATCCGCAAGCGCACCGACGCCGACGAGCGGGTGCTGGTCACCACGCTGACCAAGAAGATGGCCGAGGACCTCACTGATTACCTGCTGGAGATGGGCATCCGGGTGCGCTATCTGCACTCCGAGGTCGACACGCTGCGCCGGGTGGAACTGCTGCGCCAGCTGCGGCTGGGGGACTACGACGTGCTCGTCGGCATCAACCTGCTCCGCGAGGGCCTGGACCTCCCCGAGGTCTCGCTGGTGGCGATCCTGGACGCCGACAAGGAGGGCTTCCTGCGGTCCTCGCGCAGCCTGATCCAGACCATCGGCCGCGCAGCCCGCAACGTCTCCGGCGAAGTGCACATGTACGCGGACTCGATCACCGACTCGATGAAAGAGGCGATTGACGAGACCGAACGGCGGCGGGCCAAGCAGATCGCCTACAACGAGGCCCACGGCATCGACCCGCAGCCGCTGCGCAAGAAGATCGCCGACATCCTCGACCAGGTCTATCGCGAGGCCGACGACACGGAAACGGTGGGGGTCGGCGGGTCCGGCCGCAACTCCTCCCGGGGCCGGCGCGCCCAGGGCGAACCGGGCCGCGCCGTCAGCGCCGGGGTCTTCGAGGGCCGCGACACGACCAGCATGCCGCGCGCCGAATTGGCCGACCTGATCAAGGACCTCACCGAGCAGATGATGGCCGCCGCGCGAGACCTGCAGTTCGAGCTGGCCGCGCGCTTCCGCGACGAGATCGCCGACCTGAAGAAGGAACTGCGGGGGATGGACGCCGCCGGCCTGAAATGAGTTTGCTGGCAGCGCATCTCCGATTTGCACCCCTGAGGCACCCCATACGGTAGAAGGGTGACCGACACCGCGACCGTGACTGGCGGCTGGCGCCAGCTGCTGGGCGCCAGGTATCTGAGGACCTCCATCCTGCTGGCGGGTGGGGTGTGTCTTTACGCCACGAACGAGTTCCTGACCACCAGCTTGTTGCCGAACACCATCGCCGAAATCGGCGGCAGCCGGCTCTACGCCTGGGTCACGACCCTGTACCTCGTCGGGTCGGTGGTGGCGGCCGCGATGGTCAATCCGATGCTGCTGCGCGTCGGGGCGCGCTCGTGCTACCTGACCGGTCTCGCCGTGTTCGGCACCTCCAGCCTGGTTTGCGCGGCGGCGCCCAACATGGAGGTTCTGATAGCCGGGCGCGCCCTGCAGGGTGTCGCAGGCGGGCTGCTGGCCGGCCTCGGGTACGCGCTGATCAATTCCGCTCTTCCGCGCATGCTGTGGACGCGCGGCTCGGCGCTGGTGTCGGCGATGTGGGGCGTGGCGACGGTGGTCGGCCCGACGACGGGCGGCCTGTTCGCCCAGCTGGGCCTGTGGCGGTGGGCCTTCGTGGCGATGGCGGTGCTGACCGCCCTGATGGGCCTGCTGGTGCCCGTCGCGCTGGCCCGCGTCGAGCACACGCCCGTCGTGGCGCCGATGAAGGTCCCGGTGCGGTCGCTGCTGCTGATCGGTGCCGCCGCGCTGGCGGTCAGCGTCGCCCAGATTCCGAGCAACACGCTGGCGACGTTCGCCCTGCTCGCCGTCGGCGTCGCCCTGGTGGGAGCGTTCGTGCTCGTCGATTGGCGGACGCACGCGGCGATCTTGCCGCCCAGCGTCTTCGGCCCCGGCCCACTGAAGTGGATCTATCTGACCATGGGCGCGCTGATGGGCGCCGCGATGGTGAACACCTACGTGCCCCTGTTCGGCCAGCGGCTGGCGCACCTGACCCCGATAGCGGCCGGATTCCTGGGGGCCGCGCTGGCGCTGGGCTGGACGGTCAGCGAGATCCTCAGCGCGTCCCTGGAGAGCCCCCGCACGATCGCGCGGGTCATCGTGGCGGCACCGATCGTGGCCGCCTCCGGCCTGGCCCTGGCCGCGGTCGCCCGCCGCGGGGACACGTCCCCGTGGACGGCCGCGCTGTGGGCGATCGCGCTGCTGGTGGCGGGCACCGGGATCGGGATGGCCTGGCCGCATCTGTCGGCGCGCGCGATGTCCTCGGTCGACGACCCGGCCGAAGGCGGCGCCGCCTCGGCGGCGATCAACACCGTCCAGCTGATCTCCGCGGCCATCGCCGCGGGTCTGGCCGGCGTGGTGGTGAACACCGCCAAGGGCGGCGACGGGATGGCGGCGCACTGGCTGTTCACGGTGTTCACCGCGCTCTGCGCGGCCGGGGTGGCAGTGTCTTACGGCGCGACCCGCCCGCGCCAGGTGCAACCCGTCGGCTGACCCGCGGCGGCGTCAGTCCGGGTCGTCGTCGGCCTGGAAGACGGCCACCACCCCGTCGACGTCGCCCAACACCTGTCGCGCGCTCGCGATCCTGGTGCCGGACAACGTCATCGCCACCCGCACCTCGCCGTCGTCGATGTCGTGCGCGTCCGCGTCGAGCTCGGCCAGCTGCCAGTTCTGCTGCCCGCAGATGCGCAGCACCTCCCGCAGCATGCCGCGACCGTTCTCGTAGATGATCTGCACCCGGACGGTGCCCCGCAGCTGGGCCGTCAGGTGGCCCTCGACCGCCTTGAAGACGAGCGCGCTGACGAAGTGCAGGGCCACGACGGCGCTGGCGAGCAGCAGCAGGCCGGCGCCCACCGCCATGCCGACCGCGGCCGATTCCCAAACCGCGGCCGCCGTCGTGAGCCCGTGCACGGCACCACGCCGGGTGATGATGATGCCGGCCCCCAAAAAGCCGACGCCGGAAACGATTTGGGCCGCGACGCGGGATGGGTCCAGTGCGACCGCGCCGGGCGACAGGACGTCGGCGAAGCCGTACTTGCTGACCAGCATGATCAACGCCGCCGACGTCCCGACGATCGTCTGCGTCCGCAGCCCGGCGCTCTTGCCCTGGATGGTGCGTTCGAAGCCGATGAGCGCGGTCAATCCGAACGCGGCGAACAGCTCGACCAGGTGTCGGAGACCCTGCACGTTGCCGCCCAGCAGCGGTGCGGCCAGCGAGCTTTGCATACCCCGTCAACTACCCAACAAATGGCGGTTCATGCCGCCGGCAAAGCGCGAATCAGCGCGTGGACTTCACCACCTGCGAGTAATGGAACTGCCAGCGTTCGACAATGCGGAACCCGAGGTAACTCGGGAATCGATAGGCCGGGGCGCGGCCGAATGCGGGCCCGGGTGGCAATGACGCCCCGGATTGGTGGTCGGGCAGCGACGTTTCCTTATTGGTAATGGTCCAGATCGCGGGGCATTTGTTGATTTTTGCGGTGGTGAGCCACACGGCGACGTGCCCGTCCCACAACGACCCGACCTTCGGCCCGTACGCGCCCCGTTCGACGTCGATCAGGGACCGGAAGGCCGCCGGCCGGGTGGCCAGCAGGGCGCGGATCGGGCCGGGCCGCCACGGCACGGTGTTGTCGACCATCAGGCAGTCACCGGGGGCGGCGTGCGAGCTGATCAGATCGGCGACCTGGCTGTAATCCCAGCCCTCCTTGGCGTACGGCCACCGCTGGACGAACAGGTAGTTCGGCACCGCGGCCACGGCGCAGACCAGCACCACACCGGCGATCGGCCAGGGTTTGCGGGCGAGCGTGACGATGCACACGGCCAGCACGACGGCCATCGCGGGCGCGGTGAAGATCAGGTAGCGCGGGTAGTAGATCGGTTCGCTGACGGCCGAATAGACGACCACGAGCGCGGTGGGAATGACCAGCCAGGCCGAGCAGGCGATCAACAGGCGGCGCACGTCGCCGGCCGGTGGCCGGACCCCCGCCAGCCGGGCGGCGATCGCCGCCACGACGAGGACCGCGGACAGGATCGCGAACGGAACGCTGTGGTCGAAATACTGGCGCAGGACGATGTCGAACGCGTAATGCCAGCTGACCGGGTAGATCCAGTTGACCTGCCAAACCTGGGCGTGGGCGAACAACATGAACGGCGTCATGGCAGCGACCGCGACGGTCGAGCTGCCCGCCCACCAAATCAGCGGGGATTTGCGCGCTTTCTCGGGCGCCAGCAGAGGCACCATTACCGCATAAACCGGCACCAACAGCACCATGTTCAGATTCAGCAGAATCGACAGCATTAACGCCAGCGCGTAGCAAATCCACAATCGCGGTCTGTTGCGCCGGACGGCGGCGACGAGCAATACGGTGAGCCAGACCGCCGCGGCGGCCGCGAAGGCGTAGGGTCGCGCCTCCATGCCCGCCCAGGTGGTGCGCGGCAAGATGGCGAACACGACGCCCGCGCACACGGCGACCGGCCGGGTGGAGAACCGTCTGGTGAACACCGTGACACCCGCGGCGGCGGCGCCGATCGCGAGGGCGCTGGGCGCCCGCGACCAAAATTCGGTCGGCGGAAAAACGGCGAACCAGCCGTGCATCAGCAGGTAATACAGCCCGTGTACGGCGTCGATGTGGCTCAGCAGGCGCCACAGCTCGGCCAGAGTCCGGCTCGCCGCGGCCGAGATGGTCGCCCCCTCGTCGAACCACAGCGAGGGCCGGCAGGCCCAGGCGCCGCTGACGACGGCCGCGAAGACGGCGATGGCCCACGGGTCGAGCAATCTTCCGGGCGGACGCGCGGGTGCGGGCTCCTCGACGTGGTCCGCGACGCGCTGCTCGACGGTGGGCATTGACATGATGCTTGTCACTGTAAAGCGGAATCGCCGGGACGGGTCACAATACCGCCCCGGGCTATTCGACCCCGCCGTGCGCATTCCACGAAAAGCGGCGTTATGCAACGCTTTCCGCCGCCGGCCAGAGCATTTGAATGTTTTGTCATCGGCGATATTCTCCGTTGCCGCGGCGCGACGCCGCAAATTGTCGACACGCCCGGCCATGTGGTGTCGCTAATCTCTTCCCTGTGCAACGGGCAAACGCGATAGTGTCTTGGGTTGGCTGACCAACCGAATCAGGGAGGGTAAATGGGCGCCTATCGGACTGTGGTGGTGGGAACCGACGGCTCGGACTCGTCAATGCGCGCGGTAGACAAGGCGGCGCAGATCGCGGGGCCGGACGCCAAGCTGCTCGTCGCGTCGGCATACCTGCCCCAGCATGAGGACGCCCGGGCGGCGGACGCCCTGCGCAACGAGAGCTACAAGGTGTCCGGCACCGCGCCCATCTACGCGATCCTGCAGGATGCCAAGGAGCGGGCGCACAAGGCCGGGGCCAAGAACGTCGAGGAGCGCCCGATCGAGGGCGCCCCGGTCGACGCGCTGGTCAAGCTCGCCGAGGACGAGAAGGCCGACCTGCTGGTCGTCGGAAACGTCGGCCTGAGCACGATCGCCGGCCGGTTGCTGGGATCGGTGCCCGCCAACGTCTCACGCCGGGCCAAGGTCGACGTGCTGATCGTCCACACCACGTCCTAACGCAGGGCCGCCCTACCAGCCCCGCTCGCGCCATTCCGCCAGGTGGGGACGCTCGGCGCCCAGCACCGTGTCGTCACCGTGACCGGGGTAGATGACGGTCGAATCGTCGTACACGTCGAACACCCGCGTGGTGACGTCGTCGAGCAGCTGGGTGAAATCGCCAGGCTGCCACGTCTTGCCGACGCCGCCCGGGAACAGGCAGTCGCCGGTGAACAGCTGCGTGACCCCGCCCGTCGCGGGCCCGTCGAGGGCGAGCGCGACGGAGCCCGGCGTGTGGCCGCGCAGGTGGATGACCTTGAACTGCAGCTCGCCGATTTCGACGGTGTCGCCGTCGGCCAGCAAACGATCCGGTTTGACCGGCAACGGCTCGGCGTCGATCTCGTGGGCTGCGGTCGGTGCGCCGGTGGCCTCGGCCACGGCCTGAAGCGCCTGCCAGTGGTCGAAATGCTGATGGCTGGTCACGATCAGCGCCACCTTGGGGGCGTTCTGCCGGATCAGGTCGATCAGGACGTCGGCGTCGTTGGCGGCGTCGATCAACAACGTTTCGCCCGTGGCGGAACAAGTCACCAAATACGCATTGTTGTCCATGGGGCCCACCGACGCCTTTAGGATCGTGGCGCCGGGTAGGGTCCGGCGGGCCGCGGTACCAGGGTCGACGTGTCCGGTGTAGTTGTCGTCCAGGGCAGTCATAGCGGCCACGTTACTGGTCAAACGTTGCTTGTCGGTATGGGCACATAGCATGGAATGCGCCGTGCGCATCTACGGCTACAGCACGTCAAAGATTCACTGAAAGAAGGCAGCGTGGCTGACCGCCTGATCGTCAAGGGCGCCCGCGAACACAACCTGCGCGGCGTCGACCTCGACCTGCCGCGCGACGCGCTGATCGTCTTCACCGGGCTGTCGGGATCGGGCAAATCGTCGCTGGCTTTCGACACCATTTTCGCCGAGGGCCAGCGCCGGTACGTGGAGTCGCTGTCGGCCTACGCCCGCCAGTTCCTGGGGCAGATGGACAAGCCCGACGTCGACTTCATCGAGGGCCTCTCCCCGGCGGTGTCCATCGACCAGAAATCGACCAACCGCAACCCGCGGTCGACGGTCGGGACGATCACCGAGGTCTACGACTACCTCCGGCTGCTCTACGCGCGCGCCGGAACGCCGCACTGCCCGGTCTGCGGCGAGCGGATCGCCCGGCAGACGCCCCAGCAAATCGTCGACCAGGTGCTGGCGATGCCAGAAGGCACCCGGTTCCTGGTGCTCGCCCCGGTGGTGCGCACCCGCAAGGGCGAGTTCGCCGACCTGTTCGAGAAGCTGAACGCGCAGGGCTACAGCCGGGTCCGGGTCGACGGCGTGGTGCACCCGCTGACCGACCCGCCCAAGCTGAAGAAGCAGGAGAAGCACGACATCGAGGTGGTGGTCGACCGCCTCACCGTCAAAGCCAGCGCCAAGCAGCGGCTCACCGACTCGGTGGAGACCGCACTGAACCTGGCCGACGGCATCGTGGTGCTGGAGTTCGTCGACCACGAGCACGACGCGCACAACCGCGAGCAGCGGTTCTCCGAGAAGCTGGCTTGCCCCAACGGGCACTCGCTGGCGGTCGACGACCTCGAGCCGCGGTCGTTCTCGTTCAACTCGCCCTATGGCGCCTGCCCCGAGTGCACCGGCCTGGGCATCCGCAAGGAGGTCGACCCCGACCTGGTGGTGCCCGATCCGGAGCGCACGCTCGCCGAGGGCGCGGTGGCGCCGTGGTCGACGGGCCACACCGCGGAGTACTTCACCCGGATGATGGCCGGCCTCGGCGACGAGCTGGGCTTCGACGTCGACACGCCCTGGCGCAAGCTGCCGGCCAAGGCGCGCAAGGCGATTCTCGAGGGCTCCGACCACCAGGTGCACGTGCGCTACCGCAACCGGTACGGCCGAACCCGTTCCTACTACGCCGATTTCGAGGGCGTGCTGGCGTTCCTGCAGCGCAAGATGGCGCAGACCGAGTCCGAGCAGATGAAGGAGCGCTACGAGGGCTTCATGCGCGACGTGCCCTGCCCGGAGTGCGAGGGCACCCGGCTCAAGCCCGAGATCCTGGCGGTGACGCTGGCCGCGGGGCGGCACGGCAAGAAGTCCATCGCCGAGGTGTCCGAGCTGTCGATCTCGGACTGCTCGGACTTCCTGAACGCGCTGACTCTGGGCCCCCGCGAGCAGGCGATCGCCGGGCAGGTGCTCAAGGAGATCCAGTCGCGGCTGGGCTTTCTGCTCGACGTGGGGCTGGACTATCTGTCGCTGTCCCGCGCCGCGGCCACGCTGTCCGGCGGTGAGGCCCAACGCATCCGGCTGGCCACCCAGATCGGGTCCGGACTGGTGGGTGTCCTGTACGTGCTCGACGAGCCGTCCATCGGGCTGCACCAGCGCGACAACCGTCGGCTCATCGAAACACTCACGCGGCTAAGGGATTTGGGCAACACGCTGATCGTCGTCGAGCACGACGAGGACACCATCGCCCACGCCGACTGGATCGTCGACATCGGCCCGCGGGCGGGCGAGCACGGCGGCCAGATCGTGCACAGCGGCACCTACGCCGAGCTGCTGGCCAACACGGAGTCGATCACCGGGGCCTTCCTGTCGGGCAAGGAGGCCATCGAGATGCCGGCGATCCGGCGTCCGATAGACCGCAAGCGTCAGCTCACCGTGGTGGGCGCGCGCGAGCACAACCTGCGCGGCATCGACGTCTCGTTCCCGCTCGGGGTGCTCACCTCGGTGACCGGCGTGTCCGGATCGGGCAAGTCGACGCTGGTCAACGACATCCTGGCCACGGTGCTGGCCAACCGGCTCAACGGCGCCCGGCTGGTCCCGGGCCGGCACACCAGGGTGACGGGCCTGGACCACCTCGACAAGCTGGTCCGCGTCGACCAGTCGCCGATCGGTCGCACGCCGCGGTCCAACCCGGCCACCTACACCGGCGTGTTCGACAAGATCCGCACGCTCTTCGCGGCCACCACGGAGGCCAAAGTCCGTGGCTACCAACCGGGCCGGTTCTCGTTCAACGTCAAGGGCGGCCGCTGCGAGGCGTGCACGGGCGACGGCACGATCAAGATCGAGATGAACTTCCTGCCGGACGTGTACGTGCCCTGCGAGGTCTGCCACGGCGCACGGTACAACCGGGAAACCCTGGAAGTGCACTACAAGGGCAAAACGATCTCCGAAGTGCTGGACATGTCGATCGAGGAGGCGGCGGAGTTCTTCGAGCCGATCACCGGCATCCACCGTTACCTGCGCACGCTGGTCGACGTCGGCCTGGGCTACGTCCGGCTGGGCCAGCCCGCCCCCACGCTGTCCGGTGGTGAGGCGCAGCGCGTCAAGCTGGCCGCCGAGCTGCAGAAGCGTTCGACGGGGCGGACCATCTACATCCTCGACGAGCCCACCACCGGGCTGCATTTCGACGACATCCGCAAGCTGCTCACCGTCATCAACGGGCTGGTGGACAAGGGCAACACGGTCATCGTCATCGAGCACAACCTGGACGTCATCAAGACGTCCGACTGGATCGTCGACATGGGTCCCGAGGGCGGCGCCGAGGGCGGAACCGTTGTCGCCGAGGGCACTCCAGAGGACATCGCCGCCGTGCCGGAAAGCTACACCGGGAAATTCCTCGCCGAGGTGATCGGCCGCGCCGCCCCGCCGCAGCGGCCGAAGCGGCGACGCAAAGTCACCGCCTGACCGCCGTCAACCGGGGATCTTGGTCGCCATCTGGTTGGCGATCTGCCTGGCCTGATTGATGGTTCCCGGTGCGCAGACGTTGACGTCGAGCACCACGTTCGACACCGCCTCCAGGACGTGCTGGCACACCACCGGGCTGTTGGCCAACGTGTGCTGCAGCGCGATGTTGGGCGGATTGCCGCTGATCTGCCCGAAGGTCCATTCGAATGGGGCTTTGTCGCTGGGCTGGGTCACGGTCTTCCCCCCGCAGTCCCGCCATTGGTTCCACTGGTCGTTCACGAATCCCCGGGCCTGGTCGGCGGACGCGAAGATCACCGCGCCCTGGACCACGACGTAGGCCGGGTTGCTCAGCGGCTTCTTCATCAGCTGGGCCAGCATCGCGGTGTAGCCGCTGCTCTTGTACGTCCGGGTCTGGAAACCGATCAGCGCCCCGAGGCACTTGTCGTCCGACAGCGTATTGCCGGGACCCGGGTCCGTCATCTCCGTCACGTTGTGGTCGACGATGATGCCGGTGGTGCCGACGAGGGTGTTGATCTGGTCGACGGGAAGCAGCAGCGAATCCAGTTGTGCGGGAGCCACCGTGGGGGAGGCGCTGGTCGTCACCGCGCTCGTGGTCGAGGGCGCGGCGGTCGCGCCGGTGGTGGGGCTCTCGGGTTGTGCGGCCCCGGACTTGTCGACCGCCAGCCACACCCCGGTGCCCGCGATCACCGCGATGACGAGCGCGAGGGCGCCGATCACCAGCCCCAGCCTGCGCCGCGGCGGCGCGGGCGGCGCCCACGGCGGGGCGGGCGGAGGCGCGAACCACGCCGGGTGCTGCGGCGCGGGCTGGGCGGCAAAGGGTTCCACGCGCGGCGGCGGCGCGAAATGTTGGCTGTGCTGGATCAGCTCGGTCGCCTCGCGTTGGTCCGGCGTGCTCAGCGCGTGCAGGGCCGCCTTCGCCAGATCGCCCGCGGTCAGGTAGCGGTCGTTCGGGTCCTTGGCCATCCCGCGGGCGACGACCTCGTCGAACGCCGCCGGGACGGCGGGATTGCGCAGGCTCGGGCGCGGCACCGGCTCCACCAGGTGGGCGGCCATCAGGCTGCTGAGGCTGGTGGTCTGGAAAGGCCTTGTGCCCGTGAGGCATTCGAAAAGGAGGCACGCGAGGGCGTAGATGTCGACGCGGTAGGTGGGGTCGTCGTTGCCGAATCGCTCGGGTGCCATGTAGTTCCAGCTGCCGATCGCGGCGCCGGTCTTGGTCACGCGCTCGTCGGTGGCCGCGGCGGCGATGCCGAAGTCGACCAGGTAGGCGAAGTCGCCCTCGCCGAGCAGGATGTTCTCGGGCTTGATGTCGCGATGGATGACCCCGGCGCGGTGCGCGGCATCGAGGGCGGCGGCGACCTGTTCGACGATCGCGACCGCGCGCGGGGGCGGTAGCGGCCCGGTGCGGCTGAGCACCGTCCCCACGTCACGCCCCTCGATGAGGCGCATGTCGATGAACACCTGACCGTCGATTTCGCCGAAATCGTGTATCGGCACGATGTGCGGTTCCTGAAGCCGGCCCGCGGTCCGGGCCTCGCGTTGCATGCGCCGCCGAAAGGAGTCATCGGAGCTCACCTGCTCGGACATCAGCTTCAGCGCCACCACGCGGTCCTTGACGGTGTCGTATGCCTCGTAGACCTCGCCCATCCCGCCGCGACCCAGCAGTCGCCGTAACTGGTATGGCCCGAACCGGCTCCCGATCCGCGGACCGGGCTGCGTTTCACTCATCGACGTCCCCCCGACGCCAAGCCGCTTCCCTAGCCCTCGTCCGCGCGCATCGACTCGCGGATCTGGGCCAACCGCTCGGCGGCGGCGCGCTCGCGCTCGTCGTATTGCTCGGCGACGGAACGGCCCTCGGGGGAGTCGGCGTCCAATTCCGCGTCGCCCAAGGACGTCGCGTAGCGATTCTCGATCTTCTCGCGCACCGACTCGAACGTGGGCACACCCGCGCTGTCGTATCCGGGGTCGGGTGGGGTTGGTTCGTCGGGCATGGTCGTTACGCTACTGAAGCCCCGGCCGGTCCCGCCGCTCCCGCTCCCAATAGCGCACCATTTGCTGCCAGTACACCAGCGTCAACGACATCTGCACCCCAGCGGCGATCGCCGCCGGCCGCGCCCGGCGGCGCCAGGCGGCCACGACGGCAACGACCGCGGCCACCGACGTCAGCGCGCTGACCGCCATCGCGCCATCGCGCGGGCGGCGGCCGATCCACAGCTCCTCGCCCAGCATGGCCCGCGTCGACCACGCCCGCTGGTGACCCGGCGCGCCGAACACGAACGGGTTCACGGCCAGCCACAGCGCGATCCACGCCGCGTGGCTCCAGCGCCGCGTCCACGGCGGCACCAGGATCAGCGGGGTGCTCGCCCAGCGGGTCCAGGCGCTCCACGGATTGCAGTGCCGCGCAAAGATCGCGCGCCGAACCCGGGCAATGGAAGGCACCCGCGGCTACCGCCGGGCGGGACTGGAGTGGTCGGCCGGAACAACGACCGGGGCGGCGGCCGCGGGCGGGGCGGCGGCGCCGGGCAACGGGGTCCGCGGAATCCCAGGCGTGCCCAGCCGGCCGGCCAGCCACGGCAGCGCGGCGGCGAAGGCCCGGTCGGCGAACGGCCAGTCGTGCTTGCCGGGCTGCGCCAGCACCGCGCAGTCGATGCCGTTGGCACGGCCGAGCGCGCACAGCGAATAGGCGGCCGCCGTCTGGTTGCCGGGGTCGGCGGCGGCCTCCCGGCCGGCGAGCCGAATCGCGCCGCTGTCGGTCATCAGCGGGTCATGGCGCCCGGCGGGCGGCCCGTCGGAGGAGATCGCGAACCAGCCGGCCACGTCCCGGTACGGCCCGTGCCGGCCGATCACCGTCGTCGGGTCGAACGCGGCCCAGGCGTCGGCGTTTCCGCCGAAGAGCCGCGCGATGGTCTGGGCCTTGTTTCCGGCGTTCGGGAAGAAGTCGCCGGCGACGTCGAGGAACGCACTGAACATGTCGGGGTGCATCACGGTCAGGTCCACGGCGCAGGTCCCGCCCATCGACCAGCCGGCGACGCCCCAGTTCGACCGGTCCCGACTGACGCCGAATTTGGAAACCAGGTACGGCACAACGTCTTTGGTCAGGTGGTCGGCCGCGTTGCCGCGGACGCCGTTGACGCACTCGGTGTCGTTGTTGAAGGCCCCGCCGGAGTCGACGAACACCAACACCGGGGCCTTGCCGTTGTGCGCGGCCGCGAAGTCGTCGATCGTCTTGACCGCGTTGCCCGCCCGGGTCCAGTCCGCCGGGGTGTTGAACTGGCCCCCGATCATCATGACCGTCGGCAGCGCCGGCGGCGGGCTGCTGGTGAACCATTCGGGCGGCAGGTAAACCAACTCACCCCGGTGCTTGAAATGCGAACCGTCGGAGGGGATCACCACCGGAACCACGCTGCCGTGCGGCGGCCGCGCCCGCTTGGCCACCATCGCGGTGACGGTGGCCGGGTCGGTCTGGTCGGGCAGCGGGCCGGAGGTGAGCTGGTTCCACGCCGCCTGCACGGTGGGGAAGTAGCCGACCCAGAGGTTGAGCACCAGGGCGGCGCACAGCGCGCACAGGGGTATGGCCAGCAGCCCGGCGCCGCGCCGCCAGCCGCGGGCGCTGCGCCATCCGAGGATCAGCACGGCGACCGCCGTGCCGGTCAGCGTGATCCAGAGCCACAGCGCGGCCGGCGCGGGCTCGTCGGACAGGCCGCGGTCGACGACGTACCAGTGCGTCAGGTAGGCGACGGCAGCGCCGGCCGATGCGGCCGCCGGCAGCCACACCGTCCGCCAACGGCGCGATCGCCAGCCGACGGCCAGCGCCAGCACCACGGCGGCCACCGCCTGGGTGGTGATGGGCACCCAGCCGTGCATCAGGGACGTGTGACTACTTGCCAGCAACTGCGTCGTGGCGTTGGTCGTCGACGCTGTCACGGCATTCATTGTGATCGATTGTTAACCGGCCTGGAACATATTCACCGAATGTTCGCCGTCGGCCACCCACGTGTCGTGGGCCGGGTCAGTGCGGCTTGGCCAGCGGGAATGGCAGCGTCTCGCGGATGCTGCGGCCGGTTATGAGCATGACGAGCCGATCGATGCCCATGCCGAGCCCGCCGGTGGGCGGCATCGCGTACTCCATGGCCTGCAGGAAGTCCTCGTCGAGCTCCATCGCCTCGGGGTCGCCGCCGGCGGCCAGCAGCGACTGTTCCTGCAGGCGGCGGCGCTGCTCGACCGGATCGGTGAGCTCGCTGTAGGCGGTCCCCAGCTCGACCCCCCACGCCACCAGGTCCCACCGCTCGGCGACGCCGCGCCGGCTGCGGTGCGGCCGGGTCAGCGGCGACACGGACGTCGGGAAGTCGATGTAGAAGGTCGGTCCCTCGGTGCGGTCCTCCACCAGATGCTCGTAGAGCTCCAGCACCACGGCGCCGGCGTCCCACTGCGCGCGGTACGGGATCCGGGCGGCGTCGGAAAGCTTGCGCAGCACGGGCAGGGGCGTGTCGGGATCGATGTGCTCCCCGAGCGCCTCGGACACCGCATCGTGCACCGTCTTGACCGGCCAGTCCCCGGAGATGTCGACGGGATGCAGCCCGCCGTCGGCGCCGTCACCCCGGGGCCGCAGAACGGTCTGCTCACCGTGGGCTGCCTGCGCGGCGTTCTGGATGAGCTCGCGGCAGCCGTCGATCCAGACGGTGTAGTCGGCGTGCGCCTGGTACGCCTCCAGCAGCGTGAACTCCGGGTTGTGGCTGAAATCGACGCCCTCGTTGCGGAAGGCCCGGC
This sequence comes from Mycobacterium sp. E183, assembly GCF_001667735.1. Taxonomy (GTDB): domain Bacteria; phylum Actinomycetota; class Actinomycetes; order Mycobacteriales; family Mycobacteriaceae; genus Mycobacterium. The sequence continues at coordinate 23,991 of NZ_LZJN01000001.1, forward strand.
CCAGCTCGAAAACCCGCTCCACGCCGCCGACGCACAGCCGCTTGAGGTAGAGCTCCGGCGCGATGCGCAGGAACAGGTCCATGTCGTAGGTGTTGATGTGGGTGACGAACGGCCGGGCGGTGGCCCCGCCGTGGATCTGCTGCAGGATCGGCGTCTCGACCTCGATGAAACCCTTGGCGAACAACGTCTCCCGGACGGAGCGCAGCACGCTGCTGCGGGCCGTGATCAGCTCGCGGGATTCGGGATTGACCGCCAGGTCCACGTAGCGCGTCCGCACCCGCGCCTCCGGGTCGGTCAGCCCGTTCCACTTGTTCGGCAGCGGCCGCAGGCACTTCCCGATCATCCGCCAGTCGCGCACGATCAGGGAACGGGTGCCGTTCTTGGAGAAGCCCATGTGCCCGGTCATCTCGACCAGGTCGCCGAGATCGATCGCCGCGGTGAAATCCGCGGTGCGGCCCCGCTCCAGGCGCGAATTGTCCAGCAGCATTTGCAATTCGCCCGACCAGTCCCGCAGCTGGGCGAACAGCACGCCGCCGTAGTCGCGAATCCGCAAGATCCGGCCCGACACCGAGACGGTCTCCTGGTCGTCCGCGTCCAGCGCCCGCGAGACCGTGTGGCTGGGCGGGGAGCCGACCGGGTAGGCGTCAATGCCCTTGCGCCGCAGGATCTTCAGCTTGGCCAGCCGGACCCGGACCTGCTCGGGCAGGCGGGCCCTCGACTCTTCCAGTTCCACGGCGTCGCGTCGCTGCTGCAGCTCGCTCACGTCGGGCGCCGATCCGTCGTGATGCAACAGGCCCGATTCCGCCAGCCGGGCGGGCACCGCGGGGTGATGGCCGGTGTGCACCCTGTCGCGTCGGGTGAAGGGCAGCACGAGGAAGCCCTCCGCGATCACCGAGGCGACGCCCACCCGGGGGATCAGGCGCGCGTCCTCGTAGCAGGCGTAGCGCGGCACCCATTCGGGTTGGTACTTCATGTTCGAGCGGTACAGCGTCTCCAGCTGCCACCACCGCGAGAAGAACAGCAGCAGCCCCCGCCACAATCGCGCGACCGGGCCCGCGCCGAGCTGGGCGCCCTGCTCGAACGCCGAGCGGAACATCGCGAAGTTCAGCGAAATCCGGCTGATGCCAAGGGTTTCGGCGGTCAAGGCGAGCTCGCTGACCATGAGCTCGATGGTGCCGTTGGGCGATTGCGGGGAACGCCGCATCAGGTCCAGGGAGACGCCCGTGGTCCCCCACGGGACCAGCGACAGCATCGCCACGACGGCGCCGTCCCGGTCCAGCGCCTCGACCAGCAGGCAATCCCCGTCCGCGGGATCGCCGAGCCGGCCCAGCGCCATGGAAAAGCCGCGCTCGGTCTGGGTGTCACGCCAGGCGTCGGCGCGGGTGATGGTCTCGGACATCTCCTCGGCCGCGATGTCCCGGTGCCGCCGGATGCGCACGGTCAGCCCGGCCCGGCGGGCCCGGGTCACGGCTTGGCGCACCCCGCGCATGTCGGGACCCGACAGCCGGAAGTCGGCGGTCCGCAGGATCGCCTCGTCGCCCAACTCGAGCGCGTTCAGCCCGGCTTCCCGGTACACCCGCGCCCCCTGCGTGCTGGCGCCCATCACGCCCGGCGCCCAGCCGTAGGTCTGGCACAGCCCCAGCCAGGCGTCGATGGCCTGCGGCCAGGCCCGGGGCTCGCCGATCGGGTCGCCGCTGGCCAGGCACACGCCGACCTCGACGCGGTAGGTGATCGCGGCGCGGCCGCTGGGCGCGAACACCACCGACTTGTCGCGGCGGGTCGCGAAGTAGCCCAGCGAGTCGTTCTTGCCGTACAGCTCGAGCAGCCCGCGGATGGCCGACTCGTCCTCGCCCGTCAGCGCGTTCTCGGCCCGCTGGGACTGAAACAGCACGATGGTCGCCATGATCAGCGCCAGCGCGCCGAACAGACCGAAGATGGCGTTGAGGAACACGTGCGGCTTGCCGGTGAACAGGTCCGGATCGGCCAGGGCGAAGCCGACCACCCGGTTGGCGACGTAGCCCAGGCGGTCCTGGCGGGCCAGCGTTCCCGGCCACAACTCGACCAGACCCCAGGACACCAGGATGCCGATCACGTCGCCGGCGACGAGCACGGCGGCGGCCTTGACCAGCGCGCCCTTCCTGACCTTGGCCCAGAATTCCCGGTAGGCCAGCACCAGCAGCACGATCGCGACGATGTGCACCGCGAACCCGAGGTTCTCCCCGAAGGTCTCGGCGGCGGTGTTGTCGCCCGCGGCGATGTCGGCGGCGTTCAGCGCGGCGGCAAGGATCATCTGGCCCAGCAACACCAGCCAGGCGATCCGTTTCCGCGCGGTCAGGGCTGCGGCCAGCAACGCCAGCACGAACGACCACGCGATGCTGGTGTCGGGGAAGTTGAACAGGTAGTCGTTGATGAACTCGCGGGGGACCTTGATCAGCCAGCGGAGCGCCGGCGACACGCTGGCCAGCAACGAGACGGTGGCGATGACGCCCACGATCCACCCGGCCGCCGCCGGTACCCAGCGATACCGGGAATGCGACCGGCCGCGGGCCCCCGAACGGCGCCCCGAACGAGATGAAGCGAGTGTCACAGACCGCGAGGATATGCCCTCAATCCGTGAAAAGCTTGGCGAAGCGCTAAGAGTGGCTAGCAATAGTTCGTCCGGTTGCGCAGCGGCGCCGGACGGGGCCGGGGGCGAAGTGCAAAATGCCGCCCCGTGGCTGCTAAACTGGCGATCGCGACCATCCCGGCGAAGGCCAGGAAACAGTAAGTGGAGTCCCACTCCCACCGCGAGCCACGAGATTTCTTCAAGGCTTGGCGGTCCGGTCACAGGCATCGCGCATGTCTGTTCCGCGAGCGACGCGGGCGGCTTGATCATTGGCAAGCCTCGATCGGTCGGCATTGGGCCCTGCTATTGCAGGGCTTTTCTGCTGGTGGTGTGGTGTTTCCGCCGCTGGCTCCCGACCCAGACCCGGCCGTGGATCGCAGCATATCTACAAGCCCAACAAGGGAGGCCCCATCAGCACTGAGACCCGCGTCAACGAGCGCATCCGCGTACCTGAAGTCAGATTGATCGGCCCCGGGGGAGAGCAGGTAGGCATAGTGCGCATCGAAGACGCACTGCGCGTCGCTGCGGACGCCGATCTCGACCTTGTCGAAGTCGCCCCCAATGCCAGACCCCCGGTCTGCAAGATCATGGACTACGGCAAGTTCAAATACGAGGCGGCGCAAAAGGCGCGCGAATCCCGCCGGAACCAGCAGCAGACCGTCGTCAAAGAGCAGAAGCTGCGACCCAAGATCGACGATCACGATTACGAGACCAAAAAGGGTCACGTGATCCGCTTTCTGGAGGCGGGTTCGAAGGTGAAGGTCACCATCATGTTCCGCGGACGTGAGCAGTCGCGGCCCGAACTGGGCTACCGCCTGCTGCAGCGGTTGGGCGCGGACGTCGCCGAATACGGCTTCGTCGAGACGTCCGCCAAGCAGGACGGCCGCAACATGACGATGGTGCTGGCCCCGCACCGCGGCGCGAAAACCCGCGCCAGGGCGCGGCACCCCGAAGGACCCGGGGAGGGCGCGGCATCGGACGCCGATGCGGGCGCCGACACCAACCCTTCACCCAACTGACCCGGCACGAAACGAAGAATCAGAGGAAACATGCCCAAGGCCAAGACCCACAGCGGGGCTTCGAAGCGGTTCCGGCGCACCGGAACCGGCAAGATCCTGCGCGAGAAAGCCAATCGTCGGCACCTGTTCGAGCACAAGCCGTCCACCCGGACGCGTCGCCTGGAAGGCCGCACCGCCGTGTCGGCCAACGACACCAAGCGGGTCAACAAGCTGCTGAACGGCTGACCGACAAGAAGCCGAGCGCCGGCGCCGCTGCCGGCACCCGACCATTTACTTAGAGAGTAGGAACACCCATGGCACGCGTGAAGCGGGCGGTCAACGCCCAAAAGAAGAGGCGCAGCATTCTGAAGGCCTCGAAGGGCTATCGCGGCCAGCGCTCGCGGCTCTACCGCAAAGCCAAAGAGCAGCAACTGCATTCGTTGAACTACGCCTACCGCGACCGCCGCGCGCGCAAGGGCGAGTTCCGGAAACTGTGGATCTCGCGGATCAATGCGGCGGCGCGCGCCAACGACATCACCTACAACCGGCTGATCCAGGGTTTGAAGGCCGCCGGGGTGGAGGTGGACCGCAAGAACCTCGCCGACATCGCGATCACCGACCCCGCGGCGTTCACCGCGCTGGTCGACGTCGCCCGGGCCGCGCTGCCCGAGGACGTGAACGCCCCGTCGGATTCCGGAGAGGCCGCCTAGCCCCTGCTGACCGAACGTTCGGCCCGCGTCGCCGCGGCGGTCAAACTGCATCGGCACGTCGGCCGGCGGCGGGCGGGCCGATTCCTGGCCGAGGGCCCCAACCTGGTCGAGGCCGCGGCCGCCCGCGGCCTGGTCCGCGACGTCTTCGTCACCGAAGCCGCCGCGCAAAGGTATGCGGGTTTACTTGCGGCGCAAGGTGATTCGGTCCAGCTGGTCACCGAGCGGGCGGCAAAGGCGCTGTCGGACACCGTCACCCCCACCGGGCTGGTGGCGGTGTGCGAGATGCCGTCGACCCGGCTGGCCGACGTGCTGGCCGGCCCGCCCCGGCTGGTCGCGGTCGCCGTCGGGATCGGCGAGCCCGGCAACGCCGGCACGGTCATCCGCATCGCCGACGCCATGGGGGCCGACGCCGTGATCCTCGGCGGGCACAGCGTGGACCCGTACAACGGCAAGTGCCTGCGCGCCTCGACCGGCAGCATCTTCTCGATCCCGGTCGTCGCCGAGCCCGACGCCCCCGCGGCGCTGGGCGCCCTGCGTGAGGCGGGGTTGCAGGTGCTGGCCACCACGGTCGACGGCGAGACGCGGCTGGACGAGGCGGCCGATCTGCTCGGCAGGCCGACGGCGTGGCTGCTCGGGCCCGAATCCCACGGCCTGCCAAGCGAAATCGCGGCGGCGGCCGACCACCGCATGCGCATCCCGATGGCCGGCGGGGCCGAGAGCCTGAACGTGGCCTCCGCCGCGGCGATCTGCCTCTACCAGAGCGCGCAGGCGCTGGGGGTGTTCAGGCGGCCCTGACGCGTCCCCGGGCGGGCCGCAGACCCGCCAGCGACAGCGTCCCGTGCACCAGCGAACCGGCGCGTTCCATCAGCGCCTTGGCCGGGTCGAGGGGCGAGCGAAGAGCCGGGCGGGAATGGGGAGGGAAGTAGTGCATCGGCAGCCCGCGACGGTCGCGGGGCGGCGCCATGAAAGTCGGCGCCTCCACCAAGGGCGCGTCGGTGGGCAGCCGGCCCTCGGCCCGGCGGTAGGCGGCCAGCGCGCGCGGGTGCAGCCGGATCTCGTCGGGGACCGCCAGGAAGGCCAGCTCGACGAGCTTGCCGAACAGGCGCAGCAGCACCTCGTCACCCGGTGTCCAGCGCATCCCCGCCTTCTCGCGCACCGCCGGCTCGAACAGGCCCGCCGCGATCCAGCGCTGGCCGGCGACCAGCGGCTTGAACATCTGGTCCCAGATCGGCGTGGGCATCAGCACGAATTTCGGTTTGGGGATCCGGATTTGGAAGATGTCCAGCGTCGCCTGGTTGATCTCGAGTTCGTCGCGGCAGACCCGTTCCCAGTACTCGCAGAATTCCTCCCAGGAGCCGGGCACCGGGCGCATGCTCATCCCGTACATCCGGTACCACCGCACGTGCTCGTCGAACAGCTGCCTTTTCTCGGCCTCCGTAAGGCCGCCGCAGAAGTATTCGGCCACCTTGATCACCAGCATGAAGAAGGTCGCGTGCGCCCAGTAGAACGTTTCCGGGTTCAGCGCGTGATACCGGCGGCCGGAGGCGTCGACGCCCTTGATGGTGTGGTGGTAGCTCTTGATCTGCCGCCCGGTCGCCGCCGCGCGGTCACCGTCGTAGACGACGCCCATGATCGGGTACACCGAGCGGGCCACCCGCTGCAGGGGCTCGCGGAGCAGGATCGAATGCTGCTCGACGCCCGCGCCCAGCTCGGGATACATGTTCTGGATGGCGCCGATCCACACGCCCATCATTCCCGTGCGGAGATCGCCGAAGTACTTCCAGGTGAGGGAATCCGGTCCCAGCGGATCGTCGGATGTCGTTGGAATGGCAGTCATCTCGGCCTCCTGCGCTCACGATAACTTTGACAACGTGCGTTGTCTACGATTTCGGCCGCGCGTGCCCGCGGGTGTTATCGACCGTCGACAGCGGCGTGCCGCCGTCGTGACCAGCGGCTGCGTTGCGAGCTGCGCCACACCCGCGCGACCCTTCATTGCCCGCCTCCCGCGCGAGGAAATAACCTGGCCAGGTGGAACTCGCGCGTCGCGATTCGGATTCGGGCGGGCCCGAGGAATTGACGGCGCCCGATCCGCCGCGGCGCTCTTCGGTCCCGGTGCACAACGCGACGCAGTGGTTGCACAACCGCAACCGCAGCCCCGGCGCGGTCGCCTTCATCCGCCGGGCCCGACGACTGCTGCCCGGCGATCCCGAGTTCGGTGACCCGCTCTCAACGGCCGGCGACGGTGGGCCCCGCGCCGCGGCGCGCGCCGCCGACCGGTTGCTGGGGGATCGCGACGCGGTGTCGCGCGAGGTCGGCCTCGGGCTGCTGCAGGTATGGCAGGCGCTGACCGAGTCGGTGTCCCGGCGGCCGGCCAACCCGGAGGTCACCCTGGTGTTCACCGACCTGGTCGGCTTCTCGTCCTGGTCGTTGCAGGCGGGTGACGACGCGGCGCTCACCCTGCTGCGGCAGGTGGCTCGGGCCGTCGAGCCGCCGCTGCTGGACGCCGGTGGCCACATCGTCAAACGGATGGGCGACGGACTGATGGCGGTGTTCAGCGACCCGACGGTCGCGGTGCGGGCGGTGCTGGCGGCCAAAGAGGCGTTGAAGTCCGTCGAGGTGGCCGGCTACACGCCGCGGATGCGGGTCGGGATCCACACCGGCCGGCCCCAGCGGATGGCGGCGGACTGGCTCGGGGTCGACGTCAACATCGCCGCGCGGGTGATGGAACGGGCCACCAAGGGCGGGGTGATGGTGTCAGGTTCGACACTCGACCTGATCGCCCAGAGCGAACTGGACGCGATGGGTGTCGTCGCCAAACGTGCACGTAAACCGGTTTTCGCCCCGAAGACGACCGGAGTCCCGGCGGATTTATCGATATATCGTTTGCGGACTCATAGGGAGTTGACAGCGTCCGATCACACTTCAGAAACAAATTAGCCGACATACTGGATGCAATGTTTGGGGGCATCCTTGCCCGGCTCGCCCGGGTCCAGTTCACGGTGGGGTACGTGGCGGCGCTGCTTGCCGTCAGCGGCGCCATCGTGGCGCTCGGCCCGCACGCGCACGACGTGCTGGTCGAGCGGGCCAGCACCAACCTGCACAACTTGGCCCACGGCCACGTGGGCACGCTGCTGGGCAGCGCGCTGGTGGTCGACGCCGGTCCGCTCTACTTCTGGCTGCCCTTCCTCACCTGCCTGCTCGCGCTCGGCGAGCTGCACCTGCGCACCATCCGGCTGGTGGTCGCGTTCCTGATCGGACACATCGGCGCGACGCTGCTGGTGGCCGCGGCCCTGGCGGCGGCGGTCGAGTTCGAGTGGATGCCGGTCTCGATCACCCGGGCCAGCGATGTCGGGATGAGCTACGGCGCCCTGGCCGTGCTCGGCGCGATGACTGCGGTGATCCCCCAGCGCTGGCGCCCCGCCTGGGTCGGCTGGTGGGTGTCGGCCGGCATCGCGTCGGCGATCATCGGCGGCGATTTCACCGACGCCGGTCACACCGTCGCCGTGGTCCTGGGCGTGCTGGTGTCCGCCCGCTTCCGCCAGCCCATCCATTGGACGCCGGTGCGCATGCTGATGCTGGCCGCCTCGTCGGGCTTCGGCTTCCTGCTGCTGGCCCACCACTGGGGGACCATGGCCGGAGCGCCCGTGTTCGGTCTCCTGGGCGCCCTGGCGGCCCACAAGCTCGTGCAGTTCGCCACCGCGCGCGGCGGGGCCCTGGACGACGAGGCGCTGCGCAGCCCGCAGCCGGTCACCGCGGGCTAGGCGGCCCGCCGGTCATCCCCGCAAAGCACGCGCCAAGCGGCGTGCTCAGATCACTTATGATCGGCACTTGCCGCTGGGCAACTTTCTCCCAGCCCCTCATCAGCAAGGAGAGTGTCGCCGCGTGGGTGCTCAGCCCGTCGACCTGTCACCGGACGCCTTGGCCAAGGCGGTCGAAGCCGCCCGGGAGGCGATCGCGCGCGCCGGCGATCTCGAGGCGCTGGCACGCGTCAAGACCGAGCACCTCGGCGACCGCTCGCCGCTGGCGCTGGCCCGGCAGGCGCTCGGCGGCGTCCCCAAGGACGAGCGCGCCGACGCCGGCAAGCGGGTCAACTCCGCGCGGACCGAGGCCCAGCGCAGCTACGACGAACGGCTGGCGGTGTTGCGCGCCGAGCGCGATGCGGCGGTGCTGGCCGCCGAGGGCATCGACGTCACGCTGCCGTCGACCCGGCAACCGGTCGGCGCCCGGCACCCGATCACCCAGCTGGCCGAGCACATCGCCGACACCTTCGTCGCGATGGGCTGGGAATTGGCCGAGGGTCCCGAAGTCGAGACGGAACAATTCAACTTCGACGCCCTGAACTTCCCGGCCGACCACCCGGCGCGCAGCGAGCAGGACACGTTCTACATCGCGCCGGACGATTCCCGGCAGCTGCTGCGCACCCACACCTCGCCGGTGCAGGTGCGCACCCTGCTGGCTCACGAGCTGCCGGTGTACATCATCTCCATCGGCCGCACGTTTCGCACCGACGAACTCGACGCCACCCACACGCCCGTCTTCCATCAGGTCGAGGGGCTGGCGGTGGATCGCGGGCTATCGATGGCGCACCTGCGGGGCACCCTCGACGCGTTCGCCCGCGCGGAGTTCGGCCCGGAGGCCCGCACCCGGATCCGGCCGCACTTCTTCCCGTTCACCGAACCCTCCGCCGAGGTCGACGTCTGGTTCGTCGGCAAGAAGGGCGGCGCGGGCTGGGTCGAATGGGGCGGCTGCGGCATGGTGCACCCGAACGTGTTGCGGGCCGCGGGGATCGACCCCGAGGTGTACTCCGGGTTCGCGTTCGGGATGGGCCTGGAACGCACCTTGCAGTTCCGCAACGGCATCCCCGACATGCGCGACATGGTCGAGGGCGACGTCCGGTTCTCCCTGCCCTTCGGGGTGGGTGCCTGATGCGCATCCCCTACAGCTGGTTGCGGGAGATCGTGGCAGCCGGCGCCCCGGACTGGGACGCCGCCCCCGCCGACCTCGAACAGACGCTGGTCGGCATCGGCCACGAGGTCGAGGAGGTCGTCACGCTCGGCCCCGTCGACGGGCCGCTGACCGTCGGACGGGTGGCCGGCATCGAGGAGCTGACCGGGTTCAAGAAGCCGATCCGCGCTTGCCGGGTCGACGTCGGCGAGTCCGAGCCACGCGATATCGTTTGCGGTGCAACCAATTTCGTCGTCGGCGACCTGGTGGTTGTGGCGCTGCCGGGCACCACGCTGCCCGGCGGGTTCGCCATCACGGCGCGCAAGACCTACGGCCGCGAGTCCGACGGCATGATCTGCTCGGCGGCCGAATTGGGTTTGGGCGCCGACCATTCCGGCATCCTGGTGTTGCCGCCGGGCACCGCCGACCCGGGCGCCGACGGCGCCGCGGTGCTGGGGTTGGACGACGTGGTCTTCCACCTGGCGATCACCCCCGACCGCGGCTACTGCATGTCGGTGCGCGGGCTGGCCCGCGAGATCGCCTGCGCCTACGGCCTCGACTTCGTCGATCCCGCAGACGTGAAGCAGTTGCCCGCCAACGGCGAGGCCTGGCCGTTGACCGTGCAGCCCGAAACCGGTGTCCGCCGGTTCGCCCTGCGCCCGGTGACCGGCATCGAGCCCGCCGCCGTGTCGCCCTGGTGGCTGCAGCGGCGGCTGTTGCTGGCCGGCATCCGCGCGGCCTCCCCGGCGGTGGACGTCACCAACTACGTGATGCTCGAGCTCGGCCACCCGATGCACGCGCACGACCGCGACCGCATCTCCGGGGGCCTCGGCGTGCGGTTCGCCCGCCCCGGCGAGACCGTCGTCACCCTCGACGACGTCGAGCGCCGGCTCGATCCGGCCGACGTCCTCATCGTCGACGACCGGGCGACCGCGGCGATCGGCGGCGTGATGGGCGCGGCGAGCACCGAGGTCCGCGCCGATTCCACGAACGTGCTACTGGAGGCCGCCGTGTGGGACCCGGCCGCCGTCTCGCGCACGCAGCGCCGTCTGCACCTGCCCAGCGAGGCGGCCCGGCGCTACGAACGCGGGGTGGACCCGGCGATCTCGGTCGCCGCCCTGGACCGCTGCGCCGCGCTGCTCGTCGATATCGCCGGGGGAGCGGTGTCGGACGAGTTGACCGATTGGCGGGGCGAGCCGCCGACCGACGACTGGTCGCTCCCGCCGATCCGGATCCCCGCCGACCTGCCCGACCGCGTCGCCGGGGTCGCCTACCCGCCGGGCACCGCGGCGCGGCGGCTGGCGCAGATCGGGGCCTCGGTGAGCGATGACGGCGAAACGCTGATCGTGACGCCGCCGAGCTGGCGGCCCGACCTGGTGCAGCCCGCCGATCTCGTCGAGGAGGTGCTGCGCCTGGAGGGGCTGGAAGCCATCCCGTCGGTGCTGCCCGCCGCGCCGGCGGGCCGGGGCCTCACCGCGAGGCAGAAGCGTCGCCGCGCCATCGGCAGATCGCTCGCCCAGTCCGGCTACGTCGAGATCCTGCCGACGCCGTTCCTGCCCGCCGGCGTGTTCGACCTGTGGGGCCTGCCGGCCGACGATCCCCGGCGCTCGACCACCCGGGTGCTCAACCCGCTGGAGGCCGACCGCCCGCACCTCGCGACCACACTGCTGCCCGCGCTGCTGGAAGCGTTGGTGCGCAACGTGTCCCGCGGTCTGGTGGACGTCGCGTTGTACGCGCTGGCGCAGGTTGTGCAACCGACCGAGCAGACCCGCGGCGTCCAGCCGATCCCCGTGCACCGGCGGCCCACCGACGAAGAGGTCGCCATGCTGGACGCCTCGTTGCCCCGGCAACCGCAGCATGTGGCCGTGGTGCTGGCGGGACTGCGGGAGCGGCGCGGCCCGTGGGGTCCCGGCCGCCGGGTCGAAGCCGCCGACGCGTTCGAGGCGGCCCGCATCATCGCCCGCGCCAGCGGGGTCGAGGTGAGCCTGCGGGCGGCCCAGCACCTGCCGTGGCACCCCGGCCGCTGCGCCGAGGTGCTCGTCGGGGAGACGGTCGTCGGACACGCCGGCCAGCTACACCCGGCGGTCATCGAGCGCTCCGGACTGCCCAAAGGCGCCTGCGCTGTCGAGCTCGACCTCGACGCGATCCCGATCGTCGAGGCGCTGCCCGCACCCAGGGTGTCGCCCTTCCCGGCCGTCTTCCAGGACGTCAGCCTGGTGGTGCCCGCGCACGTGCCGGCTCAGGCGGTGGCCGACGCCGTCCGGGAGGGCGCCGGCGAGCTGCTGGAAGACCTGCAACTCTTCGACGTCTTCACCGGCCCGCAGGTCGGGGAGGACCGCAAATCGCTGACCTTCGCGCTGCGGTTCCGGGCGCCGGACCGCACCCTGACCGAGGACGACGCCAGCGCGGCCCGCGACGCCGCGGTGCGCCGCGCCGCCGAGGCGGTCGGCGCCGAGTTGCGGGCCTGACCCCCTGGTAATGGATTTGCAAAGCATTGCATAACCATGCAGAATCGGCGGAATGGCCGACGTATTGAGGGTGGCGGTTGCCGGGGCCAGCGGCTATGCGGGCGGTGAGATCCTGCGGCTGCTGCTGGGGCATCCGGCCTACGCCGACGGACGCCTCCTCATCGGGTCGCTGACCGCCGCGACCAGCGCGGGCAGCTCGCTCGGCGAGCACCACCCGCATCTCACGCCGCTGGCGCAGCGGGTGGTCGAGCCCACCGAACCCGCGGTGCTCGCCGGCCACCAGGTGGTGTTCCTGGCCCTGCCGCACGGGCACTCGGCCGCGCTGGCCGAACAGCTCGGCCCCGACACCGTGATCATCGACTGCGGCGCCGACTTCCGGCTCACCGACGCCGCCGCCTGGGAGCGGTTCTATGGGTCCCCGCACGCCGGCAGCTGGCCCTACGGGCTGCCGGAGCTGCCGGGCGCGCGGGACCGCCTGCGCGGCGCCCGCCGCATCGCGGTGCCGGGCTGCTACCCGACCGCGGCGCTGCTGGCGCTGCTCCCCGCGGTCGCCGAGGACCTGATCGAGCCCGCCGTCACCGTCGTCGCCGTCAGCGGCACCTCGGGTGCGGGCCGGGCCGCCAAGACCGACCTGCTGGGCTCCGAGGTCATCGGGTCCGCCCGCGCCTACAACATCGCGGGGGCGCATAGGCACACCCCCGAGATCGCCCAGGGCCTGCGGGCGGTCAGCGACCGCGACGTCACCGTGTCGTTCACCCCGGTGCTGATCCCGACGTCGCGCGGCATCCTGGCCACCTGCACCGCGCGCACCCGCGCGCCGCTGTCGCAGCTGCGCGCCGCCTACGAAAAGGCGTACGACGCGGAGCCTTTCGTCTACCTGCTGCCCGAGGGCCAGCTGCCCCGCACCGGCTCGGTGATTGGCAGCAACGCGGCGCACATCGCCGTCGCGGTGGACGAGGCCGCCGAGACGTTCGTGGCCATCGCCGCCATCGACAACCTGGTCAAGGGCACCGGCGGCGCGGCCGTGCAGGCGATGAACCTGGCGCTGGGTTGGCCGGAGGCGCAAGGCCTTTCGGTGGTCGGGGTCGCGCCGTGACCCACACAGCCGAGGCGCGCCTGGTGCGCGAACAGGGCGTCACCGCGCCGGCCGGGTTCCGGGCCGCGGGGATCGCCGCCGGCATCAAGGCGTCGGGCAACCGCGACCTGGCCCTGGTCTTCAACGAGGGACCCGACTACGCGGCCGCCGGCGTGTTCACCCGCAACAAGGTCAAGGCCGCGCCGGTGCTGTGGACCCAGCAGGCGCTGACCACCGGCGCCTTGCGTGCGGTGATCCTCAACTCCGGCGGCGCCAACGCGTGCACCGGCCCGGGCGGCTTCCAGGACACCCATGCCACCGCCGAGGCGGTCGCGGCCGCATTGTCGGACTGGGGAACCGAGACCGGGGCCGTCGAGGTCGCGGTGTGCTCCACCGGGCTGATCGGTGACCGGTTGCCGATGGACAAGGTGCTGGCCGGGGTGCGGACGATCGTGCAGGACATGGCCGGCGGGCTGAGCGGCGGCGACGAGGCCGCGCGCGCGATCATGACCACCGACACCGTGCCGAAAAAGGTTGCGCTGCACCACGCCGGCAACTGGACCGTCGGCGGGATGGCCAAGGGCGCCGGCATGCTGGCGCCGTCGCTGGCCACCATGCTCTGCGTGCTCACCACCGACGCGGCCGTCGATGCCGCCGCGCTCGACCAGGCGCTGCGCCGGGCCACCGCGCGCACCTTCGACCGGCTGGACATCGACGGCAGCTGTTCGACCAACGACACCGTGCTGCTGCTGGCGTCCGGGGCCAGCGAAATCGCCCCGACCCAGGCCGATCTGGACGACGCCGTGCTGCGCGTGTGCGACGACCTCTGCGCGCAGCTGCAGGCCGACGCCGAGGGCGTCACCAAACGCGTCACCGTCACCGTGACCGGGGCCGCCGCCGAGGACGACGCGCTGACCGCCGCGCGGGTGATCGCCCGCGACAGCCTGGTCAAGACCGCGGTCTTCGGGTCCGACCCCAACTGGGGCCGGGTGCTGGCCGCCGTCGGCATGGCGCCGGTGACGCTGGATCCGGATCGAATCACCGTGTCGTTCAATGGATTTGCCGTGTGCGTCGACGGGGTCGGGGCGCCGGGCGCGCGCGAGGTGGACCTGTCCGGCGCCGACATCGACATCACCGTCGACCTGGGGGTGGGCGACGGCACCGCCGCCGTCCGCACCACCGACCTCTCGCACGCCTACGTCGAAGAGAACTCGGCCTACAGCTCATGACGGTCAACACTCACGAGTTGTCCACCGCCGTCAAGGCCCAGGTGCTGGCCGAGGCGCTGCCCTGGCTCAAGCAGCTGTACGGCAAGGTCGTCGTCATCAAGTACGGCGGCAACGCCATGACCGACGACACGCTGCGGCACGCGTTCGCCGCCGACATGGCCTTCCTGCGCAACTGCGGCATCCTGCCCGTCGTCGTGCACGGCGGCGGCCCGCAGATCACCGCCATGCTGCGCCGCCTCGGGATCGAAGGCGACTTCAAGGGCGGATTCCGGGTCACCACACCGGAAGTGCTCGACGTGGCGCGGATGGTGCTGTTCGGCCAGGTGGGCCGCGAACTGGTCAACCTGATCAACGCGCACGGGCCGTACGCCGTCGGCATCACCGGGGAGGACGCGCAGCTGTTCACCGCCGTGCGGCGCAGCGTCACCGTGGACGGGGTGGCCACCGACATCGGGCTGGTGGGCGACGTCGAGCGGGTCAACACCGCCGCGGTGCTGGATCTGATTACGGCGGGCCGCATTCCGGTGGTGTCGACGCTGGCCCCGGACGCCGAGGGTGTGGTGCACAACATCAACGCCGACACCGCGGCGGCGGCCCTCGCGGAGGCCCTGCGCGCCGAAAAGCTGTTGATGCTCACCGACGTCGAGGGCCTCTACACCAGCTGGCCCGATCGCGGTTCGTTGGTCAGCGAGATCGACACGGCCACACTCTCGCAACTGCTCCCCACGCTGGAGGCGGGCATGATCCCCAAGGTCGAGGCGTGCCTGCGGGCCGTCACGGCGGGCGTGCCGAGCGCGCACGTCATCGACGGGCGGGTCGAACACTGTGTGCTGGTGGAGCTTTTCACGGACGCGGGCACCGGCACCAAGGTCGTGAGCGCGTGACTTCGCCGGCGACGATGCGGAACGCAGTGACGGGGAGGAGCGGCGTATTACTGAAGGGGATGTGATGCAGCAGCGCTGGGAAGCCGTGATGATGAACAACTACGGCACCCCGCCGCTGGCATTGGCCAGCGGTGACGGCGCCGTTGTCACCGACGTGGACGGCAACACCTACCTGGATCTGCTCGGGGGCATCGCCGTCAACGTCCTGGGCCATCGCCACCCCGCGGTCATCGACGCCGTCACACACCAGATGGCGACGCTCGGCCACACCTCCAACCTCTACGCGAGCGAACCGGGCGTCGCGCTGGCCGAGGAGCTGGTGAACCTGCTGGGCGCCTCCGACGAAACCGGGGCGCCGACGCGGGTGTTCTTCTGCAATTCGGGGACCGAGGCCAACGAGGTGGCGTTCAAGCTGTCGCGGCTGACCGGACGCACGAAACTGGTTGCGGCGCAAGGCGGTTTCCACGGCCGCACCATGGGCTCGCTGGCGCTGACCGGTCAGCCGAGCAAGCAGGCGCCGTTCGAGCCACTGCCGGGATACGTCACGCACGTGCCCTACGGGGACGCCGACGCGCTGGCCGCCGCGGTCGACGACGCCACCGCCGCGGTCTTCCTCGAGCCGATCATGGGGGAGGGCGGCGTCGTCGTCCCGCCCGAGGGTTACCTGACCGCCGCCCGCGACATCACCTCGCGGCATGGCGCGCTGCTGGTGCTCGACGAGGTGCAGACCGGAATGGGCCGCACCGGAGCCTTTTTCGCCCACCAGCACGAAGGCATCACACCCGACGTCGTCACCATGGCCAAGGGGCTCGGCGGCGGCCTGCCGATCGGCGCCTGCCTGGCCGTCGGGCCGGCCGCCGAGCTGATGACCCCCGGCCTGCACGGCAGCACCTTCGGCGGCAATCCGATCTGCGCGGCTGCGGCGCGGGCGGTGCTGCGGGTGATCGCGGACGAGGACCTGACCCGGCACGCCGAGGTGCTGGGCAAGTCGGTACGGCACGGCATCGAATCGCTGAATCACCCGCTGGTCGACCACGTCCGCGGCCGTGGGTTGCTGCAGGGCATCGTGCTGACCGCGTCGCGGGCCAAGGAGGCCGAAAGCGCCGCGCGCGCGGCCGGGTTCCTGGTCAACGCCGCCGCGCCCGACGTCATCCGGCTGGCGCCGCCCCTGATCGTCACCGAATCCCAGCTCGACGGCTTCGTCGCGGCCCTGCCGGGCATCCTGGACAGGGCCGCGGCATGACGCCGCGCCATTTCCTGCGCGACGACGACCTGTCCCCCCAGGAGCAGGCCGAGGTGCTGCAGCTGGCCGCCGAACTCAAGAAGGACCCGTTCGGCTGGCGCCCGCTGGAGGGGCCGCGCGGCGTCGCGGTGCTCTTCGACAAGAACTCCACCCGCACCCGGTTCTCCTTCGAAGTGGGCATCGCCCAGCTCGGCGGGCACGCCGTCGTCGTCGACGCCCGCAGCACCCAGCTGGGCCGCGACGAGACGCTGGGCGACACCGCGCGGGTGCTGTCCCGCTACGTCGACGCGATCGTGTGGCGGACCTTCGAACAGGGCCGGCTCGAGGCCATGGCCGAGGCGGCGACGGTGCCGGTGGTCAACGCGCTCTCCGACGACTTCCATCCCTGCCAGGTGCTCGCCGACCTGCAGACCATCACCGAACACAAGGGATCGCTCGCGGGACTGCGGATGTCCTACCTCGGCGACGGCGCCAACAACATGGCCCACTCGCTGCTGCTGGGCGGGGTGACCGCAGGCGTGCACGTCACGATCGCCGCGCCGGACGGTTTCGCCCCCGCCCCGGCCTTCGTCGCGGCCGCGACCCAACGCGCCGAATCCACCGGCGCCTCGGTCACCCTCACCGCCGACGCCGACGCGGCCGCGCGCGGCGCCGACATCCTGGTGACCGACACCTGGACGTCGATGGGGCAGGAGGGCGACGGGCTCGACCGCCTCACACCGTTCCGGCCGTTCCAGATCAACGAGCGGCTGCTGGACCTCGCCGACCCGGAAGCCATTGTGCTGCATTGCCTTCCGGCCCACCGCGGTGACGAGATCACCGACGCAGTGATGGACGGGCCGGCCAGCGTGGTGTGGGACGAGGCCGAGAACCGGCTGCACGCCCAGAAGGCGCTGCTGGTGTGGCTGCTGGAGCGGGCGCAATGACCCGCTCGAAGGCCACCGCCGAAATCACCCGGGCCGGGCGGCAGGACCGCATCGTCGCGATCCTGTCGTCGGCGTCCATCAGCAGCCAGAGCGAGCTGGCGGCCCGGCTGGCCGACGAGGGCATCGAGGTCACCCAGGCCACGCTGTCGCGCGACCTCGAGGAGCTGGGCGCGGTGAAGCTGCGCGGCGCCGACGGCGGCGTCGGGGTCTACATCGTTCCCGAGGACGGCAGCCCGGTGCGCGGGGTGTCCGGCGGCACCGCGCGGCTGTCCCGGCTGCTGAGCGAGCTGCTGGTGTCGGCCGACGCCAGCGCCAACCTTGCGGTGCTGCGCACCCCGCCGGGCGGCGCCAACTATTTGGCCAGCGCGATCGACCGCGCGGCGCTACCGTACGTCGTCGGCACCATCGCCGGTGACGACACCGTCTTCGTGGCCGCCCGAGAGCCGATGACCGGCGCCGAGCTGGCCCGCACCCTGGAAGAGCTCACCTAAAAACTAAGGAGATTGGTTCATGTCAGATCGCGTCATCCTGGCGTATTCCGGCGGGCTGGACACGTCGGTCGCGATCAGCTGGATCGGCAAGGAGACCGGCCGCGAGGTGGTGGCCGTGGCGATCGACCTCGGCCAGGGCGGCGAGGACATGGAGGTCGTCCGCCAGCGCGCCCTGGACTGCGGCGCGGTGGAGGCCGTCGTCGTCGACGCCCGGGACGAGTTCGCCGAGGGCTACTGCCTGCCCACCATCCTGAGCAACGCGCTCTACATGGACCGCTACCCGCTGGTGTCGGCCATCAGCCGGCCGCTGATCGCCAAGCACCTGGTGGCGGCCGCCCGCGAGCACGGCGGCACCACCGTCGCGCACGGCTGCACCGGCAAGGGCAACGACCAGGTCCGGTTCGAGGTCGGATTCGCTTCGCTGGCACCGGATTTGGAGGTGCTGGCGCCCGTCCGCGACTACGCGTGGACCCGGGAGAAGGCGATCGCGTTCGCCGAGGAGAACGCCATCCCGATCAACGTGACCAAGCGCTCGCCGTTTTCCATCGACCAGAACGTGTGGGGCCGCGCCGTGGAAACCGGCTTCCTGGAACACCTTTGGAACGCGCCCACCAAGGACATCTACGCCTACACCGAAGATCCCACGATCAACTGGAACACGCCCGACGAGGTGATCGTCGGGTTCGAGCGCGGGGTCCCGGTGTCCATCGACGGCAAACCGGTGTCGGTGCTGGCCGCCATCGAGGAGCTCAACCGCCGCGCCGGCTGCCAGGGGGTGGGTCGGCTCGACGTGGTCGAGGACCGGCTCGTGGGCATCAAGAGCCGCGAGATCTACGAGGCTCCCGGCGCGATGGTGCTGATCACCGCGCACACCGAGCTCGAGCACGTCACGCTGGAACGCGAACTGGGCCGGTTCAAGCGGCACACCGACCAGCGCTGGGCCGAGCTGGTCTACGACGGACTTTGGTACTCGCCACTGAAGACCGCGCTGGAAGCCTTCGTCGAAAAGACCCAGGAGCACGTCACGGGCGAGATCCGAATGGTGTTGCACGGCGGGCACATCGCCGTCAACGGCCGGCGCAGCGCGCAGTCGCTCTACGACTTCAACCTGGCCACCTACGACGAGGGCGACTCCTTCGACCAGTCGGCCGCCAAGGGCTTCGTCTACGTGCACGGGCTGTCGTCGAAGATCGCGTCCCGGCGGGACCTGGCGGCCGACGAAGCGTGAGCACGCGCGAGGGCTCGCTGTGGGGCGGCCGGTTCGCCGACGGCCCGTCGGACGCGCTGGCCGCCCTGAGCAAGTCCACTCACTTCGACTGGGTGCTGGCCCCCTACGACATCGTCGCCTCGCGCGCCCACACCGTGATCCTGTTCCACGCCGGGCTGCTCACCGAAGAGCAGCGCGACGGGCTGCTGGCCGGGTTGGACTGCCTGGCCGAGGACGTGGCCGACGGCAGCTTCACCCCGCTGGTGACCGACGAGGACGTGCACGCCGCGCTGGAGCGCGGGCTGATCGACCGCGTCGGCCCCGACCTGGGCGGCCGGCTGCGGGCCGGGCGGTCGCGCAACGACCAGGTGGCCACGCTGTTCCGGATGTGGCTGCGCGACGCGGTGCGCCGGGTCGCCGACGCGGCGCTGGAGGTGGTGGCCGCGCTCGCCGCCCAGGCCGCCGCGCACCCGACGGCGATCATGCCGGGCAAGACGCACCTGCAGTCCGCCCAGCCGGTCCTGCTGGCCCACCACCTGCTCGCCCACGCGCACCCGCTGCTGCGCGACGTCGACCGCATCGTGGACTTCGACAAGCGGGCCGCGGTGTCCCCGTACGGCTCCGGGGCGCTGGCCGGCTCGTCGCTGGGGTTGGACCCGGACGCGATCGCCGCCAAGCTGGGTTTTGCGGAGGCCGCGGACAACTCCATCGACGCGACCGCGGCCCGGGATTTCGCCGCCGAGGCCGCGTTCGTGTTCGCGATGATCGCGGTGGACCTGTCGCGGCTGGCCGAGGACATCATCCTGTGGAGCTCGACGGAGTTCGGCTACGTCCGGCTGCACGATTCGTGGTCCACCGGCAGCTCGATCATGCCGCAGAAGAAGAACCCCGACATCGCCGAGCTGGCCCGCGGGAAGTCCGGGCGACTGATCGGCAACCTGGCCGGGCTGCTGGCGACGCTGAAGGCGCAGCCGCTGGCCTACAACCGTGACCTGCAGGAGGACAAGGAGCCGGTCTTCGACTCGGTGGCCCAGCTGGAGCTGGTGCTGCCGGCGATGGCGGGCCTGGTGGCCAGCCTGACGTTCGACGTCGAGCGGATGGCGGCGCTGGCCCCGGCCGGGTACACGCTGGCCACCGACATCGCCGAATGGCTGGTGCGCCGGGGCGTGCCGTTCCGGTCCGCACACGAGGCCGCCGGGGCCGCCGTGCGCGCGGCCGAGGGGCGCGCCGTCGGGCTCGACGAGCTCACCGACGACGAATTGGCCGCCATCAGCCCCGAGCTGAGGCCCGAGGTGCGCGAGGTGTTGACGATCGAGGGCTCGGTGTCCTCGCGCGACCGGCGGGGTGGGACCGCCCCCGCCCGGGTCGCCGAGCAGCTCGAAGCCGTCCTGGCCGAGTGTGAGCAGCTCAGAGCGCGGCTCGGCGGCGGGGCATGAGATGACGCCGATTTACGCGCCGGTAAATTTGAACCGGACTAGAATTCCCGCTCAAGCGATGCGGCTGAACCTGTCGGGCCAGAACTTCGTCACCAAGGGGTGGGACCAATGAGCGTCGTTGCCGGCGTATTCGGTGCCTTGCCGCCGTATCGCTACTCCCAGCGCGAGCTCACGGACTTCTTCGTCAGCATCCCCGAATTCGAGGGCTACGAGGACATCGTCCGGCAGTTGCACGCCAGCGCCAAGGTCAACAGCCGCCACCTGGTGCTGCCGCTGGAGCGCTATCCCGCGCTGACCGACTTCGGCCAGGCGAACCGCATCTTCATCGAAAACGCCGTCGACCTCGGCTGCGAGGCCCTCTCGGGCGCCCTCGACGAGGCCGGCATGCGGCCGCAGGACCTGGACGTGTTGATCACGACGACGGTCACCGGCCTCGCGGTGCCGTCCCTGGACGCCCGGATCGCCGGGCGGCTGGGCCTGCGCGACGACGTGCGCCGCGTGCCGCTGTTCGGCCTCGGTTGTGTGGCCGGCGCCGCGGGCGTGGCCCGGCTGCACGACTACCTGCGCGGGGCGCCCGACGCCGCCGCGGCCCTGATCTCGGTCGAGCTCTGCTCCCTGACCTATCCGGGATACAAGCCGTCGCTGCCCGGCCTGGTCGGCAGCGCGCTGTTCGCTGACGGGGCGGGCGCGGTGGTCGCCGTCGGCGAGCGGCGCGCGGAAAAGGTGGCCGCGGGCGGGCCCAGCATCCTGGACTCGCGCAGCACGCTCTACCCCGATTCGCTGCGCACCATGGGCTACGACGTCGGCGCGGCCGGGTTCGAGCTGGTCCTGGCCAAGGACCTGGCCGAGGTGGTCGAGGAGCACATTGAGCAGGACGTCACCGGCTTCCTCGGCGCCCACGGGCTGACGACGACCGACATCGGCGCCTGGGTCAGCCATCCCGGCGGCCCGAAGATCATCGACGCCATCAACGCGAGCCTGAGCCTTCCGCCCGACGCGCTTGAACTGACCTGGCGCTCGCTGGGTGAGATCGGCAATCTTTCGTCGGCCTCGGTGCTGCACGTGCTGCGGGACACGCTGGCCAAGCCGCCGCCCAGCGGGAGCCCCGGCCTGATGATCGCGATGGGTCCGGGATTCTGCTCCGAACTCGTGTTGCTGCGCTGGCACTGAACTAAGGCGTTGCTTCCTGTGCCCCCCACACCTTCAGTGCTGTCATGACCGCCGACCCCGAGGAGCTCGTTAAGGCCCTCCGCGCCTCGCTCAAGGAAAACGAGCGGCTGAAGCGCGAGGTCCGCGAATACCTCGCCGCGGCAACCGAACCCGTGGCGGTGGTGGGGATGGGTTGCCGGTACCCGGGTGGGGTGGATTCGCCGGAGGCCCTGTGGCGGATGGTGGCCGAGGGCCGCGACGTGGTCTCGGACTTCCCGGCCGACCGCGGCTGGAACCTGGTTGGCCTGTTCGATCCCGACCCCGACGCGGTGGGCAAGTCCTATGCCCGCTGCGGCGGCTTCCTGGCCGACGTGGCCGACTTCGACGCCGCGTTCTTCGGCATCGCGCCCAGCGAGGCGCTCGCGATGGACCCGCAGCAACGGCTGTTGCTGGAGGTGTCCTGGGAGGCGTTGGAGCGGGCCGGGATTGACCCCGTCACCCTGCGCGGCTCGGCCACCGGCGTGTTCGCCGGCATCTTCCACGGCTCGTACGGCGGCCAGGGCAGGGTGCCGGGCCACCTGGAGCGCTACGGGCTGCGCGGTTCGACGCTGAGCGTGGCATCGGGCCGGGTGGCCTACGAACTGGGCCTGGAGGGCCCGGCCATTTCCGTCGACACGGCCTGCTCGTCGTCGTTGGTGGCCATGCACCTGGCGGCGCGATCGCTGCGGGCCGGCGAGTGCGACCTGGCGCTGGCCGGCGGCGTGACGGTGATGGCCACCCCGGCGATGTTCATCGAGTTCAGCCGGCAGCGTGCGCTGGCCGCCGACGGGCGGTGCAAGGCGTACGCGGGCGCCGCCGACGGCACCGGTTTTTCCGAAGGCGTCGGCGTGCTGGTGCTGGAACGGTTGTCCGACGCGCAGCGGTCGGGGCACACCGTGCTGGCGCTGCTGCGCGGATCCGCGGTCAACCAGGACGGCGCCTCGAACGGGCTGGCGACGCCGAACGGGCCGTCGCAGCAACGGGTGATCCGCGCCGCGCTGGCCGACGCGCGCCTGCGGGCGGCGGACGTGGACCTGGTGGAGGGACACGGGACGGGCACCACCCTCGGGGATCCGATCGAGGCGCAGGCGGTCTTGGCGACGTACGGGCAGGACCGGTCCGAGCCGCTGTGGCTGGGGTCGATCAAGTCCAACATGGGTCACACGTCGGCGGCGGCCGGCGCCGGCGGGGTGATCAAGATGGTGCAGGCGATCCGCCACGGGGTGATGCCCAAGACGTTGCACGTGGATGTGCCTACGCCGCACGTGGATTGGTCGGCGGGGGCGGTGTCGCTACTGACCGAGGCGCGGGACTGGCCGACGCGGGACCGGCCTCGCCGCGCGGGGGTGTCGTCCTTCGGGATCAGCGGCACCAACGCCCACGTCATCATCGAGCAGCCGCCGCCCGAAAGCCCCGCGCCGGCGGGTGATGACGCCCCCGCGCCGTGGGTGCTGTCGGCCCGATCGGCCGACGCGCTGGCCAACCAGGCGTCCCGGCTGCTGGCCCGGGTGAACGACGACCCGGGTCTGCGGGTGGTCGACGTGGCGTGGTCGTTGGTGTCGACGCGGTCGCGTTTCGAGCACCGCGCGGTGCTGGTGGGCGCCGACCGCGAGCGTCTGGCCGCGGGGCTGGCCGAGGTGGCGGCCGGCGAACCGGGTGCGGGCGCGGCGGTGGGCCGGGCGCAGCCGGTCGGCAAGACGGTGTTCGTGTTCCCGGGGCAGGGGTCGCAGTGGACCGGCATGGGAGCCGAATTGCTGGACAGCTCGGCCGTTTTCGCCGAACACCTGCAGCGTTGCGAGAAGGCGCTCGCCGAACACGTCGACTGGTCGCTGGTCGACGTGATCCGCGGTGCGCCCGGCGCGCCGGGCTTGGACCGGGTGGACGTGGTGCAGCCGGCGCTGTGGGCGGTGATGGTGTCGCTGGCCGAGTTGTGGCGCTCGGTGGGCGTCGTCCCCGACGCGGTGATCGGTCACTCCCAGGGCGAGATCGCGGCGGCGTATGTGGCCGGCGCCCTCTCGCTGGAGGACGCGGCCCGGGTGGTGGCGCTGCGCAGCCGGCTGCTGGTGGAATTGTCCGGTGCGGGCGGCATGGTGTCGCTGGCATGCGGGCTGGGCCGGGCCGAGGAATTGATCGCCGGATGGGGCGAGCTGTTGAATGTCGCTGCCGTCAACGGGGTTTCGGCGGTGGTGGTGTCCGGTGAGCTGGGCGCCCTCGACGAGTTGATGGTCCGTTGTGAGGCCGACGGCGTGCGCGCCCGCCGCATCGACGTGGACTACGCCTCCCACTCCCGGCACGTGGACGCGATTCGTCCGGCGCTGGCCGAGGCGCTGGCCGGCATCGCGCCGCGAACGTCCTCGGTCGCGTTGTTCTCCACCGTGACCGGCGAACTGCTCGACACCGCCGCCCTGGACGCCGACTACTGGTACCGCAGCATCCGGCAGACCGTCCAGTTCGAGCGCGCCGTGCGCAACGCGTGCGGCGCCGGGTACGGGGTCTTCGTCGAATCCAGCCCGCACCCGGTGCTGCTGGCCGCCGTCGAGGACACCGTGACCGACTGCGGCGGCGCTTTGGTGGTCCCGTCGCTGGGGCGCGACGACGGTTCGCTGCAACGGTTCTGGCTCTCGGCGGGCCAGGCCTACGTGGCGGGCGTGCCCGTGGACTGGCGCGCCGCGATCGCCGGTTTGGGTGGCCGTCGCGTCGACCTGCCCACGTACGGCTTTGCGCGGCAGCGCTTCTGGCTGCCGGGCGGCTCCACCGGTTCGGGCGACGTGGCCACCCTGGGCCTGGCCGGCGCCCGGCACGCGCTGGTCGGCGCGGTGGTGCAGCGGCCCGACTCCGGCGGGGTGGTGCTGACCGGCCGGCTGTCGACGGCTGCTCAGCCGTGGCTGGCCGACCACGCGGTCGGCGGCACCGTGTTGTTCCCCGGCGCGGCGTTCGTGGAGCTGGCCATCCGCGCCGGCGACGAGGTCGGATGCGGGGCGATCGAGGAGCTGACGTTGTCGGCCCCGTTGGTGCTGCCGGCGACCGACGGCGTGCAGGTGCAGGTGGTGGTCGGCGCGCCCGCCGCGTCGGGGGAGCGCGAGCTGTCGGTGTATTCGGCGGGCGCGCAATCGGAGTGGGTGCTGCACGCGCACGGCTCGGTGCGCCCGGCGGCGGTCGCGCCGTCCGCCGACCTGTCGGTGTGGCCGCCGGCGGGGGCGACGCCGGTGGACGTGGCCGACGGCTACGCGCGGCTCGCGGATCGCGGCTACGAGTACGGCCGGTCCTTCCGTGGGCTGCACGCGATGTGGCGGCGGGGGGACGAGATCTTCGCCGACGTCGCCGTGCCGGACGAGGCGGGCGGTCAGGACGGCGGCTTCGGGATACATCCGGTGTTGCTGGACGCGGCGCTGCACGCGATGGGCGTCGCCGCCGAACAAGGGCAAACCGTGTTGCCGTTCTCCTGGCAGGGGGTGTCGCTGCACGCGGGCGGCGCCTCGCGGGCGCGGGTCCGGATAGCGCCGTCCGGCACCGGGGCGGTGTCGGTCGAATTGGCCGACGGGTCCGGGCTGCCGGTGTTGTCGGTGCGATCGCTGGCGATGCGCCCGGTCTCGGCCGGGCAGCTGGCCGCGGCCGCCGCGCCCGCCGAGGGGCTCTTCGAGGTGGCCTGGTCGCCGATACCGTTGAGCGACAAGGGCTCCGACGCCACGCTGTGGGAGCCGGGCGCGCACGGCGCCCACGCGGTCCGGTCCGTGCACGCGGCCACCACCGAGGCGCTCGGCGTCCTGCAGTCGTGGTTGGCCGATCCGGAGTCCGGGACGCTGGCGGTGCAGACCCGCGGGGCGGTCGCGCTCGCCGGTGAGGACGTGGCGGACCTGGCCGGTGCGGCGGTGTGGGGGCTGGTCCGCTCGGCGCAGGCCGAGCAGCCGGGCCGGGTGGTGCTGATCGACTCCGACGGCTCGTTGGACGCCCGCGCCGTGATCGGTTGCGGCGAGCCGCAATTGGTGGTCCGCGCGGGCGTGGCCTACGCGGCCCGGATGCGGCAGGCCCGCGGCGGATCGGTGTTGCGGCTGCCGCCCGGTGACTGGCGGCTGGACGCGGGCGGCGGGGGCACGCTGGAGGACCTGGTGGTGGCCCCGAGCCCGCGGGTGGAACTGGAGGCCGGGCAGGTTCGCGTGGCCGTGGCCGCGGTGGGCGTGAACTTCCGGGATGTGTTGGTGGCCTTGGGCATGTACCCGGGCGGCGGACAGTTGGGGGCCGAGGGCGCCGGCGTGGTCGTCGAGGTCGGTCCGGGCGTCGAGGGCCTGGCGGTCGGCGATGCGGTGATGGGGCTGCTTGGCGTGGTCGGTTCCGAGGCGGTGGTGGACCGGCGATTGGTCACGCCGGTGCCGCAGGGCTGGTCGCTGGTCACGGCCGCGGGTGTCCCGGTGGTGTTTCTCACCGCGCTCTACGGGTTGTCGGTGCTGGCCGGCCTGCGGGCCGGCGAGCGGGTGCTGGTGCACGCCGCCACCGGTGGGGTTGGCATGGCCGCGGTCCAGCTGGCGCGGCACTGGGGCGCGGAGGTGTTCGCGACCGCGAGCCGCGGTAAGTGGGACACCCTGCGCGCCATGGGGTTCGACGACGACCACATCGGCGATTCGCGGACGCTGGACTTCGCGGAGAAGTTCTCGGCGGCCACCGGCGGGGCCGGGGTCGACGTGGTGCTCAACTCGCTGGCCGGTGAGTTCACCGACGCGTCGCTGCGGCTCTTGGCCCCCGGCGGGCGGTTCATCGAGATGGGCAAGACCGACGTCCGCGACCCGCGCGTCGTCGCCGGGGAGCATCGAGGCGCGCGGTACCAGGCCTTCGACCTGCTGGAGGCCGGGCCCGACCGCACCGCGGCGATGCTGGCCCAGATCGTGGAGCTGATGCGCGATGGCGCCGTGACACCGTTGCCGCTCAAGACCTTCGACGTCCGCTGCGCTTCGGCGGCGTACCGGTTCGTCAGCCAGGCCCGGCACATCGGCAAGGTCGCGCTGACCATCCCGTCCGGGCCCGGCGCCGTGCTCAGCGGCTGTGGCGGGCTGGCCGGCGGCAGCGTGGTGATCACCGGCGGCACCGGCATGGCCGGTTCGGCGCTGGCCCGCCACCTCGTCGACCGCTACCGCGTCGGCCACGTGATGCTGGCCAGCCGGGCCGGCGCGGGGGCCGCGGGAGTCGCGGAGCTGGTGGACGAGTTGCGGGAGGCGGGCGCCGAGGTGTCGGTGGTCGCCTGCGACGTCGCGGACCGAGACGCCGTCGCGGCGATGCTGGCCCAGGTTCCGGCGCGGTATCCGCTGCGCGGTGTGGTGCACGCGGCCGGCGTCCTCGACGACGGGCTGATCGCCTCGCTGACCCCGGACCGGGTGGACGCGGTGCTGCGGGCCAAGGTCGACGGGGCCTGGCACCTGCACGAGCTGACCCGGGACCTGGATCTGTCGGCGTTCGTGGTGTTCTCGTCGATGGCCGGCATCGTCGGCACCCCGGGCCAAGCCAACTACGCGGCGGCCAACAGCTTCCTCGACGGCCTGTGCACCCACCGGCGGGCGCACGGGCTCGCGGGCCTGTCGCTGGCCTGGGGCCTGTGGGAGCAGGCGTCGGCGATGACGGCGCACCTCGGCGAGCGCGACAAGGCCCGGATGAGCCGGCTCGGCATCGCGCCACTGTCCACCCAGCAGGCGCTGGAATCCTTCGACGCCGGCATGCTGCTCGAGGCCCCGGTGCTGATGGCCGCCCGCCTGGATCGGATCGCCCTGTCCGACAACGCCGCCGCGCTGCCGCCGCTGCTGAGCGAGCTGGCCACCCGCACCACCCGCCGCGTCGTCGACGACGCCGACGCGACCGCCCTGCTGACCGGTCTCGCCGCGCGCCTGCACGGCCTGACCCCCGAGGCCCGCCACCGCGAGCTGGTCGACCTGGTCCGCGCGAACGCGGCGACCGTGCTGGGCCTGCCCAACCCCGCCGACATCGACCCGGGCCGCGCCTTCGGCGACCTCGGCTTCGATTCGCTCACCGCGGTCGAACTGCGCAACCGGCTGAAAACGGCTACCGGCCTTACCCTTTCGCCCACGCTGATCTTCGACTACCCCACGCCGGCCGCGCTGGCCGGGCACCTCGACGGCCACCTGTCCGCCGACCCGGTTGACGACCAGCCCGACCTGATGGCCCGCTTCACCGACATCACCCGCGAATTGCAGGCGTTGCTCGGCCGGACCGACTGGGACCCATCCGACAGGGCGGCGCTGCGGGCCCGCCTGCAGACTCTGCTCGCGGCCGTGGGCCCCGCCGATCACCTCGACCCCGAGGGCCTCGACGCCGACCTCGACGCCGCCAGCGAAAGCCAACTCTTTGCCATCCTCGATGAAGAACTCGGCCGCTGAGACCGCGATGCCGGATACCACGCAGCACGTCGACTACCTGAAACGCCTGACGGCGGATCTCCGTCGGGCGCGGCGACGCGTCGCGGAGCTGGAAGGCAAGCTGTCCGAACCGATCGCGGTGGTGGGCATGGCGTGCCGGTACGCCGGCGGGGTCGATTCGCCGGAGGCGCTGTGGGAGCTGGTGAACGACGGCCGCGACACGGTGTCGGACTTCCCGGCGGATCGCGGCTGGGATGTCGAGGGGCTCTACGACCCGGATCCCGACGCGGCCGGGAAGATGTACACCCGCCAGGGCAGCTTCCTGCGCGACGCCGCGGCCTTCGACGCGGGCTTCTTCGGGGTGGGCCCCAGCGAGGCCCTGGCGATGGATCCCCAGCAGCGGTTGATGCTGGAGATCTCCTGGGAGGCGTTGGAGCGGGCGGGGATTGACCCGCTGGCCTTGCGCGGCTCGGCGACCGGCGTGTTCGCCGGGGTCATCCACGCCGGCTACGGCGGCGAGGTGAAGGGAGAGCTGGAGGGCTACGGGCTGACCGGTTCGACCCTGAGCGTGACCTCGGGGCGGGTGTCGTACGTGCTGGGGCTGGAAGGCCCCGCGGTGTCGATCGACACGGCGTGTTCGTCCTCGCTGGTGGCCATGCATTTGGCGGCGCAGTCGCTGCGCTCGGGGGAGTGTGACCTGGCGCTCGCCGGAGGCGTGACGGTGATGGCCACCCCGGCCGCGTTCGTGGAATTCAGCCGGCAACGGGCGCTGGCCCCCGACGGCCGGTGCAAGGTTTACGCCGGCGCCGCGGACGGCACGTCGTGGTCGGAGGGCGCGGGCGTCCTGGTGCTGGAGCGCCTCGCCGACGCGCGACGGCTGGGGCATCCGGTGGTCGCGGTGCTGCGCGGTTCGGCGGTCAACCAGGACGGCGCCTCCAACGGGCTGACCGCACCGAACGGGCCGTCCCAGCAGCGGGTGATCCGGGCGGCCCTGGCCGACGCCGGGCTGACCGCTGCGGACGTCGACGTGGTCGAAGGCCACGGCACCGGAACGGTTCTGGGCGATCCGATCGAGGCCCAGGCCCTGCTGGCGACCTACGGGCAGGACCGGCCGGCTGACCGGCCGCTGTGGCTGGGATCGATCAAGTCCAACATCGGTCACACGTCGGCCGCCGCGGGGGTGGCCGGCGTGATCAAGATGATCCAGGCGATGCGGCATGGGGTGGCGCCCAAGACGCTGCACGTGGATGTGCCGTCGCCGCACGTGGACTGGTCCTCGGGCGCGGTGTCGGTGCTGACCGAACCCCGGTCTTGGCCGGCGCGCGACGGACAGCGCCGCGCGGGGGTGTCGTCGTTCGGGATCAGCGGGACGAACGCCCACGTAATCGTCGAGCAGCCGCCCGCCGAGCCGGAACCCGTTGCAGCTCAACATGATCAACCGGACGCGGTGCTGCCATGGGTGGTGTCGGCCCGGTCCGCCGAGGCGTTGGCCGCGCAGGCCGGGCGGCTCTTGGCATACCTGGACGTCGAGCCCGCTCTGCGCGCCGTGGACGTGGGCTGGTCGCTGGCCACCACCCGGGCGGCCCTGGAGCACCGCGCCGTGCTGGTGGGCGGCGACCGGGACGCCCTGATGGCGGGGCTGGCCGGGGTGGCGTCCGGGGCGCCCGGCCCGGGCGCGGCGGTCGGGCGAACCCGCCCGGTCGGTAAGCGCGTGTTCGTGTTCCCCGGCCAGGGCTCCCAGCGGCTCGGGATGGGACGGGAGCTGTACCAACGCTTTCCGGCCTTCGCCCAGGCCTTCG
>NZ_LZJN01000002.1 GCF_001667735.1 Mycobacterium sp. E183
TCGGCAACCGGGCGGTGTTGGCCGAGCCGTGGGTGCCGGTGTCGATTCCGGCGTTGTTCGGCGCGCAGGTGGTGCGTGCGCCGGGGGCGGTGGCGGTGTCGTGCGAGGGCCGGTCGTTGACGTATCGGGAGTTGGACGAGGCGTCGAATCGGTTGGCGCATCTGTTGGTTGGCAGGGGTGCGCGTCCGGGGGAGTCGGTGGCGGTGGTGTTCTCCCGGTCGGCGGAGGCGATCGTGGCGATTCTGGCCGTGTTGAAGTCGGGGGCGGCGTATTTGCCGATCGATCCCGGGTTGCCGGTGGCGCGGGTCGAGTTCATGTTGGCCGACACCGCGCCGGTGGCCGCGCTGACCACGGCGGCGCTGGCCGAGAAGTTGGCCGGGCATGTGCTGCCGGTCGTCGACGTGCACAGCCCTGCCCTGCGGGCGCAGCCGGCCACGGCGCCCGCGGCGGGCCCGGACCCCGAGGATGTCGCGCACGTCATCTACACCTCGGGCACCACCGGGGTGCCCAAGGCGGTGGCGGTCAGCCACGCCAACGTGACCCGGCTGTTCGACGCCCCTGAAGTTGGCGTGGCGTTGGGGCCCGGGCAGGTGTGGACCCAGTTCCACTCGTATGCGTTTGATTTCTCGGTGTGGGAGATCTGGGGGGCGTTGCTGCATGGGGGCCGGTTGGTGGTGGTGCCCGAGGCGGTGGC
>NZ_LZJN01000003.1 GCF_001667735.1 Mycobacterium sp. E183
ATGAGTTCGGCCGGTCCGACAGCTGGGTAGCGATCGCGGTGAACACCGACGAGCAGTGGGAGGCCCTGAGCGCGGCGTCGACCATCGCCGCTTCGACGAACACGCCCCGGCCGGTGCGCCGCCTGTGCGAGAGCGCCAGCAGCACCGCATTCGCGGCGTGCATGCCCGCATTGGGGTCACCGATCGAGTAGGGATCGTAGGGCGTGCGGTCGGCGTATCCCGTCAGCCACGTCAGTCCGGACGCCGCCTCGATGACATAGGCGAAGGCCGGGTTGTCGCGCCACGGCCCGTCCAGGCCGAACCCCGGCATCCGCACCAGCACCGCGTCGGGCTTGATGGCCTGCACGGCAGCGAAATCCAGCCCGATCTGCTCGAGGACGCGGGGCGTGAAATTCTCGACGACCACGTCGCAGGTCGCGATGAACCGGCGCAGTAGCTCCCGCCCGCGGGGGGTCTGCAGGTCCAGCGTCAAGTCTTTCTTGTTGGTGTTGAGCGCCGCGAAAATCGGCGACCGCTCCCACCACTGGGTTTCGGTGACGGGAACGCCGGCGATCAGCCGGGTCCCGTCGGGGCGGCGGACGGACTCGACGTGGATGACGTCGGCGCCCAGCATCGCCAGGAAATGCGTGCAGCATGGGCCGGCCCAGAACGTCGTCAAGTCGAGCACGCGAACCCCGTTCAGGGGCAGCGGGTTTGCCGGCCGGCTCGGCCCGGGGCGGAGGGTCAGGTTTGCGGTCCGATAATGCGCCGTATGCTCCCCCAGCCGCGGCGCCGGTTGGGGCCGGCACAGCAGTGGGGGATGCAGTCGATAAGGATGGCCCGGTTGGACAAACCGGTCGTCGGGGCTGCGCACGAACGAGCCGCGTTCGACGAAGTGGTCAAGGGATGCGACGTTGGCGCCGTTGGCAACCGGAGCGTTGGGTATCCGGAACGCCGTCGCGAGTTCTCGGATCTCCTCCACGGTGTGGTCTTCGAACCACGCGTAGATCTCGTCGGCGTTGAGGTTGGCCCGCTCGGTGATCGTCAGTTCGAGGTGTTCGTCGATCCATTCCGGACGGCCGATCATCGCGCACAGGTCGAACCACTGTTGCGCGGTCCCGCAGCCGACGTCGACGAGTCCGTCCTTGGCGCGGGCGACGCCCGGAACGGTAAGGCGCCGCGCGTCGCGCCACGGCCGCCCGAGCATCTCGAAATAGGTGACGGGATAATAGGTCAGCGACAAGATCTGGGTTTCCAGCATCGACAGGTCCAGGAGTTCGCCGGCGCCGCCGCAGGTTCGGCCGTAGCGCGATGCCAGCATCGCCGCGCTCGCGTGGACGCCGGCCATGTACTCGCCGACCTGTCCGCCGACGAACACCGGCGCCCGGCCCGGTTCGCCACGGCCGAGGCCGATGATGCCGCCCGACCATGCCTGCAGCGTGAATTCGGTGGCCGCACGGTCACGCCACGGCCCCTGGAGGCCGAAGGGCGTGATCGACATGACGGTGAGATGCGGGTAGCGGCGGTGCATTGCCGTAGGCGAAAAATCGTCGTGTTCGGCGACTTTCGAGCCGCCCGACCACACCACCGCATCGGCGGCCGAGAGCAGCCTGTCGACCAGCTCGACGTCGTCTTCGATGCCCGGATCCGCGACGACGCTGTGCTTTGCTCCGGCCAGAAAGCTGAACAGCGCGCCGTCACCGCCGGGTGGTATGCGGGTGCCGGAGGCGGACCATGAACGCAGTGGATCGCCCTTCGGCGGCTCGACTTTGACGACGTCGGCCCCGCCGTCGGCGAGCAACTTGGTGCAGTAGGCGCCCGCTATCCCGGTGGACAGGTCGACCACGGCATAGCCGGCCAACGGTGGTTCGGGGGTCGGTTCCGCCACTACCGCTTCCGCTTTCGGTCGGTGTCTTTCTTGGCGCCCTTGCGCCCCTTCTTGCTCGGCCGCCATTCCGGTGGCAACTTACCGTCGTTGTCTCTCACCGCCCCGCCCAGCCCGGCGATCGTGGGCGCATTCAGCTGATCCGGCCGATCGAACGTGATGGGGCGATGCGGGTCTCGCCATCCTTGTGGTACCTGACGATCTCCTCGGCGGAGGGTTCCGAGTTGCCGGACATGACTATTCGTGCCACGACGGGCTGCAAGTCAGCACCTCGGGTCCGTCGGCGGAGATGAGTACCGCCTCCCGCCCGAAGACGGCACCGGTTCCCTGCTCCCACACGTAGCCAGTCACGGCCAACACCATGCCGGCCTCGAGCCGTTCCCCCGCGGCGGTCGCCGGCAGGCGATTGGAGATGACGGGTGGGTCAAAGCCCATGCCCAGCCCGCGGGCGACCGGCATCGGCGGCGCGGCCTCCCCCGCGGCCTCGTAGGCGGACAACAACTCACCTGCTCCGGTTCCGGGTTGGCATGCGGCTAGCAGCCTGTCCCACAGGCTGTTCCAGCGCCGATACAGCGCCGCCGCACCGCGGGCCGCGCCGGCCGGCCAGGTGCGTCCAACCTCGCCGACGTAGCCACCGGCCAGCACACCGGCCGAGAACGCCACCAGGTCGCCATCTTTCACCCGGCCGTCGCTGGTGGCTAGCCGCCACGGGTGGTCTGGCGAGGTCACCCATGCGACATCCTGGTTCGACGGCGTGCTCACCCCGCCGGCCGCGACGGCCTCCAGCAGGACGCCGGCGAGCGCCTGTTCGGTTACCCCGGGCCGCAATTCGGACACGGCAGCGGCCAAGCCCGACTCGGCGACCGCGATTGCCTCGCGCAACGGGACCAGTTCCTCGGCCGTCTTGATGCGCCGGGCGGCGCGCATCGCCAGTTCGCCGTCCACGAGTTCCGCGTTGGGGAACGCCGTCGGCAACAACTGCGCGAACACAGGTGAGATCGCGTCGGTTCCGACGCGCCGGGCGGCGGCGGCCCCGTCGATGCGCTGCAGCGCCGACACGGTGTTCATCGGGTTCCACGTGATCCCGTAGAGGTTTTCGTGCGGGATGTCGTCGGGGACGCCCTCATCCCAGGTGCTGAGCAGATGGATCGCGCCGGTGTCGCGCACCAGCACACACGTCGGGCCGAACGGCCGGGTGCCGGCGACCCACAACTGCGGCGCGCCGGTGACGTATCGGACGTTGGCTTGGCGGCCGAGAACCAGGACGTCGAGGTCGCGCGCCGCCATCTGATCCAGCACACGCCGGCGGCGACCCGAGCGCAGCGCACGGTCGTCGGGGCAAACTTCAACTGACATGGGAGCCATAAGGGTCATAGGGGTAGTCGGTCAAGCGGATCCAGCCCTCCTCGGTGATTACCAAGACCTCTTCGCTGCGGTAACCGCCGGTGCCGTCCTCCCACACGACCGGCTCCAAGACCAGCACCATGCCGGGCCGCAGGACGAAGCTCTCGTCGAAGTCGGCGCCGAGATCGGTTCCGATCATGGGCATTTCGGCGGCGTTCACACCGATCCCGTGGCCCAGGTAGAAGTGCGGCAGCCACGGCTTGCTCCCGCCATTGGCTTCGATGGCGGCCCGGCCCAGATCGGCCGCCGTGACGCCGGCTTTGGCGACACCGAGAACGGCGGTCATGATCTCGAACCACCGGTCGAACTGCGCCCGCTGGCGTGGCGACGGGTCCCTGCCGACGATCCACGTGCGGCCGAAATCCGAGCAGTAGCCCCGGTAGGTGATGCTGACGTCGGTCCACAGCACGTCGCCCTCGGCGAGCACCCGCTCGGTGGTCAGCAGCGGCAACGCCAGGTCGCCGTGCGTGGTCCATACGCCGTCGGCCTTGCTCGGCGGCATCACCTGCCAGATCGGTTCGAGCATGCTGGCGGTGGCACCCAACTCGAAGGCCCGCCGCAAAAAGCTCGCCGACAACTCGATCTGGCGAATCCCCGGAGCCAGTCGCTTGTGCACCTCCACCATCGCCTCGTCGGTGATGCGGATGGCGGTGCGCATGCACGACAACTCGTCCGGCGTCTTCACCGACTTGGCGGCGCTCACAACGGCCGCGGCATCGACGGGCGGACCGCCGGGAAACAGCGACTTCGCGGCGCGCGACATGGCGCCGGTGCACTCGTCGACCGCGATCACCGCCTGGGCCGGGATCAAGCCGGCCAGCAGGCGCGCGAATTCTTGGACGCCCTCGTCGAATTCGAGATAGACCGGGCCGTGCACATGATCGGTGGGCAGGTCCGACTCCTGCGACGCGCCCTCACGGAACGGCAGGAACAGGTGCGGCCACTCGTCCCCGGCGAGCACGACGGCGACCGGCCGCTCCACATAGGACAGCCCGGCGTCGCCGAGCGGCCAACTCGTCCCGGTGGCATAGACCACCGCGCTGTTGCCCAGCAGGATCAGCGCGTCGACGCCGCGTTCGGCCATCGCCGAGCGGAGCCGGTCCCCTGTTTCGCGGCGCATGCGGCCCAGGTCTGGCGTCTCGGGGATCACCAGGCTGCTGGTGCCCGCGCCCGCTTGCGCGAACGTCGTCATCGGGTCTCCTACAGGCCCAGAAATGCGGTGATGTTGCCGCTCACGATCTTCGCGGCGTCGGCGGGGCCGACCGCGTCCACGACGGCGGCCAGCGACTTCTCGGAATACCCGTAGGTGCTTTCGTTGTGCGGGTAGTCGCTGGACCACATCACCTTGTCCACACCGATCTTGTCGATCAGCTGCAGGCCGAGCGGGTCGACCATGAACGACGCGCTCATATGGTTGTCCCAGTAGTACCGCACGTCGTGCTGCAACGGGCGGTTGAACATGTGCTGGTAGGAGGCGACCAGGTGCTCGGCGTCCTGCAACGCCCACGGAACCCAGGCGATGCCGCCCTCGAACCAGCCGATCCGCAGGCCGGGATGATCGTCGAGGATGCCGCCAAAGATGTACTTGGCGAACGTCTCCCGGAAGCCGTCGATGTTGATCATCATCCCGACCACGACGCTGTTGAACTCGGTCGGGCTCTTCGGCGGCGTCTCCCCGATGTGGTGGGTGACCGGAAGGCCGGCGGCTTCGATCTCATCCCACACCGGGCTCATCGACGTGCTGGAGTAGTCGATCGGGTTGCCGTCGTCATCCTTGCCCGGGTTCAGTGGCATCAAAAAAGTCTTGAGCCCCAGTGACTTCAGCTCGTCCAGCGTCCGTCGGGTCCCTTGGGGGTCCCACCAGTTGATCAGGCCGGCGCCGTAGAAGTGGCCATCCGAGCGTTCCTGGAGCTCGGCGATGTACTCGTTGTAGATGCGGAAGGCCAGTTCGCGAAGTTTCTTGTCCGGGTAATGGAACAGCGCCAGGATCGCGTTGGGGAACGCCAGTTCCTTTTCGACGCCGTCGTCGTGCAGCTCCTGGATGCGCGCCTCGATGTTGGTGCTTGCCGCGCCCGGAAGGTCGTCGTATTGCATCAGCACCGCACTGAAGTCACCCGGCAGGAACGACTGACCCTTGCGGCCGACTTGGTAGGCGCCGTCCTCGTACCAGATCCGCGGCGCTTTGTCCTTGAGGTCGTCGGGAAAGCGTTGGTAGAAAATGTCATCCGCCAGCGAGATGTGGTTGTCCGCGGAGAACACCACGGTTCCCGGCGGCAGGCCGACGTCCGCGCCCGAGGCGTGGCCGCGGCGATCCTTGGGGGCGCCGAAGCCGCCGGGCGGATAGAGCGAAACGGTGCTTGTTTGAGTCGTCATCGTTGACCCTCCATTCGGATCGGCGTTGTGAGCGTAGCGACCCGGGGGCTACCAGGTCACCGGAAGTTCGTAGACGCCGTAGGCGAGTCGGTCGTCTTTGAGGGGCACGTCCTCGACCGGGACGGCCAGTTCGAGCGTCGGGATGCGGCGGAGCAGGGTGCGGTACACGATTTGCAGCTCGGCGCGGGCGAGCTGCTGTCCCACGCACTGATGCCGGCCGTAGCCGAAAGCGACGTTGCGGTCGGCCCCCGAGCGGTGCAGGTACAACCGGTCGGGCTCGGGGAATGCGTGCGGATCCCAGTTGGCCGGGGCCAGGTCGATGATGATCCCTTCGCCGGCGCGGATCGTCTCGCCGGCGATGTGGATGTCTTCGAGCGCGACGCGACGCTGACCGTTCTGAATGATGCTGAGGTAGCGCAACAATTCCTCGACCGCGCTGGCAACGACCTTGGGGTCCTCGGCGTCGCGCAACACCGCCAACTGGTCCGGGTTCATCAGCAGCGCGAGCACCCCGAGGCCGATCATGTTCGAGGTGGTCTCGTGCCCGGCGATCAGCAACCCGGTACCCAGCTGCGCCGCCTCTTTCACGCTCAGCTCGCCGGCCTTCACCCGCTCGGCGAGATCGGACACCGCATCCTCGCCCGGATCCTCCATCTTGGCCTCGACGAGCTGCGCGAGATACCTGTTCAGGCTCATGGCGCCCTTGACGGTGTCTTCGCCCGTCGCGTACCGCGCGAGCCCGACATTCGCGTGGTGCTGGAACATGTCGGCGTCCTCGTACGGGACCCCGAGCAACTGGCTGATCACCAACGACGGAACCGGCAACGCCAGCGCGGTGATCACGTCGGCGGGCCGCGGGCCGGCCAGCATCGCATCGATGTGATCGTCGGTGATCTGCTGGATGGCCGGGCGCAGACCCTCAACGCGCTTGAACGTGAAGGGTTTCGACAGCATGCGCCGAAACCGGGTGTGCTCTTCCCCGTCGGCGGTGAAGACCGAACGCGGCCGCTTGTGCACCGTGGACAACATGCCCGCGTTCCAGTGCGGAAAACCGGCCAGCCGGTCGTCGACGCTGACCCGGGAATCCGAGAACAACTCCCGCACCTGCTCGTACCCGGTGATGAGCCACGGTGTGCTGCCGTCCCAGATCCGGACCCGGGACAGCGGTCGCATCTTGGCCAGCGCCATCACACCAGGCGGCGGCGCGAACGGGCAGCCCACCTGCCTCGGCATCGGATAATCCGGGATCCCGGATGCCGCCTCGGCCGCGGAAGTGTTGGTCAGCGTTTCCGACATGTCATTCCTCGATGTGGATGGCGAGCGCGGGGCAGGCCGCGGCTGCCCGCCGGGCGCCGTCGGCCTGTTCGGGCGATGGACTGGGGTTGAGCAGAACCACGACGCCGTCATCGTCGCGCTGGTCGAACACCTCGGGCGCGTTCAACACGCAGTTCCCCGACGACGCGCAGACGTCTTGGTCGACAGCCACTTTCATCTGCAGACCTTTCACTCGTACGGCGTGACGGGCGCAAGCCACAAGCCCACGATGGCGTCGATGAGGCCCGATGCCGCGGCCCGCCAGGACCGCTGGGACGGTGAAGCACCCGCGGCCAGCGCTCGTTCCCGATCGGCGCACGTGTGCATCAACAGGTTGCGGGCCATGATGTTTCGTTCGAAGTGCACTTCGGCCGGCAGGTCGGGCAGGCAGCGGTTGATGCCGTCGACGACCTGGACCAGCGACGGTGAGCTCAGCGCGCCCTTGACGATGATGTTGTAGTACGCGGGATCGGTCATCGCCTGCGCCGCGAACCGCGCATACCACGTGGGATTGCCGAGCTCCTCCAGGTGATCGGTCAGCGGGCGCACCAGGCAGGCGACCCAATCCCTCATCCCCGGGGATTTCTTCGAGTCGAGCAACTCGGCCACCATCTGCTCGCGCAACTGCTCGACCGGCCGGCGGTGCTTGTGTTCGATCGCCCGGACCAGATCGGCCTTGGTGCCGAAGTGGTAGCCCACCGCGGCGTTATTGCCCTGGCCGGCGGCCTCGCTCACCTGACGGTTCGACACCGCGAACATGCCGTGCTCGGCGTACAACCGCTCGGCCGCGACCAAGATCGCTTCCTGCGTGGAACTGGCCCGCTCGGTTCGCACGGTCCGGCCGATGGTGGTCACCCGGACAGTCAACCGCGGCCGCGCGATTAAGTCAAGCGATTGATTTAATTCGCCATTCGCCATTCGCCGTTCGCCGTGCGACGGCGTCGCTTCGGTGCCACATGGCGGACAGCGGGTGACAAAGGTCCCTCGCCCGGGTCGGCCCCACTGGGTCACGATGGCTTCTTGCGCGGCGGCGACGTGGCGGTGTCAGGACGGTGAACCATTGCGGGGGTAGGCATGTTGTCAGCCAGCCGGGTAGCGGCGATCGAGGAATCCGCGTGGTTCCAATCGAAGTGGTCGCCGTACCTGTTGGCCGACGCCGACTTGCGCATCCGCGCAGTGAATTCCGCCTGCGAACGCGTGTCGGGGCATCCGCGCGAAGAGCTGCTGGGCCACCAGCTGTTCGACGTCTTTCCGGACAACCCGGCTGATCCTGAAGCGGACGGGGTGGCCAACGTCTCCGCGTCGCTGGAGTGGGTCTTCCGCCGTGGGGTTCGGCACTGGATGGGGGTCCAGCGCTACGACCTTCCCGACCGGCGGAACCCGGGCGCGTTCGTCTACCGGGTCTGGACACCGATGAACGACCCGATCAAGGACGGCAAGAAGACCGTCGCCGTCCTGCAGCACGCCCAGGACGTCACCCGCGTCGTACCCCCGACGCCGGAGGAGCGCGCGTATCCGAAACTTTTCGAGTTGAGGCGCGCGGCCGAGGTGCTCGGGCGCCAATTTCCCGATCTCCCCAGCGAAGCGGTGCTCGGCGTGCTGACGCACTCGCACAGCGTGATCACGGAAAGCGCTGGCGCCGAGGACCTTGAGCGCGCGCAGGCACTCGCGAAGCTACGGCTGGAAACCCACGCCGGACATCCAGCGCAAGAGCCCTGACGCGGCGCCCTCACTCGCCCTTGCGGGGGCGGATCACCTTGCCGGCGGACGTCCCCCCGTCTACCGGCAGCACCGTACCGGTGACATAGCGCGACCGGTCGGTGGCGAAGTACAACGCCGCCTCGGCGACGTCCTCGGGCGTGCCCTCCCGCTTCAGTGGCCGGTCGTCGCGCATCCCCTGCCGAATTTTCGCCTCGAACCGCGCCAGCTCATCCGGATCCACGTCGACCGCCGACGACGCCAGGATAGGGGTGGGGATGCTGCCGGGGGCAATCGCGTTGACCCGAATCTCATGGCGCGCCAACTCGATTGCCGCCGACTTGGTGAACTGGACGACCGCGGCCTTCGAAGCACGGTAGATCATCACCCCGCCGCCCGCCTGGATTCCGCCGATCGACGTCAGGTTGATGATCGATCCGCCGCCGTTTTCGGCCATGTGGCGAGCGGCATCCCGGGTGCCGGCCATCACCCCCAGGACGTTGACCCCCATCACCCGGTGAAAGTCGGCGAGATCGTCGTCGAGCAGCCGGCGCAGGGGGCTGGAAATCCCGGCGTTGTTCACCATCACGTGCAGGCCGCCGAATCTCTCGACGGTGGTGGCGACCAAAGCCCCGACCTGTTCGGGATCGGAGACGTCCGTGCGCCGGAACAACGCCCCGGCGCCCAACGTGGCGGACAGCTCCTCGCCCCGGTCCGCCTCGACGTCGGCGATGACCACCCGCGACCCCTCGGCAACGAACCGTTCCGCTATCCCGCGACCGATTCCCGACGCGCCGCCGGTAACGATGGCAACCTTGCCAGCCAGTTCGTTGACCACCCGACGAGTTAATCCGCGTCGACCAGGTTAAGTCAAGCAGTTGATTTAAGCGGTCGGAGGGAGAGGGTACGGCCCGAGGGTTCCCCTTGTCCCGCGCACCGGCCATGCTGAGGGGACCAGTTCATCGGGAAACTCGGGAGGGCTCGACATGAAGGTATTGGTCATCGGGGGCAGCGGACTCATCGGGTCGCAGGTCATCGCCAATCTGACGGAGTTGGGGCACGAGGCGGTGTCAGCCTCGCCGCGGTCGGGGGTCGACTCCGTGACCGGCGAAGGTCTCGCCGAGGCCGTGGCGGGCGTGCACACGGTGGTAGACGTGTCGAATTCGCCGTCGTGGGCCGACGACGATGTGCTGAACTTCTTCACCACCTCCACCCGCAACCTGCTGGAGGCGGAGCGGGCCGCCGGCGTGCAGCACCATGTAGCCCTCTCGATCGTGGGCGCCGATCGCACCCAGGAGAGCGGCTACATGCGGGCCAAGGTCGCCCAGGAGAAGCTGATCAAGGAATCGGGACAGCCGTACTCGATCGTGCGGGCGACGCAGTTCTTCGAATTCGTCAGCGGCATCGCCGATTCGGCGACCGACGGCGACACTGTTCGCCTGCCGCATGCGGCGTTCCAGCCCATCGCCGCCAAGGACGTCGCCGCGGCCGTAAGCCGCGCAGCGGCCGGTGAGCCGACCAATGGGGTCACCAACATCGCGGGTCCCGAAAAGCTGGGCATGGACGACTTCGCCCGCGCCAGCCTGGCCGCGGACGGCGATGCACGCCAGGTCGTGACCGATCCGACGGCGCGCTACTACGGCGCCGAACTCGATGACCACAGCATCGTTCCCATCGACGGGGAAGACCCGACGATCTACTCCACCCGCTTCAGCGACTGGAAGGCCAGTCAAACTCCCAGCGGTGCGCGCTAGCCGGCCGCGGAAAGCCACCGGGGGGTGAGACCGATGCCACGAGTCGCATTGATCACCGGAGCAAGCCGGGGAATCGGGGCGGCGACCGCGCGGGTCCTGGCCGAGGCGGGCATGCGGGTGGTGGTCAACCACCGCGCGAGCGCGCCGGAAGCGGAGGAGGTGGTGGCCGGCATCACCGCGGCCGGCGGCGAAGCCGTCGCGATTCAAGCCGATGTCACCGTGCCCGGCGACGTGTCGGCGATGGTCGACGAAATCGCGCAGCGCTGGGGCGGGGCCGACGTGCTGGTCCACAATGCGCTGATCCCGTTCGTCGTCACCTCGTTCGCCGACCTCACCTGGGAACAACTGGGTGGCAAGGTGAACACCGAGCTGCACGCCGCATACCTGTTGACCAAATCTGTTGTACCGCACATGATTTCCCGCGAATATGGCCGGTTGATCTATCTGAGCACCGGACTTTCGCGTCGTCCGCGCGAAGGGATGATCGCGCTGGGCACGGCGAAGGCGGCGCTGGACCAGTTCGTCCGATACGTCGCACTCGAGCTGGCGCCGCACGGGATCACCGCGAATCTCGTCGCGCCCGCCACCGTGGGCGGCACGACGGTGACCGGGCAGCTCTCCTCCGAGCGGGTGCGTCAGCTCGGAGAGGCCGCGCCGATGGGTAGGCTCGTCACCCCCGAGGAGGTCGCCCACACGATCGCGTTCTTGGCCAGTGCGGACTCGGGTTTCACCACCGGGCACTATCTGCCGGTCAACGGCGGCCTGGCGATGGACTGAACACCGTGCACACCATCGATTTGGCCTACGTCGGGCGCGGCATTCACGAAGAACTGGTCGCGTATGTGGCCGATCAGGAGGGTTACTTCCACGATGAGGGGGTGCACGTGGCGGTGCGGGACGGAATAGGCTGGGACACAGAGCGTCTGCGCTCCTGCGCGACGATCGGCCTCGGACGTGCCGTGTTGTCGCGACTGACGCACGGCATCGAATGGACGGTCCTGAGCGTCAACACGCACCGTCCGCTGTTCTGGTTCCTGGGCGGCGCCGGGGTGAGATCCATGGCGGATCTTCGCGGGCGCCGGCTTGCGGTGCACGCACCGCACACCGCGCCGGGCTGCTTCGCCCGAATCGTGCTGCGTCGGCACGGCCTTGATCCCGATCACGACCTCGAGTGTGTGGTGCGCGCGCCCGGTGACTACCAGATGGATTTGAGGAAGCTGCGGGATAAGTCGATCGACGCCGCGTATGTCGGGAGCACTCTTGATCCCGAGCAGGTCGCCGAGGAGGAAGGCTTCCACGCGCTGGCCTGGGTGGGAGATCACTTCCAGATTCCCACCGTCGGAGTCGCTGTGGATCCGACCCGGCTTCCGATCGACAGCCCGGCTGTCCAAGCGGTGGTGCGGGCCAACCGACGTGCCCTGAAGACCATGGCGGAACGGCCCGATTTGGCGATCGGCCACATGGCGTCATTCTTGAACCGGCTGACGGTCGCCGAACTGCAACGCCACTACGAGCACTACATCGGTCCGTACTTCACCGCCGACGGCCGGGTGCACCTCGATACCGCCCAGCGCGCGCTCGACGCGGTCGCCGCCGAACTCGGCGTCACGCCGCTGCCGGCCCAGCGGATCTACCAGCCTGCCGTCTAGCCGGGCACTGAAAAACGAGGTCGGTTCATGTTCGCTTCGGCCGCGCGGCGCTGCTCGCCGCCCACGATCGGTGCTGCCCGTTGCGCTCCGCGGGCCGCCCGGACGCGGTATAAGACAGGGGGACGAGTCGAGCAAACGAGGAGCGATCGATGCGTGTGCAACCCGCAAGTGGTGCCCCCTTCGAGCAAACGCTCCTCACCAGGCGAGGATTCATCGCCGCCGGCATCGCCGGGGGGTTCGCGCTGACGGCGTGCAGTCAATCCAAGCCCGCGCTGTCGGGCGACGCCCAGATGGCCGCCGCCATTGACGCCGCCGAGGCCGCCCGGCCGCACAGCGGCCGCACCGTCACCGCCAGCCTGACCGCTCAATCGGTCCAGATCGACCTCGGCGGTCCCGTTGTCCGCACGCTGGCCTACGGGAACTCGATCCCCGGAGCGCCGATTCGGGCGCGAATCGGTGACGAGCTGGTGGTGAACGTGTCGAACCGGCTCGACCACCCGACGTCGGTGCACTGGCACGGCATCGCGCTGCGCAACGACATGGACGGCGCCGCGCCCGCCAGCCCGAACATCCCGGCCGGCCAGGACTTCACCTACCGCTTCTCCGTCCCGAATGCGGGCACCTACTGGGCCCATCCGCATACCGGCGGCCTGGACGCCGACACGGGTCTCTACCTGCCGGTCATCGTCGACGACCCGACGGAGGGCAATTACGATGCCGAATGGATTGTGGTACTTGATGACTGGACCGACGGCATCGGAAAGTCGCCTCAGCAGCTCTACACCGAACTGACCAGCCCGAACAAGCCCGCCCCGCCAAGCGCGCCCCCGACGACGACCACCACTTCCACCACGAGTGAGACGCCCACGACGACGTCGACGAGTGAGACCTCGGCAACGTCGACCAGCCCGACCAGCTCGACAAGCCCGCCGCCCCCGACGGCCGCGACCTCTGGCGGCAGCGTGGGCAGAAGCGATCTGATCGGCGGCGACGCCGGCGACATCGCTTACCCCTACTACCTGATCAACGGCCGAATCCCCGCCGCTCCCATGAGCTTCAGCGCGAAGCCGGGGCAGCGCATCCGGATCCGCTTCATCAACACCGGCTCCGACACCACGTTCCGCGTCGCGCTGGCCGGTCATTCGATGACGGTCACCCACACCGACGGTTACCCCGTGGTCCCCACCCAGGTCGACGCGCTGCTGATCGGGATGGCCGAGCGCTACGACGTCATCGTGACCGCCGCCGACGGCGTATTCCCCTTGGTCGCACTCGCGGAGGGAAAGAACGCTCTGGCCCGCGCGCTGCTGTCCACCGGCGCGGGCGGCCCGCCCGACCCCGGATTCCAACCGCCGGAGCTCAATCGACGGGTGGGCACGGTCGAGATGTTCACGGCCACAACGCCGGTGAACCTGGGCCGGCCGCAGCCGGGCCTGAACCTCCCGGTGGTGTTGGGCGGCAACATGGTCCAGTACAACTGGACTATCAATGGAAAGCCCTACAGCGACACCGAACCGTTGCACGTCCGGCAGGGTGAACGCCCCACGATCACGTTCGACAACACCACGATGATGTATCACCCGATTCACCTGCACGGCCACACTTTCCAACTGATCAAGGCCGACGGAAGCCCCGGACCCCGCAAGGACACCCTGATGGTGCTGCCCAACCAGAAACTGCTCGCCGTGCTGGTGGCCGACAATCCGGGTTTGTGGATGTTGCACTGCCACAACACCTATCACCAAGAGGCAGGCATGCAGACCCGGCTGGACTACGTGTTCTAAACGTTCGCGGCGAGGAAATCGAGCAGCAGACCGTTCACCGCTGCCGACTGCTCGATCTGTGGGCAGTGGCCGGCCCTGTCGACCACGACGGAGCGGGCACCGTCGATCTGCTTGGCGATCTGGGCGGACCAGCCGGCCGGCAGCAGCTTGTCGTCTCCCCCTTCGACGACCAACGTCGGCACGCTGATGCGCTGGTAGACCCGCGCGCTCGACGGGGTGGGGGGACGTGACGAGCCCGGGCGGCGAAAACGCGCCGCCGCCACCGCCTCCCACGCACCCGGCGCGGTACTCGACTCGTAGCGGCGTCCCACGTATTGCTCGTCGTCCGGATAGCCGGGGTCGTGGAACAGGGCTTCGACGATGCGCCGCATGGCCGGGAGCGTCGCGTCGTACTCC
Organism: Mycobacterium sp. E183; assembly: GCF_001667735.1. GTDB lineage: Bacteria > Actinomycetota > Actinomycetes > Mycobacteriales > Mycobacteriaceae > Mycobacterium. Next base: position 14,237 of record NZ_LZJN01000003.1, read on the forward strand.
TGCAGCGCCGCAAAGTGTTTGTTCTGCTGGATGTCTCCGCCCCCGCAGATGATCGTCAGGCTGCGGACCGGTAGCAGCGACGTGTCCGCCGTGGCGTCGGTGAGCAGGTTGATGGCGCCCATCGAGTTGCCGACGAAGTGCGCCGAGTCGACGCCGAGCAGTTCACAGAACCGCGCCACGTGCCGGATCCGCATCCCGCGCCCGTCGACGAAATCGATGACCTTCGCCGAGGCCCCGAAGCCCAGCTGGTCCGGTGCGAGCACCCGGTATCGGCCGGCCAGCGCCGCGATGTTGCGTTCCCAGCCCAGCTCGGCGCTCGCGCCGAATTCACCGCCGTGCAGCAGCACCACCGGCTCGCCGTCGCCCGCCTCAAGGTAGCCGGTCGTCAGGCCGTCCACCAGCATGCTCTTGCGCGCGAAGGCCATCACTTGATCGCGATCGGGTTGACCGGAGAGCCGACCGCCCCGACCACCCGCAGGGGCGGCGCGACGAGCTGGAACTCGTACACGCCGTCGGCGGCGCAGTCCTCGGCGAGCGCGGTGAGGTCCCAGTATTCGCCGAAGATCATCCCCATGTCGCGCAGGCAGAGCAGGTGCAGGGGGAAGGTGATTCCGTCGATGCCGGACACCAGGTCTTCGACCTGAAGGTTGTCGGCGGCGACGGCCGCGATCTCGTGATCGTGCAGCCAGTGGGCGCACCGCCAGTCGAGCCCGGAGTAGCCTTCCGTCTTGTCTCCGGTCATGAGAAACCTTGTCCACCAGCCGGTCCGGATGAGCACGATGTCGCCCCGGCCGATGGTCACGCCCTGGGCGCGAACCACGTCGTCGAGTTCCTCCGGCGAGATCGGATTCCCGGCTTCGAGGAAGACCTCCGCCCCGCGGTGGCGAACCAGGTCCAGCAGCACGCCGCGGGAGGTGATGCCCTTGACGTCGACCTTGTCGATACCGCAGTGGTAGGCGCCCATGCTGGTCACCGAATCCGCCGCGAAACCGTTGTAGAGGTGGTCGTCGTAGTAGACGTGGGACAGCGCATCCCACTGGCTCGCCGCCTGCAACGGCATGATGATGATGTCGTCGTTGAACCGGAACGGGTTGTCGGCCGTCATGTAGCCACTCAGCTGGTGGGCCAACGGGTTACGCGGCCAGTTCGGCCCGTACTTGGCCAGCGTGTGCACGTCGCCGCCGTCGACGGTCATGATGTGGACCGGGTTGTGCCGGAACTCGAACGCGCCCTGCGGACCCGAGGCGCCGAAGTCCACGCCGAGCGGGAACACCTTGCCGTGCCTCACCAGACTCGCGGCCTGGGCTACCTTGTCCGCGGTGATGAAGTTGAGGGTGCCTAGCTCGTCGTCGTCGCCCCACCGTCCCCAGTTGGAGACGTCGCGCGCGGCCCGACGGAAGTCGGTCAAGTCGGTCACCGGGCTCCTTCCTGCCTTGGTAAGAGGTCACGCGCAATCGCGGCGCCCACGTTTCCGCCGTCGACCCAGATGACCTGGCCCGTGATGTAGCTGGCTGCACCACTATTCAAGAAGAGCAATACCGCGGCCTGCTCTTCGGGGTCGGAGACCCGACCCAACGGCTTGGGGATGTCGTCGAGGAATCCCTGCCCGTACGCAGTCCGGAGCTGGTCGAGGATCGGGGTCTCGGTGACCCCGGGGCCGGTGCAGTTGATGCGGATGCCCCTGGCACCCAGCGGTGTAGCGCTTCGCATGGTGTAGAAGATGATCGCCTCTTTGGACAGTTGGTAGCCGTTGCCGAGGCCCTGGGGATTGGCGTGGCACCACTCGATGCCCTCCCGCATCGTCGCGGTGTTCAGCAGGGGCGCGACCAGCGCCACGTGTTCGCGATAGGCGGCCGCCGCGAGCGAGGACACGCTCACGATCGACGATCCCGCGACCATCTTGGGAACCAGCGCCTCGGTGAAATGGCGCAGGCCCAGGAAGTTCACCGTGGCAACGAGGGCGGGGTCGCCGATCCCGGACGAGACGCCGGCGACGTTGAAAAGCGCGTCGACCGGCCCGCCGATCGAGGCGACGGCGTCATCGATCGAACCCTGGACAGCCAGGTCCACCTCACGAAAGTCGTTGAGCTGCACGTCCGGTCGCAGCCTGTCCAGCCCGACGACGTCGGCACCGAGTTCGGTGAGTTGGCGAACCAGCTGCCCCCCGATGCCCGAGGCGCACCCGGTCACCACCGCACGGCGGCCGTCGTAGCGCCAGAGCTCGTCGATCGATCCCAAGGCCGTCTCCTGTTTCAGCGACCTCCCGGAGTCACTTGTTCTGCTGTTGTTCCTTCAACCGCTGGGCCGCCTGCACCCGGCCCTCGTTGATCTCCGCCATCGCTTCGGGGATTTCGCTGGCGGTGAACTTACCGCCCCGGCCGGTGGGCAGCCCACCGAATGAGTACTTCTCGTCGAACTGCGGCGCGCTGGATTGCGGCCGCCGCGCCTCCACCTTCTCGATGACGGGCTCCAACCGCTTGGCCTTCTCGATTACCGCCTTGGCGTCGCGCTCGATGAATTCGGGCAGCACGTCGGAGCCCATCAACTCGATGGATTCCATCGTGCCCTCGTGGCTGCGCGGGTTGAGCAGCAGGATGATCTCGTCGACACCGCTTTCCTCGTAGCCGCGCAGGAATTCACGCACGGTGGCGGGCGATCCGATCGCGCCACGCCCGGGGCCGTAGGCCAGCGTCGGATCCTTCTCGACCTCTTCCAGGTACCGCTTCCATACCCCGGTCCGCCCGGGGGTGTGAACGCCCGTCATGTAGTAGTGCATGATGCCGAACGAGAAGAAGCCGCCGCCCTGTCCCAGCCGTTGCAGCGCCTGCTCGTCGGTCTTGGCGACCATCATCGACAGGTCGCCCCCGATGGCCAGGATGTTCGGATTGATGCGCGGCGTGACGGGCACGCCGTTCTCTTCGAACTCCTTGTAGTACCCGTTCACCCGCTCGGTCAGCGGGCCGGGACCGGTGTAGGCGAAACTCAAGGCGCCGATTGCCTTTTGGGCTGCCATTTGCACGCTCGCCGGCCGCGTGCAGGCCACCCAGACCGGCGGGTGGGGCTTTTGCAGCGGCTTGGGAACGACGTTGCGCGCCGGCATCTGGACGTGCTCGCCGTCGAAGCCGGAGAACGGCTCCTCGATCATGCAGCGGATCGAGACCTCGAGGGCCTCTTCCCACTGGGCCCGCTTGTCGGCGGGATCGATGTTGAACCCGCCGAGTTCGCCCACGGAGGACGATTCCCCGGTGCCGAACTCGACTCGGCCGTTGGAGAGCAGGTCGAGGGTGGCGATGCGTTCGGCGACCCGGGCAGGGTGATTGACCACCGGCGGCAGGTGCATGATGCCGAATCCGAGCCGGATGCTCTTGGTCCGCTGGCTGGCCGCGGCCAGGAAGATCTCCGGCGCCGTCGAGTGGCAGTACTCCTCGAGGAAGTGGTGCTCGGTGAGCCAGACGGTGGAGAAGCCGGCCTTGTCGGCCGCCTCGACCTCGTCGAGGCACTCCTGCATCATGACGTGTTCGTCGTCGGGTGCCCAGGGCCGTGGCAGGGCGAACTCGTAGAACAGCGAGACCTTCATTTGTTACCTCCTATGAGAATTAAGGGTTTTGGCGGCATGTGCGGCAATGTGATTCGCTGCGACGAAGCCGAACGTCATGGCGGGGCCGATGGTCGCCCCCGCGCCGGCGTAGCTGCGGCCCATCACCGGCGCGGAGGTGTTACCCACCGCGTACAGTCCCGGCACCACCGAGGCGTCGTCCCGCAGCACCCGCGCGTATTCGTCGGTGCTCAGGCCCCCGGACGTCCCGAGGTCACCGAGGACGATCCGGAACGCGTAATACGGCGGGTCGCCCAGCGGATGGAGGTTGGGATTGGGCAGTGTGGGATCGCCATAGTAGTTGTCGTAGACGCTGTCGCCGCGGTGGAAATCGTCGTCGTGACCATTGCGGGCGAGTTCGTTGAAACGGCGGGCGGTTTGGGAAAGATGGTCGACAGGCACGCCGATGCGGTCCGCCATCTCGTCCCAGCTCATCGCGGCCTTGACCACGCCCGATTCCAGCCACGCCGCGGGGACCTTGCGGCCGGTGGGCACCGGTGCACCCGGGATCTTGGGTATCGGGAGGTGGCCTCCGATGACGTAGCGATTCCACGACCTGTGGTCGGTGATCAGCCAACAGGGGATGTGGGTGACCCCGGTCCTTTGTCCGTCGATCATGGCGTGGCCGAAGTCCATGTAGGGCGCCGCCTCGTTGACGAAGCGCTTGCCGTCGCCGTTGACGATGAACTGCGCCGGCATCATGCGCTCGTTGAGCATGAACTGCATCCGGCCGTCCGGCCATTGGATGGCGGGAAACCACCACGCCTCGTCGAGCAACTCGACTGCGGCACCCAGCTTCTGGGCCGCGCGGATGCCGTCGCCCATGGCGGCGGGGTTGCCGAAGCTCCAGTCCTGATCCACCACGGGTAGCAGTTCCTTGCGCCAGGCCAGGTCATGGTCGAAGCCACCGGAGGCCAGGATGACGCCGAGACGCGCGCCGATGCGCCGCGCTTCGCCGTCCCTTTCCACCACCACACCGGTCACCGATCCGTCGGCGTCGGCGAGCAGCTCGGTCATCGGCGAGTCGAGCCACAGCGGGATGCCGCGCTCCCGCATGGTCAATCTGAGCCGAGCGGCCAAGGACTGCCCGATCGCCGCCATCCGCTCACCGAACACCCGTGCCCGGACCATCCGCCCGATCAGCTTCAGCAACACGCCCTTGCCGGCCCACGATTGCCGGATGCGGTAAAAGGTCCGAAGCTCCTTGGGCCCCAGCCAGATTCCTCTGGGCGCGAATGCCAGCGGCTTCAGCAGCAGTTGTTCGTCGGGCCCCAGCTCCCGCAGGTCTATGGGCGGGACGTTGATGGTGCTGCCGAGGTCCGATCCGCCGGGCAGCTCCGGATAGTAGTCGGCGTAGCCCGGCTTCCAGACGAACTCGCACCATCCGGAGAGCCGCTCCAGGAACCCGAGCATTTTCGGTGCGGACTCGACGTACTGCCGGATTCGCGACTCGCTCACCAGTCCTTCGGTGATCAGCCGCAGGTATTCGATGACGCGATCGGGTTCCGGGACGTAGCCCTCCCTGCGCTGCGCGGGCGCCCCCGGCACCCAGATGCCACCCCCGGACAGGGCGGTGGAGCCGCCGAAGCACGGTGACTTCTCCACCACCAGCGCGTCCAGACCCGCGGCCTGGGCGGTGAGCGCGGCCGTCATGCCGCCGCCACCCGACCCGACGACGAGAACGTCGACGACATGGTCGAAACCGTCTGTCGTGGCCGTCATTTCGGTACCGCCGTCCTGATGGCGAATCCGGCGATCAGTTCGGGGGCGGGCTTGTAGTAGCGCCCGACGGTTTCGTAGGGGCCCGCGCTCGCCAGCGCCCCGAATGCGGCGACCCACGTTCTGATCTCCTGGGCGGAGCTGCCGCCCTCGTGGGTCACGAACGAATTGGACCACTGGTCGAGTTCGGTGAGCCATCCGCCGTCGATGATCTCGAGGAACCGCTGATCCCACATCGGGTTCAGCGGTTGCAGGTCGCTGTCGCCGGCGGCGAAACTCTTGGCCGCATCGATCACGGCAGACTGCCGGGCCTGGCGCTGTTCGGGTGTCATCGGCCGACCGTGCACGATGCGCTCCCGCACGGGTGCCGGCGCGGTCGCCAGCGTGGGCACCGGCGGGCTGTGCGAGAGCCCACCCGAGCCCAGCACCAATACCCGCTTGTCCAGCGTGGCCAGGTAGCTGCCGACGGCGGTACCGAGTGCCCGGCAACGATGTAACGGCCCCAGCGGCACGCCGATCGCATTGATGAAGATGGGTATCACCGGGCGCGCGGTCGCCGCGCCGAACAGCTTTTCCAGCGGCTGGACGGTGCCGTGGTCCACGTCCATGCAGGCCGAGACCGCGACGTCGACCCCGGCGTCGAGCACGGCTTTCGCGCAGTCGGTCGCGAGCTTCTCGGGAACGTCGAGCGGACCGGCATGGGTGCCGTAGTCCCCAATCCCGTTGGCGCCCGTGCCGATGCAGAAGGGCGGCATCATCTTGTAGAAGAACCCGTTGTAGTGGTCCGGGGAGAAGCTGACGACGAGTTCGGGATCGTAGTCGTCGACGAAGCGGCGCGCGTCGGCGATCGCTCCCTCGATGTCGTCAAGCAGGTCCTGCGACGGCCCCGGAAGATTCAGGAGCGGGCTGTGCGACATACAGCACAGAGCCAGTGCCACTTTGCGGATCACCCCCTCGTGGCGTGAGGGTGAGCGCGGCGAGGAGTGCGGCGCTCAGGTCGGGGGCGCGCTGGGCGATGCAGGCGCCGGCGATACAGCGGTCCGGACGCAGGAACAGCACCGACTCCTGGTGGGTGTCGAACCAGGACTTGACGGCACCGGTGGGGTCCCCCACGACCACCACGTCGGGATGGTCGTGACCGGTCCAGTGCAGCTGGGTCACGGGCCGCAGCGCAATGAACTTCGCGCCCAGCGCTTTCCAGTTCGCGAAGGCGACGTCGCCGAGGATCTGGCGGGGGTCGTTGTTCCAGCACAGCACGGCGAACCAGTCACCGATGACGTCGTCCAACAGCACGTTGTCGTTTTCGCGGGTATCGACCCGCGGCTGGATGAACAGCGTGCCCACCGGCGAATCCGCCCGCCCCGGGGCGGCGTGCACGACGGCTCCTTGTTCGTAGCGCGGCATCGGCTTGAACCGCATCTCCAGCACATATCGCTTGAGCGACGGCACGATCGACGCCGACCGCACCAGCAGGTCTCGCGCACCGGCCACGCGCCGGTTGGTCGGCGAGATCACTCGACCCACCATCGTGGACAGGTCGATCATCGCCCGCGCGTGCTTGCGGCGCTCCACGTCATAGGTGTCCAGCAGCTTGTCGCCGGCCCGACCGCTCACCACCGCGGCCAGCTTCCAACCCAGGTTGGCCGCGTCGCGGATTCCGCTGTTGTAGCCCTGACCCTGCCAGACCGGCATCAGGTGCGCGGCGTCGCCGGCCAGCAGCAGCCGACCCTTGCGGAACGCCCCGGCGATCCGCGAGTGATGGGTGTAGACGCGCCGCCGGATCACGTCGACCCGCTCCGGGTGCGGCACCATCCGGGCCAGCATCTGCGTCAGGAACGCCGGATCTTCGGCCTGCTCGTCGGTCTCGTGGGCGTGGATCATGAACTCGAACCGCCGGATTCCGTGTGCGATCGAGATCGATGCGTACGGCCGTTCGGGATCGGCGCCGACCTCGCTGTTGGGGTGCCCGAGCGGGTCGTTGGCGATGTCGACCACCAGCCAGCGCGTCGACGATGTCGTCCCGTCGAACGACACGTCCATCATGCGGCGAGTCGTGCTTCGGCCCCCGTCGCAACCGACGACGTAACGCGCTCGCAGGCTGGACGTTTCGTGGTCGTGCCCGCCGAGCTCGACGGTCACCCCACCGGCGTCTTCACGGCACCCCGTCATCGGTCGCCCCCACCACACCTCGACGTGCTCGAACCGGTCCAGGCCGGTGAGCAATTCGGCGTCGACGAGGGGTTGCACGAAGCCGTTGCGCTTCGGCCACCCGAAACGCGCGTCGGGCGGGGCCATTTCGGCGAGCACGCGCCGTTTCGCGTCGACGAAACGCAGGATCTGGTTGGGCACCGTGTGGGGCACGACCCGGTCGGCCAGCCCGATCGACTGAAACGTCCGCAACGCCTCGTCGTCGAGCCCCACTCCGCGCGGATAGTCGATCAGCGTGTCGCGTTCTTCGACCAGCACCGTTCGGATGCCTTGCAGGCCAAGGATGTTGGCCAGCGTCAGGCCGACCGGTCCGGCGCCGACGACCACGACGTCGAAGTCGGGTTGCTGCCCGTCGCCGCTCATCACCGCCCCAGCAGGAAGTCGAGGTGCAAACGGTTGAAGGCCTTGGCGTCCTCGTACTGCGGCCAGTGACCGCAGCCAGGCATCACCTCGAAGCGTGCGTTGGGGATCATCGACGCAATCCGGCGGCCCTCGGTCACGTCGGCGGTCGGGTCGTCACTGGTCCACAACACCAGGGTCGGCGCGGTGATCGCACCGTATTCGTCCGGGCCGATGATGTTGCGCGCCCGAATCTCGGGGTCCTGCAATGCCATGATGTCGCGCATGGCGTCGACGAATCCCGGCTGACGGTAGACGCGTTGGCGGCTGGCGACCAGGTCGTCGTAGTCCTTGGATTTGTCGGCCATCAGCCACTTGATCCGCGCCTGCACCGTCTCCCAGGTCGGGTCTTCGGCGGCGGCCATGGACAGCGTGATGATCCGCTTCATCACGACCGGGTCGGCCTGCGAGCCGCCCGCGGTGTTCAGGACGAGCCGGTCCACCACGTCCGGATGGTCGATGGCGGCGCGGGCGGCCACCCAGCCGCCCAGCGATTCACCGCTGATGCCGGCGCGATCGACGCCGACCGCGCGCAGGACGGCCATCAGGTGTTCGACGTAGTGGCGGACCTCCAGCGGGTGGCCCGGCTTATCCGTGTAGCCGTGCCCCAGCATGTCGATCGACCAGGTCCAGAAGTGCCCGGCGTGCGCTGCGAGGTTGCGGACGTATGCCTCGGCGTGGCCGCCCGATCCGTGTAACAACACCAGCACCGGCTTGCCGGGGTCGCCGGCGCGCAGGTAGCGCGTCCGCACTCCGCCGGCGTCGAGGTAGCCCTGCTCAAACGCGACGCCCTGCAGATCGCTCCAGATGCTCTCGAACTCCGCCACGGTTCCTCTCTGGCCGATGAGTGGGAATCTCGTTCTCGTTTTCGGCGTATCGCGTGTGCTAATATCGCACACTAATGTGCGTTATATATAGAGCTTCGCTCTCCCGTCTGGGTCTGTCAAGGCTGTGACGGGTTCGGGAACGGGTTCGCAGACGCTGGCCAGGGGACTGACCGCGCTGCAACTGGTGGCGGATTCCCCCGGCGGCCTCACCGTGCAACAGCTCGCCGACCAGGTCGGAGTGCACCGCACCATCGCCTATCGATTGCTGACGACGCTGGCGGACTTTCGGTTGGTGGCCAAGGGCGAGGACGGCCGCTACCGTCCCGCAGCCGGCCTCGCAGTACTCGGCGCCGCGTTCGACCGCAACGTTCGCCAAGTCAGCCTTCCGACGCTGCGGGCCCTGGCCGACGAGCTCGGCACCACGGTCTCGTTGCTCATCGCGGAAGGCGACCAGCAGGTGGCCATCGCGGTAATCGTGCCGAGCCACGTGGCCTATCAGCTGTCCTTCCACGAGGGCAGCCGATATCCGCTGGACCGCGGCGCCGCCGGGATCGCGTTGCTCGCGAGCATGCCGCCGCGTCCGGGAGAGCGCGACCTGGTGACCCGCGCGCGTGAGCGCGGCTGGGTGAGCACGTACGGGGAGATCGAGCCCAACACTTATGGCCTCGCCGTGGCGGTGCGCCGCCCGCCGCCGTCGCCGCCAACCTGCATCAACCTCATCTCGCACCGGGAAGACGTCGTGATGCGCGGTAAGGACGCGGTCGTCAAAGCCGCGCAACAGTTGTCGGACCTGCTGAGCTGAAGGGGTAGCGATACATGCCGTGGGACATGCAGGTCGATGTCGTCGTGCTCGGCAGCGGGGGCGCCGGGCTCACCGCCGCACTCACCGCCGCCGCGTCCGGCGCGTCGGTGGAGGTTTTCGAAAAGGCGTCGACGGTCGGCGGAACGACCGCGGTGTCGGGCGGTGTGGTGTGGATCCCCGCCCACAACCGTTCTCCCGAAGGCGAATTGACCCCGGTCGACGCGCTGCGATACCTGCGCGCGCAGTCCCTGGGTTCGATGGACGACGAGCTGGTCGAGACTTTCGTGCACACCGGTCCCGCGATGCTCGACTTCATCGAGGCGCACAGCGGCCTGCGCTTCGAGGTCGCCACCGGCTTCCCGGACTACCGGCCCGAGCTGCCGGGGGGCCGTCCCGGCGGCGGGCGGTCGCTGAGCGCGGGGCCCTTCGATCTGAACCGGCTCGGCGAGTGGGGCGACCGGATCACCGCGTTCCCCGCCGACTGGTCCAACGTCGGTATCGATGCCGAAACGAGGGCCCGCCTGCACGTGACGGTCGGCGAAGGCAGCGACCTGTGCGTCGCAGGCACGGCGTTGATTGCGGGTCTGCTCAAGGGATTGCTGGACGCCGGGGTCACGCCCCGGACCGACGCCCGGGCCGAGGAGCTCATCGCCGAGGACGGCGAAATCGTCGGGGCGCGCATCGCGTTGCCCGGGCGAACCATTCGGGTGCGCGCGCGCCGCGGAGTCGTCCTGGGCGTCGGAGGCTTCGAATGGGATCCGGGTTTGGTGCGGGCATTCCTGCGCGGCCCGATGCACGGCGCGGTGTCCCCGCCCCATAACACCGGGGACGGCCTGCGCATGGCGATGGCGCACGGCGCCGACCTGGCCAACATGGCCGAGGCCTGGTGGGTGCCGATCGTCCAGATCCCGGGCGACACGATCGACGGCAGGCAACGCAGCCGCAGCGTGCGCCTGGAGCGGACTCGGCCGCGGAGCATCATCGTCAACTCGGCGGGGCGGCGCTTCGTCAACGAGGCGTGCGACTACAACTCCATGGCCGGCGCCTTTCACTACCTCGATCCCCGCGGCGGGTACGTCAACGACCGCGGATGGATGGTGTTCGATTCAATTCATTTGCAGCGCTATGGATTCCTGGGCGTCGAGCCGGGACAGCCCGTCCCGGACTGGTTTTGCGAGTCCGCAGACCTCACCGAGCTGGCCGCGAAGACCGGCATCGACGCGGACGGCTTGATCCGCACCATCGACGACTGGAACCGCCACGTGGCCGCGGGGGCCGACCCCGACTTCGGGCGCGGCTCCAGCGCCTACGACGGCTACTGGGGCGACGACAGCGCGACCACAGCCGCGGGCAAGACCCTCGGCCCGATCGACACCGCCCCGTTCTATGCGGTGCCGGTGTGCATCGGCGCGATGGGCACGAAGGGCGGTCCGCGCACCGACCGCGACGGGCGGGTGCTGCATGTCGGCGGCGAGCCGATCCCGGGCCTGTTCGCCGCCGGGAATGCGATGGGTGGGGTCACGGGACGCGCCTACGGTGGCGCCGGCGGGACATTGGGCCCGGCAATGGTTTTCGGATACCGCGCCGGTCACGCGGCCGCTACCGGGAAGTCCGTCGACCTCGAGTCGCGCTAACTGAAGGCGTTCGTGATGGCTGCCATGTCGAAATAGTCGCGCCACGCGGCTATCCGGTCGTCGTGCACTTCGAAAACGCCCATCACCGGCAACGGGATCGATCCACCGTCCTTGCGGCGCATGACATCGGTGCGCTCGTTCATCACCAACGACCCGTCGGCGACCTGCCGGTGCACGTTGAAGTCGATTCCGTCGAACGCGGCCAGGAATCCCGCGATGAATTCGCGTATGGCCTCGCGGCCATGCACCGGATCCATCGGGATGTTGTGGTAGACCGCGTCTTCGGTGAAATACGCGGCAATCTCGTCCGGGTCCGGCGATGCCCAACGCTCGCAGAATTCCGTCACCAATTCATCGGCAGAACGTGTCATGCCCCTCATGCAACACATCGCCGCGGAGCAAATCAAGACCGAAGACGCTGAGCGGCTCGCGGTTCAGTCTGGCACCGGTACCTCGACGCAGATATGGGTGCCCACCGGAGTGTCGAGGAAGACGAACGTTCCCCCGGCGGCCTCCACGCGGGCGCGGTGCGACGCCAATCCGATGTGCCCCTCGCCGAGCCGGCGCGCCACCGTCTGGTCGTCGAACCCCACGCCGTCGTCGACCACGTGCAACACGCACGTTCCGTCCGTGAAGCCGAGCAACACCGAAGCGCTACGGGCCCGCGAATGCTGCACGATGTTGGACAGCAACTCGCGAAGCACGCCGAACACTATCGCGTCGATCTCAGTGCGGATCGGGTAATCGATGTCGGTCGAGATGTCGATGTTCGATCGCTGGGTGGTCAACGTCGCCAACTGCTGGACCGCCGCGGCCAACCCGACCTGCTCGAGGACGGCGGGGTGCAGCTCGAACGTGGCCTGCCGCAATCGCTCCGATGCCATCTGCAGACCGGCCATCGCGCGCGCCACCCGGTCGTCGCCCGGTAGCGCCGAGTCCAATTCGACCAGCTCTTGGCGCACCGCCAAGATGTCCTGCAGCGGTCCGTCGTGGATGGATTCCGAGATCCGTCGCTGCTCGACGTCGGAAGCGGTCATCGTCTGGGCGAGCAGCTCCTCGCGCAGGGTGCTGAGCCCGGCCACCGAGCGGGTGTGCCGTTCTTCCACCCGGACGGCGACAAACGCCGTGACACAAAGGAATCCGTAGAGCAGGAACCGGAACGTGGCTTCGGTCACGCCGATCGATCCGACCATTTCCGGGTCCTCGAGCACCGCGATCGCGAACCCCACCATCGAGAAGAGCAGCACCACGGCCGCCCGCCGAGACGAGACGTCGAGCCCGATCAGGACCGGCAGCGCCGTCATGATGAGCAGCGGATGGAGCCCGTTGGTCGACAACACCTGGAAGACGGTCAGCAGGACCACATCGATGACCGTGAACGCAAAGGGTTCCAGGCGGCCGACGCGGGCCAGCCGCCCCCGGGTGAGCCATCGCCGGCTCGGCGAGAAAGCCAGCGTCAGAGCAAAGAGCGCCACCACGCCGTACACCACGATCAGCACGGTTTGCTGGGTCCACTCGGACCGGCGGGTGCCGCTGAGCATCGCAGCGATCATCAAGCCCACCACGCCGACCCGGAGGACCGACGCAAGCCGATACGAACGCAGCTGATGAAGCCTGCGCACCCGACCCAGTTCCGCGTCGCTCGCGACCGCCACGCGAACACAGTACTCATCGGCGGCGGCTCTCTCGGGGCAAAGCGCCCAGGCGTGCATCAGAGTTTTCGCTGATTGCCGCGGACGCTTTGCGGGCTAGACTCATCGCCATGGCCGGCCCAGCAGCGCCCGACAAGGTGCGGGTGGTTGTCGGCGACGATCACCCCCTGTTTCGTGAGGGCGTCGTGCGCGCCCTGTCGTCGAGCGGTTCGGTGAACGTGGTCGGCGAGGCCGACGACGGTTCGGCGGCACTGGAACTGATCAAAGAACATCGGCCCGACGTCGCCCTGCTCGACTTCCGCATGCCCGGCATGGATGGCGGGCAGGTCGCCGCGGCGGTGCGGAGTCAGGAATTGCCGACCCGCGTGCTGCTGATTTCGGCGCACGACGAGCCGGCCATCGTGTACCAGGCATTGCAGCAGGGCGCCGCCGGGTTCGTGCTCAAGGACTCGACGCGCAGCGACATCGTCAAGGCCGTGCTCGACTGCGCGCAGGGCCGCGACGTGGTGGCGCCGTCGCTCGTCGGGGGCCTTACCGCGGAGATCCGTCATCGGGCGCAACCGACAGGACCCGTGCTCAGCGCGCGAGAGCGCGAGGTGCTCAACCGAATTGCGCGCGGCCAAAGCATTCCCGTGATCGCCGCCGAGCTGTTCGTGGCCCCGTCGACGGTCAAGACGCACGTGCAGCGCCTGTACGAGAAACTTGGCGTCAGCGATCGTGCTGCCGCCGTTGCCGAGGCGATGCGGCAAGGCCTGCTCAGCTAGTGGCCGGCCAGTGGTCCGATTCGCTGATCGTCGGACCGTCCGTCCGCAGAAGTGAGTTCGCGACCGCGGCGGCCTCGCCCACCAGGTGGCGGGCCCGCCGTTCCACCTCGTAGAGGTGGCCGGCGCCGACTCCGATGTTGGTCAGCCGTCGGCGGGCGTAGACCAACGGATCGACTCCTGCGGGATGGTTGGTCCGGTAGGTAACCGCCTCGACCATGGCGGGACCTCCGCCGGCGCCGGCTCGCTGCACCGCTTCGCCGACCGAAGCACGCACTGCCGCAACGTCTTTGCCGTCGACCGACGAGACGGGTAACCCGTAGCAGTCGCGCGGCCCGCGGCGCACACCGGACCCGTCGCGGATGCTCTCGACGACGAACACGACCGGAAGCCGCCACGACACCGCGATCCGCGCGGCCGATTGGAACTCGGCGGACTTGGCGGCGTCGTCCCCGATGACGCACACGGTGACCCCGCCTGCGCCCGCCACCTGCTGCCCGTAGGCGTCGCCGATCGCGAACAGAATGGATTGCCTGACCGGGCTCGACGTGCCGAAGATCTGCTTCCATTCGGCGGCGAAGACGCTTTCCTTCGCACCGCCGGCCGCAGGCCTCGTCGGGGCGGTCATCTCGGCGATGGCCGGACCTAACGGTCGGGCGAGGCCGACCTCCTGGGCGTGCTGGAAGTGGCGGATCGCGGTGTTCAGGATGTCGCCCGGCCGAAGCGCCGCGATGGTGCCGACGGCCACGGCCTCCTGGCCGAAGGCGGCCTCCATGGGCCCGTTGAGCAGCCCGTCGATGCGCCGCTCTTCCAACGCCATGTCAAGGAGGCGCAGTACCCACAATTGGCGGTACAGCTCCAGCTGCTCTTCAACGCGTGCGGCCGACAGTTCGGGTGTGCGAGCCATGTGCCGGGTCTCCTAACTCGTCGCGGGATCGTGGCGGCGTCGGCCGGAGCACTGCGACGGACGGGGGTCCGGTCGGTGGCTGAGGTGACTGCCGTTGTACACACGATCAACGTAGGGCGGCAGGGCGGGCCGGAACTCCGCCGATCGGTCCGCAAAGGGGATGAATCTCCGTTCCCCCAATCGGGGGACAGCGCGGCGGCTCAGTCCTGGTCGCGAGGGGTCGGTGACAGCAACTGCTCAGCCGCCGAGTAGGGGTCCCGGTCGCCGTCGACGACCGTCTCGGCGAGCCGGTCGAGGTCCGGCCGGCCCCGCAGCCGGGTCTGCGCCAGCGACAGGATCTGGGCGCGGGCGCGGGCCAGCCGGCGGGCGCGAGTGTCGGTGCGGTGGTGATCCTCAATGGCCGCCATCAATTCCGCGATGCCCTCGCCGCGCGCGGCGACGAGGCTGACGATGGGTGCGTCGGTCTCGGCCCGCAGGTCCCGCACGGTCTGTTCGGCGCCGTCCCGGTCGGCCTTGTTGACGACCACGATGTCGGCGACTTCGAGCACCCCTGCCTTGGCCGCCTGAATCGCGTCGCCCGCACCGGGATTGAGGATGACGACGGTGGGGTCGGCGACCGCGGCGATCTCGATTTCGGACTGCCCCACCCCCACGGTCTCCAGCAGCACGACGTGGTAACCGATCGCCCCGAGCAGCCGAATGGCCGCCGGTACCGCGGCGGCCAATCCCCCGAGGTGACCACGGGTCGCCACCGACCTGATCAACACGTCGGAGTCGTTGATATGCGCGGCCATCCGTATTCGATCGCCCAGCAGTGCACCACCACTGAACGGCGACGACGGGTCCACGGCCAGCACCGCCACCCGGGACCCCCGCTCCCGGTAGCCGCCGACCAGGGCGGCGATCGTCGTGGACTTGCCCGCGCCCGGGGGCCCGGTGATGCCAACGACGTTCACCGATGACGGTTCGAGGCTGGCCAGCACCTCGTCACGGCGCTCGCCCTCGACCAGCGAAAGGAGCCGACCGGCCGCGCGCGGAGATCCGTTGCGCGCGCTGATGATCAGGTCGGTGATCTCCATTTAGGGGGCGGGGACCTCGATGACGGTGGCGGACCCGATGCCGCCGTATAGCCCCTCCCCCAGGATCACGTCGTCGACTTGCGCGGGGTCCCAATACTTCGCCGCCTGGGCGACGACGTGGTGCCCGAGGTCGAAGGCGCTGGTGTCGCGCAGCGTGCCCTTTCGGGCGGTGCCGATGGGTGTGCGCAGGGCGGACATGATGACGGCGTCAGGCACGGGTCTTCTCCAGTTCGACGAGCGCGTCGCGAGTGCCCGAGAGCCCCCGCAAGATTGTGAGAACACTATTCTCTCATTGCGAGTCGGCGTTGCAAGGAGAGATCGGCTCGCGACCAGTCGCAAAATCGCATATACCAGCATCGCTGGGTGCGATTCTGCGTCTGCTCGCAAATCAGGAGGCATCGTCGGCAATGGACGGAATGATCGCGGTCCCGGGCGGCAACGTGTGGTTCGAGCGCATCGGTGGCGGACCGGGCCTTCCCCTGCTCGTCGTGCACGGCGGGCCCGGATTGCCGCATACCTACCTGCGTTCGCTGGAGCGGTTGGCTGACGAGCGCGAAGTCGTCTATTGGGATCAGCTCGGTTGCGGCAACTCCGAGCGCCCGTCGAACCCGGATCTGTGGACCATGTCGCGGTCGGTGGCCGAAATGGATGCTGTGGTAAGAGGACTCGGCCTCAAGGGTTTTCATCTCTTCGGCAACTCGTGGGGCGGGATGATGGCGCAGCAGTACGCGCTCGACGTCCCGTCGGGCGCCGTCAGCCTCACCATCTCCAACAGCATCGCCTCCATACCGGAGTTCTCCCAGATGGTGGCCCGCTTGAAGGCCGAGCTCGATCCGGCGACGCAGTCCGCGATCGACCGCCACGAAGCCGCGGGGACGACGTACACGGCCGAATATCAGGACGCCATTCGCACCTGGAACGAAACCTACCTCTGCCGCGTGCGGCCCTGGCCCCCAGAGCTTTTGGCGGCCTTCGCCAACATGGGAACCGATATCTTCGAGACGATGTTCGGGCCGAGTGACTTCCACATCGTCGGGACGATCCGCGACTGGGACGTGTTCGACCGATTGCCGGAAATCACCTTGCCGGCCCTCGTCCTTGCCGGCAGGTTCGACGAATGCGTGCCCGAACACATGTGGGAGATGCACCGGCGCATCGCTGGCTCGCGCTACGAACTGTTCGAGTCGAGCGCTCACATGCCCTTCATCGAGGAGCCGGCCAAGTTCGATCGGGTGATGCGAGACTTTCTGCGGCATCACGATTCCGCGTGAGCGGCTGTCACATCAGTTCTTCGCCAGCTTGGTGACGATCGAGCGGAAGTCGTCGGTCGTGAAGGACTGGTGCTCGGCCGACAGGGCATAGTCCAGACTGGCGAGGACCGCGCGCTCCAGATGAATGTTGAGCACCCGTTTGGTGCTTTCCACCGCCTGCTGAGGCAGCTCCAAAATCTTTTTCGCACAAGCGGTTGCGTCCGCGACGGGGTCGGCGGACACGTGGTTGGCCAACCCCAGCTCGACGGCGCGCTGGGCACTGATGCGGGTGCCCGTCAAGGCGAACTCCTTGGCCAGCAGCAGGCTGATATGCAGTGGCCAGGTCAGCGGACCGCCGTCGGCGGCCACCAATCCCACCTGCACGTGCGGATCCGCGAGGTAGGCCTCTTCGGCGATGTAGACGATGTCGCTCAGGGCTACCAGGCTGCAGCCCAGCCCTACGGCCGGGCCGTTGACCGCGGCGACCACCGGAATTCGGCACCGCGCCATGCCCAAGACGATCTCGCGGCCGTCCCGAATGGTTTTGGCGCGCAAGTCGGCATCGGTCGACAGCTCCTTGAGGTAGGAGAAATCCCCGCCCGCCGAGAACGCCCTGCCGGCCCCGGTGATGACCGCCGCGCGGGCCGTCGGGTCATCGGTCAGTCGCTGCCACAGTCGCGCGAGTCCGACGTGCAGATCGTCGTTGACCGAATTGAGCGACTCCGGCCGGTTCAAGGTGATGATCCGCAGCGGGCCGTCGGCTTGGACGTCGATTTCGGCAGGCATGTCGTACACGTCAGACTCCTTTTATGGTCGTGACCCGCTTCACCCGGGCTCCGCCCGCGCTCGCGATCACTCCGTCTATGGTCGTGACCCGCTTCACCCGGGCTCCGCCCGCGCTCGCGATCACTCCGTCTATGGTCGTCACCCGCTTCACCCGGGCTTCGCCCGCGCTCGCGATCACTCGGACAATCCCAAGATGCGTGAAGCGATGATGTTCTTTTGTATCTGCGATGTCCCGCCCATCACACTCTGCGCGCGGCTGTACAGGTAGGCGCTGAGCAGGTCCGGATCTCGCGTCCCGCTGACCGCCAGCGCAGCGTGTCCGACGGACTGCTCGACCCAAGTCATCAGCAGCTTGTCCAGCGATCCCTCGGGCCCGTGCGAGACACCGTCGAGCTGTTCGGACAGCCGCCGCCGCACATGATGCGTCAGCATCTCCGACTGGACCGCCGCCCACGCCAGCTCCTCGGACACCGGTCCTTCGGTGCGCGCGTACAGGCTTCGCACGAGTTTGCCGTAGCGCGCCGCGTAGCCGAGCGTGGACGGTTCGCGCTCATGGCCGACGACGGTCATGGCCACCGCCCAGCCATCACCCGGGGCGCCGACCATCCTGTCGGCCGGAACCTTCGCGTCGTCGAAGAACACCTGGCCGAATTCGTTGGTCACACCGTTGATCATGCGCAACGGACGTTGTTGCACACCAGGCTGTTTCATTTCCAGCACGAACGCCGACAGGCCACGGTGACGTTTGGCCTCCGGGTCGGTGCGGGCCAGCAACAGGCACCAGTCCGCAACGTCGGAGTAGCTGGTCCAGATCTTGTGCCCGTTCACCACGTAGGTGTCGCCCTCGAGGCGAGCGGTGGTGGTCAACGAGGCCAGGTCGGAGCCGGCGCCGGGCTCGCTGAAACCTTGGCACCATCGCTCGGTGCCGTCGATGATGCCGGGCAGGAAGCGTTGACGCACTGCGTCATTGGCGTGCCGGCCGATTCCGTAGATCAGGTAGCCGACGCTGGGACGCGGCGGGGCGCCGGCCCGGGCGAGTTCCTCGTCGACGATGACGTCATAGACGGGCGGCAGCTCCCGCCCGCCGTACTCGCGGGGGAACGACAGCCCGAAGAATCCCTCTCGATACAGGGCCTCGTGCCATTCGGCCTGACGGGCCCAGTATTCGTCGCCCGACCCGGAGAACTCTCCCGCGTGCACGGAAAGCCAGGACCGCAGCCGCTCCCGGAACGCTGCCTCCTCTGGTGAGTCACGAAAGTCCAAGATCGATCTCCTTCAACGCGACGGGCCACAGTTCCGTCGATAGCAGGGCGCGCCGCAGGTAGACGTGCACCACGCAGTCCCAGGTGTTGCCGATGCCGCCGTGTACCTGGATGGCCGTCTCACAGACGGTTCGGGCGGCTCGCGCGCAGTAGACCTTCGCGACCTGGGCGGCGCGGATGGCGTCGGCGGGCGGCAGCTCGTCGACAGCCCACGCGGCATGCCGCGACACGCTGATCGAACCCTCAATCAGCGCACGGCTTTCGGCCAGCAGGTGGGCGATCGCTTGGTAGGACCCGATCTGCTTGCCGTACTGTTCGCGGATCTTGGCGTAGTCGCACGCGACGGCGTGCGCACCGCGGGCGATCCCCACCAGGTCCGCCGTCGTGGTGACCAGCGCGAGCGCGCGCCATTGCGCGGCGATGTCGGGGGACACCTCGCCCAGCGCCGCCGGAGTTCCCGCGATCCTGGCGTCGGCGCGGGTCAGGTCCGCACCGTCGGTCGGGCCCCCTACGTCCGCGGCGAGGACCTCGCCACCGGCCAGGCTCAGGGCCCGCTGGGCGCCGCGCGCGTCGATCGCGCGACCGTCGACCGCGATGGTCGCGCCCGCGGCGTCGGCGCCGACGTGGCGGGTGAGATCGTCCGCGAGCACCGGGCCGAGAAACGGCGCGTCGATCAGCCGTCGTCCGAATTCCTCGGCGACGATGGCCACTTCGACGCCCGACGCCCCGTCGGAGCGCAGCGACCGCCACCCCGTCCCCGCGAGTTGCTTGTCCAGACGCGTAATCCGGCTCTGGTCGTCGAGGTCCTGCACCGCCGACGGCCCCAGGTCGTCGGCCAGTTTGGCGGCAGCGTCACGCAGTTGCTGTTGTTCAGCCGTCAGACGTACGTCCATAGCGCTCCTTCAGCACTCGGCGCAGCACCTTGCCCGAGGGCAGGCGAGGGATGTCGGGCACGAACACGACGCGGCTCAGGTGTTTGTAGGAAGCCAGCCGCTGATCGACGCGGGCCGTGAGTTCGCCGGCATCGACGGGTGCGCACGTCGCGACGGCGGCGACCACCGCCTCCCCGTTGATTCCGTCGGGCACGCCGAACACCGCGCAGTCCTTGACGGCGGGATGGCCGTGTAGCACCGTCTCGATCTCGGCGGGCGCCACCTGAAATCCGCGCACCTTGATCATCTCCTTGAGGCGATCGGTGATCCGCAACCAGCCTTCGCCGTCGAGCCAGCCGACGTCACCGGTCCGGTACCAGCCGTCATGGATCACCTCAGAGGTTGCTTCGGCCGGCAGGTAGCCGGCCATCAGCGATGAAGAGCGGGCCTGAATCTCACCGACCTCGCCGCGGCGGACCGGCTCACCCGTCTCCAGTGAGACCACCCGCACGTCCACGCCCGGCACCGGGCGACCGACGGCGTCCAGCCGGGCTCCCTGGATCGGATTGCAGGCGATGACAGGCAATTCCGTGGTTCCGTACGCCGGAACCCAACCGACGCCGGTGCGCCGGGTGACCGCCTCGGCGACGTGGGCGCTGACCGGCGTCGCCCCCCACATGATGTAGCGCAACGAGGACAGGTCGTAGGACTCGAGCCTGGGATGCGAGGCGATGGCCAGCGCGATGGGCGCGACCGCCATTTCGACTGTGATGCGGTCGGTTTCGATGTGATGCAGCATCCGGTCGACGTCGAACCGGGGGTGCAGCCGCACGCGGACGCCGGTGCGCAGCGCCGTCAGGATGTTGAGCAGCCCGAGGATGTGCGACGGCGGCGTGGCAACCTGAATGCGGTCGCGCACCGTGAGCTGCAGCGCCCCGCGCCAATGCCGGACGGCCTCGTCGAGCGCCGCGTGGGTGTGCCGGACGGCCTTCGGCAGCCCAGTGGTGCCGGAACTGAACACCAGCACCGCGTCGGACCGTGGCGACGGCGCCGAGGGCGTCGACTCCCCGGGCGCGATCGGCTCGTCCAGGTGCAGCATCGGCATCGCGCCTGCCAGCACCGGGTGGTCACCGACCGCGTGAGCGGGTTCGGTCAAGGCGAGCGCGTGGTCGACTTCGTCACGCTTCCAGGCCGGACTGATCAGCACGGCCGTCGCCGCCAGGCGCCAGATCGCCAGCAAGACGGCGACGAACTCCGGCCGATTGGACGCCATGATCGCGACGCGCTGACCCGCGCCGACACCGTTCTTGGCCAGGATTGCGGACCAGCCGGCGGCCAATGCATCCAACTGAGGCAGGCTGAAACGCCGTTCCTCGAACACGACCGCGGCCGGCTCGGTCACGTCCCGTCCTTCCCTGACAGGCCGGGCTGACCTGACATCCCCACAAGCTTGAGAAGATCCTATCGCTCTGTGAGAATAGTATTCTCTATAGTGAAGAATGCAAGTACGGGAGGGTGGTGACGATGGCAGTCACCCGAAGCATCGAGGAGACCCCACGGGTGACAGATCCGTCGAACGGCTCCGTTGCGGGCACGGTCACCATTCACATGGACCGCAAGAAGGTCTCGGTGCCGATAATTCCCGGCGAGACGCTGTTGGAGAGCGCGCGGCGGGCCGGCCTCGAGCCGCCGTTCAGTTGCGAGGCGGGCAATTGCGGCACGTGCATGGCCAGGCTCGAAGAAGGCCATGTGACCATGCGGGTCAACGATGCTCTCGACGACGACGAGGTCGCCGAGGGCTACATTCTGACGTGCCAGGGCGTGCCGGAAACGGATTCGGTCACGGTGCGCTACGAGTAGCACCCGAAGAGAGGTGGCGGCGATGGCCAAGGGAATCATGTACGTCGAAAGTCGGCCCTGTTCGCCTGCGCGCGACCAGGAATACAACACCTGGTACGACGAGGTGCACATCCCCGAACTGCTGGCGCTCGACGGAATCGTCGCGGCGCGACGGCTGCGCCCTCTTGACGGGCAGGGCCCCTATGTCGCCATCTACGAACTCGAAGGCGACGATCTGCAGGCCATCTTGGACAACATGATGGCCAACGCCGGGCAGCTGCACATGTCCGATGCGTTGCTATTGGATCCCGCGCCGATCCCTCGATTGCTCGAGACGACGAGCGAGCGGAGCCGCTGAGCCGATGGACGTCGATGACTTGATCCTGGTGAGCATCGACGACCATGTGGTCGAGCCGCCGGACATGTTCCTGCGCCACGTGCCCGACAAGTACAGGGAGGAGGCCCCGATCGTCGTGACCGACGCTCACGGCGTCGACCAGTGGATGTACCAGGGCAGGCCGCAGGGCGTGAGCGGGCTCAACGCGGTGGTGTCGTGGCCGGCCGAGGAATGGGGCCGCGACCCGGCCGGTTTCGCCGAAATGCGCCCGGGCGTCTACGACGTCCACGAGCGCGTGCGGGACATGAACCGCAACGGCATCCTGGCCTCGATGTGCTTCCCCACCTTCACCGGATTCTCCGCGCGGCACCTCAACATGACGCGTGAGGACGTCACGCTGGTGATGGTGTCGGCCTACAACGACTGGCACATCGACGAGTGGGCCGGCTCCTACCCGGAGCGCTTCATCCCGATCGCCATCCTGCCGACCTGGACCCCCGAGGGCATGTGCGCCGAGATCCGCCGGGTCGCGGCCAAGGGCTGCCGGGCGGTCACGATGCCGGAATTGCCTCATTTGGAAGGGCTTCCGAGCTACCACGACGACGACTATTGGGGCCCGGTGTTCCGCACGCTGTGCGAGCAGAACGTGGTGATGTGCCTGCACATCGGCACCGGGTTCGGGGCGATCAGCATGGCCCCCAACGCGCCGATCGACAACCTGATCATCCTGGCCACCCAGGTCTCGGCGATGTGCGCCCAGGATCTGCTGTGGGGGCCTGCCATGCGCAACTACCCCGAACTTAAGTTCGCGTTCTCCGAGGGCGGCATCGGGTGGATCCCGTTCTACCTGGACCGCAGCGACCGCCACTACACGAACCAGAAGTGGCTGCGCCGGGACTTCGGGGACAAGCTGCCCAGCGAGGTCTTCCGCGAGCACTCGCTGGCCTGCTACGTCACCGACAAGACGTCGCTGAAGCTGCGCCACGAGATCGGCATCGACATCATCGCCTGGGAATGCGACTACCCGCACTCGGACTGCTTTTGGCCGGACGCCCCCGAGCAGGTGTTGGCCGAGCTGAACGCCGCCGGGGCCGACGACTCCGACATCAACAAGATCAACTGGGCCAACGCCTGCCGGTTCTTCAGCTGGGATCCGTTCGCGCGGACGCCGCGGGAGCGGGCGACCGTGAAAGCCTTGCGCGCCAATGCCCTTGACGTCGACGTGTCGATCCGGTCGCGCGCCGAGTGGGCGCGGCTCTATCGGGAGAAGCAACTCGCCAAGCTGCCGTAGCGCGGCAGTGCCGCCGAATGTGCGGCTAGCTTCACACTCGCGCGGCTGGCCTCATCGAGTGCGCCCCGGCGCCTCCCTGGCAGCTTCGACCGCGATGCCGGCCACGGCGACGCTCACTCGCCGAAGTAATGGCCGGCGTCGAGATCCTCCAGCAGCCCGGCCCGTTCGGGGTTCCAGTCAAGTTCCTTGCGCGTCAGCGCGCTCGACGTCGGATTGTCCAGCGCCGCAAAGAGTGCAAGGAAGCCGAAATGACCGGCATCCTCGGCCGGAATGCTCACCGTCGGCACACCCAGGTGGCGGCCGATTACGGCGGCGATGTCGCGGAACGCCACGCCTTCGTCGGCCACGCCGTGCAAACGCGTACCCGCGGGCGCATTTTCGAGCGCCAGCCGGTACAGGTGGGCGGCGTCTAGCGTGTGCACCCCCGGCCAGCGGTTGGTCCCTTCGCCGATGTAAGCGGACTTCCCGCTGTCGCGGGCCGTGTTGATGAGGTGATGCGTGAAGCCGTGGTGGTCGAGATCGCTGTGCACGATCGGGGATAGCCGGATCACCGACGATCTCACCCCACGCTCGGCCAGCGCGATCACCGCGTTCTCCGAGTCGACCCGCGGTCCCCCGGGCAATGTGTCCTGTTCGGTGCTGGGGCCGTCATGCCCCAGCAACGACAGAAGCAGCGTTCCCGAGGTGCTGACGAAGGGCCGGTCGGAGCCGACGAGCGCCTCCCCGATGGCCTCGACGGCCCGCAGATCCGCCTCGGCCGCCGCCACGAAGTTGTCGAAATCGTGTTTGAAAGCCAGGTGGATGACGCCGTCGGACGCCGCGGCGGCGGACCGCAACCCGTCGAGGTCGTCGAGGTCGCCGCGGTGCACCCGCACGCCCTTCGCCGTCAGCGCGGCGGCCGACTCGTCGGAGCGGGCGAGGCCGGTGACTTGATGACCCGCACGCACGAGCTCGTCGATGACGGCCGAACCGATGTGCCCGCTGGCGCCAGTGACAAAGACATGCATGGAAATCCCTTTCGCTGTTTCGTATTCGCCGGCTTCCAGTCAATGACCGCGGCAGACCGACTGTCCAAGACCTGTTTCATATGGCGTGATACCGAATCGGCATCACCGCATGTCACCGGCACCTTCGGTGCGGATGTCAGTTGCCGGCGCCGTTACACTCTCAGCATGGCCCGTTCCGTATTGCCCGTGATCGACCTCGATCTGCGGTTGGTCGGATATTTCGTCGTGGTGGCCGAACACCGGCACTTCGGCCGCGCCGCGACCGCGCTGCGCGTAGCGCAGCCGTCGTTGAGCCGGCAGATCCGCCGGCTCGAGCAACAACTGGGTGTTCGACTCCTGGATCGCACGCCGCAAGGCACCAGGCTGACGGAGGCGGGAGAGGTGTTCCTGCCCCGGGCCAAGGCCCTGCTGCGCTCGGCCACGCAAGCCGCGGCACAGGCCCGGGCCGCCGCCCAGCCCAGCCGAATCGCGATCGGATACACGACCGGGATGATCGTCACCCCCGCGGTGCGCGAGATGCGCCGCGAACACCCCGACGCCGAAGTGCAAGTCTCGCATCTGGATTGGGGCCAGGCCCTGGACGCGTTGCTCGGACATCGAGTGGACGCCGTGGTGACCCGGCTACCGTTCCCGACAGACGGCCTGCACGTGACCATCCTCTACGACGAGCCCCGGGTGCTGGCTATGTCGGTCGACCACCGCCTCGCGGGCCGGGACTTCGTCACGCTGGACGACATCGCCGACGAGCCGATGCCCCGAGTCCGTGACTCCGACCCGGCGTGGAATGCCTTCTGGCGCATCGATCCCCGGCCCGATGGCCGCCGGGCGCCCGATGGACCGTTCATCGACGCGCTCGAGGACAAGTTCGAAGTCATCGCCTCCGGGCAGGCGGTGGCAATCACTGCCGGGTTCCGCGGCAATGCCCTGCGGCCCGACATCACCACCGTCCCGTTGCAAGGCGTCGAGCCCTGTCACGTGGTGTTGGCGACGCGCGCCGGGGACCGCAGTCGGCTGGTGGCGGCCTTCCGTAAGCTCGCCGAGGCGCACCTGAGGGGTCCGGTGTCCTGACGCCGGCGTGAAACCACCGTCGCGCTCGCGAGCGGTGCGCGCTAGACCTGGGGCAGCTCCGGCGGCGGACGGTATTCGGGGTCGTAACCGGAGACGTGGATCGGGCTACCGACGAGCCGGAAATCGCCGGCCGTGACAATGATTTCGGGGGTTGCTTCGAGCGCCTCCGGCAGGGTCCTGACGGCCGCCGCCGGCACTCCGAGCGGACGCAGTCGGCGTTCCCACCCCGCGGCGGTGTCGGTCGCCAGCATCGCCGTGACGACGGCCAGCACCTCGTCGCGGCGGGACACCCGTTCGGACATCGTCTCGAACCCCCCGATGCCCGCCTCGGTGGCGAAGGACTTCCAGAAGCCGTCGTGCGTGATGAACAACGCCAGATACCCCTCGGCGGTCGGAAAGAGCTGCGCCGGAACGTAATACGAGTGCGCGCCATAAGGACGCCGCTGCGGCTCGACACCGTCATTGAGGTAGGCGGACGCGTGGTAGTTCAGCTGCGACAGCATCACGTCGCGCAGCGAAACGTCGACTTGTCCTCCGGTTCCGGAGATGATCTTGGCCAACAGCCCCAGCGCCGCGGTCATCCCGGTGGAGTTGTCGGCCGACGAGTAACCGGGCAGCGTCGGCGGGCCCTGCGGGTCGCCGGTCAGGGCGGCGGTGCCGACGCCCGCCTGCACGACGTAGTCGAAGGCCGGATCGTCGCCGCCGTACAGGCCGAATCCGGTGATCGCGACGCACACGATCCGCTCGTTGTGCCGCCGCAATCTCTCATAAGTCAATCCCAGCCGGCGGATCGCCGACGGCTTCAAGTTCACCAGCAGCGCATGGGATTCGGCCACCAGCTCGCCCAGCCGTTGCTGTCCGGGGTCGGAGTTCAGGTCAAGGCAGATGCTCGACTTGTTGCGGTTGAGGCTGGCGAAGTAGCTGGGCCCGACGCCGCGGGAGATCTCGCCGCCGCGCGGCTCGATCTTGGTGACCTCGGCGCCCAGATCGGCCAGCAGCATGGTGGCGTACGGTCCCGCCAGCATGGTGCCGACCTCGAGGATGCGTATCCCCGCGAGCGGCCCGGTAGGCGTCACCGCAATTCCGTTGCGAGCGTGGCGATCATCTCGCGCGTGCGGCGTTTGGAGGCGATCAGCTCGTCGCGGTTGTCACCGATCGGCAGCAGCCGCACGGACAGGTCCGTGACACCGGCGTCGGCAAAGCGGCGCATCCGGGTCAGGATCGCCTGCTCGTCACCGGCCGCACAGAGGTCACCGACATCACGGGCGTCGCCGCGTTCCAGCAGGCGCTGATAGTTGGGCGACACCTCGGCCTCACCCAGGATCCGATTGGCCCGCTCCTTGGCCTCCTCGACTCGTGCCGGCTCACAGAGGCATACCGGGATGCCGGCGACGATCCGCGGCGCGGGCCGCCCGGCGTCCGCGGCGGCCTTGGTGATCTTCGGCGCGATGTGGTCGCCGATCGCGCGCTCGTCGGCCATCCACAACACGGTGCCGTCGGCGAGTTCGCCGGCGATCTGCAACATCACCGGCCCCAGAGCTGCGACCAAAACCGGCATCGGGGCGTCGGCCCCGATCGCCAGCGGATTGTGCACCGTGAACGAATCGTTCTCGACGTCGACCGGTCCCGGCCCGGCGATGGCGGCGCCCAGCACCTGCAGGTAGTCGCGGGTGTAGGCGGCCGGCTTCTCGTAGGGCAAGCCGAGCATGTCCCGGATGATCCAGTGGTGCGACGGTCCGACGCCCAGCGCCAACCGCCCGCCAGTCACGGCATGAGTCGAAAGCGCTTGGCGGGCAAGGGCGATCGGATGCTGGGCTTGCAGCGGCACCACCGCCGTGCCGAGCTCGATGCGCGAGCTGTGCGCGGCCATCAGCGATACCATGGTCAGGCAGTCGAAATCGTCGGGAACCTGCGGCATCCACGCGGTGTCCAGACCCGCGGATTCGGCCCACTCGATGTCGGAGGCCAGCTTGTGCACCTTGCGGGCCATGTCGCCACGCTCGGCGCCGATCATCACTCCGACGCGCACTGTTCCTCCGCAACGGGCTCGGGGGTTCCGGTCAGCGCGCGTATCTCGCGCACGAGCACATCGAGCGATGTGCCGGTGGGGAAAACGGCGGCGGCACCGGCGGCGAGCAGCTTGGGCACGTCGGCATGCGGGATGGTTCCGCCGACCACGACGGCGATGTCGGAAGCGTCGGCGGCCCGCAGGGCCTCGATGGTGCGGGCGGTGAGTGCGAGGTGAGCACCGGACAGAATGCTCAAGCCCACGACCGCCACGTCTTCCTGGACGGCGATCGAGGCGATGTCCTCGATGCGCTGCCGGATGCCGGTGTAGATCACCTCGAAGCCGGCGTCGCGCAGGGTGCGGGCGACGATCTTGGCGCCCCGGATCCTCGTCGCCAAACCGGGTCTGGACGGACACGACCGGGGCGCCATTAGAACACCACCGGTTGCTGGAACTCGCCCCATACCGCCTTGAGCGCGGAGACCATTTCACCGACCGTGCAGTATGCGTTGGCGCACTCGATGAGGTTGTGCATCAGATTGTCGTCCCCTTCGGCGGCGCGCGATAGTGCTGCGAGACTGGATTTGACTGCGGCCGAATCCCTTTCGGCCTTCACTTTAGCGAGCCGCTTGAGCTGGAGATCGCGCCCTTCGGCGTCGAGCTCATAGGTGACGACATCGTGTTCGGGCTCTTCGGTCACGAACCGGTTCACGCCGACGACCGGGCGAGCGCCGGATTCGATGTCCTGGTGGACCTTGAATGCCTCGTCGGCGATCAGACCCTGTAGATAGCCGTCTTCGATGGCATGGACCATGCCGCCGTGCCGCTCGAGGTCGTCCATGATCTCGACGATGCGCGCCTCGGTGGCGTCGGTCAGCGCCTCCACGAAGTAGGAGCCGCCCAACGGGTCGGCGACGCTGGCCACGCCGGTTTCGTGCGCGAGGATCTGCTGGGTGCGCAGCGCCAGCGTGGTGGTTTCCTCGGTGGGCAGGGCGAACGGCTCGTCCCAGGCCGCGGTGAACATCGACTGGACACCGCCCAGCACGGCGGCCATCGCCTCGTAGGCCACCCGGACGATGTTGTTGTGGGCCTGTGGTGCGTACAGCGAGGCGCCACCACAGACGCAGCCGAAGCGGAACATCGCCGCCTTGTCAGCCGTCGCCCCGTACCGCTCCTTGACTATGGTGGCCCAACGTCGGCGCCCCGCACGGTATTTGGCGATCTCCTCGAAGAAATCGCCGTGGGTGTAGAAGAAGAACGAGATCTGCGGCGCGAACTGATCGATCGTCATGCGGCCGCGCTCGACCACGGTGTCGCAGTAGGTCACCCCGTCGGCCAGGGTGAACGCCATCTCTTGCACCGCGTTCGCCCCCGCGTCGCGGAAGTGCGCCCCGGCCACCGAAATCGCGTTGAACCTCGGCACCTCGGCCGCGCAGAACTCGATCGTGTCGGCGATCAGCCGCAGGGACGGCTCCGGCGGCCAGATCCAGGTCCCGCGCGAGGCGTACTCCTTGAGGATGTCGTTCTGGATGGTTCCGGTGAGCTTCGCGCGCGGTATCCCTTTCTTCTCGGCGGCGGCGACGTAGAACGCCAGCAGGATCGCCGCCGTTCCGTTGATCGTCATGCTGGTGCTGAGCTTGTCCAGCGGGATGCCGTCGAACAGGACCTCGAAATCGGCCAGCGTGTCGACCGCGACGCCCACCCGGCCGACCTCCTCGCCGAACTCCGGGTCGTCGGAGTCGTAGCCACACTGGGTAGGCAGGTCGAGCGCCACCGACAACCCGGTCCCGCCTTGTTCCAGGAGGTAGCGGTACCGGCGATTAGATTCCTCGGCGGTGCCGAACCCGGAGTACTGGCGGAAGGTCCACAGCTTGCCCCGGTAGCCGGACGCGAAGTTGCCCCGGGTGAAGGGAAACTCCCCCGGTTGCGGAGGCTCCGCGCCGACGTCCGCCGGCCCATAGACCGGCTGCAGCGGGATACCCGACGGAGTGTGGGCCATATTATCCATCGGTGAATAACGTACTTGCAAAAAAAGAGAATGCCAATACCACGCGCTTGACCTGGTCAAACCTGTGTGCGCACTACACCCGGCAGAGGATCTCGCCGTGGGGAATGGCGATCCAGCCGTCGGGGGCGGCCGCCCAGTCGCGCCACGCGGCGGAGATCTCCTCCAGCTGCGCACTGGTGGCCAGACCCAACTCCAACAGGTCGCTCGCGATCCGCGAGTGCAGGATCCGGTCGGCCCACATCCCGCCCCACCATTCGCGCGTCGCGGGCGTCGCGTAGCACCACAGGCTGCTCGTCGGGGTGACGTCGGCGAAGCCCGCCTGCCGCGCCCACGACAGCAGCCGTCGCCCGGCATCGGGTTCGCCGCGGTTGGCCCGCGCGGCCCGCTCGTAAAGGTCGCGCCACAGGTCGAGCGCCGGCAGTTGCGGGAACCAGATGAATCCCGCGTAGTCGGCGTCGCGGGCCGCCACCAGGCCGCCGGGCGCGCACACTCTCCTCATCTCCCGCAGCGCCCCCACCGGGTCGGCGACGTGCTGGAGCACCTGGTGCGCGTGCACCACGTCGAAGGCGTCGTCGGCGAAGTCGAGCCGGTGCACGTCGGCGGTGGCGAAGGAAACATTCGACAGGCCGCGTCGCTCGACCTCGGCGCGGGCCACATCGAGCACGTCGGTCGACTGGTCGACCGCCGTCACCGGACCCGGCGCCACCCGGGCCGCGAGATCGGCGGTGATGGTTCCGGGCCCGCACCCGACATCCAGGACCGACAGCCCCGAGTTCAGGTGCGGCAGCAGATAGGCCGCGGAGTCCTCCGCGGTGCGCCGCTGGTGACTCCGCAGCACCGACTCGTGGTGCCCGTGCGTGTAGGTGGCCCCGTCTTCGCAGTTCATGCCCGAAGCCTACGGGCGTGACTCATATATTGAAATATTCGTCTCGAAATATGAGATCAGTCCACGGGCACATTCAGGATCGGCCGGTCGACCGCGGCGCCCGGGCCGTCGAAGTGCCACCACTCCCCGGAGTAGGGCGCCAACCCCCCGTACTTCATCGCGTCGCGCAGCGCCGCGCGGTTCGCCTGGGCGTCGGCGCTCACCCCCTGGGTGGCGAAAGCGTTTGCGCGCGAGGAGAAGTCGTCGAAATCGGTGCCCATGTCGGCCAGGCAAAGCCCCTGCGCGTGTAGCCCGGATGCGCACGGCTGCTCTGCCGTCGTGAACGTCACATCGACCGAGCGCCCCGACTCGTGGCTGTGCGCATACTGGCCGGGGCGCGCGACCCACGCGGGGTTGGGGACGACGTTGAACATCTTGACCTGCACGTCGTGGGGCCGATAGCAATCCCAGAACACGAGGAGATGTCCCTGCGGCCGGAGCGCCGTCGCGGCCGTCGCCAGTCCGGACGCCATCGACTGGTGCACCAGGCATCGGGCGTCGGACGGGTACAGCTGCGTGTGCGTGAAGTTGTTGGTGGTCGCGTAGCGCAGGTCGATGATGGCGTCGGGGACCACGCTGCGGACGTCGACGAATCCGGCCGCGCGGGCCGCGTCGCTCACCGGCGGGACGTCGGGACTGGCGTGCGCGGTCGCGACACGGACCAGACCCGCCGCGACCGCGAGTGCAAGGTTCGGGCGCAAAAGACGCATCCGGTCATTGTCGCCGTTGGTCGCCGTGAGTTGCGTTAGCGCCTATGCGATGTCGCCCTCGACGTAGCGCTGCAGGTTCGGCGCGACCGCGGCCACCACCTGGTCCTCGGACATCGACGCGATCGGCTCGATCTTCCAGACGAAGCGCAACAACGCGAAGCCGATCAGCTGGGTGGCGATCAGCCCGCTGCGCCGCAGTCGGTCGCCCTCGTCGTCTCCAAGGGTGGAACCGCCGATCAGGCCCCGCTCAACGATCAGCCGCAGCTTCTCCCGGGTCTTGTCCTCGTGGGCGGCCGTCAGCACCACGGCGCGCAGGACGGGACCGACCTCCTCGTCGGTCCAGGTGTCCAAGACGGTGCGGATCAACTGCCGGCCCAGGTCCGCCTTGGGCGTCGCCCACGTAGCGGACACCGCGTCGAGCCACTTCTGCGGCGGCGTGGTGGCGGCGTCGAGCAGGCCCTCCTTGGAGCCGAAGTAGTGGTAGATCAGAGCCGGATCGACGTCGGCGGTGCGAGCGACGGCGCGGATGGCCGTGCCGGCCCAGCCATGTTCGGCGAACTCGTCGCGAGCGGCGGCCAGAATGCGCGCCGCCAGCACGCCGCGCTCGTCGCGCGGACCGGGGGTCGTCGATCGCGTCGGCACCATGCCACCATAGCCGAAGTTTCATCTTGCGTTGAAACTAATTTCAACATAGCGTGAAACTGTGATCACGCTCAACGGCCCGCAGACCACCGGCCGCGAATACCGAAACCTCAGCGAGCCGCGGTACGCGTCGCGCACCGACATCAATACCGCGATCACGGTCCGTGACGGCACAACGCTTCTGGCCGACGTGCACCGGCCCGATGCCGACGGCCGCTTCCCGGCACTGCTGGCGGCGTCGCCGTACCCGCGGCAGATGCAGGACCTCGGCGCCCCGGCGGGGTTCGTCGAGGCCGGCAGGACGGACTTCTGGGTGCCGCGCGGTTACGCGCACGTCATCGCCAACCTCCGCGGCACCTGCGGCTCCGAGGGCTCTTTCAACTTCTTCGACGCGCAGGAACGCCGGGATGTGTACGACCTCGTCGAGTGGACCGCGGCGCAGCCGTGGTGCGACGGCAACGTCGGCATGATCGGCATCAGCTACTTCGCGATGACCCAACTCGAGGCGGCCGTCGAGCGTCCGCCGCACCTCAAAGCGATCTTCCCCCTGGCCGTGACCGCCGACCTGTACGAGGGCGCCAACCACCACGGGCTGGTGAGTTCGTCGTTCATCACACCGTTTCTCGCCATGATGGGCCTCACCTCCGACCGCAGCGACAAACTGTGGCGCAGCAAGCCGGTGGGACTGGCGCGGCGCGCGCTGAACAGCCCTGGCATCCATAAGAAATTCGAGACCAAGAACGGCGAGGCGGCGGTCACGATGCTGCGCCAGCTGCTCAGGCTGCCACACAATCCCCACCCGTGGGACGAGTTGTGGCAGGAGGCGGTGGTCAAACACCCGACGCGTGACGATTGGTGGGAAGAACGAAACCTGTTGCCACTGCTCAAGGAGATCGACATCCCGGTCTACCTGGGCTGCGATTGGCAGAACGTGCCGTTACACCTGCCGTCGACCTTCGCCGCATGGAAAGGATTGTCGGACAACGCCTGCGTGCGGATGGGCATGCTCGGTGAGTTCGGTCTGACCTGGCCCTGGGAAAGCATGCACACCGAGGCCCTGGCCTGGTACGACCAATGGTTGAAGGGCCGCGACACCGGAATCACCGATGGGCCACCCATTCGATACTTCCTGCCCGGCGCCGACGAGTGGCGAACCGCCGACTCCTGGCCACCGGCGCCCGCCCCGCATCGTGAACTGGCCCTGCGGGCGGACGGTGGTTTGGCCGCCGACGAAGGTGAGCCGGGCAGCCGCGAATTCATGGTTCTGGGCGCGGGTTTGGGCCGCATCAAACCCAGCGAGATCGATCCGCCTTCGGTGCTGACCTGGACCGGCGCGCCGTTGACCGAGGACGTCGACGTGGTGGGCGACATCGAACTGCGGCTGGTCGCCTCGGCGACGGCGATCGACACCGCGTGGATCGCGACGCTGCACGACGTGGCACCCGACGGGGCAACGACCGACGTGACCGCGGGCTGGCTGCGCGCCAGCCTGCGCGAGGTCGACGAGGCGGCCAGTCGCCCCGGCGCGCCGGCGCTGCCCTGCCGCAACCCCCGAGCGGTGCCGCTGGGCGAGGACGTCGAGTACCGAATCCCATTGGTGCCCAACGCCCGACGCTTCAAGGCCGGCCACCGCATCCGTCTCACGCTCACCAGTGACGACCAGGACCCGTCGACGCCGGCCATCATGAACTTCCGCCATGCCAGCGTCGGCACGTCCAGCTGGAACACGGTGCGCTCGTCGTCGCGGTTACTGCTGCCGGTGCTCGGGTAGCGCCGGTGACGGCCGGTCAATCCGCCGGGGTGAATTCGACAGGCAACTCGGTAAGCCCACGCGGAGGCCGATGCCACGGACGAAGGCGACGTGCCGGCGGACGTTCTTGCGGTCCGGCCGAACTGATGCGGATTCTCGAACCCTCGCCGGTCGCGGTTGGCCGCCGCAAGCACCCCATGGGCACCGTGCCGGTCAGATGGGTCACGAACCATTGCCGGCGTGTCAGGAATATTGCCCATGAATCTGGGTAACTGAAAGGAACCCGGGGGGCGACGATTTCTCCGACAGGAGGACGCAATGCCCAGCGACATCACCATTCGCGACATCGACACGATCGACGCGGAGCTGCAATCAGTTGCCGCTCTTCGCTATGCAGCTCGCCGACTGGGCCGCCCGTTGCCATCGATCGACGCGGCGGATGCTCTGCTGGATGAACGCCTAGAGCGCACCGGCGGCGCTTCGCGGCTTGGAGATTACGGCTTTAATTCCCGGCGTAAATCGGCATAGCTCGCCCCCCGGCTCGGCCGGCCAGCCGGCCCGGCTGGCCGCGGTCACCTCGGTGGGCGACTCGGAGTGCCGAGCGACCACTGTCGAGCGCATGCGCGGCGAGTTTCGGTGGCAAAGGGTGAGGGTATTAGAGGATGCACTGGAACCGCCGCAACAAGAGGGTGCAGGCTCATGATCGCTGGCGCTGTGAATTCCCTTGTCTGGATATTGGTGCTCATCGCGATTGTCGCGGTGATCATCGCGGTAGTCCGCGCAGTGTCGGCCCCGCGCGCGGAACGGCCGGTTGTCGAGCGGCCGGTGGTACAACAACAGCCCGTTGCGACCAGCGGTTTGGCACCTGGCTGGTACCCCGACCAGCAAGACATGCAAATGATGCGCTATTTCGACGGTCGAGTGTGGACGGCGCAGACTCAGCCTCGCGCTTGACCGCATCTCTCGGGATCGCCGATTGCGTCGAGACAGGCTGAGTTGCGGGCACTGACACCGCATTAAAACGCTTTGACGGTGGCCAGGGGCGGGATCGAACCGCCGACCTTCCGCTTTTCAGGCGGACGCTCGTACCGACTGAGCTACCTGGCCGGAAGGCATGAAGTGCCTCGCCGAGTTGGCGACCCTGACGGGACTCGAACCCGCGACCTCCGCCGTGACAGGGCGGCGCGCTAACCAACTGCGCCACAGGGCCTTGCTGCTGCTCCGCGTCACCGCGTCGCGTACCCCCAACGGGATTCGAACCCGTGCTACCGCCGTGAAAGGGCGGCGTCCTAGGCCACTAGACGATGGGGGCCAGAACCGAATCACTCCGGGGTACTCACAACGAGGTTTCGTTAGGAGCCACGTCAGCTTAGGTCACCGCGGGCCCAATCCTCAAACGAGCCCCGTTTGCGGCCCAAGTATCCTGAATCTCCGCGGCCCCTATAGCTCAGTTGGTAGAGCTACGGACTTTTAATCCGCAGGTCCCAGGTTCGAGCCCTGGTGGGGGCACCGGCGCGTGATGGTCTCGGCAGATCGGCGCTTACCCGAGCACCGCGCTGCTGTAGGTCACATCCGCGAAGGCAAGGGCGACCTCGTCGTCGGCGTAGGCGAAGCCGTTGGCCGCGTGCAGTTCCGCTACCGTCCGCGACGACGTCCGCCAGCCGCGCTGGCTGAGGTGGTCGACGATGTGGCTGCGCTCGCCGTGATAGACGAGGTCGTTGAAGTCGACCTCGAAGCCGAGCTCGCTCATCCGGTCGTGGTGGGCGCGCCAGCGCGGGTCGGTGAAAACGGCGGTGTCAGGCACGAAGTCGAAGGCCAGCCGGCTGCCGGGTGCGCTCAGGGCCGTGATGTTGTCGAAGAGCGCGTCCTGGGCCGACTCCGGCAGGTACACCAACAGTCCCTCGGCGCTCCACGCCGACGGAGCCTGCGGATCGAATCCCGCCTGGCGCAGCGCGGTGGCCCAGTCGTCGCGCAGGTCGACGGCGACGGTGCGCCGCTCGGCGGTCGGCTCGGCGCCCAGCTCCTCGAGGGTCAAGGTCTTGAACTCGATCACCTCCGGCATGTCGACCTCGTAGACGACGGTGCCCGCCGGCCACGGCAGGCGATAGGCGCGCGCATCGAGCCCCGACGCCAGGATCACCGCCTGACCGATGCCGCTCCGAGTCGACTCCAGGAAGAAGTCATCGTAAAACCGTGTGCGACAAGCCATGCTGCGCGCCATCCGCTGCGGATTGAACTCGGCGGCTCCACCGGTCGGGATTTCGCCGTTGACCATCCGGACGTAGACGTCGATCCCGACGGCGCGCACCAGCGGCGCCGCATAAGGGTCGTCGATCAACTCCGCGTCGGAGGACAGGGCCCGCTGCGCCGCGACCATGGTCGCCGTCGCGCCCACACTGGTTGCCAGGTCCCAACGATCACGATCGGTGCGCGCCATCGTGCTCCCTCTCGCCCCCGAATTAAATAGACAATCTAGTCAGTATCGCAGGGCGGTTTGGCCCCGCGGGACTACCCTGCGACCTGTGACCGACTTCGCCCAGCGGACGATCGACCTGGCCCGCCGAAACGTCGCGGAGGGCGGCCGCCCGTTCGCCACCGTGATCGTCCAGGACGGCGAGGTGCTCGCAGAGAGCGCCAACAAAGTGGCGCAGACGAACGACCCGACGGCCCACGCCGAGATCCTGGCCATCCGTGAAGCGTGCACAAAGCTGGGCACCGAGCACTTGGTCGACAGCACGATCTATGTCATGGCGCATCCGTGCCCGATGTGCCTGGGGTCGCTGTACTACTGCTCACCGAAGGAAGTCGTCTTTCTGATCACGCGCGAGGCGTACGAGGACTATTACCTCGACGACCGCAAGTACTTCGAGGTGTCCACCTTCTACGACGAATTCGCCAAGAGCTGGGATCAGCGGCGCCTGCCGATGCGCTACCAACCTGACGCGGGCGCGGTGGACGTCTACCGGTTCTGGAACGAGCGCAACGGCGGCCAGCGGCGGTCCACGGTGGTCCCGTCACCCTGAGCGGCGCGCGGGGCAGCGGCGGCACCCCGGGTATTATCTGCGTATGCATGCAGATAGTGGCGCAGGCCGCTTACCCGAGGATCAGACGAGCCTGGTGGTCGAGGTCTTCCGGATGCTGGCCGACACCACCCGGGTGCAAGCGCTGTGGGCCCTGACCGAGCGCGAGATGTCGGTCAACGAACTCGCCGAACACGTGGGCAAGCCGGCGCCGTCGGTCTCCCAGCACCTGGCCAAGCTGCGGATGGCGCGGCTGGTCCGCACCCGCCGCGAGGGAACGACGATCTTCTACAGCCTGGAGAACGACCACGTCCGGCAGCTCGTCACCGACGCCGTCTTCAACGCCGAACACGCCGGCCCGGGCGTGCCCGGTCATCACCGCAGAGACGGCGGCCTGAAGGCCGTCGGCGAAGCAGCGCAACCGTCGAACCGGCGGCGCGGCGGCACCAAGTGATTGATCCAAGGAGGCACCGATGACCGACCAGCACACCCACGACCAGCCCCACGCGCACGAGCATGGGCATGGCGACCTGACCCACGCGCACGCGCACACCGCGCACGAGCATGACCACGTCGAGCACGAGCACCACCACAGCCACACCGACGGCACCGAGCACAGCCATCAGCATGTGCACCAGGCCGGCGTCGAGGACGTTCACGGTCACACCCACGCCTAACGCGGGCGCCGGCGCTCAGGAGACGGGGCAGTAATGCTTCGGGTCGCCCCGCTCGGCCACCGGCGGGAGGTTGCGTGCCGGCGTCTGCGGCAGCGGCGCGTCGGCCGGGATGCGCCCGGAAGCACGGTCGAGGCCGGCGCGGGCCCGCGGGTGCTTGCGGTACCGGCGCGGCACGAACGCGAAGACCAGGCGCACCAGGTTGCCGAAGCGCCGGTGCAGCCACTCGTCGCGGTCGGACCACTCAAAGCCCAACCGTTCGCGAACGGCCGGGTGATACAAGCCCACCGTGAGCCAGACGAAGAACGGCCGCGACAGCCTGGTCAGGCCGCCCCACAGCCAGTCCGGGAGCCAGGGAGCGATCGGCAGCTTGTCATAGATGGTCAGATCGAGCACGGCCCGCGTCGCGTAATTGTCCTCTAATACGTTGCGGCACATGTGGTCCCAGTATTCCTGAAACTCTTCCCAGGTCTTGGGCACCGGGCGCATGCTCATGCCGTACATCCGGTACCACTGAATGTGTTCGTCGAAGAGCTGCCGCTTGTCGGCCTCCGTCAGACCGCCGCCGAACCGCTCCGCCACCAGAATCGTGCCCATGAAGAACGTGGAGTGTGCCCAATAGAAGACGTCGGGATTCAGCGCGTGATACCGGCGGCCTTGGTCGTCCACGCCCTTGATGTCGGTGTGGTAGTCGCGGACCTCGGCGCCCGTCGTCGGAGCGCGGTCGCCGTCGAAGACCACCCCGCCGATCGGATACAGCGACCGCATCACCCGCGGCAGGGGTTCGCGGAAGAACGTCGAGTGCTGCTCCACCGCGGCGCCCAACTGCGGGTGCATGTTCTGCATGGATCCCGCGAACGGGCCCTGCAGCATGCCGCGCCAATCACCGAAATACCGCCACGTCAGCGAGTCGGGCCCCAGCGGGACCGGTGGCGCCTCGTAGCCCAGGGGCGACACCGGGCAGCCGGCGGCCACGGCGGGTCCGCCCGATTCGTCGCAGGCGACGTCGCTGGTCAGCGGCCGGGGTCCGGACGTATGTTGGGTCACTATTGGATTCCTGTGGGTATCTGCAAATCTGACTACACGTGTTGTCAGTTCTAGCTTAGGAGCGATGTGCAGTCCGGTCAACGACGGGGCCGGTGGACCGGCGTCCCCCTGGGGGATCGCCTCACCCTCCGTCGCGACAACCTCATCGCCGCCGGCGTGCAATTGCTCGGCAGCGGCAGCCGGCCCGCGCTGACCGTGCGCGCGGTGTGCCGCGAGGCCGCCCTGACGGAGCGGTATTTCTACGAAAGCTTCTCGGACCGCGACGAATTCGTCCGCGCGGTCTACGACGACGTGTGTACGCGCGCGATGAACACGCTCACTTCGGCGAACACCCCGCGGGAAGCCGTCGAAAAGTTCGTCGAGCTGATGGTCGACGACCCGGTTCGCGGCCGGGTGCTGTTGCTGGCGCCGGCGGTCGAACCGATCCTGACCCGGTCTGGCGCGGAGTGGATGCCCAACTTCATCGAACTGCTGCAGCGCAAGCTGTCGCGGATCGGTGACCCGGTGCTGGAGAAGATGATCGCCACCAGCCTGGTCGGCGGCCTTTCGAGCCTGTTCACCGCGTACCTGAACGGGCAGCTCGGTGCAACGCGAAAACAATTCATCGACTACTGCGTCAACATGCTGTACATCACGGCCGCCCCGTACGTGCCCGCCCCCGACTTGGGCTAGTGCGACTGCCGGTTTATCGACTCCACCCCGGCGGCAACCCTTACGACCTGAGCTGAACGCCCCGGATGTGGGATCTAACCGTTACGCGGCGCGCGGCCAGGCAGCTTGATGCTACTGAGGTACACAGATATATTGACTGCTACCCGTCGACACAGATAACTGGAGGGGCCCCCATGTCAGCAGAGCTGACAAACCTACAGCTGCTGCACGAGCTCGAACCGGTGGTCGAGAAATGCCTCAACCGGCACGAGAGCATGCACAAGAACTGGAACCCGCACGACTACATCCCGTGGTCCGACGGGAAGAACTTCTACGCGCTGGGCGGGCAGGACTGGCACCCCGAGGAAAGCCAGCTCTCCGACCTCGCCCAGGTGGCGATGGTGCAGAACCTCATGACGGAAGACAACCTGCCGTCATACCACCGCGAGATCGCGATGAACTTCGGCTTGGACGGCGCCTGGGGCCAGTGGGTCAACCGGTGGACCGCCGAAGAAAACCGGCACGGCATCGCGCTGCGCGACTACCTGGTCGTGACCCGCGCCGTGGACCCCGTCGAGCTGGAGAAACTCCGCACCGAGGTGGTGAACCGGGGCTTCAGCCCGGGCCAGAACCAGCAGGTGCGGGCCGACCTGTTCGCCGAGAGCCTGTTCGACTCGGTCATCTACGTGACCTTCCAGGAGCTGGCGACCCGGATTTCACACCGCAACACCGGCAAGGCCTGCAACGAGACCATCGCCGACCAGTTGCTGCAGAAGATCTCCGCCGACGAGAACCTGCACATGATCTTCTACCGCGACGTCAGCGAGGCCGGGTTCGAGATTGCGCCCAATCAGGCAATGAAAGAGCTGCACAAGGTGCTGCGCAACTTCCAGATGCCCGGCTACCAGGTCCCCGAGTTCCGGCGCAAGGCCGTCTTCATCGCCGTCGGCGGCGTCTACGACCCGCGCATCCACCTCGACGACGTCGTCATGCCCGTCCTGAAGAAATGGCGCATCTTCGAGCGCGAGGACTTCACCGGCGAGGCGGCGGCGATGCGCGACGACCTCGCCTTGCTGATCAAGGAACTCGAGCAGGCCTGCGACAAGTTCGAGATCTCGAAGCAGCGCCAGCTCGAGCGTGAAGCCCGCACCGGCAAGAAGACCACCGCGTTCGAGCTGCACCAGACCGCCGGCAAGCTGGCAATGAGCCGCCGGTAACCCAGCGTTGCGCATCGGTCCCATCACGCTCGCCAGCCCGGTGGTGCTGGCCCCGATGGCGGGCGTGACCAACGTCGCATTCCGAACGCTGTGTCGTGAGCTCGAGCGGTCGAAGGCCGGCACCGTCAGCGGGCTCTACGTCTGCGAGATGGTGACGGCGCGCGCCCTCGTCGAGCGCCACCCGGTCACCATGCACATGACCACGTTCGCTCCCGATGAGTCGCCACGCTCGTTGCAGCTCTACACGGTCGACCCGGCGACCACGTACGACGCCGCCCGAATGATCGTCGACGAGGGCCTGGCCGACCATATCGACATGAATTTCGGCTGTCCGGTGCCCAAGGTGACCAAACGCGGCGGCGGCGCCGCGCTGCCGTACAAGCGGCGGCTGTTCGGCCAGATCGTCGCGGCGGCCGTGCGTGCCGCCGAGGGTTCCGGGGTGCCGGTGACCGTCAAGTTCCGCGTCGGCATCGACGACGAGCATCACACGCACCTCGACGCCGGCCGCATCGCCGAGACCGAGGGCGCCGCCGCCGTCGCGCTGCACGCCCGCACGGCGGCGCAGCGCTACTCCGGCACCGCCGACTGGGAACAGATCGCGCTGCTCAAGCAGCACGTGACGACGATTCCGGTGTTGGGTAACGGCGACATTTACGACGCCAGCGACGCGCTGGCGATGATGGCCAAAACCGGCTGCGACGGCGTCGTCATCGGCCGCGGCTGCTTGGGTCGCCCCTGGCTTTTCGCCGAACTCTCGGCCGCGTTCACCGGGAGCCCGGCCCCCACCCCGCCCACGTTGGGTGAAGTCGCCGACATCGTCCGCCGACACGGGCGGCTGCTGGCCGCGCACTTCGGCGAGGACAAGGGCATGCGCGACATCCGCAAGCACATCGGGTGGTACCTGCACGGCTTTCCGGCCGGCTCGGGGCTGCGCCGGGCGCTGGCGATGGTCAAGACGCTCGACGAACTCGATTCTCTGCTAAGCCAATTGGACGGCACGGTCCCCTTCCCGGACGCGGCGAGCGGCCCCCGGGGCCGGCAGGGGTCACCCGCCCGCGTGGCGCTGCCCGAAGGCTGGCTGACGGACCCCGACGACTGCACCGTGCCGGCCGGCGCCGACGTGATGCACTCCGGCGGCTGATCGACCGCTCGAAATCGCGTCCGGACCGATAACTCAGTACGATGTGGACCTTGCTGCATGGCGCGTTCTGGCGGATCGGTAACGCACCGCCGTCGGAGCGCGACAAAGGAGTGCCACCCACGGGTGGCACGAGCCGCAGCGCCGAGAATGCCGAGCGCTGGGACGGCATTGCGCACGGACACGCTGACATCCGCATCAGAGCTTCGGAGGCCGGTAGGACATGAGTGACGCCGAGGACGCCACTCGCGACGCTCGGCGGGCCGCGCTGGGCGCCGCCCCGTGGGAGCGGTTCTCCGAGCCCCCGTCCGACTACAGCCTGCACCTATGGCAGACCGGCGCCGCCGTCGAGACCGTCCAGCCGTCCGCAGCCGACGACGAAGGATCCGGGTCACACACCGGCGGGGGGCTCAGCGTCGCCGACCTGATCGCGAAGCTGGGCGCCCCGTCGACCGGCCGGTCCACGCACCGCCACGCCGAACCGGAGCCCGAACCCGAACTCGAACTCGAACCGGAGCCCGAACCCGGGCCCGCCGAGGCCGAATCGGACCTCCCGGTCGAGTTGCGGCAGACGCAGGTTATCGAGGACCTCGCCTACTCGCTCGACGTAATCTCGGAGCTTCCCGACCTCGAGGCCGGCGACGGCCGAAACGGCGACGGGCCGCCAGCCGAGGGAACTCCCGACGATCACGCGCCTAAACCGCGCCGCCGCCACCGCCCGATGCTGCTGGCCGCTCGCTCGGTGGCGGCGCTGTTTGCCGTGCTGGCCGTGGCGTTGACCGGCGGGGCGTGGCAGTGGAGCACGTCCAAGAACGCCCGGCTCAACACCGTCAGCGCGCTCGACCAGGGGTCGGATGACATTCGCGACCGCAACGGGCAATACGGCGACGAAGACTTCTTGATCGTCGGCATGGACTCGCGCGCCGGCGAGAACGCCAACATGGGCGCCGGTGACACCGAAGACGCCGGGGGCGCGCGATCGGACACGGTGATGCTGGTCAACATTCCGGCCAACCGCAAACGGGTGGTGGCGGTGTCGTTCCCCCGCGACCTGGCGATCACCCCGATGCAATGCGAGGCATGGAACCCAGACACGGGCAAGTACGGGCCCCTTTACGACGCGAAGACCAAGACCTGGGGCCCGAAAATGGTTTACACGGAGACCAAACTGAACTCGGCATTCGCCTTCGGCGGCCCGAAATGTCTGGTCAAAGAGATCCAGAAATTGTCCGGGTTGAGCATCAACCGCTTCATCGCCGTGGACTTCGCCGGGTTCGCCAAGATGGTCGACGCCCTGGGCGGCGTGGAGGTGTGCTCGAAATCCGCGTTGCACGACTATGAGCTGGGCACGGTGCTCGATCACGGCGGCCGCCAAGTCCTCGACGGCCCGACCGCCCTGAATTACGTGCGGGCCCGCCAGGTCACCACCGAAACCAACGGGGACTACGGCCGGATCAAACGCCAGCAGCTGTTCCTGTCGTCGCTGCTGCGCTCGCTGATCTCCGAGGACACCCTGCTCGACCTCAACAAGCTCAACAACGTCGTCAACATGTTCATCAGCGACACCGTCGTCGACAACGTGCAGTCGAAGGACCTGATCC
Source organism: Mycobacterium sp. E183 (assembly GCF_001667735.1). Taxonomy (GTDB): domain Bacteria; phylum Actinomycetota; class Actinomycetes; order Mycobacteriales; family Mycobacteriaceae; genus Mycobacterium. The sequence goes on from NZ_LZJN01000003.1 coordinate 56,923, forward strand.
AGCTCGGTCAGTCGTTGCAGGGGATGGCGGCCGGGCACGTCACCTTCGTCACGGTGCCGACCGGCGTGACCGACCAGAACGGCGACGAACCGCCGCGCATGGGCGACATGCGGGCGCTGTTCGACGCCATCATCAACGACGATCCGCTGCCCGAGGAAAACGACCAGAACGCAAAGAATTTGGGAACATCCGACGACAAGTCCGGTCAGACGAAGGCGCCCGCCCCCAAGCAAACGCCGGCCCCCACCGCGGCCCCGGAGGCCCGGCACGAGCAGGTGACCACGACCACGCCGGGCGACGTCACGGTGCGGGTGTCCAACGCGACGACGCAGAGTGGCCTGGCCGCCACGGCCACCAGCCAGCTCAAGCGCAATGGCTTCAACGTGATGACGCCGGACGATTATCCGAGCTCGATCAACACGACGACGGTGTTGTTCTCGGCCGGCAACGAGCAGGCCGCGGCGACCGTCGCGTCGTCGTTCGCCAACGCGAGGGTTCAGCGCGTTTCCGGCTACGGGCAGGTCGTTCAGGTGGTGCTCGGACCCGACTTCAAGTCGGTCGCCACCCCGCAGCCGAGCGGATCATCGATCAGCCTGCAGATCGAACGCGGCTCCGGCAGCGCACCGGCCAAGCTCCCCGAGGACCTGACCGTCACCAACGCTGCCGATACCACCTGCGAGTAAGCGCTTTTGGGCGCTCCGCCGCCCGTTTTCGGCCCCGAGAACGTAGGCTTGGCGGTATGCGGACCGCCTACCACGAGCAGCTCTCGGAGTTATCCGAGCAGCTCGGCGAGATGTGCGGGCTGGCGGGTATCGCGATGGAGCGAGCCACCCAAGCCCTGTTGCAGGCCGACCTGGTGCTGGCCGAACAAGTGATCTCCGACCACGAAAAGATCGCCACGCTGAGCGCTCGCGCCGAGGAGAGCGCCTTCGTGCTGCTGGCCTTGCAGGCACCGGTCGCCGGTGACCTGCGGTCCATCGTGAGCGCGATCCAGATGGTGGCCGACATCGACCGGATGGGCGCGCTGGCCCTGCACGTCGCAAAGATCGCCCGCCGCAGGCACCCCCAGCACGCGCTCCCCGAAGAGGTCAACGGCTACTTCGCCGAAATGGGCCGGGTCGCAGTCGAATTGGGCAACAGCGCGCAAGAGGTGGTGATGTCCCGCGATCCGGAGAAGGCCGCCCGGATTCGCGAAGAGGACGACGCGATGGACGATCTGCACCGCCACCTGTTCTCGGTGCTGATGGACCGCGAATGGAAGTACGGGGTGGCGGCCGCGGTCGATGTCACCCTGCTGGGCCGGTTCTACGAGCGCTTCGCCGACCACGCCGTCGAAGTGGCCAGGCGCGTCATCTTTCAGGCGACCGGAAAGCTCCCCGAAGAGGAGACGAAACCGGCCTCGCAATAGGCGGCCGGATCAGCCGAAGCGGCCGGAGATGTAATCCTCCGTCGCCTTCTGGCTGGGGTTGGAGAAGATCTTCTCGGTGTCGTCGACCTCGATCAACCGCCCCGGCTTGCCGACGGCCTCCAGGTTGAAGAACGCGGTGTAGTCGCTGACCCGCGCGGCCTGCTGCATGTTGTGGGTGACGATGACGATGGTGTAGTCCTGCTTGAGCTCGCTGATCAGTTCCTCGATGGCCATCGTCGAAATCGGGTCCAGCGCGGAGCACGGCTCGTCCATGAGCAGCACGTCTGGCTGCACGGCGATCGCCCGCGCGATACACAAGCGCTGTTGCTGCCCGCCGGACAACCCTCCGCCCGGCCTGTCCAACCGGTCCTTGACCTCATCCCACAGGTTCGCCCCGCGCAGCGAGTACTCGGCCGTCTCGTCGAGCACCTTGCGATTGCGCACACCCTGCAGCTTCAAACCCGCCACCACGTTGTCACGAATCGACATGGCGGGGAACGGGTTCGGCCGCTGAAACACCATTCCGATCGCCCGGCGCACGCCGACCGGGTCGACTCCGGCGCCGTAGATGTCCTCGTCGTCGAGGAGCACGTTGCCCTCAACGCGCCCGCCGGGGACCACCTCATGCATCCGGTTGAGCGTGCGCAGCACCGTCGTCTTGCCGCAACCCGACGGGCCGATGAACGCCGTGACGCTGCGCGGCAGGATCGACAGCGTCACATCCGCGACCGCGTGAAACGAACCGTAGTAGATGTTGACGGCTTTGAGGTCCAACCGTTTGGCCACTGACTGCTCCTACCTATGACTTCTTGGTGCCGAGCAATTTCGTTATCACTCGGGCCCCGACATTGATTGTGGCGATCACCAGGATGAGGGTTAGGGCGGCACCCCACAACCGATCCGTGGGGACCGGGCTCACGCCCGCGCCGGCGCTGGTCTGGTTGTACATCATGCCGGGTAGCGTCCCCATGAAGCCACTGAAGATGTCGAAGTTCATAGACTGCGCGTAGCCGACCAAGATCAGCAGCGGCGCCGTCTCGCCCATCACCCGGGCCGTCGCCAGCATGATGCCGGTGATGATGCCGGACAGCCCGGTGGGGATCACCACCCGCAGGATCGTCTTCCACTTCGGTACGCCGAGCGCATAGCTGGCCTCGCGCAGATCCACCGGGACGATTCGCAGCATCTCCTCGGTGGCTCGCACGATCACCGGGAGCATCAACAGGACCAGGGCCAACGACACCGCGAACTCGGAGCGGGGCATGCCCAGCGTGGCAACGAACAGGGCGTAGACGAACAAAGCCGCCACGATCGAGGGCACTCCGCTCAGGATGTCGACCATGAACGTGGCCAGCCTGCCCAGCGCGGTGCCGCCGCCGTATTCGGTCAGGTAGATCGCGAGCATGATGCCGACCGGGATGGAGATGACCGCACATACCAATCCCTGCAACAGCGTGCCCACGATCGCGTGGTAGGCGCCGCCGCCGGCCACGAAGGCGGTCATGCCCGCTTGCGAGTGCGTCCACCAAACGGTCGATGCAATCGCCCTGGACCCCTTGGCGACCACCGAGTACAGCACCAGCAGCAGGGGTGTCACCGCGATCACCATCGACAGCGAAACCAGTGCCAGCGCAACGTGATCCGCGGCCCGTCGGCGCCGGCTCGGCCGCGAGAACGTGCGCGGCTTCAGCGGGCGGTCCAGCATCGAGGTCATCGGGCGCCCCATCGGGTACCGGCCGCGGCGCCACGCGCCAGGGCGTCGACGAGGAACGTGAGCACGAAAAGCGCCAGTCCCGCGGCGATGTACGCGCCGGCCTTGTATTGGTCGTTGAATTGGGCGGCGGTGCCCGCAATCTTGGTCGCGACGGTAGAGCCCCCGTCGAACAGTGACCAGCCGAACATTGCCTGGGTGCCGCGCAGGATGATCAGCAGCGCGACCGTCTCCCCCAGGGCGCGGCCCAGCCCCAGCACCGCCGCGCTGATGTAGCCCGACCACCCGAACGGCAGCACGATCGTCTTCACCACTTCCCAGCGGGTGGCGCCGAGCGCCAGCATGGCCTCGATCTGCTCATGCGGTGTCTGGACGAACACCTCGCGGGTGACGGCGGTGATGATCGGCAGGATCATCACCGCCAGGACGATGCCGCCGGTGAAGATGGTGCCGCCACCGGCCACCGACGTGTTGCCGTCGGCGAACAAAAAGCACCAACCAAGCGATCGGTTGAGCCAGGTGGCGACGGGTCGCAACTGCGGCGCCAGGACGTAGAGGCCCCACGCGCCGTAGATGATGGAGGGAACCCCGGCCAGCAGATCGACGGCATAGGCCAACGGGCTGGCCGTGCGCCGCGACGAGTACTGCGTGATGAAGATGGCGACGCCCAGCGCGACCGGCATGGCGAGCAGCAACGCGAACGCCGACACGAACACGGTGACCTTCAGCAGATCGGAGATGCCGAAGTGCATCGCCGAGGTGTCGGTGGTGACCCAGTTGCCGTCGTAGGTGAAGAAGTTCTCCCGGTTGCGCTTCAACGCCGGTATCGCGCGCAGCAGCAGGAATCCGCCGATCGCGCCGATCACCACCACGATCAGCAGGCCCGAACCGTTGGCGAGCCAGCGGAACACCCGATCCCCGACGTGTGGGCGGGTCTGTCCCCACGGGTTGATCGGAATCAGCGGCGCCTCGGGGAACGGCGCGGCCACGGTCGCGCCCGAGCCGGCGTCGGTGGGGTTTGGCGTGGTCACCGTGATCCCGGCACAGTTCTGTCGCTCCTTACGCCCGGGGCCACTCGGTCACTGCAGGGCGTTGATCGCGGCAACCAGCCGCTCTTTGACCTTATCGGGCAGCGGAACATAGCCGGCCGAGGGAAGGTCGGCCTGCCCGCTGCCGGCGGCCACCGTGAGGAACGACCTGATGGCCCCTGAGGTGTCCGCGTCGGAGCCCTTCGAGCAGACGATCTCGTACGTCGCCAGAACCAGCGGGTAGGACCGCGGGTCCTGGGAGCTGTACATCGCATTCAGGTCGAGCACCAGGTCGTTGCCGGCGCCGACGAAATTGGCCGCCCGCACGGCGTTCCCGGCGGTCTCGTTGGTGAGCGGGATGACGCCACCCTTGTTGGTGCCGATTTGGGCGTAGGGCAGGCCGGCCTGGTCGGCGAAGCCCTTCTCGACGTAACCGATCGCGCCCGGGGTGGCCCGCACCGCCTGCACGACACCGGCCGACTTGGTGGCCCCCTCGCCGACCCCGCCCTGGAACTCGGTGCCCACGCCCTTGGTCCAGCTCTGCGGTGCGGCGGCCGTCAGAAACTTCTGCACGTTGTCGGTGGTTCCCGACGAGTCCGTCCGGTAGATCGGCGTGATCTTGGTGTCGGGCAGTGCGACGCCGGGATTGAGGGCGGCCAGGATCGGGTCGTTCCACGCCATGATCCGCCCGCTGAAGATCTTGGCCAGCGCGTCGCTGCTGACCACCAACCCGGGCACCCCGGCGAGGTTGTAGACCAGGGCGATCGGCCCGAACACCAGCGGCAGGTCCCAGGCCGGGTTTCCATCGCAGCGCGCGGAGGCCGGACCGATCTGGTCCGCGGCGAGCGGGGAATCGGCGCCCGCGAAGTCGACATGGCCGGCGATGAACTGCTCGCGCCCGGCGCCGGAACCGGTCGGGTTGTACGACACGCTCTTGCCCGGGCAGTACTGCCCCCAGACCTGGTTGAACAGCGCCATCGCGTTCTGTTGTGCCGTCGAACCCTCCGCCGTCAGCTTGTTCTTACCGCTGCACCCCGCAGTGCCCGTGGGCCCGGACGCGGCCGCGGGCGACGCCCCGCGGCGGTTCTGATCGCTGCCACAGCCGGTCAGCGCGCCGCTGCCTACGGCCACCGCCACGACCAGCGCGGCCAGCGCCCTGCCTCCCCTGTCGAGCCTCACCGATCTCGCTTCCTGACGCGTTGTCGTGCCCGCGTGCCGCCGGCCGTCTCCCATGAGGTTGCCAGGTCGTCGCGAAATTATGCTCCGCCGCAGCCCACGGCTACTTGTCACTAGCAAGCGCAGGTGAACAACCGGGGGCAAGAGCCCGCCTCCCGCCCGTGGTCAGTCGGCCGAGGCGACCGCGTAGGCGGTGTCCACGCTGTAGGTGGTGAAACCCAGGCGCTGGTAGGTGCGCACCGCGGCGCGGTTGTCGGACTCCACGTAGAGCAGCACGGTCGGATCGGCCGCACCGGCCAGCCGGTGCGCCAACGACTCGATGCCGATGGCCGTCAGCATCTGACCCATGCCCCGGCCCTGCGCGGCCGGGTCGACGCCTACCACGTAGACCTCGCCCAAGCCGGGCTGATCGGGGTGCACCTTGGTCCAGTGGAAGCCCAGCAGCTTGCCCGCCTGTTTGGTATCGGAGTCGTCGAACGCCAGGAACAGACCGGCCGGGTCGAACCACGGTTCGTCGCGCCGCTCGGTCAGCTGGGCTTCGGTCCAGCCGCCCTGTTCGGGGTGGTCGGCGAAGGCGGCGTTGTTGACGCGCAGCAGCTCGGCGTCGTCGGAGGTGCCCGCGTAGGTGCGGACCCGCACCCCGGCCACGGGGCGCACCAAGTCATGGATGTCGCGCAGCGTGCGTCGCATCTGCAGCAGCTCGCGGACCGCAACCAGACCGAGCGCGGCCGCGGTGGCGCGGGCGGGCTCGAGCGTGCCGTGCGCCCAGAACCGGTTGCTTGCGGCGGTCTCGGCCAACGCCGCCCGCGCCAGCGCGGTCCCGAAACCTTGTCTGCGGGCGCGGGGGTGGACCACCAGTTCCGCCATCGCCGCTTCTGGGTCGCGCGACAGATTGAGGTAGCCGACGACCCCGTCGGGCCCGGTGGTCAGCAGGTGCCCGGTGCGGTCGTGCGGCAATTCGCGCAGCACTTGTTCACCGACGGGCGCGACTCCGTCGAATTCGGTTGCGGCCGTGATGAGTTCGCGTATCTGCCGTTGTTCGTCAGCGGTCAGCGTCGGGCGCCAGGCGGGCGCGGTCACTGACTGCGCAACGGGTCGCCCAGCGGCTGTTGCAAATCCTCGGAGTCGGACTCGATGTCGTCGGCGGGTTCGTCCTCCGCCGAGTCCGCGATCGGCGCGCGTCCTCGTGCCGGCCGGACGGCCTTGTAGCCGACGTTGCGAACGGTCCCGATCAACGCCTCGTATTCGGGGCCGAGCTTGGCGCGCAGGCGACGCACGTGCACGTCGACGGTGCGGGTGCCGCCGAAGAAGTCGTATCCCCACACTTCGTGCAACAGCTGCGCGCGGGTGAAGACGCGTCCCGCGTGCTGCGCCAGGTATTTGAGCAGCTCGAACTCTTTGTAGGTCAGATCGAGTGGGCGGCCCCGCAACCTCGCGGTGTAGGTGCCCTCGTCGATCACCAGCTCGCCCAGGCTCACCTTGCCGGCACTTTCCTGGTCGGCCAGCCCGCCACGGCGACCCACAACCAGCCGCAGCCGGGCATCGATCTCGGCGGGCCCGGTGCTCGGCAGCAGGATCTCGTCCAGCCCCCAGTCCGCGCTGACCGCCACCAGGCCGCCTTCGCTCACAATGGCCAGGACGGGGACCGAACGGCCGGCGGTGCTCAGCAGACGGCAGAGTCCGCGCGCCGACGACAGGTCGGTGCGCGCATCCACCAGTACGGCGTCCGCTGTCCCGGCCTCGAGCAACGAGGACGGTTCCGCAGGCGCCGTCCGGACGGCGTGGGGAAGCAACGACAACGACGGCAGGACCGGGTCGGGATGCAGCTCCGAGGTCAGCAGTAATAGCTCCAACTAGCCCCTCCAACTCGGGAGAACGGCATCTTCACAATTCGCAACGCAACGACGCGTTAGTTGCCAGGTCATCTAACGATAACTTGCCACCTGCCACTTTGGTGCGGCGACGACGCAGTGTGAGCGCCGCCACCCGGGTGGTCCGCGACAGCTCGGGCTCAGGGTTACGCGACAATGTGCGGGTGCGCAAGGTGGCGGTGGCGGTGGCGGGCGTGGCGATCGCCGTGGCCGTGGTGGTGGCCGGGGCAGTCGCCGTGGACTACGGGAGCAGCATCTACGCCGAATACCGGCTGTCGTGCAGCGTGCGCAAAGCGGCCCATTTGCGGTCCGACCCGTTCGTCGCGATCGTGGCGTTTCCGTTCATCCCGCAGGCGATGCGCGACCACTACAACCAGCTGGAGATCAAGGCCAACGCCGTCGACCACGCGACGGTCGGCAAGGCCACCCTCGAAGCCACGATGTACTCGGTCGACCTGAGCCACGCGTCGTGGCTGATCGGGCCCGATGCCAAGCTGCCGGTGGGCAAACTGGAGAGCCGCGTCATCATCGACTCGACGCACCTGGGCCGGTACCTGGGCATCAGCGATCTGATGGTCGAGGCGCCCCCCAAGGAAACCAACACCGCCACCGGTGGCGTCACCGCGTCGGGCATCTCCGACAGCCACGGTGTGGTGTTCAGCGGCACCCCGCACTCGGCCGACTTCGAACACCGGGTCAGCGTCTCGGTGGACCTGTCCATCGCCCCGGACGACCAGGCGACGCTGGTGATCACCCCGACCGGCGTTCTGACCGGCGCGGACACCGCGGATCAACCGGTTCCGGATGACAAGCGGGATGCGGTGCTGCGGGCCTTCACGACCCGGGTGCCCAACCAGCGGCTTCCCTTCGGGGTGGCACCCAAGACCGAGGGGGCGCGCGGCTCCGACGTCATCATCGAGGGCATCAGCTACGGGGTCACCGTCAGCCTGGACGGCTTCAAGCAGTCGTGACCCGGTCATCGCCGGGGCGCGCGGGGTGCGCGGCACCCGCCGCAAATTTGATCGCCGTCGGTCATTCGGTAAGCTTGCCGACGTGCTAGCCCGCCTTGAGCCCCTGCTCACCCAACGCCGCGCAGTCGATCTGTGCCGCACCGCGGGCTGTTGCTGTCGCTGTAGCTGCTGAGTCGCCGCGCGCTTTCGCGTAAGCACTCGGAGCAACCCCGGAACGTTACCGAGGCCCGTCTCCCGTCATTCGTTCCCATAAGCAACAGGCGTATCCAGGAGTAGTACCGTGCCGAGCAGCAACACCACCACCCAGCCAGACGTCGTCGACGTGCGGGGTCCAAGGTTCGCCGCCTGGGTCACGACCGCAGTCCTGGTGATCACCCTCGCCTTCTCCGCCGTCAGTCCGCTGGCGGCGGCGGCGATTCTCGGCGTCCAAGCGATCATCTTCGCCATCGGAGCCGTCGGCGGCCCGCGCAAGCACCCGTACGGGCGGATCTTCGCCCGCTTCGTGGCGCCCCGGCTCGGGCCCGTCGGGGAACGCGAACCGGTGGCACCGCTGAAGTTCGCCCAACTCGTCGGCCTGGTCTTCGCGGTCGTCGGCGTCGTCGCGTTCGCCGCGGGCGCCTTCGTGGTCGGCGTCATCGCCACCGCCGCGGCGCTGACCGCCGCCTTCCTGAATGCGGCCTTCGGCATCTGCCTGGGCTGCCAGCTCTACCCGCTGGTCGCGCGCTTCCGAGGCGCCGCGCGCACGGCATGACCCGTTCATAGAAAGCGATCGAAAGGATCACCGCATGGCACGCTCCGACGTCCTGGTCTCCGCGGACTGGGCCGAGAGCAATCTCGACGCCGCCGGCGTCGTCTTCATTGAAGTCGACGAGGACACCAGCGCATACGACACCGGCCACATCCCCGGTGCGATCAGGCTCGACTGGCGTTCCGACTTGCAGGACCCCGTCAAGCGCGACTTCGTCGACGCGCAGCAGTTTTCGAAGCTGCTCAGCGAACGTGGCGTCGCCAACGACGACACCGTGATCCTCTACGGCGGCAATAACAACTGGTTCGCCGCCTACGCCTACTGGTATTTCAAGCTGTACGGGCACGCCGACGTCAAGCTGCTCGACGGCGGCCGCAAGAAGTGGGAGCTCGACGGGCGCGCGCTGTCCAGCGACACCGTCAGCAGGCCGGCCACCTCGTACACCGCGGCCGCGCCGGACAACAGCATCCGCGCGTTCCGCGACGAGGTCATCGCGGCCATCAACACCAAGAACCTGGTCGACGTGCGTTCGCCCGACGAGTTCTCGGGCAAGATCCTGGCGCCGGCGCATCTGCCGCAGGAGCAGAGCCAGCGGCCCGGCCACATCCCCGGGGCGATCAACGTGCCGTGGAGCAAGGCGGCCAACGAGGACGGCACGTTCAGGTCCGACGACGAATTGGCCAAGCTCTACGCCGACGCCGGCCTGGACGGCTCCAAGGAAACGATCGCGTATTGCCGGATCGGCGAGCGGTCTTCGCATACCTGGTTCGTGCTCCGGGAATTACTCGGCCACAAAAACGTCAAGAACTACGACGGAAGTTGGACGGAATACGGCTCCCTGGTGGGTGCCCCGATCGAGTTGGGAAGCTGATATGTGCTCTGCCCCGAAACAAGGAGTGACGTTGCCCGCCAGCGTCGACTTGGAGAAGGAAACGGTGATCACCGGCCGGGTCGTGGACAGCGATGGCCAGGCGGTGGGCGGCGCCTTCGTCCGCCTGCTCGACTCGTCTGACGAGTTCACCGCCGAGGTCGTCGCGTCGGCAACGGGTGACTTCCGGTTCTTCGCGGCGCCCGGGTCCTGGACGCTGCGCGCGCTGTCGGCCTCCGGCAACGGGAACGCCGTGGTGAGTCCGTCGGGCGCCGGCATCCACGAGGTGGACGTCAAGATCGCCTGAGACCCCGGCTGCCCTGACCGGGATCGCGCGGGGCGAATAGACTTGTCCCCGTGGTGCTCTTCTTCGAGATCATGCTGGTCGTGGCCGTCGTGGTGATCTCATGGTTCGCGCTGTACACGCTGTACCGGCTCATCACCGACGAATCGTGACTCGCGCGGACGACGATCCGGTGAGGGTACCTTCCGCTAGCGACGGTGAGGAGTGGCGGACGACTTCTGACGAACCACTGGGTTCTGCGAGCTCCGGCGATCGCGCGGTGGCTGCCGCCGCTGAGCGCGCCAAGCTGACCGCCGGCCGCAACATTCCCGCCTTCGACGATCTGCCGCTTCCCGCCGACACCGCCAACTTGCGTGAAGGCGCCAACCTGAACGACGCCCTGCTGGCGCTGTTGCCGCTGGTGGGTGTGTGGCGCGGGCACGGCGAGGGCCGCGCACACGACGGGGATTACCGGTTCGGCCAGCAGATCGTGGTTTCGCACGACGGCGGCGACTACCTGAATTGGGAATCCCGCTCGTGGCGGCTCAGCGAGGCGGGCGACTACCAGGAGCGCGGCCTGCGGGAGACCGGGTTCTGGCGTTTCGTCAGCGATCCCGACGATCCCAGCGAATCCCAGGCGATCGAGTTACTGCTGGCCCATTCGGCCGGCTATGTGGAGCTGTTCTACGGCCGACCGCGCAATCAGTCGTCGTGGGAGCTGGTGACCGACGCACTTGCCCGCAGCCGGTCGGGCGTCCTGGTCGGTGGCGCCAAACGGCTCTACGGCATCGTCGAGGGCGGCGACCTGGCCTACGTCGAGGAGCGGGTGGACGCAGACGGCGGCCTGGTGCCGCACCTTTCCGCCCGGCTCTCCCGCTACGCGGGATAACCGCCGACCCGTTGCCCGCGTGGGCAACTCGGCGATGTGCGCGGGCCCGGAATCATTGCCTTCGGCCGATCTTTTGCGTGTACTGTTCGACGTCCGAACAGCCGATACCGCGCGAAGGGAGATCGGCGGATGCCCCCCACCAGGACACCCTCGCCCATCTTGCGCTGGGGCGTAACCGCGGTCGGGCTGCTCCTCATCGTCTATTTGGCCGTATTGGACCTGCAGCCCGGGATCATCGACGCGCTGCCCCCGGCCCTGGCGTGGTTCGGCAGGCCCGGATCGATGCCGACGCTGGCGATCGTGGTGACCGTGCTGATCGCCGCGTCGGTGCTGACCTTCCGGTCCGGCGGAAGCCATCGGATGGTGGGGGTTTCGTTCACGCTGATCGCAGGCCTGGTCCCGATGACGGCGGTCCTGGGCCTCACGTCCTACTGGGGTTGTCACGACGCCAACCATCCGGCCTTGTTCACCCCGCTGATGGCGACGGCCAGCCTGGTCAAGGGCGGCACCGGTGATTTCTCGGTGGGCGGGCGAACCTGTCCGAACCCGACACCGGTCGGCCTGGAGCTGGCCCGAATCGCGGCGCTGTCGGCGATCTTCACCGGGTTGGGCGGCGTCGTCGTCGGGGTCTTCCGGTCCCAGGTGGACCGGCTGCGGGCCAACCTGGCCGATTCCGTCACGGCCGTCGTCGGGGTCGACGCGGACACGCAGTCGATGATCAGCGCGGTCGCCCGGACGCTGGACCGGCGCGGCACGCTGGTCGTCCTCACCGGCGCCAGCGACGACCGGGTGCAGCGGGCCCGCAGGCAGGGCGCGCGGGTGGTCCTGGTGGACTTCAACAACCCCGCCACGCTGGTGTCGTTGCGGCTGTGGCGCAACCTATCCCGGCTGTATCTGATGGCGCCCGACCCGGCGATCAACCTGCTGTGGCTGGACCTGATCAGCCGCCGGCTCGACGAGGTCGCCCGCAAACGGCGGTTGCCGCTGATCGTGCGGATGGACGATCCCTGGCTGGCCCAGGCCTGGCGGGCCCAGCAGTTCGGCGGGTCGGACACCCGATGGGCCGCCGACGTGGTCGGGAAGTACGAGGTGACCGCGGGCAGGCTGCTCGACGGCATTATCGCGAGCGGGCGAACGAAACGCGTATTCATTTGCGGTACTTCGCAATTGACGCTGGCTCTGTGCGCGGACCTAACACAGCGCGCCCTGGAACGCGACTTCTACACCCCGCCCGGCGCGGTCCCGTTGCCCGCGCTCACGCTGGTCGAAAAAGACGCCGGCGAGTATTTGGCGGATCACGAGTTCCACCGGCGGCAGGCCGGATTCGCCTCGGAGGGACCGGCGATCGACGCAACCGCGGAGACACCGACCGTTCCCACCATGCTGAAGCTGATCGGCGACGCCGACCCCGCGACCAGTGCCGTGATCTTCGTCGACTCCCACGCCGCGACGACCGCCGCGAGGCTGGCGGCCCGCTTCCCCGACATGCCCATCTACGCCTCGGACCTGAACACCAGCATCAGCGACGACTCGATCCAGGTGGTGGGGCGGCTGCAGTCCTACTCGCTGGTCCTGGACACCCAGGAGGGCCAGGTACAGGACGCCTGGGAGCGCGCGGCGAGGTTGATCCACGAGCGCTACGTCTCAACGATCGACCCGGACGCGCCGCGATCCCCGGCCGCGATGCCGTGGGCCGAGCTCAACGAGTTCTACCGCGGGTCCAACCGGCGTCAGGTGCGCAACGCGCTGTGGATGGTGGAGCAGATCGCGGGGCACACCTGGAACACCTGGGGCAGCCCGCCCGCGCAGCTGTCCGGCCACGAGATGGCGGACCTGCCGCCCTTGGAACAACTCGCGCTCATGGGCTTCGACCACGATTCGGCAATGAGCATGGCCCGCGCCGAGCATGAGGATTGGTGCCGCTACTACCGCCGCAACGGCTGGAAATACGGTTCGCCGCGCGACGATTCGCGCAAGATCCACGACAAGCTGGTCGACTGGTCGGCGGTCGAAAGCAACCCGGCCCTACTCAACGCCGCCGTCCGCAGCCTGGCGGGCACGTTATGGAGCCTGCGGCAGTTGGGCTTCCGGTCGCGGCCGCTCTGGCAATCGTTCACAAGGGTCGGAACGGTGGCCGCCGAACAACGAAGCGCCCCATGGACATGGACGTCGGATTCGGGACACATCATGCGCGCCGACGCCGGCGACTGGGCCGTCCAGGGGGACGGCAAGGTGTGGTCGGTGCGCGACGACATCTTCAAGGACACCTACGAGCCCGCCGGCGAGGGGCGCTGGCGGCGAAAAGGTCGCGTCCAAGCGCGCCCCGCCTACCCGGGCGAGACCATAAACACCTTGGAGGGTCCCACAACCGCGGCGGAGGGCGACTGGGTAGTCCGCGGATCCACCGGTGAACAGTGGCCGGTTCCCGGAGACGAATTCGCCCGCCGCTATGCCGAATTCCACCCGCCGGAGGAGGCTTCCGCGGTGGACGGCGGGCACGGCTGAGTTTTGGGCTGCGCGCGCAAATGGCCACGAATTTGCGCCGTCCGATACGCCCGGACACTGATACGGTATCGGCGCATGCGTAATAGCCGCACGCGCCGATACCCCCCCTTCGTTTGCTACGCCCCTACGTAGGAGACCGCGATGCCGCTGTTCATCAGCTACTCGAGCCAGGACAGGGCGACGGTCGACGCCCTGACGACCGCGCTTCGGCGCGGCCAACAACAGGTTTGGTTCGACCAAGAACTCGGCGGCGGTGACTCCTGGTGGAACAAGATCCTCGAGCAGATCCGCTCGTGTGACGTGTTCATCGTGGCGCTGTCCAACAACTGGCTGCAGTCCAAGCCCAGTCAGGCCGAGTTGCGGTACGCCAGGGCGCTCAATCGGCCGATCCTTCCGGTTCGGATCGGCGACATCGACAGCATGCGGGTGAATCCCCTTGCCGCGTTGCAGATCATCGACTACCGCGAACCGACCGTCGACGCCGGGATTCAACTCGTGACTGCGGTACACGCGCTGCAAGGCAAGCCGGTGCCGCTGCCCGATCCGCTGCCCGAAGAGCCGCCGGTGCCGTTCGGGTACATCACCCGGTTGGGTAACACCCTCGCCGAAAAGGAGCTCAGCCCGCAGCAGCAGACCCAACTTCTGATCGAGCTGAGGCAGGGACTCGACGAGGACGGGGATGACCCCAGCGCGCGCGGCGACATCGCCCAGCTGTTGCGCATGCTGCGCCTGCGCCACGACGTCACTTACCGGACCCGCACCGAAATCGACAACGTGCTGGCCGAGATCGAGGCCAAGGGCGGTTCGCCGACGACCGCGGCCGCGGGCAAGTCGCAGGCACCGGCGGCGGCCGCAGCGCCGGCCGCCGCGACGCCGGCCGCCGGCCCGTCCGCCGGCCCGTCCGCCGGAACCGCGGCGCCGCAGCCGGCGGCCGGATCCAATAAGCGGCTGCTCATCATCGGCGGCGCCGCCGCCGCGGTGATCGCGGTGATCGCGATCGTCGTCGTGTTCGCCACGCAGGGCGGCAAGACCAAGCCCGCCCCGAAGGCCGGCACCGGTGGGACGTCGGCTCAGACCGCCGCCAACCCCGCGCCGAATGACCCCAATTCCGGGAACGCCTCGAAGCTGGACGCCTACCTCCTCGGCGCCGCCGATGTCGGCGCCGTCATCGGCGACCCGAATTTGGTGGTCTCGGAGAAGGCCGCGCAACTGCGTAACTTCAGGCCGACGCTGTCCAACCCGGATTGCAAGGGCGAATTCGAACCCATCGAAGAATCGTCCTACAAGGACGCGGACGGCTACACCGGGGTAAGCGCTCAAGCCGTACACAGCCCCGGCGAGACCCAGGCTCACCGCGTCTACGAAGCTGTCGTCCAGTTCTCCTCGCCGGACAAGGCGACCGCGTTCGTGCAGGCTTCGGCGGACAGGTGGAAGGCGTGCTCCGGGCAATCGATCACGTTGACTTACAACGGCAAGACCAGCGAATGGAAGTTCGGTGAGGTCACCGGGGCCGTGCCGAAGATCTTCCAGGAGCGGACGCAGGCGGACGGAACCCGCATCTGCCATCACGCGCTGCACGCGGCGTCCAGTGTGGTCGTGGACCTCTTGCTGTGCGGCCCCGACGCCGAGACGGGTCAGGCGGGCAAGCTCGCCGGGCAGATTGCCGCGAAGGTGAGCCAGTAACGGCTCCAGACATGGAGCGGCCCCCGAGCAAGGCTCCTGGTTGGACAGACCGGAAGCTCGGGGGCCGGGTGGCTGCGGGGAATTCGCTAGCGCGCGTATGCCGCCAGCTCTTCGCAAGCCACTGCTGCTAGCGCGCAGCCACCTCACATGTCCATGAAGCTATCAATTTCGCGGACCACCTCCCTTCTTGTGTACGGCCGACCGTACCCGCGATTCCGCAAGCCGACAACACAATTCAGCGCTTAGCGATCGCTGACGATCGCCGAGTCGACCAATGCGGCGAACTCGGCGGCCAACGGCGACCGAAGCAACGGGCGGCCGTCGAGCGTATGCACGCGGGCGGCCAGCGTCATGCTCGACACCAACCAGATCCCTTGCGCGGCATGGAGATCAGCGGGACGCAGGGACCGATAGTCGCAGTCGTACCCTTTGGCCCTGGCCACCTCGAAAAGGGCCTGCTGCGTGGTGCCGCGCAGAATCGGATACCACGGCGGCGGCGTCAGCAGGCACAGGTCCCCACCGGATCCGGTCGCGATCACCACCGTCGAGCGCGGGCCTTCCAGGATGTAGCCGTCCGAGCTGACGAAGATCACGTCGCCGGCGCCTTGCCGGGCGGCATGACGCAGGGCGGCCATGTTGACCGCGTAGGACAGGGTCTTGGCGCCGGCGAGCAGCCATGGCATCGCGTCGGCACCGGCCGCGGGCAGTCCGCGGTCCAGCATCACCGCGGCCAAGCCCTCGCGCCGCACCGCGGTGACTCGTTCGGGAACCGCGTTGACCATCACGTAGGTGGTCGGGGCGGTTCCACCCTCCCGGCCTCGGGTGTAGATCAGGCGCATCGCCCCTTCGTCGGCGGTGGCGGCCACCCACTCACTGCTGGCCGCATCGATCGCAGCGCGCCAGCTGGGCAGGTCGGGTTCGGGCAGGTCCATCAGCCTCGCCGATTGGGTCAGCCGCTGCAGATGCGACTCGACCAGGCAGGGCCTGCCGTCGCGGACCAACAGCGTCTCGAAGACGCCGTCGCCGCGAACCGCCGCCAGGTCGTCGGCGTGCAGCAGCGGGGCATCCGGCGGATGTATCGCGCCGTCCAGCGTGACG
Source organism: Mycobacterium sp. E183 (assembly GCF_001667735.1). Lineage (GTDB taxonomy): Bacteria > Actinomycetota > Actinomycetes > Mycobacteriales > Mycobacteriaceae > Mycobacterium. The sequence goes on from NZ_LZJN01000003.1 coordinate 73,162, forward strand.
ATCACACCCGTCTGGCCTGCCATGGAGGTAAAGCCTAGCCGTGAACGTGAGGCTGCCCGCACGCTCGGCGCACCGGGCATCAAGGTCCGTAGAGTTGACGTGTGTCCGCAGTACCCGCACCAGATGCCGGCCCCGACGCGGGCGCCGTCTGGCATTACGGCGATCCCCTCGGCGAGCAGCGCGCGGCCGAGACCGGCGCGGTCGTCGTGGACCGCTCGCACCGCGCGGTGCTCACGCTGACCGGCGGCGATCGCCAGAAGTGGCTCCACAGCATCTCCACCCAGCACGTCAGCGAGCTGCCCGAGGGCGCCAGCACGCAAAACCTCAGCCTGGACGGGCAGGGCCGCGTCGAGGACCACTGGATCCAGACCGAACTCGGGGGCACCACCTACCTGGACACCGAGCCGTGGCGGGGTGAGCCGCTGCTGAATTACCTGCGCAAGATGGTCTTCTGGTCCGATGTGAGCCCGGCCGCCGCCGACATGGCGGTGCTCTCACTGCTCGGGCCGCGGCTGGCCGACCGGGCGGTGCTAGACGTGCTGGGGCTGGACGCCCTGCCCGCCGAGCTGACGGCGGTCCCGGTCTCCGGAGGTGGGTTCGTGCGCAGGATGGCGGGCGCCCCGGCCGGCCAGATCGAACTGGATTTGGTGGTCCCGCGCGGCGAATCGGCTGGCTGGCAGCAACGCCTCGTGCAGGCGGGGCTGCGGCCGGCGGGGGTTTGGGCCTACGAGGCGCACCGCGTGGCGGCGCTGCGCCCGCGACTGGGCGTCGACACCGATGAGCGCACGATTCCGCACGAGGTGGAGTGGGTCGGTGCTGCGGTCCACCTCGACAAGGGCTGCTACCGGGGGCAGGAGACCGTCGCGCGGGTGCACAACCTCGGGAAACCGCCCCGGATGCTGGTGTTGTTGCACCTCGACGGTTCGGTGGAGCGGCCGGCCACGGGAGATCCGGTGCTCGCCGGCGGGCGCACCGTCGGCCGCCTGGGGACCGTGGTGGATCACGTGGACCTCGGGCCCGTAGCCCTCGCGCTGCTCAAGCGCGGGGTGCCGGCCGATACCGAACTTGCGACCGGCGCCCAGTCCTCGGTGGCGGCGGTCATCGACGCCGATTCGCTGCCGGCAACGGAACACATCGGCGCGGGACGGCTCGCCGTTGAACGGTTGCGGGGCGGTGCGAGATAATCCTCGATGAAGTGCGCCACAGCGGCAGGGGGCACCGACGCCCGACCGTAAGGCACGGTAAACTGTCGGCAGGACAATAACGACACCAGGAGATCGGAGCCGCCTGATTCGGGCCGCTCCGTTATTGCGCGAGGGGGTTCCCCCATGGGCCGCGGCCGGGCTAAGGCAAAGCAGACCAAGGTTGCTCGAGAACTCAAATACAGTTCCCCGCAAACCGACTTCACGCGGCTTCAGCGCGAGTTGTCAGGAACGGGTGCCGACGATTCCACAGAGCTGGAGGACGACGGCGTCGGCGACTCCTGGGAAGACAGCGACGACTGGCGCCGCTAGAACTGACGTCGCTGCGCCGGTCTAATCGGCTTCGGCACGGCGCCGGCTCGACTCCCGTCCTCTAAAATCGCGGATGCTGTCCGACGAGCTTTGCCCGCGGGCCCTCTTTGCCGCCTTTGCAGACGGTTCCCAGCACCCAGCAGTCCAAGTGGCGGGCCGTCAAAATGGCCAGGGCCCGGTCGGTGTCCTCGGGCGCGACGACGGCGACCATGCCCACGCCCATGTTGAACGTCTTGTCCATCTCTTCCCGCGTGACCCGACCGCGCTGGGCGATCATGGCGAACACCGGTGCGGGCGTCCAGGTTCCGCGGTCGATTTCGGCGACCAGGCCATGCGGGATGACGCGTTGCAGGTTGCCGGCCAGCCCGCCGCCGGTGACGTGGCAGAACGTGCGGACGTGGGTTTCGGCTGTCAGCGCCAGGCAGTCCTTGGCGTAGATCCGGGTGGGTTCCAACAGTTCCTCACCCAGGGTGCGGCCGAACTCCTCGACATACCCGGCCAAGTTCATCCGGTCGATCTCGAGTAGCACCGTGCGGGCCAACGAGTACCCGTTGGAGTGCAGGCCCGAGGAGCCCATCGCGATGATGGTGTCGCCGGGTTTGACGCGGTCGGGGCCCAACACGTCGTCGGCCTCCACGACGCCGACACCGGTCGCCGAAATGTCGTAGTGGTCGGGTTCCATCAGGCCGGGGTGCTCGGCGGTTTCGCCGCCGAGCAAAGCGCAGCCGGCGCGCACGCAGCCCTCGGCGATGCCCGCGACGATCGCGCTGAGGCGTTCGGGCACGGTCCGGCCCACCGCGATGTAGTCCTGCAGGAACAGCGGTTCGGCGCCGCACACCACGAGGTCGTCGACGACCATCGCGACCAGGTCCAGGCCGACGGTGTCGTGCTTGTCCATCGCCTGAGCCACCGCAAGCTTGGTACCCACGCCGTCGGTCGACGCCGCGAGCAGCGGTTCGCGGTAGTCGTTGCGCAAAGCGAACAGCCCTGCGAACCCGCCGAGTCCGCCCCGCACCTCGGGTCTGGTGGCCCGTGTCGCCAGCGGCTTGAACATTTCAACGGCGCGGTCACCGGCTTCAATGTCCACCCCGGCCGACGCGTAGGTAATGCCGTGGCTGCCCGGGTTACGTCCGGGGCTTTTTCCGGGATCCGTCATCGCGATAAAGGCTACCGGGCGCCGCCGACCGCCGTTATCAAACGTCTTGGAAGGGCCGGATCGGAAGGCCGTCAGTGGACGATCGGCACTTCGTCGGGCGCCAGTTCGTCGAGCCCGGCCCCGCGCGCTGCGTTGGCGAGCATGTGCTCGATGACGTTCTTCCCCAACGCCGTCTCCTCGGGCAATTCGATCGGGTACTTGCCGTCGAAGCAGGCGGTGCAGAGCCGCGACGCGGGTTGTTCGGACGCCGCGACCAGGCCGCGCAGCGAGATGTAACCGAGGCTGTCGGCGCCGATGGCGTGCCGCACCGCTTCGAGCATTTCCTCTTTGTCTTGCACGGCGTTGGCGATCAACTCCGCCGGGGACGGGAAGTCGATGCCATAGAAGCAGGGCCATTTGACCGGCGGCGAAGCGATCCGCACGTGAACTTCCACTGCGCCGGCCTCGCGCAGCATCCGCAACAGCGCGCGCTGGGTGTTGCCGCGCACGATCGAGTCGTCGACGACGATGAGCCGCTTGCCGCGGATCACCTCGCGAAGTGGGTTGAGCTTCAGCCGGATACCGAGCTGGCGGATGGTTTGGGACGGCTGGATGAACGTCCGCCCGACGTAGGCGTTCTTCATCAGGCCCTGCCCGTACGGAATGCCGGACTCCTGCGCGTATCCGACCGCGGCCGGGGTGCCCGACTCCGGAACGCCGATCACCAGGTCCGCCTCGACCGGGCATTCACGGGCCAGCCGGCGACCGATCTCCACCCGGGTGGCGTGCACGGACCGGCCGGCGATCGTGCTGTCCGGGCGCGCCAGGTACACGTACTCGAAGACGCAGCCCTTCGGGGTGGGGTTGGCGAACCGGGTGGAACGCACCCCGTCGGCGTCGATCGCCAGCAACTCGCCCGGCTCGATGTCGCGCACGAACGAGGCGCCGACGATGTCGAGCGCGGCCGTTTCGGAGGCCACCACCCAGCCGCGGTCGAGGCGTCCGAGCGAAAGTGGCCGCACCCCATGGGGATCGCGCGCCGCATACAGCGTGTTCTCGTCCATGAACGTCAGGCAGAACGCGCCGCGCACGGTCGGCAGCAGCTCCAGCGCGGACTGTTCCAGCGTGGAATCCGCGGCACCGTGGGCGAGCAGTGCGCCCAGGATGTCGGAGTCGGTCGTCGCCGGTGCGGGGCAACGCCGCGCGATCAGCCCGGCGTCGCGGGCGCGGGCGGCAAGCTCGGCGGTGTTGACCAGATTGCCGTTGTGGCCCAGCGCAACGCCCGTGCCGGCGGCGGTGTTGCGGAACACCGGCTGGGCGTTCTCCCACGTGGTGTCGCCGGTGGTGGAGTAGCGGCAATGACCGATGGCGACGTGGCCCGGCATCGCCGCGAGGGTCTGCTCGTCGAACACCTGGCTGACCAGACCCAGGTCCTTGAAGACGAGGACCTGCGACCCGTCGGCGACGGCGATCCCGGCGGCCTCCTGCCCGCGATGCTGCAGGGCGTACAAGCCGTAATAGCTGAGTTTTGCGACATCCTCGCCGGGGGCCCAGACCCCGAAGACACCACACTCTTCACGGGGCGAGTTCAGGTCCTGCTCGGGTGCTTCGGCTCCTGCGACGGTCACGATTCGGCGGCTCCCCGGGGAACGGTTGGTGACGTATCGGAGTCTACGGGTCCAACGCCGTCGACTGCGAATTCACAGCGCGTGTTGCGCGTCGAAAATTCCCTCGCACCACCCTAAACCTGCAGTTCAGGGTTACTATTCAGCTGACATCGAACAGGGGCAGACAGTGTTCGATCTCACCTGCGCGGGAGCCGGAAAGGCTCAGCGCACCGGCGTCCGTCGCCTCGTGGAACGACAGCATCCCGGTCACCAGCAGCAACCACGTTCGCGGATCGGTCTCCACCACGTTGGGGGGCGTGCCGCGGGTGTGCCTGGGGCCGGCGATGCATTGCACCGCGACAAACGGCGGGATCCGCACCTCGACGCTGGCCCCGGGCGCCACCGCTGCCACGGTGCGGGCGGTGAGCCGGACCGCGGCCCCGAGGCTCTCGCGATCGGGAACGGGCCGGGTCGCGTCCCGCAACCAGTCCGCAACGGCCAACACGGCCTGCCGGGTCTTTGCCGGATCGGCCTTTTGACGGGCGGCCATACCCTAGGGTCTCAAACTCATGGAGCGTCGTCGCTTGCGGCGCGGGCCACCGTACAAGTCCGTCGGCCTCGTGACGCTCGTCATCATGGGGTTGGTCGGGTCGCTGCTGTATCTGCAGTTTCGCGGCGAGCTCACGCCGACAACGAAGCTGACGATGGTGGCGGCCCGGGCCGGCCTGGTATTGGATCCCGGCTCCAAGGTCACCTACAACGGTGTCCAGATCGGCCGCGTGGCCAGCATTTCGGAGATCACCCGCGACGGCAGGCCGGCCGCCAGGGTGACGCTGGATGTCAGCCCCAGGTATCTCGAGCTCATCCCGGCCAACGTGGCGGCCACCATCAAAGCGACAACGGTGTTCGGCAACAAGTACGTCGCGCTGACTTCGCCGCCCAAGCCCGCGGCGCAATCGATCACACCGTCGACCGTGATCGACGCGACCGCGGTGACCACAGAGTTCAACACCGTGTTCGAGACGCTCATGTCGATCGCGGAGAAGGTCGATCCGGTCAAGGTGAACCTGACGCTCAGCGCGGCGGCGCAAGCGCTGACGGGACTGGGCGAGAAGTTTGGCGACTCGTTGGTCAACGGCAACGCGATTCTCGACGACGTGAACGCCCGCATGCCCGCGATCCGCTTCGACGTTGCGCGGTTGGCCGCTCTCGGCGAGACGTACTCCAGCGCTTCGCCTGACCTATGGGACGCCCTCGACCACGCGGTGACCGCGGCGCGCACGCTGAACCGGCAGCAAGCCGATCTGGACGCGGCGCTGCTGGCGGCGGCCGGGCTCGGGGGCGCGGGCGCAGACGTGTTCGGGCGCGGCGGCCCCTACCTGGCGCGCGGGGCCACCGATCTGGTCACCCCCAGCCAGCTGCTCGACGAATACAGCCCGGAAATCTTCTGCACCATAAGGAATTTCGCTGAAGTTGGGCCCAGGATTCACAATGCGCTCGGCGACAACGGCTACTCGCTCGGCGCCCACGCGGCCGGCGGCATCACCGGGGCGCCGAGCCCGTACATCTGGCCGGAGAACCTGCCCCGTACCAACGCCCGGGGCGGTCCCGGCGGCCGACCGGGCTGTTGGCAGACGATAACCCGGGAACTGTGGCCGGCCCCGCTCCTGGTGATGGACACCGGCGCGAGCATGGCTCCCTACAACCACTTCGAGCTCGGCTCCCCACTTTTCACCGAGCACGTGTGGGGTCGCCAGCTCGGTGACTACACCATCAACCCGTGACGTCGCACGCCCAGCGCGGCGATCGCGCCGGCCTCGTTGATGGCCAAGTGCACCAGCATGGGAGCGGCCACGCTGCCGGAACGGTCTGCGAGCCAACCGAATAGCCAGCCCGCGACGCCCGTCACCAACACCGAGCCCAGCACCGGGTCGCCCGCCGCTCGCGCATCCGCGACATGGGAGAGCCCAAAGCTCGCCGCTTGCAACAACCTTGCGCCGGACCTTCCGTAGGCAGCGGAAGCGGCGGTGGTGAGCGCCGCGCGGAACGCGGCCTCCTCGGCCCACACGGTGCCGACGGGGATGCGCAGCAGCAGCCAGCCGGCCACCGACCCGGTCGGCTCGCGGTCTGCCATGGACGCCCGCACCGTCGGCACCGCCGTCGCTGCGGCGATCGCGCCCGCCGCGGCGGCCGCGGCCGCCGACCCCAGCCGCAGCCCCGCCCACAACCGCGGTGCGGTCAGCCCCAACGGTGCGCGCGTCACAACCACCAGCACTCCGGCCGCCGCCGCTTGGGTCGTCACCCGCCACGCCGTGGGCAGCCGGGGCCCGACGAAGCTCCAGCCCACCAGGGCGGCGGCCAACGCGAACGCACGGGCCCGACGGAAGTCGCGCTCGCCCATCAGGATTCGTCGCTGCGGCTCATCCGAAGAGGCGCGGCAGCACCGCCTCGGACGTCTCGCGCAGTTCGGCCAGCGACACGGTGAACAGGCCCTGAACCTCCACCCCGTCCGAGGCCTGGTCGACGACGCCGATGCGCACCGCGGGCAGCCCGCGCGCCTCGCACATCGCCCGGAACCGGCTCTCCTCGGTGCGGGGCACCGCCGCCAGAACCCGGCCCGCGGACTCGGAGAACAACGTGACGAACGGATCGGCGCCCTCGGGAAGGACGATGCGGCAGCCGGTTTCGCCCGCGAGTGCCGCCTCCACGATGGCCTGCGCAAGCCCACCTTCGGACAGGTCGTGCGCGGCGGACACCAGCCCGTCGCGTGACGCCGCGCTCAGCACTTCGGCCAGCAGTTTTTCGCGCGCCAGGTCGACCGCGGGCGGCACCCCGCCCAGGTGGTCGCCGCTCACCTGCGCCCAGATGGAACCGTCGAATTCGTCGCGAGTATCGCCCAGCAGCATCAGGGTCTCGCCCGGCTCGCCGCCCAGGCCCGTCGGAATGCGCCGGCCCACATCGTCGAGCACGCCGAGCACACCGACCACCGGCGTCGGCAGGATGGCCGCCGACCCGGTCTGGTTGTAGAAGCTGACGTTGCCGCCGGTCACCGGAATGCCAAGGGCCGCACAACCATCGGCCAGTCCCCGCACCGCCTGCGAGAACTGCCACATCACCCCGGGATCTTCCGGAGAACCGAAGTTGAGGCAGTTGGTCACCGCGACCGGGGTCGCGCCCGTGACCGCGACGTTGCGGTAGGCCTCGGCCAGGGCCAGTTGTGCTCCGACATAGGGATCGAGCAGCGTGTAGCGTCCCGACGCGTCGGTCGACAGCGCGATGCCGCGGCCCGTGGCCTCGTCGACGCGAAGCACGCCGCCGTCGGCGTGCTCGGCCAGCACGGTGTTGCCGCGCACGTAGCGGTCGTACTGTTCGGTGATGAACGCGCGGCTGCACAGGTGCGGGCTGCCCAGCAGGGCAAGCAAAGTCGCGCGCAGCTCCTCCCCTGTCTTTGGCCGCGGCAGGCTCGTCGACCGGTCGGCGTTCAGGGCGTCCTGCGACTCGGGGCGCGCGACCGGCCGCTGATACACCGGCCCCTCGTGGGCCACCGTGCGCGGCGGCACGTCGACGACGGTCTCGCCGTGCCAGCTGATTCGCAACCGGTCGCCGTCGGTGACCTCGCCGATCACGGTGGCCAGCACGTCCCACTTTCGGCACACCGCCAAGAACGCGTCCACGTTCTCCGGCGAGACCACGGCGCACATCCGCTCCTGCGATTCGCTGCAGAGCACCTCCGCGGGCGTCATGTCCTTTGCCCGCAGCGGGACGGTGTCGAGCTCGATCGCCATCCCGCCGTCGCCAGCCGATGCGAGTTCTGAAGTAGCACATGACAATCCGGCGCCGCCAAGGTCCTGGATGCCGATCACCAGGCCGCCCGCATAGAGCTCGAGGCAGCACTCGATGAGCACCTTCTCCATGAAGGGGTCGCCCACCTGCACCGAAGGCAGCTTCTTGCGCGATCCCTCGCTGTCGAACGTGTCCGAAGCCAGCACCGACACCCCGCCGATGCCGTCCAGGCCGGTGCGCGCACCGAACAGGATGATCTTGTTCCCGGCGCCCGAGGCGAACGCCAGGTGCAGGTCCTCCTGGCGTAATACGCCCACGCACAACGCGTTTACCAACGGATTGCCCGCGTAGCAGGCGTCGAAGACGGTCTCGCCGCCGATGTTGGGCAGCCCCAGCGAGTTGCCGTAGCCGCCGATCCCGCGGACAACTCCGTCGACCACCCGGCGCGTGTCCGGCGCGTCGGCGGCGCCGAACCGAAGCTGGTCCATCACCGCGACGGGTCGCGCACCCATCGCCATGATGTCGCGCACGATGCCGCCGACACCGGTCGCCGCGCCCTGGTAGGGCTCGACGTAGGAGGGGTGGTTGTGCGATTCCACCTTGAAGGTGACGGCCCAGCCGTCGCCGATGTCGACCACGCCTGCGTTCTCGCCGATGCCGGCGAGCATGCCCGCGCGCATCTCGTCGGTGGTGGTCTCGCCGAAGTAGCGCAGGTGCACCTTGGACGACTTGTAGGAGCAGTGCTCACTCCACATCACCGAGTACATCGCCAGCTCGGTGTCGGTGGGTCGGCGGCCCAGGATCTCGCGGATTCGCTGGTACTCGTCGTCTTTAAGGCCCAGCTCGGCGAAGGGCTGCGGCTGGTCGGGGCTGGCGGCGGCGTGCTCGACGGTGTCGATCGCCTGGGTGCGGGCGCTCGTCCCGGGGACTGTCACGCCAGACAGTCTAGGTCGGCGCTTCCGTCACCGTCGGGTCGCCGTGGAGGCTATTGGCCGACGACGCAGAAGACGTTCCCTTCGGGGTCGGCCAGCACCACCCAGCGAAAATTGTCGCCGAACTCATGCCGGCCGACCTCGGTGGCCCCGGCGGCCGTCAGCCGAGACGCCTCGGCATCCACGTCGGCGGGCCCGAAGTCCAGGTGCACGCGGTTCTTACCGGGGGTGGGGTCGGGCACTTTTTGGAAGCCGAGCCGAGGCCCTTCCGGCAAACTCACCACGGTGAACTCGCCGGCGAGCAGCTCCTGCGTCGTGCCGCCGAACTGCTCGGCCCACCAGCCGCCCAGCTGCGCCGGATTGCTGCAGTCGAAGGTGATCATCTCCAGGTTGAGCGCCATACCGCCCGACCTTAGGCCTCGAAATGGCCCAGTTGAAGGGGTCGCCGTCCCGGGTCGCCCAGTGGTCAATCGACGGTCACGAAGTCGGCCATCATCGCCATGTCTTCGTGTTCGAGGTTGTGGCAGTGCAGCAGGTATGAACCGGTGTAGTCGGTGAACCGGGTGAGGACTTCAACGGCTTCGGCTGGGCGCACATCGACGGTGTCCTTCCATCCCATGTCGAACCGGCCCGGCGCACGGCTGTTGCGGGAGAGCACGCGAAAGGAATTCAGGTGCACGTGAACGGGATGGTGGAACTCGGTGATGAACCGCCAGACTTCTGTGGTGCCGAGCTTAGGGCGCGCCAGCGGCCGGCCCGGTTGATAGGCCAGGTCGTTGATCGTCCACACCGCTTTTCTGCCGAGGCGAAAGAGGAACGTTCGCGTGGCCACGCGGGCCTGTGGGTCGAGACCCGGGAAGCTTCCGCTGAGCCGGTCCGGGATGGCCGAATCGTCGGCACGGTCGGCGCCGACGACGTCGAATCGCATGACCTCGCCGGCGCTTTCGCCACCCAACCGGTTGAGCAGCCGCAATTGTGTTCCCACCGGGTAGCGGCCGAAATCGACCACGACGTCGAATCGTTCGGCCGGAGCGATGTCGATGTAGTCGTGGCCTATGGGTCGCGCCAGTAATCCGCCGTCACTGCCGATCTGCACCAACGCCGAACCGCCGGGTGGTTGCGGGTCCAGCTGCAGCCGGTAGCGACGGGCGTTGGATGCGTTCAAGAGCCGCAGGCGGTACCGGGCGGGATCGGTCGACAGCACCGGCCACGGCGCACCATTGACCAGGATGACGTCGCCGAGGACGCCGTTCATGTAGTCGCCGGTCGCTCCGCCGCCGGCAGCGTCCGGGTAGCGAAAGGAGCCATCGGCGGCGAACGCGCGGTCGGTGATCATCAGCGGGACGTCCCGCCGGCCGCGCGGCAGCGGCAACGCGTCTTCCTCGTCGTCGTGGACCAAGTGGAATCCGGCCAGGCCGCGCCACACCGCGGCGCCGGTGTAGCCCATGCGGTGATCGTGGTACCACAACGTGGCGGCCCGCTGGTTCAGCGGGTAAACGTATTCGCGCTCTCCGACAACGCTGTTGCGCGCCATGGCTTCAGCCCCGAGCCGGACGCCGGGCGGCAGGATGAAGTCGGTCGGGTACCCATCGTGGTCTTCCGGTGTGTGGCCGCCGTGTAGGTGCACCACAACCGGCACGGGCAGGGCGTTGCGGTGCCGCACGACGGTGCGTCGGCCTGACCGCGAAGCAATGGTCGGGCCGGGAAAGCTCGTGTTGTAAGTCCACGCCGCCGTGGGGAGCCCGGGCAATATGCGCAATTGCGTGGTCTGCTGGGTGATCTCGTAGTAGTCGGCGTGAGCGTCGCTACGAACCGGCGTCAATTGTTCCGGGATCGGCAGCGGGACTTGATAGCGATCGGGCAACCTGGTTTGGCTGCGTATCAGCCGTCCTGACTCGGCGGGGCCCAGCAGCGCGCCGGCGAGCGGCCAGCCGGCGCCGATGAAGCCGATGCCCGCCGCCGCGGCGCCCAGCCGCAACGCGCCACGCCGATTCATCGGATCGGTTCCCGCTCGGCCGGACGCGAGCGTGCGGCCAGCGGCAAACGCCACACCTCGGCAGTCAGCTTGAAGATCCCCACGATCAACAGCACTCCGAGCGGAACGTGTAAGCCCGTCAAGCGCAATTCCCCCGAGGCGAACTCGGCGACGAAGAGGAGGGTCACGAGGGCCCCGAGCGCCGCCGGCCGTCGCGGCCCGCCCGTCCTGCTCACAATCACCAGCACCGCGACCTGGACGACGGAAAGCACCGTGGTCACCCTCGCGCCGACCGAGTGCAGCATCAGCGCGTCGTATCGGCCGCCCAGAAAACTCCCGGCGAACGCGGCTTGCACCAGGGCTAGCAATGCCAACGCCGCGCTGGTGGCACGGGCGATCACACGGGGCCAGCGCGGGCCGTGCCAGTCATCGGCTGTCATCAGTCCTCCCAGAGATTGCGCACTCAAGAGATAACGACGGAACGGCGCCGCAAAAAGTTACGCACGCATGTGTAACTTTCCGCGCCACCGACCCGTCCTTGGATACGGGTTGCTGATGACCGGCTCCCCATTGCGGCGGACCCACCGGCTGCGGTTCCACCGCAACGAAATTCGCGACAGGAGAAGAGATGTCTCATCCGATGCCCCCTCGTTGGCTGAAGCCGATGAACAGGTTCATGATTGCGCTGCAAAAACTTGGCATACCGACTGGCCCCCCCATGGTTTTGACGGTGCCGGGCCGCAAAACGGGCCGTCCTCGCAGCACCCCGATGACGCCGTTCACCCTCGACGGGCACCTCTATGCCGTGGCCGGATTCCCCGGCGCCGACTGGGCGCGCAACGCCCGCGCCGCCGGCGCGGGAACGCTCGGCAAGGGCCGAAAGACGCGGCGCGTCAGGATAACTGAGCTGACCGCCGAGCAAGCTCGGCCGGTGTTGCGCCAATATCCGGCCGAAGTGCCGGTCGGTGTTGGCTTTTTGAAACGCTCCGGCCTGGTACGCCGGGGCAATCCCGAAGAAGTCGAGGCGCTGGCGGGCCGGATCGCGGTGTTCCGACTAGACCCGATCCCGGCGAACTGACGCCGAACGATCCGCCACCGACCGACCAGATATGGAAGCCGCAACATGCACACCGCGTACCTCGTCATGACGATAGCTGCCATCATTCTCAACGGATTTTCCGGCGTGAGCGCGCTGGTGCACTTCGCGCCGATCATTCCGCCCATGCAACGCGCGGGCGTCCCGGTGTCCTGGCTGACCTTTCCGATCGGCACGCTGAAAACCCTTGGCGCCCTTGGACTGGTCGTCGGCCTGTCAGTCCCGGCAGTCGGCGCCGCCGCAGCGGCGGGACTGACAATCTTCTTTGTCTGCGCGATGTACACGCACGTCCTCGCCCACGACATCTCCGGACAGTTCGCACTGGCGGGGTTCCTGCTTGCCGTCAACGTCGCGACCTTGACGCTCACCGTGATCGCGCACCCGGTCGTGCTCTAGTACGGCCACCTCGTCAGGCCGCACTACGGCATCGGCGAAAGGAACGCTTCCATCGCCGCCGAGTAGGCGGCCACGTCGTGCGCGCCCATCAACTCGCGCGCGGAGTGCATGGCCAGCTGCGCGGCGCCGACGTCGACGGTCGGGATGCCGGTCCGAGCCGAGGCCAACGGCCCGATTGTCGATCCACAGGGCAGGTCGGCCCGGTGCTCGTAGCGCTGCAGGCCGACCCCGGCCTGCCGACAGGCGAGCTCGAAGGCGGCGGCCGTCCGTCCGTCGGTGGCATAACGCAGGTTGGGGTGCACCTTGAGCACCGGTCCGGCGTTGACCTCGATCAGGTGTCCGGGCTCGTGCCGCTCCGGGTAGTTGGGATGGGTGGCGTGGGCCATGTCCGCCGAGGCCAGCAGCGAGGCGGGCAGACGGCGCAGGAAGTCCTCGCGGGTGCCGCCGGCCGCCAGTACGATCCGCTCCAGGACGGTGCCCAGCAGGTCGGACTGGGCGCCGTGATCGGAGGACGACCCCACCTCCTCGTGATCGAAGACCACCAGCACGGGCAGGAATCCCCGCGGTTCGGCCGCCACCAGGGCCTCCGTACCCGCGTAGCAGCTCGCCTGGTTGTCCAGGCGCGGCGCGCTGAGCAGATCGTCGTCGGCGCCGATCACGGTCGACGGGGTCAGGTCGTGGGTCATCAGGTCGGCGGCCAGCACACTGGTCGGCGCCACCCCGGCCCGTTGCGCGACGAAGTCGACGAACGGCTTGATGTCCGCACCGGCTCCCCAAACCGCGTTGACGTGGCGTTGCGGGTCGAGGGTCAGCGATTTGCGGTCCTCGGCGAGGTGGATGGCCAGCTGGGGCACCCGCAGGATCGGGTCGTCGATCCGGACCAGCCGATGCTCGACCCTGGCGCCGTCATACACCGACAGCCGTCCACTGATGCCCAGGTCGCGATCCAGCCAGGAGTTCAGCCACGCCCCGCCGTACGGCTCGAGCGCGACCACACGCCACCCGGCAACCAGCCGATCGGGATGCTGCTTGACGCGCAGGTTAGGGCTGTCGGTGTGTGCGCCGACGATCCGGAATGGGCCGTCGGCGCCCTCGGAGTTCCAGGCCACCAGCGAGCCGGCCCGCACCGTGAAGTAGCGGCCCGGTTCCGCCGGCCACCGGTCCGACTCGCTCAGTTCGGCGAATCCCGCCGCGATCAGTCGCGCGGCCACTGTGACGCAGACGTGAAATGGCGACGGAGAAGCGTCGATAAAATCGCAGAGGCCTGCGGCGCTGGCCGACATGTTGATCATCATGACTGTCGACGACGACCGTCGCCACGCTAGGCCCGATCGCGCGGCTCCTTGCTCGCGCACTTCCTGCGCTCACCGTCGCCACGCTGGGCCCGATCGCGCGGCTCCTTGCTCGCGCACTTCCTGCGCTCACCGTCGCCACGCTAGGGTCAGCAGAGTGCCTCCCGTCCAGCCACAGCCCATCCTCGAGCCGTTGACGCCTGCGGCGGTCTTCCTGGTGGTGACCATCGATGACGGCGGAGAAGCGACGGTGCATGACGCGCTGCCCGACATTTCGGGGCTGGTGCGCGCAATCGGATTTCGTGAGCCGCCGAAACGGCTGTCGGCCATCACCTCCATCGGCTCGCGGGCCTGGGATCGCTTGTTCTCCGGGCCCCGCCCCGCAGAGTTGCACCCCTTCGTCGGACTGAACGGCCCCCGGCACACCGCCCCGGCCACGCCCGGGGACCTGCTGTTCCACATCCGGGCTGAAAGCCTGGATGTCTGCTTCGAATTGGCCGACCGCATCCTGCGGTCCATGGCCGGCGCGGTCACCGTCGTCGACGAGGTGCACGGATTCCGCTACTTCGACAACCGCGACCTGTTGGGCTTCGTCGACGGCACCGAAAACCCCGATGGCTCACTCGCCGCCAGCGCCACCACGATCGGCGCCGAGGATCCCGACTTCGAGGGCTCGTGCTACGTGCACGTGCAGAAGTATCTGCACGAGATGTCCTCGTGGAACGCCCTGTCGGTCGCCGAGCAGGAGCTGGTGATCGGCCGCACGAAGCTGGAGAACCTCGAGCTGGATGATGGGGAAAAGCCGGCCAACGCCCACATCGCGCTCAACGTCATCACCGACGCCGACGGCACGGAACTCAAGATCGTGCGGCACAACATGCCTTTCGGCCGACTCGGGAAGGGCGAGTACGGCACCTACTTCATCGGCTATTCCCGCACGCCGCAGGTGACTGAACAGATGCTGCGCAACATGTTCCTCGGCGATCCACCGGGCAACACCGACCGCATCCTCGAATTCTCCACCGCGGTCACCGGTGGCCTGTTCTTCTCGCCCACCGTCGACTTCCTCGACGATCCACCGCCGCTGCCCGCGGTACCGGTGACGGAAACGCTTGCCGTACAAGACGGCTCACTTTCGATCGGCAGCCTGAAAGGAACCACTTGATGAACAACCTCTACCGCGAGTTGGCACCGGTCACCGAAGCGGCGTGGAAAGAAATTGAAACCGAGGCGTCCCGGACCTTCAAACGCCACATCGCCGGACGCCGGGTTGTCGACGTCAGCGAGCCGGGCGGTCCGGTCACCGCGGCGGTCAGCACCGGCCGCCTGGTCGACGTGACGTCCCCGTCCGACGGCGTCGAGGCGCACCTCCGGGCGAGCAAACCCCTTGTCCGGCTGCGTGTTCCGTTCACTCTGTCCCGCTACGAGATCGACAACGTGGAGCGCGGGGCGCAGGACTCGGACTGGGACCCGGTCAAGGCCGCCGCCAAGAAGCTGGCGTTCGTCGAGGACCGCGCCATCTTCGAGGGCTACCCCGCGGCGTCGATCGACGGCATTCGCACCTGCAGCTCGAACAAGCCGCTGACCCTGCCGGCCGACCCCCGCGAGATTCCGGACGTCATCACGCAGGCGATCTCCGAACTCCGGCTGGCCGGCGTCGACGGTCCCTATTCGGTGCTGCTGTCCGCCGACGTCTACACGAAGGTCAGCGAAACCACCGAACACGGCTATCCGATCCTCGAGCACATCGACCGGCTGGTCCCCGGGGACATCATCTGGGCGCCGGCTATCGACGGTGCTTTCGTGCTCACCACCCGCGGCGGCGACTTCGATCTGCAGCTCGGGACCGATGTGTCGATCGGCTACACCAGCCATGATGCGGAGACCGTGCAGCTGTACCTGCAGGAGACGCTGACGTTCCTCTGCTACACCGCCGAGGCGTCGGTCCCGCTGAGCTCGTAGGAATAAATGCCGGCGGACCGCTGCTGTCGGGGAGGCAAGTGAACTTCTCTCCTGGAGGCAGGGTTCGATGGCAACAACAATGGCCGGGTCCACCGCTCTGGTGACCGGAGCCACGTCCGGCATCGGCCGCGAGGTTGCGTTACAACTCGCGGAACGCGGGGTGGAGGTCGTGGTGCACGGTCGCAGCTCCGAACGCGGCGCCAAGACGGTTCGCGATATCGAAAACGCCGGTGGTACAGCGCGTTTTGTCGCCGCCGACCTCAACGATGCCGACGACGTGCGGCGCCTTGCGGCCGAGGCGGGGCCGGTCGACATTTTGATCAACAATGCCGGAATCTACAAATTCGGAGCGACCACAGAGACTGATGACGCGGCGTTCGACGAGCACGTGAACGTGAATCTGCGCGCCCCTTACATCTTGGTCCAGCAGTTGGTGCCCGGAATGATCGAGCGTGGCGGCGGATCGGTGGTCAGCGTGAGCACCGTGGCGGCTTCGGTGCCGGCGAGCGGCGCCGGCATCTACGGCGCCACCAAGGCGGGCCTGGAATTGCTGACCCGCGTGTGGGCGGATGAGTTCGGGCCATCGGGGGTACGCGTGAACGCGGTCTCCGTCGGGCCGACCGACACTCCCGGAACCGCGGCGCTACCCGGCATGCTGGAGGCGGTGGCGGCCAGCACCGCGTTGGGCCGGCCGGCCGATCCGAGTGAAATCGCCAGCGTGGTCGTCTTTCTCAGCGCCGCCGGCGCCAGCTACGTCAACGGCGCCGTCATACCCGTGAGCGGCGGTCAGCGCGCGATCACCGCCTGAGGCAACGTTTTTCGCTACAGGTCGAGCACGAGATCGGTCTCCGGAGCCGCCGAGCAGATGAGCACCGTCCCCTGCTCGGGCGGCTCCAGGGGCTGCTGCACGTAGGTGGCGCTGCCGGAAACCACACCGGTGACGCAGACGTGACAGACGCCGCTTCGGCAGGAGAACCGGGTGGGCACGTCGCATGCTTCCGCCAGCTCCAGGATGCTTCCGTACGCGGACGACCAGGTGGCCGTCAGGCCGCTGCGCGCGAACGTGATTGGCGGGCCGGTCCCCGGGACCCCCGCCGGGGGATGCGGCGGTTTGCGCGGGGTGTCATCGACGATGCCGGGATTGATGGGCGGCAGGGCGCCGAATAGTTCGCTATGGATCCGCTCGGGCGCCAGACCGCCCGCGGCGAGTGCCTCGCGCATGTCGCTCATGAACTGGGTCGGGCCGCACAGGTATGCCGTGGCATCGGCCGGGATAGCCAGGGCCGCGATGGCCGGGCGGTCCAAGCGGCCTTGAGTTTGTGTGTAGAACACCGATTGCCGCGCACTCGGCAGAGCATCGACCAAACTAGCGACTTCCGATGCGAAAGCCTGCGTTTCGCGGTTGCGGACGGTGTGCAGCCACCAGATGTCACGGGTGCTGCCGGCCGCCGCGAGCGCGTGCAGCATGGCCAAGACGGGTGTAATGCCGATTCCCGCCGACATCAGCACCACCGGGCCGCCGCCGTCGGCGAGGCAGAAGTCGCCCCGTGGGGCGGCGGCCTCGACGACCGAGCCCGGCACGACGTGCTCGTGCAGCCACGAACTGACCAGACCATGCTCTTCGCGCTTGACGCTGATGCGGTAGTGGCCCGCCGCGGGGTCCCCGGAGAGGGAATAACTTCGCAGCGGCGCCGGCGTGCCGGCGCCGGGAATTCGCACGGTCAGATATTGCCCCGGAAGCGGCGCAGGCAGCGCGGAACGGTCGTCCGCCCGAAGCTCGATGGACATCACCTGTGGGCTTTCCCGGCGAATTCCACTGACCCGTAAGGGCCGAAACCCGGCCCATGCCGGCGTCGCACCCGGAGACACGGCCGCCGATCCCTGTGGTGCGTCGAGCATGTCCCGGAATGATTGCTGCCACCCGGGGCTGAGCGCGGGGACATCGACGATCTTGGGGAGCAGCCCGAGGTCACGGTCCGGCAGGTACAACAGCGCGTCGACGTCGGCGACGCTGAGTTGATGGCGACCACGGCGGGTCCGCACGATGTCGTCGCCGGCGCGGACCCGCCCCTCGGTGATCACCCGAAAGTAGAAGCCCGGACGACGTTGGGAGACAAGCAGGTTCGGCATCCTGGGTTCGTCCACGCGCATGCCGACCCGGAAGCAGGTGACGCGGGGCTGGGTGACCTCGAACTCGGCTTCGCCGATCCGGTAGCGGTCGCCGATGCACACCTCGTCGTCGGGCAGCCCGGTGATGGTGAAGTTCTCTCCGAAGTGGCCGGGCACGAGGTCGTCGCGACCCAGGTAGCTCTTCCAGAAGTCGTATGACTCGGTCTGATAGACCATGACGGCCCGTTGCTCGCCGCCGTGTCCGCCGAGATCGCCCTGACCGTCGCCGTCGATGTTCAGGCGACGCACCATGACCGGCCCTTCGACCGGTTTTTTCCAGATCCCGGTGTAGACGGTTTTGCCGTGCCACTCGACGTTGCGGGGCAGCCCCACGTTCACCGATATCAGTTTGCCCACCGGGCCACCTCCGCAGGCCCTGACTGGAGGGCTGGCTCACACTATGCCAGCCGGAAGACGACGGCAACACGAGGCGACGCCTCCGATATGCGCACCACGGCTGTTGCGCGGCGCACCGTCCGGTGCATACTGGGTTGCATAACCCAAAGTCCGGGATCAACGTGGCGTAGCTGAAATTCGCCGCTTCGGTCGAGGGCGAAATTAAGGAGTAGAGCCATGGCGGCTGTTCATCATCGCTATGCCACCGTCGACGGTCACCGCCTGTTCTTCCGCGAAGCGGGCCACTCGAGCGCTCCCGCGCTGGTGCTGTTGCACGGGTTTCCCACCAGCTCCTACATGTTCCGCCATCTGATCCCGGTGCTCGCCGACCGCTACCACGTCATCGCGCCGGATCACCTGGGCTTCGGGCTCTCCGACGCGCCGTCCGTCGACGAGTTCGACTACACCTTCGACGCGCTGACCGACCTCACTGCCGCACTGCTGCGCGCCGTCGACGTCGACCGGTACGCGATGTACGTCCAGGACTACGGCGCGCCGATCGGCTGGCGGCTGGCGCTGCGCGACCCGTCGTCGATCACCGCGATCATCACCCAGAACGGTAACGGCTACGACGCGGGATTCGTCGACAGTTTCTGGAAGATCGTGCGGGCTTACCAAAGCGAACAAACGCCCGAGACCGAGGCCGCGGTCCGGCAGTTCCTCACGCTGGATGCCACTCGATGGCAATACGTCACCGGCGTTGCCGATGAGACGCTCGTCGACCCCGAATCGTGGCACCACGATTACGCGCTCATATCGCGACCGGGCAATGACCTGGTGCAGCTGAAACTGTTACGAGACTACGCAACCAACGCGCCGCTCTACCCGCGCCTGCATGCGTACTTCCGCGCCAGCCAGGTGCCGCTGCTGGCGGTGTGGGGCCGTGGCGACGAGATCTTCGGCCCGGCCGGCGCCCAGGCGTTCGCCGACGACCTCCCCAATGCCGAGATCCGCCTGCTCGACGGCGGACACTTCCTGCTCGAGTCCGCACTCGACGAGGTAGCCGAACTGATCGGAGGCTTCCTCGCCAGGGCCGACATGGCTGCCTGACCGAACGCGCCGACGGCCCGGGGCATCAATGGGTTGGATATCCCATAGTTCGGGGCGGCCGCGGGTTAGCCTGACGCGATGGCCCATCCCGATGTTCGCGACGAACAACGGTTGACCGCCAAGGGGCGTGCCACCCGGGATCGCATCGTGGAAGCGGCCGCCCGACTGATCGTCACCGAGGGCCTGTCGGCTGCGAACATGGAGAACGTCCGCAGGGCGGCGTCGGTCAGCGGATCCCAGCTTGCCCACTATTTCGCCGACAAGGCCGCACTGATCCGCGCGGTCATCCGACGCCAGATCGGCGTGGTTCTCGACTTTCACCGCCAACCCGGGCTGGGAGGCCTGACAACGTTCGACGACTTCGAGCGGTGGGGCGATCTCAACATGCGATACCTCAGGCGCATCGGGTATTTCGGCACGCCTACCTACCACGCTCTCGCGGCCCAAGTGGCGAAGTCGGACGAGCCGACGCGGGAGACGCTGGCCACCGGCTATGGGCAGTGGATCGACCTGCTGGAGGCAGCGATCCGGCGGATGAAAGATAACGGCGTCTTGGTCGCCAACGCCGACCCGAGACGGTTGGCGATGGTCATCGTCGCCGCCCATCAGGGCGGTGGCACCCTGGCCTTCACCTACCGCGCGGAATGGCCGCACGCCGACGCGGTGCGCTTCGCGATCAACTACCTCCGCACCTTCGCCACCGATCCGAACGAGCGAGCCCCTCGCCCGGCGCGGCGCACCCGGCGCCGAGCGAGGACCGCCACGTGAACGCCGAAAGTCCGGGACGATTCACGCGCAAGGGACTGGCGACTCGCGCGCGCATCATCGACGCCGCCGCGCGAATCATGTTCGAGCGGGGCGTCGCCAACACCAGCATCGACCAGGTACGGCGAGCGGCCGGAGTGGGCGGGTCACAGATCGGGCACTACTTCCGGGACAAACGCGATCTGATCCGTCAGGTCGTTGCCACCCGCCGCGAGGACGTGCGGGCCTTCCACACCCAGCCACCGCTGGGCGCCCTCGACAGCTTCGCCGCCCTGCAGGCCTGGGCCGACGCCTGCGTCGCCGCCGTCGACACCGTGTACCGGGTGGGCGGTTGCGTGTACGGCTCCTTGGCGGGCGAATTGATCGATTCCGACGACGAAATTCACGACGATCTCTCCGCCGGTTATGACCTGTGGATCGAGTTGTTCGAGACCGGTCTTGCGGCGATGCGCCGGCGCGGCGACCTACGGCCCGACGCCGATCCGCGGCACCTGGCGGTGTCGTTGGTCGTCGCGCACCAGGGCGGCGCCATGCTGACATATGCCACCGGCGATGCGGAACCGCTGCGCGCCGCCGTCAACGCCGCCGTCGACTACGTCCGCTCCTTCGGAACGCGGAAGCCGAAGAGCCGAGCCGCTTCGAAGCGGCGCCGGGGCCAATCCCGATCCGAATGAGGTCACCTCGCCGCTGGACAGAATGGGATGTTTGGCCCATAATAACTGGGTTGATTGGCCCAGTACGTCGTTGCGGCTCACGGTTCCAATGGATGCCCCTGTGACGCGGGGAGATTAGCTGTCTCAGGGGTGTCGCTGAAAAGAGGGGATGGAGATGGGGCTGGCATGGCAGCAGGGTCCGCTCGCCACGGGATCGGTCGGTCACTTTCTGACTGAACAGCCGTTGCCGGCGCGGCTCTTGTACGTCGAACCGCTGAGGAGGCGCATGCGAGTTCGCCTCGCCGACACATGGGTTGCCGACAGCCAAGACGTGATCCTGTTGCACGAGCCGGGGCGTTATCCGGTCGCCTACTTCCCGCGCAGTGATATCGAGGCCGGGGCCCTGGTGGCCGAGGAAAGGCTCACCCAGCACCAGGACCTAGGCGACACCCGGTGGTTCACCGTCAAAGTCGCGGAGCGAGAGGCGACCCGTGCGGCGTGGCAGCACACCGCGCTGCCGCCGCACGCTTCGGTACTCGACGGGCACCTCGCATTCGCTTGGCGTGCCATGGACGCTTTCTACGAAGAGAACGAGCGGATCGTCGGGCACGCTGCCGATGCCTATCATCGGATCGATATCCGTTCCACTTCAAGGCATCTCATCGCTCGTAGCAGCGACCGAGTGATTGCCGATACCAAGCACCCACTAGCTTTGTACGAATCCGGATTCGCTCCACGCTGGTACGTGCCCCGCGAGGACGTCGACGAATCTGCCCTCGAACTGGTTGACACGCAGACCTTTTGCCCATACAAGGGGATCTGCTCCTACTACGATATCGGCGACCGCAAGCGGGCGGCGTGGTCGTATCGAAACGCCTGGCGCGAGGTGATACGAGTTGGCGATCTGGTGTCCTTCGAACCGGACAAGATCGACGTCTACCTCGACGGCAAACAGTTGCGGCTCGAGCCCGGCCAGACCGTCATTCCACACGGCGTCGACCGGGGGCTCGACATCGAAGAGGTCTCGGATTTTCACGGTGCCGAGGGCAATGTCGGGGTAGTGCAGGAACGAAACCACCAATCGTCCGGGCAGGCGTAGTGGTCGGGCGGAGAACCAGTCCGGATCGGGTAGGAGCGTTCTCCGACGGCGTTTTCGCGGTGCTGATCACGATCTTGGTGCTCGAGCTCAAGCCGCCCGCCGCGGCCAGCTTCAGCGCCTTGCTACCACTGTGGCCCACCGGCCTGAGTTATGTCGTCAGCTATTTCTTCATCGCCATCGTATGGGTCAACCATCATCACCTGTTCGGCTATGCGGAGCTGGCGACGCCGCGGCTGGTGTGGTCGAATTTCGCCCACCTATTTTCCGTATCCCTCCTCCCGATCACCACCGAGTGGATCGCCGACAGCAGGCTCGCCGCTGCGCCCGTGGCGTTGTACGCGTTCGTCTTCGTTCTGGTCAACGTCACCTATCTGGCGCTGTGCCGGGAAGTGATCGATCGGCCGGCCCACGAAGGCCCCACCGACCGGATGCGTAGGTTGATGCGGATGAGGTCATTCATCACGGTCGGCGTTTTCACGACGGCCGGGGTGACCGCCCTCTGGTGGCCGTTGCTGGGAATGACATTGATTTGCGTTTGTCTGATCGGGTATTTACGACCGGATGTTCCCAATCCGAAGAAGATCGAGGTTTGACCATGCCCGTGCCCTCCGTCCTGGTTTTCGACGTCAACGAAACGTTGGTCGACATCGAGTCACTCGCACCGCTTTTCACCGAGCTGTTCGGCGATGAACGGGTGCTCCGCGAGTGGTTCGCCCAGCTGGTCATGTATTCGATGTCCGCGACGTTGGCGGATAGTTATGTGGACTTCTCCACGCTGGCCCAAGGTGTGTTCCGTATGGTCGGCGATATCCACGGCGTGGCCGTCTCCGACGATGACGCGCACCGGCTGAAGAACGGCTTGCTCACCATGCCGGCCCACCCGGATGCGGCGGAGGGGCTCACCATGTTGAAAGACAACGGTTTTCGTCTGGTCACCCTGACCAATTCGCCGCCCAACCCGGATGGTCCTACGGCGCTGCAGAGTTCCGGGCTGGCCGAATTCTTCGAACACCAATTGAGTGTCGATGCCTGCCGCGCCTTCAAGCCGTCGCCCACCGTGTACCGGTATGCGTGCGAGACGCTCGGAGTGGCCCCGGCTGACTGCATGATGGTGGCCGCCCACGTATGGGACACCCTCGGCGCCCAGAGTGTCGGCTTCGGCGGGGCGCTCATCGCGCGGCCCGGCAATCCGCCGCTGCCCGTCGACGGACTGCCCCAACCGGACCTGGTGGCGGGCGACCTGCGCCAGCTGGCCGCGCAGCTGATCGACCACTGAGGACAACCGGGGAGGACCACGAACGATGGCACACGAAGAGTCGGGCTATGACGTCGTTGTGCTCGGCGCCGGGCCGATCGGGCAGAACGCCGCAGAGCGCGCCCGGGCCGCAGGCCTGAGTGTCGCCATAGTCGAGCGCGAACTCGTCGGCGGCGAGTGTTCCTACTGGGCCTGCGTGCCCAGTAAAGCCTTGCTGCGTCCGGTGATTGCCATCTCGGAGGCCCGCCAAGTCGACGGCGCGCGGGAGGCGGTCAGCGGGTCCATCGGCATTCCGGGGGTCTTCGGCCGCCGCAACCGCTACGTCACCGACTGGGACGACACCGGCCAGGCCGGCTGGGTGGGTGGAATCGGCGCCACCCTGGTGCGCGGCCATGGCCGGTTGGACGGCGCCCGGCGAGTCGCGGTCACCGCGTCCGACGGGGCGACGTCCGTGCTGACCGCGCGGCACGCCGTCGTGATCTGCACCGGAAGCCGGCCCCTCTTGCCCGACTTGCCCGGCATCGACGAGGCGAGGCCGTGGACCAACCGCCAAGCCACCGAAAGCAGTTCGGTCCCCGAGCGGCTCGCGGTGGTGGGCGCCGGCGGCGTAGGCGTCGAAATGGCGACTGCGTGGCGCGGATTGGGATCTCAGGTGACCCTCCTTGCGCGGGGCTCGGGTCTGCTGCCGCGGATGGAGCCCTTCGTCGGTGAACTCATCGGCCGTGGCCTCGCCGATGCGGGCGTGGACGTGCGCGTCGGCGTATCGGTGCGCACGCTGCGCCGGCCCGAGGGCGCGGAGGTGACCCTCGAATTGGACGATGGCTCCGAATTGGTGGTCAGCGAAGTGCTTTTCGCGACGGGTCGCGCACCGCTCACCGATGACATCGGCCTGCACACCGTGGGGCTGACGCCCGGCGACTGGCTCGACGTCGACGACACCTGCCAAGTACGGGCCATCGAAGACGGTTGGCTCTACGCCGCGGGCGACGTCAATCACCGGGCCCTGCTGACCCATCAGGGGAAGTACCAGGGTCGCATTGCCGGAGCGGCCATCGGAGCGCGGGCCGCGGGCGCCCGGTTGGACACCGCACCGTGGGGCCGGCACGCAACCACCGCCGACCATTACGCTGTGCCGCAGGCCTTCTTCACCGTGCCCGAAGCCGCCGCCGTCGGCCTGACGGCCAGGCAAGCCGAACAGGCCGGGTACCGGCTGCGCACCGTCGATGTGCAGATCGGCGACGTCGTGACGGGGGCCAAGCTCTATGCGGACGGGTACGCCGGGCGCGCACGGATGGTGGTGGACCTCGACCGTGGGCGTTTGCTCGGGGTCACGCTGGTTGGGCCGGGAGTCACCGAGATGCTCCACTCCGCCACCATCGCCGTCGCGGGCGAGGTGCCCATCGACCGGTTGTGGCACGCGGTGCCCTGCTTCCCCACGGTCAGCGAGCTGTGGCTGCGGCTCCTCGAGGCGTATCGGGATGCGTCGGACCATAATTGACGCATGGCTACCGCAGATGGATTCCACCCAGACTTCGACGAGGCAACACCGGAAGCGACCCACAACCGGGTGCACCACGTCAGGGGTGCGGACATCAGCTCCGACACCGCGCAATCGGAGGGACTGCGCCGCTTCGCCGCGCTCAGCGGAACGTCAGTCGGCGCCGAAAAGCTCTGGATGGGCGAGACGCACGCGTCACCGTCGACCGTCTCGTCCAACCACCATCACGGCGACTCGGAAACCGCCATCTACGTGCGCAGCGGCCACCCGGAATTCGTCTTTCACGACGGCGCGCAAGAGGTGAGGATCTCGACCTCACCCGGCGACTACGTCTTCATCCCGCCGTATCTGCCGCACCGAGAGGAAAACCCCGACCCGAACACGCCCGCGGAGGTGGTGATCGCGCGCAGCACCCAAGAGGCGGTCGTGGTGAACCTGCCGGCGTTGTATCCCCTTCAGTAAACCGCGATTTCGACCAGGTTGCCGTCGACGTCGCGGCAGTAGTGGGAGATCATCGGACCCAGGGCCCCCGTCCTGGTCACCGGTCCCGCAACGATCTCCGCCCCACATCGCACGAGGTGGGCATGCACCTCGCCCGGGCTGCAACGAGTGATGAAGCACAAGTCCTCGGACCCGGCCGCTTCGACCGAACCGGTGACCCACTCGGGATCGTCCCCCAGCGCCCCGACGGGCCGCAGGTTCAGTTTCTGGTCCCCGAACCGCAGCGCGATTCGGTTGGACGGCCCGAACGTTTCCCGCCGCATCCCGAGGACCCGCTCGTACCACGCGGCCGTGTCCTCGACGTCTCGGCAGTTCAGCACCACATGGTCGATCCGTTCCACGATGAGCTCCATGTTCGGCCCTCCCCTACGGCTGAGCGAAAACCATTTGGCACCAGACTAATCCGACTCGCCCGGCGCCGTGATCGTCGAGCGGCGTCTGCCCGCTGACATCGTCGGCCGATGGAACCTTTCCCCATTCACTCAGCCAATTCTCAACAGATTCTTCGGCGACTCATGGCTTGTCTCCCAGCATCCGCAAAGCCACTGGCCGCAGCATGTTTTCATGACGAACGAGCCGATGTGCGCGAACCTGGTCGAACGGTACCTGCGCGTCCGCGGGCGCCGCTATTTCCGTGGCCATCATGATCGCGAATACTTCTTCGTCACCAGCGCCCACCCGCGGCGCCTGCACGTCCATCTCGAGATCTCGCCCGCGCACGGCGATGTGCTGATCATTCGGGTGACTCCCGGCTGCTTCTTCCCCGCCACCGAGCGGCCCTGGCTGGTGCACTTCTCGGACACCTGGAACCGCCAGGATCGGGAGGTGACCGCGATCGTGCACGGGTCGTCCGATCCGCAGCGCATCGGCGTGGTGGCGCGCAGGTCGCACTGGATTCGACGGAGCGTCTCGTTTGACGATTTCGCCGCCTTCGTCGACCACACCATTGCGGATGCGACCGAGTTGTTCGACGCTCTGAGCCCCGCCGTCGAACTGCCGACGGCGCATCCGTTGTTGCGGGACGCGGGCTGATCCTGCCGGACAGGTCGTCACCCCAACGGGGCGGCGAGCGGCGTCCCCGCTCTGCGCCGATGAGCCGGCGAGCCCGAAAATCCGAGTGCAAACGGACGTTAGGCGCGCGTCCCCGCCGCGGCCAAACCGCTCAGCAAACGGATATGACATTCTCTTTTTCGGAGAGTATTATATGCTCAACAGGCACGGGGTTTGAGATCTGCGTCACATCGGCAATCAATGCCAAACAGCACTGACACGGACGGCGGGGAGCCATGGCGGGTAGCGGCGTTGAGGTGGCCGACAACCACGAGACCACCAAATGGGATCCGGCCTTCACCGAGCAGGTCAGCAAG
This sequence comes from Mycobacterium sp. E183, assembly GCF_001667735.1. Lineage (GTDB taxonomy): Bacteria > Actinomycetota > Actinomycetes > Mycobacteriales > Mycobacteriaceae > Mycobacterium. The sequence goes on from NZ_LZJN01000003.1 coordinate 99,607, forward strand.
GCCCTCGGACCGGTCATCAAGCGGTGGTATCGCGCCGAGGTGCGCAACATCGACAACGTCCCGCCGTCGGGCGGCGCGCTGGTGGTGTCCAACCACTCGGGCGGCATGCTGACGCCCGACGTGCTGATCTTCTCCCCGGCCTTTTACGAGAAGTTCGGCTACGACCGCCCCGTCTACACCCTGGGCCACTACGGCATTTTCATGGGACCCTTAGATGGCTGGCTTCGCCGCCTCGGGGTCATCGAGGCCAGCCGTGAAAACGCCGCCGCCGCGCTGCACTCGGGCGCGGTGGTGCTGGTGTTCCCGGGCGGCGACTACGACTCCTACCGGCCCACCTTCAGCGCCAACACCATCGACTTCAACGGCCGCACCGGCTACGTGCGGACCGCCATCGAGGCCGGGGTGCCAATCGTGCCTACCGTGTCGATCGGGGGCCAGGAGACTCAGCTCTTCTTGACCCGCGGAAACTGGCTGGCGCGCAAGTTGGGGCTGACCAGGGCGCGCATGGACATTCTGCCGGTGAGCTTCGGATTCCCCTTCGGACTCAGTGTCATCTTCCCGCCGAACCTGCCACTGCCGGCCAAGATCGTCACCGAAGTACTCAAACCGATCGACGTCACGGCCCAATTCGGCGACGATCCCGACATCGACGAAGTCGACGCCTACGTGCGCGGGGTGATGGAGTCGGCCCTCCAGCGATTGGCCGGTCAACGCAAGCTGCCCATCCTAGGCTGACCGACCGCGACTCGAGGTTCGACATCATGCGAAATCCGCTGCAGCGCAACTTGATTGTCCGGCAGGGTGGCGCGTGAAAAGGTTGAACGGCATGGACGCCATGCTGCTCTACAGTGAGACACCGAACCTCCACACTCACACATTGAAAGTGGCGGTCATCGACCCCGCTGACTCCGACTTCGGTTTCGAGGCGTTCCGCCGCCACGTGCGACGCCGGCTGCACCTGCTGGAACCGTTGCGCTACAAGCTCGTCGACATTCCCTGGCAGCTGCATCACCCGATGTGGCAGGAGGACTGCGCGGTCGACCTCGACTACCACCTCCGGCGGGTGCAGGTGCCCGCGCCCGGCGGGCGGCTAGAACTCGATCAGACGATCGGCCAGGTCGCCTCGATGCCGCTGGACCGCAGCCGCCCGCTGTGGGAATTCCACTTCGCCGAGGGACTGGCCGGGGGAAGGTACGCCCTGATCGGCAAGGTCCATCACGCGCTGGCCGACGGTGTGGCCTCCGTCAACCTCTTGGCGCGCGCCATGGATCTCGAGGACGGGCCGACCGACGAGCGGGACAACGACGAAGCGGGCGTCACCGCGTCGCCCGCCGACCTGCTGCGATCTGCCGCCCGCGACCACGCGCGGCAGATCGCCGAGCTCCCCGGGCTGCTGAGGGATGCCGCCACCGGGTTGACGCGGGTCCGCCGCCGATCCAGAGAACGGGGTGCCCACCCGGATCTGGCCGAGGCCTTCGACGCTCCACCGACCTTCCTGAATCACGTCGTGTCGCCCGTGCGGCGGTTCGCCAGCACGACGCTGCCGCTGGCCGAAGCCAAGGCGACCGCCAAGGCGCTGGGCATCACCCTCAACGACCTGATACTGGCCACGGCGGCCGGCGGCCTGCGCACACTGTTGCTGGCCTACGACGGCGCGGCCGACCGGCCGCTCATCGCGTCGGTGCCGACGGCCACCGACAAGTCGGACCGCATCACCGGAAACGAGATCAGCGGTCTGATGATTTCGTTGCCGGTGCACGTCGCCGATCCCGCCGAACGGGCACGGCTGGTGGCGCTGGCGACCCGAATCGCCAAGGAAGACCACGAGATCCTCGGCCCCGAGCTTTACGGCCGGCTGATGGCCTATCTGCCGACCGCGTTCGCTCCGGCCGCATTCCGGTGGCTGGGGCGGCGCGACGCACCCAACAAGCTGATGAACGTCGCGGTCTCCAGCGTGGTGGGCCCGCGCGAGCGCGGACACTTCGGCGGCGCGACGGTCACCGAGATCTACTCGACCGGGGTGCTATCACCGGGCGCCCCGGTCAACATCACCGTGTGGAGCTATGTCGACCAGCTGGGCGTCGCCGTGCTCACCGATGACCGGACGTTTGACGACCCGCACGAGGCGACCGACGCCATCTGCGCATCGTTCGCCGAATTGCGCTCCGCGGCAGGCGTTTCCGCCTAGACCGACAGCGCCGCGTCCAATACCGAATAAAACAGGCCCAAGCCGTCGTCGGACGGCCCCGTCAACGCTTCGATGGCGTGCTCGGGATGCGGCATCAGTCCGACCACGCGACCGTTGGCGGAACTGACGCCGGCGATGTCATGCAGCGAGCCGTTGGGGTTGTCGTGGTAGCGGAACACCACCCGGCCCTCGCCCTCGAGCTCCTCGACGACGTCGGCGGGCGCCACGTAGCGGCCTTCGCCGGACTTCAGCGGCACCAGTAAGTCCGCATCGGGCTCGAAACGCGACGTCCAGGCCGTCGACGTCGACGCCACGCGCAACCACACATCGCGGCAGACGAAGTGCAAACCGACGTTGCGGGTCAGGGCCCCCGGCAACAGCCCCGCCTCGCAGAGCACCTGAAACCCGTTGCAAATGCCCAACACCGGCATGCCGCGGTTTGCGGCGGCCACAACTTCGCCCATCACCGGGGCGAACCTGGCGATCGCCCCCGCGCGCAGGTAGTCGCCGTAGGAGAAACCGCCGGGCACCACCACGGCGTCGACGCCGCCCGGGCGGCGCGGCGTGTCGGTGCCGAGGCCGTCAGCCTGTGGCACGCCGACGCCGACCTCAAGGGCGTCGACGCCGTGGTGGTGCCCGGCGGTTTCTCCTACGGCGACTACCTGCGCGCGGGGGCGATCGCCACGACCCTGC
>NZ_LZJN01000004.1 GCF_001667735.1 Mycobacterium sp. E183
GGGGAAACTCAAAGTCGAACTTGGGCAGCACATGCGTCGCGGTGCGCTGGTACACGGTCAATTCCCCAGCCTGTTCGCCCGGGTGCCGGTGGCGCAGCGGACGCTGCGGTGGGTGACCGACATCCTCCTCGAAATCATCATGGTCGTCGGAGCGCTGCACTTCCGGGAGTCCCGCGGTCGGGGGAACATCTCTGCATCCGACCTGGCCAAGATCAACCGATTCCGGTGGATCCGGGACAAGAAACTGCGCGCCAGGCTGACGCCGGACTACGACCTCGGCTGCAAGCGGCCAACCTTTTCCAACGGCTTCTACCGCGCGTTCACCAAGCCGAACGTGCACCTGGAGACCGACTCGATCGCACGGATCGAGTCGGACGGCATCGTCACCGTCGACGGGCGCAAGACCGTCATCGACACCCTGGTCCTGGCGACCGGTTTCGACCTGTGGGAGGCCAACTTCCCGGCCATCGAGGTGGTCGGCCGCAAGGGCCGCAACCTGGGCAAGTGGTGGCGAGAGACCCGCTTCCAGGCCTACCAGGGCCTCTCGATGCCCTACTTCCCGAACTACCTGAGCCTGGCCAGCCCGTTCGCCTTCTCCGGGCTGTCCTTCTTCCACACCATCGAATACCAGATGCGGCACATGGACCGGCTGCTCGGCGAGGTCAAGCGCCGCGGTGCGACGACCTTCGAGGTGACCGAAGAGGCCAACGACCGATTCATGGAGCGGATGACCAAGCGGCTGGACAACACGGTGTTCTACGCCGGGAACTGCGCGACGTCGCGTTCGTACTACTTCAGCCCCAGCGGCGAGGCCTCGCTGCTGCGACCGACCTCGACGTTGAACTCGGTGCGGGAAGCCGCGACATTCCCGCTCAGCGACTACGTCATCGCCTAACGCCACACCCGCCACACCAGCCCCGGCCGCCCCGACGGCGGAAGCGGGCGGGTGTTTGCCCGCCTCGTAGCGACAACGCCGGGGTAGGCGCGGTTGTCGCTGTGAGGCGGGCAGTTCGGCGTCCGTCTGCTTTCCGGTGACGGGTGAGGCGGGCGGGGCGCCAGCTTTTCGGCGAATCTCCGTTTGCCCCCGCAGTCGGCGGGGTAACCGAACAAGGCGCGATCCCCAACCGATGCGAAAGGCGGTGTGGCCCAATGGAAACACTGTGCCGTTGGTGCGCCTGCTTGGCGGCGCCCCTTGCGTTCGTGTTGGGCAACATGGACGCGCCCGCGCATTCGGTCGCCTACTCGCACGTAGAGCTCTCGGCCGCCGTACAGGTCAGCGACCGCTGACCGATCGTCTCGCCGTGGGCCGCTAGCGCATCGCCACACCAGCCTCTGGCCGGGCGCAAGCGGCCGGCTGCAAGACCGCTTGACTTCCCGGGGAGGCCGGTGTGGCGAGCGGGACCGAGTGCGCCGTTACGCCGGCGGCAGCAGCACCGTGTCGATCATGTACACCGTCGCGTTGGCGGTCGGTACGCCGCCGCAGACCAGGCCCGCGTTGTTGACCCGCAGGCCGTTGCCCTGGCCGGTCACCGTGACGTTCGCGCCCTGAACGGTCTTGTGCGAGCCGGCGACCTTGGCCGGACTCAGCTGGCCGGGCACCACGTGATAGGTCAGGATGCTGGTCAGCAACCTGGAATCCGTCTTCAGTTGGTCGATCGTCTGCGCCGGCAGCTTGCCGAATGCGGCGTCGGTCGGAGCGAAGACCGTGTACTGCCCATTGTTCAGCGTCTCGACCAGGTTGACATTCGGGTTCAGCTTGCCCGACAGCGCGGAGGTCAGGGTGGTCAACGCGGGGTTGTTGGACGCCGCCACCGCCACCGGAACCTGCGACATTCCTTCCACCGACGCCGGGCCGCTGGGGTTGGCTGCCGCGTAATCAGAGCACCCGGGGCCCACCAAATCGGCCGCTGCCGCGGTGGGAGCGGTCACCACACCCAGACCCAGCATCGCCGCCACCGCGAACCCCTTCGCCGCCACCGACGTCCTGTGTGACTTCATCGCCTTTGACTCCTTTGGTTGGTCCGACATTTGACAGCGATTCGGAGCCCGAACACCTTCGGATGGGTGCCGGGGCAGAAGTTTCTAGCCGTAGTTGAACGAATACACCTGCAGCCCTTGGTCGGGGCGACCTCGAGGGTTCTGATTGCAGGCGATCGCCGGAGACGATCTGATGTGACGTCGGCGGGCCGCCGATGGGAATGGCGACGGATCGTCCGTCCGGAAGAGTGGGCGGGTGGTCGAAAGTGGTTGTGCCGACGCCGCGGACGGGCCACGATTTTCCGGGAGCCGTGCGCCGCTCAGCCGAGGGGCAGCGCGGCCAGGAACGTCCCCGTCGGACGTGGGGACCCGGTGCCCGGTTCGACGGTGAACGCCAGGCTGGTGGACGACCCCAGGTTGGTGAGCGTCGCGGTCGTCGACGGCGCCACCGCGGCGGTGCCCATCGTCCCGGCCGACGTCGGCCCCTTGTCGCTCAGCAGCCACATCTGGTAGACGGTCCCGGGCTTCGGCGGCGGGACGTTGTTCATCACCAGCACGCCGGCGTTGCGGTCGTGGGAAAAGACAACGGTCGCAGTGCCATTGCCGAGCGGTCCCGACACGGTGCGCACGTCCGGGGCCGCGAACACCTGCTCGGCGATCGTGGACGGTGGATGCGGACGCAGCAGTATGCCGATGCCGAATGCGGCGGCGCCGACCACCACCGCTGCCGCCGCGGCCCCCAAAAGGGCGGCGCGCCAACCGTATCTGCGTTCGCCGTGTGCGGGTATCGCCGCCAGCGTCGCGGCCCGCAGGTGCGCCGGTGGTTCGACGGCTGTCGTCGCCGAGATGACCGCCAGCGTCTCGCGGACGGCACGAACCTCGTCGTCGAAGGCCGCCGCCACCGACCGTGGCGCGGCCGCCAGCCGCCGCTCGATGTCGGCCCGCTCCTCGTCGGACACGGCGTCCAACGCGTACGGCGTTGCCAGCTCGAGCAATTCGAATTCGTTCGGTTCCGTCATGGCACATCCAGGCAGTTACGCAAGGCACGCAGCGCGTCGCGCATGCGCGACTTGACCGTCGACAGATTCGCCGCCAGCCGGTCCGACACTTGGCTGTAGGTGAGTCCGTCGTAGTACGCCAACTGGATACACTCCCGCTGCGTGTCGGTCAACGCGCCCAGGCATTCGGCGACGCGGCGGCGCTCGTCGCCGGCGATCGCCGATTCGGCGACCACATCACTGGCGGGGTCGGCGCTGGCCGCGGCGTAGCGGGAATCCCGCCTGCCGGAAGCCTCCTCGGACCGCACCCGGTCGACGGCCCGCCGGTGCGCGATGGTCAGCAGCCAGGACAGAGCCGACCCCCTGCTGGAGTCGTAGTCCGGCGCCGTCCGCCACACCTCGCAGTAGACCTCCTGGGTGGTCTCCTCGCTGTAGCCGGAATCGCGTAGCACCCGCATCACCATGCCGTACACCCGACTCTTTGTGAGGTCGTAGACCGCGGCGAAGGCGTCGCGGTCGCCGCGCGCGACCTGGTGCAGCAGCGCGTCCAGGTCCTTGCTGGGCGTGGGCGGTCCGGTCATCGATCGGTAGCCTAGCGCCCGGCGCGCCGCCGAAGGATCGAGTTTGTCGCCCTGCTGCGGCAACCCGATGCCGCAGCAGGGCGGCGGGGTGCCCGGACCTGTCCACGCTGGTGATTCGTAGCCGAAGATCGCGCGGATGACGTCGACCCCGTTGACGACGAAATACGCTGCTAGATCAGCTGGGCGACCGTAGTCACGGCGACGAGCAGCAGGACGGCGACCCCGACGATGTAGACCTGCCGCCGCGGCGTGACGCGCGGCGGAATGGGGCGCTGCTGCAGAACCCGCTGGCGCCGAACGGCGATCACGAACGTCGCCAACGCCACCGCGCCGGCGAGGCCGGCCGGGATGAAGGCGGCGGGCCCGACCGGGCCGTGCAGATTCCTGATCATCAGCAGGGCGCCGTTGCCCAGAAACGCGAACGAGGTCCGCGTCCAGGCCAGGATCGTCCGCTCCACCGGGCCACCCGGCGCGTCGGTCAATGCATCACCGCCTTGGCGATCACCAGTCCGAGCGCCACGATCGCGACCAGCGTGAGCCCGATCGCTAGGTAGGTCGGCGAGGGATGCCGGGGCAGCGGCCGCCCGTGGCGCATCGCGTCATCCGCCTGCCGCCAGCGCAGCAGGCCCATCCCGCTGGTGAGGATCGCGAGCACCGCGAGCCCCACCGCCAGCACCCGGCGGGCGCCCGGGACGGCGAGCTCGGGGACCAGCTGGACGAGCGCGACCGCCGCGGCGAGCAACCCCAGCGCGGTGCGCTGCCAGGCCAGGAAGGTCCGCTCGTTGGCGAAGGTGAACCGGTAGTCGGGCTCTAGCTCGTCGGCGCAGTCGGTGTCGGCCACGACGCACATCGTTGCATGATGAAGCCTGTGGTCAAGGCTCTGCTGTTCGACGTGCAAGGCACGGCGACGGACTTTCATTCGACCGTCTGCGACGAGGCGCGGCGGATCAGCGCCGGGCGGCACCCGGAAGCGGACTGGCCCGAGGTGGTAAGGCGTTGGCGCGCAGGCTACTTCACGACGCTGGAGGCGGCGCGGTCCCGTCAGAGCGGGTGGGTGTCGGTGCACTCGGTGTATCGGCGGTCGCTCGACGCCATCCTGGACGAGCGCGGCATCGCATTCACAGCGGCCGAAAGGGACGAGCTGACGCAGGCCTGGCGGCGGCTGAAACCCTGGCCGGACGTGGTGCCCGGGCTGACGCGCCTGAAAGCCGGGTACACGCTGGCCACCCTGTCCAACGCCGACGTGTCGGCCGTCGTCGAGATCTCCAAACGGGCGGGCCTGCCGTGGGATGCGGTGTTCGCCGCGGAGATGGCCGGGGTGTTCAAGCCCGACCCGGCCATCTATCGGATGGCCGCGACCTACCTCGGCCTCGAAACCGCCGAGATCATGATGGTGGCCAGCCACAAATACGACATCCGCGCCGCGGCCGCAATCGGATTCCGGACCGCCTTCGTCGCGCGCCCGATGGAGTTCGGGGCCGACGGCCAGGCCGACGTGGCCTATTCCGACGAGTTCGACGTCAACGCGTCCGACTTCTTGGACCTGGCGGCACAACTCGGCCGCTGATCAGCGGCGCGCCGACCCGGTCAGGGGTTGCCCGGTGGCGGACTGCAGCAGGCAGATGACGGTGCTGGGCGTGGGGTCCGCGCCGGTCCGGTCCTGGTTCGAGTCGATGAGAAACGTGATCGAGAACGGGCTGCCGTCGACGGATCGCCCGGTGTACGGGGCGAATCCGTCGTTGCAGTCCTTGTTGGCGACGATGGCGACGGCTTTGTCGACGGCCAAGGGACCGCGCAGGTACACCTCGGCCAAATGTGGTGTGGCGCAGTCGACGGCGGTGACGGTCACCCGGCTCAGGTCGATCGGCGGGAGGTCGGCCACGCAGTCGCCGACCTGCAGGTCGATCCACTTCACGGTGTGCGAGGTGGTGGGGGCGGCCGCGGCGCCGGGGCAGGCGGCCAGCATCGCCGCGACGGTCAGGCCGCCCAACGCGTAAAGGCCACGCATGCAGAGAGTCTAGGCACCCGTGAGCGCCGGGTCGGGCTTTTCCGACGACATCGACAGGAAGCCGCGCGCGCAGCGCGCGGCCAGCAGCCAGTTCGCTGGCTTCTTCATGTCCAGCCCGCCGAGCAGCTGTTTGATCATGGTCAGCGTGTCGAAGTAAATACGTTCGCAGACAAGGGTTTCGGTGTCGTCGAAGACGAAGTAGGCGGTCATCCGGACCCGGAACCGGCTGCCGGTGGGCGGGACCTTGCCCAGGTAACCGCGATGGGTGCCCATCAACCAGAACTCGACGATCACCGCGTCGGCGCTGTGGCGCAGCGCGATGATCTCGTGGTCCTGGTCGGGAAAGGCGGTGCGCGTGTAGGTGTAGTAGTCGCGCACCGCCCTGTCGCCGTCGTGCACGATCATCTGCGGGATCAGCTCGTAGCGCGGATGCGGGAACGTCGCCAACACGTCGTCCCAGTCCTGGCGGACCTCGTCGTGGAAATGGTCGAGCACGAGCTTCTCGCGGGCGGCCAGCACCTCCGGGTTAGGAAACTCGGGAATCGTCATGCAGGTAACGATAAACCTGGTCGAGCAGACACAAACTCGCACAATTTTGCTGCGCTCAGTGCGAGTTTGTGTCTGCTCGCGGAGCCGGACTGAGCGCTACCGGGGCGGGGTCCAGGCGACCGGCAGGGCCTTGATGCCGTGGATGAACTGCGACAGCAGCCGCGCGGGCTCGTCGGTCGCGACGATGTCGGGTATCTCGCGGCGCAATTCGTCGAAGACGACCCGGATCTCGCGGCGGGCGAGGTTGGCGCCCAGGCAGAAATGCGCCCCGCCGCCGCCGAATCCGAAATGCGGGTTGGGGGAGCGCGCCACGTCGAACTGCCAGGGATTGGCGAACTTCGACTCGTCGCGGTTGGCCGAGTTGTACCACAGCACGGCCTTGTCTCCCTCGGCCAGCTTGGTGCCGCTGAGCTTGAAATCACGGGTCAGGGTGCGCCGCATGTAGACCACCGGCGAGGCCCACCGCACGATCTCCTCGACGGCGGTCGGCGCCAGCCGGTCGAAGTTGGCCCACCACTTGTCCCGTTCGTCGGGGTAGCGGGACAGCGCCAGCACGCCGTGGCTGATCGCGTTGCGCGTCGTCTCGTTGCCGGCTACCACCAGCAGGATGAAGAACGACGCGATCTCCGCCGACGACAGCCGTTCACCGTCGACCTCGGCCTCGACCAGGCTGGTGGTCAGGTCGTCGTGGTGATTGACGCGGCGGTCCTCGGCGAGCGCGGTCGCGTACGCGCCGATGTCCATCGAGATCTTCAGGAACTCGTCGAAGTCGGTCGTCAGGTCGGGGTCACCGAACCCGAGAATCACGTTGGTCCAGTGGAAGATTCGCTGATGGTCGTCCTCGGGGATGCCCATCATGTCGCAGATGATCTGCAGCGGCAGCGGCCCCGCGAGCTCGGTGACCAGATCGGCCTCGCCGTCGGGGTGGTTGGCGATCAGCGACGCGACCAGCCGGCGGGCGCGCTCGCGCACCGACGCCTCGATGCGCGCCACCACCTTCGGCGTGAACGCGCGGCTGACGATCGAGCGCAGCCTTTGGTGCCGAGGATCGTCGAGCACGATCATCGACCCGAAGTACTCGGCGATCTCCGGCGCGTTGTCGTTGACCGTGATGTTGGGGGTGCTGCTGAAGATCTCCGGGTGACGGCTGGCGAAGTGCACGTCGTCGTGGCGGCTGAGCGACCAATAACCCTCGCCCGCCACGAATCCCTCCATCTCGATCGCGGGCCAGAACGACAGCGGGGCCTCGCGACGCAACGTGGCGAACGCGCCGTCGCGGAAGTCGTCGTCCAGACCCCAGAAGTCGAGCGATTCCAGATGGATGTCGGAGAGCGGGACCTCCGGCGGAGGCGCCCCGTTGGTTCGCGTCGCGATACCCGTCTTCAGACTCACAGGACCTCCGTTAATGGGTGCATACGGTCCGGCCGCCGGCCGACTGCGCGTCGGCGACGACGTTGCCGTCGAGCAGGATCCGGCAGCGGATGGGGCCGACCCCCTGCGCGCTGACCACGAACACCTGGCCCCCGAAGGCGGTGAATTCCGTCGACCACGGCAGCGGCGCATTCACCTGGTGCAGCTGTCCGTTGTCGGTCTGGTACGAGATGTACTGCGCGACGCCGGTACCGGTCACCTCGTAACGGGCCTGGGGCATCTGGGGGAGGGCGTGCGCCACGCCCGGGGCCGCCGCGACGGCGACGGCGAACAGGATCGAGAGCCCGCGCACATGCTTGGTCATGATTTGCATCGTGTCACCACACGCGGTGCTAGGGAAGGTTTCCGGCCAAGGCGACGACCGGCCCGGTCTAGTGTGAGTCCCACGGGGGCTGGTACGGGAAGGTGAGTATGTCGGAACACGGTTCAAAACGTGTGGTGGTCTGGGGCACCGGCTTCGTCGGCAAGATGGTGATCGCCGAGATCGTCAAGCATCCGCTGTTCGAGTTGGTGGGTGTCGGCGTCAGCAATCCCGACAAGGTCGGCCGCGACGTCGGCGACATCTGCGGGCTGCCCGAGCCGGTGGGCATCAAGGCCACCGACGACGTCGACGCCCTGATCGCGCTGCAGCCCGACGCGCTGGTGCACTACGGCCCGACGGCGATGCACGCCAAGGACAACATCGCGCTGATCACCCGCTTCCTGCGGGCCGGCATCGACGTGTGCTCGACCGCGATGACCCCCTGGGTGTGGCCGACGATGCACCTCAACCCGCCGCAGTGGATCGCGCCCATCACCGAAGCCTGCGAGCTGGGGGAGTCGTCCTGCTTCACCACCGGCATCGACCCGGGGTTCGCCAACGACCTGTTCCCCATGACGCTGATGGGCCTGTGCTCGGAGGTGCGCCGGGTGCGCGCGTCCGAGCTGCTCGACTACACCAACTACGAGGGTGACTACGAGGTCGAGATGGGCATCGGCCGCGAACCCGAATACAGCCCGATGCTCGAAGACTCCAACATGTTGATCTTCGCGTGGGGCGCCACGGTCCCGATGATCGCTCATGCCGCGGGCATCATGCTCGATGAGATCACCACCACCTGGGACAAGTGGGTGACGCCCACCGAGCGGCACACCGTCAAGGGCGTCATCAAGGCCGGGCACGTCGCCGCCGTCCGGTTCACCATTAACGGAATCTACAAGGGCGACACCAGGATTCAGCTCGAGCACGTCAACCGCATCGGCCTGGACGCCGCCCCCGACTGGCCGTCCGGCCACGACAACGACGTCTACCGGGTGGACATCGAGGGCACGCCCAGCATCTTCCAGGAGACCGCGTTCCGGTTCACCGACGGCTCGGGCCGCGACGCGGCCACGGCCGGGTGCCTGGCGACCGGGATGCGCGCCCTCAACGCGGTGCCGGCCGTCAACGACCTGCGGCCGGGCTGGGTCACGCCGCTGGACCTCCCGCTGATCGCGGGGACCGGCAACATTCGCTGACGCGCCGCACAGCCGGCACCTAGGTTGCGCTGAGACGCGGTACAGGTTTCCGCGGCACAATGACGGCGAGCCGGTTTGCGAGTCGCTGAGGTTTGGGGTTGGGATACATGGCCGATGGAGCTGAGACCGCGCTGGGACTGTCGATCGGGGCCACCAACCTGGCGGCCGTCGCCCCCGGCCAGGCCATCACCCGCAAGCCCGTCCTGACGCTGTACCCCGAGCGCGCCCCCGAGGTCGGCATCCCCGCCGAGAACCCGCGGCTCAACCAGCCCGGCCTGGTGCTGACCGGATTCGTCAACCGGGTCTCCGACCCCCGCGGCATCGTGGCGCCCGACGGCTCGGTGCACCGCGGCGAGCAACTGATCGCCGACGCCATGCGCGCGCTCGCCTACGCCGTCACCGGCGGGCGGCCCCTGCCCGAGAGCGTCGCCGTGACCTACCCCGCCCACTGGCCGTCCGCGGCGGTGGACGCGGTGGGCACGGCGCTGAGCTCGGTGGCCGAATGGTCCAACCGGGCCCGGCCCCTGCTGCTGATTCCCGACGCCGCCGCCACGCTCGTCGCCGCGCGCAACAACGCCGGCATCCCGGGCCGCGGCACGGTGGCGGTGTGCGACTTCGGCGGCACCGGCACCAGCGTCACCTTCCTGCGCGCCGACGGCGACTACCAGGCGCTGGCCCCGACCCTGCGGCTGCACGACTTCTCCGGCGACCTAATCGATCAGGCGCTGCTGAGCGCCGTCGTCGCCAACATGCCGAGCACCGCGTCCTTCGACCCGGCCGGCACCGTGGCGATCGGCTCGCTGAGCCGGCTGCGGACCGCGTGCCGAAACGCCAAGGAAGAGCTGTCGTTCAACACGGTCACCACGGTGGCCGACGGGCTGACCGGCGAAATCCGGGTCACCCGCGAGGAGCTCGACGACGCGATCCGCACCCCGCTGGACAGGTTCGTGGCCGTGTTGGAAAACGCGTTGGCGCGCAACGGGATTCAAGATCTGGTCGCGGTGGCATCCGCCGGCGGCGGGGCGCACATCCCGTCGATCACCACCACGCTGTCGCAGTACTTCCGTGTCCCGGTCATCACCACGGCGCGCCCGGAGCTGACGGCCGCGACCGGGGCCGCGCTGCGGGCGGCGCACGGGCCCGGGGAGGCGTTCGCGGCGGCGGCGACCGGGGCCGCGCCCGCCGCACCCGTCACGGCGACGGCGCAGGCGGCTCCAGTGGGGTCGGAGAGGCCGACGGGGGCCGCGCCCGCCATTGACATCGACGAGCCGCGCGAGCGGCCGATCGCCAAGCGCAAGAACCGCCTGTTTCGGCTGCCGGTGCTGGCCGCGATCGTCGGCGGGGCGGCCGCGGTTGCGCTCGTGGGGACCGCGGTCACGATCGGCCTGACCTCCTCGAACGACTCGGCGAACACGCCGGCTCCGGGCGTGACCAGCAGTCGGGCGCCCGCCCCGCCGCCCAATACCGCGACGGCGCAGCCGCCGCCCCCGACGCAAGAGGCTCCGCCGCCGTCGAGCACGGACACCAACCCGCCGGCCAACACCGAGACGCCGTCCAGCAGCGTCCCGTCAGCCAAACCGCAGCAGGCGCCCCCACTCGCGGCCGCGCCCGCCCGTCCGGTGGCCCCGCGGATCCCCGAGGTGCCGCCCATCCCGCCGGTGCCGGGTCTCAACGAACCCATCCCGGGGCTGGACCGCGTCAATCAGATCGTGCAGGGGATCGCGGGCGACTTGGGCATCAGCGGCATCCCTCAATTCGGCCCGTAGCGCGGAACGGGCCGACGGGTCAACCCTTTTCGCCCTTGTTCTCGGCGGCCGCGGCCTCTTTGAGCTTCTCGTTGAGCTCCTTGTCTTTCTCGATCTGTTCCTTCAACGCCTGCTCGTCGCGCTCGTCGTCGGAATTTTCGGCCTTCGAGTCGGTACCCTCGGGAACCTCGTGCTTGGGATTGCCGTCCTCGTCCAGCCAGTCGTTGACGGCGGTGCCGGATACGCTCCCGCCGGTGCCGGGGAGCACGATGGTCGGCTTCTCCTTATAGGCCTCCATCATCTCGGCGGCCTTCGCTTTATCGTCCTCGTCAGGCTCGGGCTTTTCCGTCAGCTTCTGATCGGTGTCCTCGTCAGCCGACTTGAGATCGGCGTCCTGGTCAGCCGACTTGTCGTCCTGCACGCTCATGCAATAACCCCCTCGCAATCGCAGGTCGCGATTGTCGGGGGTTACCCGTTGCCGGGATGTGTCGAAACTCTCACGCACCGGATCGTTCGCGTTTGACCAGCTCGACCAAGGCCAGGGGGATTCGCATCGGCTCGGGTGCGCTTGCCAGCCGAACCGCGACCGCGCGCTCGAGCTGATCGACGAACTCGCGGGCCCGGGCGTCGTCGACCCCGCCGTCCAGCCCGCGCACCAGGGCGGGAAACAGCGCCGCGCGGGCGAAGGCAGCCCACTGCGCGCCGAAGGCCTCGGCGTCGCGGTCGGCTTGAAAGCGGGCCCAGAATCGGTCCTCGGCGTTGAACATCTCCAGCTGGTCGATCGTCAGGCCCTCGAAGCGCCCACTGGGCGCGAACGGGGCGCGGAAGTCCTTCTCGCCGCGGGCGAAGGTGGGAATGGTCATCCGCCGCGCCTCGTCCTCGCGCACCAGGCCGTCGCGCACGCGCTCCCGCAGCCCCTCGAGCATCGCGTCGATCAGCGTCGGGAACCCCGTCGTGCCGTCTTCGTCGAGCGCGATCGTCATCACCACCAGCCGCCCCTCGGGGGCCAGCTCGCGGCCCCGGAACGCGACGAAGTTGTGCCAGTCCAGCGCCGCGCGCTCGGCGTACGCCGCGCGCGCCGCGGCGTCGCTGCTGTAGGCGACGTGCACGTGATCGTGCACCTCCCCGGGCATCGCGCTCAGCCACTGCGTCGCCCACGACGACCAGCCGAGGTTGACCGTCTTGGACGGCACGATCTGGTCGTAGAAAGAACGGCCGATCGACGACGCGAACGTCGCGTTGTCGAGCTGCAGGTAGCTCTCCGGGTCGTCTTCCAGGGTGTGGAAGAGCGCCGAGAAGTCGTTGTCCGGTATGTCGGTGTGCGCCACCAGGATTGCGTGGTCGTGACGGGTACGGCGGCGCAGCACCGCGATGGCGGCCGCGAGGGGCTTCAGCGAATTGTGGCCGTTGGCGGCGCCGTAGTCGGCGATGACGATGGGCTGCGGCGGCTTGGGCAGCGCCACCTGCTCGGCGGCGCGCTCGAACATCGCGATGGCCGGCGCCAGCCCGGCGGCCTGCAGCCGCGACGACTGGGTGTAAACGGGCTCGGGCCGAACCACAATGCTCGATTCGGGCATCCTTGGCTCAGGCCGCATGTCCCAACGATAGTCGTCAGTCCGGCTTCGGGTAGCTGACGCCGGTGAGCCGCTCGGAAAGCTCCCAAAGTCGTTGGCAGTCAGCCTCGTTGCGGGCCGGCGCCGGGACCTTGGCCGGCCGGACGCCGCCGCCGGCCAGCTCCTGTAACCCGCGGGGCCCGTAGAACGCGCCGCCCTCGGCGTGCGGGGCGGCCGCCGCGTAGAGCGCAGGCAGGATTCCCTCGTCGATCTCCTGCCACAGGAACGGCGTGAAGCGCCAGGACGCCTTGTACAGCCGCTCCATCAGCGCGGGCTTCTCCCGGCCGTGCGAGGGCCCGGCGATCTGCAGGTTGGTCTTGGTCAGGCCCGGGTGCGCGGCGTTGGACACGATGCCCCAACCGCCCGCGCGGCCGCGCCGGTCCAGCTCGAGGGCGAACATCAGCACCGCGAGCTTCGACTGGCCGTACGCCGACATCGCCGCGTAGGACTTCTCGAAATTCGGGTCGTCGAAGTGGATCTTGCCGCTTTGGCGGGCCGCCAGGCTGCTCAGCGAGACGACGCGCGCCTTGCCGGCGGCGCGCAGCAGCGGCAGCACGTGCCCGGTCAGCGCGAAGTGCCCGAGATGGTTGCTGCCGAACTGCAATTCGAAGCCGTCGGCGGTGGTGTCGCGTTCCGGCGGCGTCATGACGCCGGCGTTGTTGATCAGGATGTCGATCGGGCGGCCCTCGGCGTTGAGTTGTTCACCCAGCGCGGCGACGGAGGCCAGCGACGACAGGTCCAGCGCGGCGATGGTCAGCTTGGCGTCCGGCACCGTCTTGCGGATTTGCTCGATCGCCCCCTCGCCCTTGGCGCGGTTGCGGATCGCCATCACGACGTCGGCGCCGGCGGCCGCGAGCCGGCGGGCCAGACCGAAGCCCAGGCCGCTGTTGGCACCCGTGACGATAGCCAGCTTGCCGGACAGGTCGGGGACCGTGGCGACGAGATCGTTGGCCATGCGTATCACTCCTTACCGGTTTCACCCGGCTCCCAGTGTGCGCCGTCTGCCGTCGCGGTGACACACTGCCTGGATGAGCAGCCGACGGCTCGCGAAGATTTCGCTGGCCGCTGCCATCGTCGTGATGGTCGTATCGGTGGGCGGCTTCATCGCCGCCCTGGTGCTCAACGCCTTCTTTCTGGACAAATACAACGCCTACGGTGAGGTGCCCGTCCCCGGGTCGGGCAGCCTCTACCTGCCCGCCGGTGATGTCACCATCAGCCTGCACACCGTCGTCATCAGCGGCCCCGACCGCGGGCTGCCGGTGCCGCCGCTGGGCGTCACGATCGCGCCGCCCGACGGCGTGGCGCAGCCCGTCGTGACCGAGAGCATCGGGACGACGACGACGGTCAACAACGACGCACACGTGCGGGTGTGGGTCGCCCGCGTCGCGTCGAGCGGCACCTACAACATCACGACCGACGGACAGGTCAACGGGTACATCGACCCGCGACTGGCCTTCGGCCACAAGAGTTCCTACGGCTTTGCGGTGTGGCTGTTCGTCGCCACGTTCGTGGTGGGCCTGGCCGGATCGGTGTTGTCGGGCCGGTGGCTGAGCCGCACCCGCCGCCGGGCCGTTGTGGCGGCGAATCCCTACTACGGGGCGCCGGTCGTGACCGCGGCGCCCGTCGAGCCGACCGACGAGGGGGTGCGCCTGGAGCGGCTCAAAACCCTTGCGGCGCTGCGTGACTCGGGGGCGCTGACCCAGGAGGAGTTCGAGGCCGAGAAGCGGCGGATCTTCGAGGGGCAATAGCCCGCCTGTCCGCGACCATTAGGCGACCCTCGGATTTGATATCGCCGGCGATATCAAATCCGGCGGCGGCATGGTGGTAGGAAACCGTTGCGCGTGTGACGGATGTGGCCGCCAGGGCGCGCGAACGCTCAGTGGCCCCGGGCCACCCACTCCTCGTAGTGCACGATCTCGTCGCCGATCGTGGTGTCATCGCCGTGGCCGGTGTGCACCAGCGTCTCGCCGGGCAATTTGCCCAACCGCTCGGAGATCGACTGCAGGATCGTCGGGAAATCCGAATAGGAGCGGCCGGTCGCACCCGGGCCGCCGGAGAACAGGGTGTCGCCGCTGAACACCACGCCCAGGTCGTGCGAATACCAGCACACCGATCCGGGCGAGTGGCCCGGGGTGTGCAACGCGCGCAGCTCGGTCCCGCCGATCTTGACCGTCTCGCCGTCGGACACGGAGCGGAACTCCTTGTCGGGGTGCGTCATTCGCCACAGGACCTCGTCGGCCGGGTGCAGCAGCACCGGCGCGTCGAGCGCCTCGCCCAGTTCCGGCGCGACCGTCACGTGGTCGTTGTGGCCGTGCGTGCACACCACCGCGACCACGTGCCGGCCGTCCACGGCCTCGATGATCGGCTCGGCCGTGTGCGCGGCGTCGAACACCACGACGTTGGAGTTGTCACCGATCAGCCAGATGTTGTTGTCGACTTCCCAACTGCCGCCGTCCAGTTCGAACGTGCCGTGGGTGACCACCTTCTGGATCTCGACCATTAGAGCACCACCACCGAACGCAACACCTTGCCCCCGTGCATCTTGTGGAAGGCCTCCTCGACGTCGCCGAGGCCGATGCGCTCGGAGACGAACTGCTCCAGCGGGAGCCGGCCCTGCAAATACAGATCGATCAGCGTCGGGAAGTCGCGTTCGGGCAGGCAATCGCCGTACCACGACGACTTCAGCGACCCGCCGTGGCTGAAGAAGTCGATCAGCGGCATCTCCAGCTTCATGTCGGGCGTCGGAACCCCCACCAGCACAACGGTTCCCGCGAGGTCGCGGGCGTAAAAGGCCTGCTTCCAGGTCTCCGGCCGGCCGACCGCGTCGATCGCCACGTTCACCCCGAACCCGTCGGTGAGGTCCTGGATCGCCTCGACGACATCGGCCTGGCGGGCGTTGACGGTGTGGGTGGCGCCGAACTTTCGGGCCCACTCCAGCTTGGTGTCGTCGGTGTCGACCGCGATGATCCGCCGGGCCCCGACCAGCGCGGCGCCGGCGATCGCGGCGTCCCCGACCCCGCCGCAGCCGATCACCGCGACCGTGTCGTCGCGGGTGACGCCGCCGGTGTTGATCGCCGCGCCGATGCCGGCCATCACCCCGCAGCCGAGCAGGCCCGCGACGGCCGGGTCGGCGGCGGGATCGACCTTGGTGCACTGCCCGGCGTGCACCAGCGTCTTGTCGGCGAACGCCCCGATGCCCAGCGCGGGCGTCAGTTCCGTGCCGTCGGTCAGCGTCATCTTCTGCGAGGCGTTGAACGTGTCGAAGCACAGGTGAGGGCGGCCGCGTTTGCAGGCCCGGCACTGGCCGCAGACGGCCCGCCAGTTCAGGATCACGAAGTCGCCCGGCTCGACCGCCGTCACGCCCGGCCCGACGGCCTCGACCCGGCCGGCGGCCTCGTGGCCGAGCAGGAACGGGTACTCGTCGTTGATGCCGCCCTCGCGGTAGGTCAGGTCGGTATGGCACACCCCGCAGGCGATGACGTCCACCAGGGCCTCACCGGGCCCCGGGTCGGGGACGACGATGTCGACCAGCTCGACGGGCTCGCCCTTCTTTCGTGAAATCACGCCGCGCACTGTCTGACTCATGGCCACCAAACTACGGTGTACCGTCGCTGACCATGCGCGCCGGGGACGATGCAGTGGGACCCCCACCCGCTTGCGGGGGACGAAACGATGACGAGGAGCGGCGCAGATGAACGCAGCACCCGAGACCGCCTCGGAAACCACCGACGAATTCACCGAACGAATCGCCGCGGCCATCGACGGCGCCAGCCTGACCCTGCTGCTGAGCATCGGGCACCAGACCGGTCTGCTCGACACGATGTCCGGGCTCGCGCCGGCCACCAGCGCCGAGATCGCCGAGGCGGCCGGCCTCAACGAGCGCTACGTGCGCGAATGGCTGGCCGGCATGACGACCGCGCACGTCGTCGACTATGACGCCGAGACCGCCACCTACTCGCTGCCCGCGCACCGTGCCGGCGTGCTGACCCGGGCGGCCGGGCCGGACAACCTCGCCCTGGTGACCCTGTTCGTCCCGCTGCTCGCCGAGGTCGAACAGAAGATCATCGGCTGCTTCCGCGACGGCGGCGGCCTGCATTACAGCGAGTTCCCCCGCTTCCACGCGCTGATGGCCGAGCAGAGCGGGGTGGTGTACGACAAGGCGCTGGTCGACGTGGTGCTGACGCTGGTGGACGGCCTCGTCGAACGCCTGCGGGACGGGGCCGACGTCGCGGACTTCGGCTGCGGCAGCGGCCACGCGATCAACGTGATGGCGCGCGCGTTCCCCGCCAGCCGCTTCACCGGCATCGACTTCTCCGACGAGGCGATCGCCGTCGGCGCCCGTGAGGCGGCCGACCTCGGCCTGGCGAACGCGACCTTCGAGAGCCACAACCTGGCCGAGTTGGACAAGGTCGAGGCCTACGACGTCATCACCGTGTTCGACGCCATCCACGACCAGGCCCAGCCCGCGCAGGTGCTGGAGAACATCTACCGCGCCCTGCGGCCCGGCGGCGTGCTGCTGATGGCCGACATCAAGGCGTCGAGCCGCCTCGAGGACAACGTCGGCGTTCCGATGAGCACCTACCTGTACACCACGTCGCTGATGCACTGCATGACGGTGTCGTTGGCGCTGGACGGCGCCGGGCTGGGCACGGCGTGGGGGACGCAGCTGGCCACCGCGATGCTGGCCGACGCCGGATTCGGCGACGTGCGGGTCGCCGAGATCGAGTCCGACCCGATCAACAACTACTACATCGCCCGAAAGTGATGGCGGCCCTCGACGCTCTGCGGGATTGGCCAGTCGAGGCCGCCGCCGCGGCGGTGATCGGACCCGACGGCGTGCTGGCCGGTCACGGCGACACCGAGCGGGTGTTCGTGCTGGCTTCGGTGACCAAGCCGCTGGTGGCCCGCGCGGTGCAGGTCGCCGTCGAAGAGGGCGTGGTCGACCTGAGCACCGCGGCCGGCCCGCCCGGGGCCACCGTGCGCCATCTGCTGGCGCACGCGTCGGGGCTGGCGTTGCAGAACGACCACGTGCTCGCCGCCCCCGGCGCGCGGCGCATCTACTCCAACCACGGCTTCACCGTGCTGGCCGAGACCGTGGAGCGCGAATCGGGCATCGAATTCGGCCGCTACCTAACCGAGGCGGTGTTCCAGCCGCTCGGGATGGCTTCCACCCGGCTGGACGGCGGCGCGGCGGCGGCGGGGTTCGGGGCGGTGTCCACGGTGGTTGACCTGGCGAAATTCGCCGGCGACCTGCTGCGGCCGGTGACTGTCTCCGCCGAGCTGCACGCCGAGGCGACGACGGTGCAGTTTCCCGGCCTGGACGGCGTGCTGCCCGGCTACGGCGTCCAGCGGCCCAACGACTGGGGGCTGGGCTTCGAGATTCGGGACGCCAAATCGCCGCACTGGACCGGCGCGCACAACTCGCCGCGCACCTACGGCCATTTCGGCCAGGCGGGTGGGTTCATCTGGGCAGATCCCGAACGGGAGCTGGCGCTGGTGGCCCTGACCAACCGCGATTTCGGGGAGTGGGCGCTGCAGCCGTGGCCGGCGTTCTCGGACGCCGTGGTCGCGGAATACGGCTGAGAAAAAATGCACACTAGCGCAACACGGGTATCACAAGGCACAATAGACACGCACGACACACAAAATAGTTAGACATCCTGCTTGCCAGGTCCCGCCAGGTCGTTGGGGAAGACGTCCCTCGCGGAACCGAAGGAGCAGGAAATGCGTGCGTCGAATCAATTCGCCGACGTGACGACTGGCGTGGTGTACGTGCACGCCTCGCCCGCGGCGGTGTGCCCGCATGTCGAGTGGGCGTTGTCGTCGACCCTTGGGGCGAAGGCGAACCTCACGTGGACCCCGCAGCCGGCCATGCCCGGACAGCTGCGGGCGGTCACCAACTGGGTCGGGCCGGTGGGCACCGGCGCCCGGCTGGCCAACGCCCTGCGGTCGTGGTCGGTGCTGCGGTTCGAGGTCACCGAGGACCCCAGCCCCGGAGTCGACGGCCAGCGGTTCAGCCACACCCCGCAGCTCGGCCTGTGGAGCGGGGCGATGAGCGCCAACGGCGACGTCATGGTCGGGGAGATGCGACTGCGGGCGCTGATGTCGCAGGGCGCCGACACCCTGGCCGCCGAGCTGGACACCGTGCTAGGAACGGCGTGGGACGACGCCCTGGAGGCCTACCGCGACGGCGGCGAGGTCGGCGAGGTGACCTGGCTCAGCCGCGGCGTCGGCTAGGTCTCCGCGGGAATGTGCGACGTCCGGATTTGATATCGCGGGCGATATCAAATCCGGTGGCCCGCTATTGGTCCCCGGCCCGGCGCAGGATCCGCAGCGCCCCCGCAACCGCGCTGATCTCCGCGGGCAGCGCGCAGGCGAAGTCGCCGTCGGCGTAGACGTTGATGCCGGGGCACTCGACGTGAATGGATCGGGCCCGCGTCGTGCTCACCTCGGCGAGGTCGATGTGGGTGCCCTTCATGACGGTGGGGAACAGGCGGACCAGCTTGGTGCGCGACGCCTCGTGCACCATCGTGATGTCGAGCAGGCCGTCGGTGGGGTCGGCGTGCGGGCAGATCAGCATGCCCCCGCCGTAGCTGCGGGTGTTGCCGAAGGCCGCCAGCGTGATGTCGGCGTCGATCTCGCGCGTCCCGTCGAGCACCATGCGGAAGGGCAGGAGCCGCAGCTGCGATAGCTCGGCGAGCATCGCGACGTAGTACCGCAACCGCCCGTGCGGCCAGCGCATCCGGTTGGCCCGGTCGGTCACCAGCGAGTCGAATCCGGTGGCCGCCACGGTGCCGAACCACTTCGTGGCCCCGTCGCTGTTGCGGATGCGGCCCAGATCGATCGTCTGGGTGAAACCTTCGACGATGATGTCCGCCGCGGCCTCGGGATCCTTGGTGGGAAGCCCGAATTCGCGGGCGTGGTCGTTGCCGGTCCCGGCCGCCACGATGCCGATCGGCACGTCGGTGCCCGCGAGCACCTGCAGCGCGTTGGAGACGACGCCGTCCCCGCCGGTCACCATTACCGCGTCGGCGCCCTTTTCCAGCGCGGCGCCCACCAGGTACCGCGCGTCTTGCGCGTCGTCGCCGATGATCTCGACGACCTCGACCCCGCGGTGGTGCAGCCGCGCGATCGCGAGCTGCGCCGCCCGGATCGCGGCGCCATGCCCCGAGACGGGATTGGTCAGCGCGATCACCTTCGCGATCTCGCGCCGGGTCATGGAATCAGCTTGCCCGGGTTGAGGATTCCGGCCGGGTCCAGGGTGGCCTTCACCGCGCGCAGCACCTGCACGCCCAGCTCGCCCACCTCGTCGCCCATCCAGGGGCGGTGGTCGGCGCCGACCGCATGGTGGTGGGTGATGGTCCCGCCGGTGGCCATGATCGCGTCGCACGCGGCCTTCTTGGCGGCCCACCATTGTTCGATCGGGTTGCCGCGCTGCCCGGCGACGACGGTGAAGTACAGCGACGCCCCGGTCGGGTAGACGTGCGAGATGTGGCACATCACCAACGCGGGCGTGCCGCTCGCGGCCAGAGCGTCCGTAAGCGCTTGCGTCACAGCGGCTTTGAGGGCCGCAACATTGGACCAGTCGGTGGCCGTCTCGAGCGTCTCGCACAGCGCGCCCGCCGACAGCAGCGAATCGCGCAGGTACGGCGCGCCGAAGCGCCCGTGCTCCCACGCCCGCGCCGGCGCTTCGCCCAGCGAGGTTCCGCCCTGCGCCGCCAGCAGGGCGCTGGTTTCGGCGTGCCGGCTTTCGACGTGTTCCTCGGTGCCTTCGAACACGGTGATGCCCAGGCAACCGCCGGTGATCTGGCTTTCCCCGATGGACTCGGTGGTGGCCAGGTTGACCCCGGTCTCGGCCTCGTCGGAAAGCCGGATGACCGTGGGGCCGGTCGCGGTTTGGGTGACGGCGCGCAGGGCTGCGGCGCCGGTCTCGAAGTCGGGGAAGGACCACGCCTCGTAGCGGACGGCCGCCGGGACCCGGTGCACGCGCAGCCGCACCCGGGTGATGACGCCGAAGACGCCCTCGGACCCGATCATCAGCTGGCGCAGGTCGGGGCCGGCCGCGGACTCGGGCGCGCGGCCCAGGTCCAGGGTGCCCACCGGCGTGACCACCCGCAGGCCGCGCACCATGTCGTTGAAGCGGCCGTAGCCCGCCGAGTCCTGCCCGGACGAGCGCGTGGCGGCGAAGCCGCCGATCGTCGCGTATTCGAAGCTCTGCGGGAAATGCCCGAGCGAAAAACCTTGGGCGCCAAGCATGCGTTCGGCATCCGGCCCGGTGACGCCGGCCCCGAACACGGCCTGGCCGGACACCTCGTCGAGGGAGAACAGTTGGTCGAGGCGGCGCAGGTCGAGCGACACCACGGCGGGGAACTCGCCGCGAATGGGATCCAGGCCGCCGACCACACTGGTGCCGCCGCCGAACGGAACCACGGCGATGTGGTGGTGGGAGCAGTAGCGCAGGATCGTGGCGACGGCGTCCTCGTCACCGGGCAGCAAGACCGCGTCGGGCGCGTCCTGCACGCCGGCGTCCTTGCGGCGCAGCAGATCGAGCGTGGACTTGCCGCCGGCGTGCAGCAGCCGGTCCCGGTCGTCGGTGCGGCAGTACTCGGCGCCGACGAGCTCGGCCAGCGCGTCGCGATGGGCCTGCGAGAGCGCCGACGGGCGCAGGCGCACCTGATCGGGTTGCAGCTCGGCGGCGCCGGAATCCTGCACGCCGACGGCCTGTTTCAGCAGCGTCCTTATGCCCTCGGAGAGCGGCTTGGCCGCGGCCGGATCCCCCCACGCGTTCCATTTCATCGGGGGGAGCAGGCCCTCGGGTTGCGTCATGCGTTACAGTATTACACATGCTGTCAACCAGTAACGCACGCGTCCCGGTGGACACGGGGGAGCGCATCCTCGCGGCGGCGGCCAGCTGCGTGGTCGACTTCGGGGTGGACCGGGTCACCCTGGCCGAGATCGCGCGACGTGCCGGCGTCAGCAGGCCCACGGTGTACCGGCGCTGGCCGGACACCCCGTCGATCGTCGCGGCGCTGTTGACCCGCCACATCACCGAGGTGATGCGGGACGCGCCGCTGCTCGGTGACGACCGGGAATCCCTTGTGCGACAGATCGTTACGGTGGCCAATCTGCTGCGTCGCGACCGCCTCGTCATGTCGGTGCTGCACTCCGAACTCGCGCCGATCTACATCACCGAGCGGCTGGGAACCAGCCAGCACATGCTGATCGACGCCCTCGCCGCCCGGCTGCGGGTGGCCCAGCGCAACGGCAGCGTGCGCGCCGGCGACCCCGTCCAGATGGCCACCATGGTGTTGCTGATCGCCCAGTCGACCATTCAGTCGGCGCAGATCGTCGAACCCCTCCTCGACGCCGACACGCTGGCCGTCGAACTCGCTTACTCGCTGAACGGATACCTGTCGTGATACCCGACCCCACCGCGCTGAACGCCGCCCGCCGCGAGGCGGACCTGACTGCCCTGGCCGACGGCGAGCCGCTGGACGTCGTCGTGATCGGCGGCGGCATCACCGGCGCCGGCATCGCCCTGGACGCCGCGTCGCGCGGGCTGCGGGTGGCGCTGGTGGAGAAGCACGACCTCGCCTTCGGCACCAGCCGGTGGAGCTCCAAACTGGTGCACGGCGGGCTGCGTTACCTCGCGACCGGCAACGTGGGGATCGCCCGCCGCAGCGCCCTCGAGCGCGGAATCCTGATGGGCCGCAACGCCCCCCACTTGGTTCACGCGATGCCGCAAGTGGTTCCGTTGTTGCCCTCGATGAGCCGGGGCAAGCGCGCGCTGGTGCGCGCGGGGTTCCTGGCGGGCGACGCGCTGCGGACGCTTGCGGGCACGTCGTCGTCGATACTGCCGCGGTCGCGCCGGATCTCACCGGAGCGCGTCGTGCAGCTGGCGCCCACCGTTCGGCGCGCGGGGCTGGACGGCGGGCTGCTGGCCTACGACGGGCAGTTGATCGACGACGCCCGCCTGGTCACCGCGGTCGCGCGCACCGCGGCGCAGCACGGCGCACGGATCCTGACCTACGTGGCGGCGTCGAGGGCCACCGGCACCTCGGTGCGGCTGACCGACCAGCGCACGGGACAGTCGTTCGACGTCGCGGCGCGGGCGGTCATCAACGCCGCCGGGGTGTGGGCCGCGGAGATCGACGGCCTGCTGCGGCTGCGGCCCAGCCGCGGAACGCATCTGGTGTTCGACGCCGAAGCGTTCGGGAATCCCACTGCGGCGCTGACGATTCCGATCCCCGGCGAGCTCAACCGGTTCGTCTTCGCCATGCCCGAGCAGCTGGGCCGGGTCTATCTGGGGCTGACCGACGAAGCCGCCCCCGGCCCGATTCCGGATGTGCCCACACCGTCGGCCGACGAGGTCACCTTCCTGCTCGACACGGTCAACACCGCGTTGGGGGTCGCGCTCGGGCCGGCCGACGTCATCGGCGCCTACGCGGGGCTGCGGCCGCTGATCGACACCGGCGAGGGCCGCACCGCCGACGTCTCGCGCGAGCACGCCGTCGTGGAGTCGGCGTCCGGGATCATCAGCGTGATCGGCGGCAAGCTGACCGAGTACCGCTACATGGCGCAAGACGTGCTGGACCGCGCCGTCGGCCTTCGGCGCCTGCCCGCCGCGAAGTGCCGGACCCATGACCTGCCGCTGGTCGGGGCGCCCGCCAATCCGGGACCGCCGGGCTCCGGCCCGGTCGCCGGGTTGCCGGACTCGCTGGTGCGGCGGTACGGCGCCGAGGCCGCCAAGGTCGTGGCCACCGCCACGTGTAAGCGCCCGACCGAGCCGGTCGCCGAGGGCATCGACGTCACCCGGGCGGAATTCGAGTACGCCATCACCCATGAGGGCGCGCTGGATGTCTCCGACATCGTGGACCGGCGGACCCGCATCGGCCTGGTGGCCTCCGATCGCGAGCGGGCGCTGCCGGCGGCCGAGGAGTTCGTGGCGCGCCTGGGTTAGGCGCCGAAACTTGATTCTGACTGTAGATATCGAATGATAGCGACTATCATTTTGTTCTATGACGACCACACGAGTTCCAGTCCTCATCGTCGGCGCCGGCGCCGCCGGCCTCGCCACGTCGGCATTGCTGGCGAAACACGGGGTCCGCTCGCTGCTGGTCGAGAAGCGGCGCGAGGTGTTCATCTATCCGAAGGCCCGCAACCTCAGCTTCCGCACCCTGGAAATCCTGCGCGGTCTTGGATTGGCCGACGAGATCCACGCGGTCGCCAACGGCGTTTCCGACATGCTGAGCAAGCCGACGCTCAACAGCGCCGAACAGCGTCAGGCGATCGACATCAACGCGATCTTCGCGCCGTTCGACGAATTAAGCCCCGAGCCCGGCGGCCAGTACTGCCCGCAGAGCGCCTTCGAACCGATCCTGCTCACCCACATCCGCCGGCGCGGCAGCGAGGTGCGCTACAACACGGAGTTGGGCTCGTTCGAACAAGACGCTAGCGGCATCACCGCGGTTGTCCGCGATCGCGAGTCGGGCGCGACCGAGGCGGTACGCGCCGACTATCTCGTCGCGGCCGACGGCGTGCACAGCCCGGTCCGCGACGCGCTTGGCGTGACCACCTCCGGCCACGGGGCATTGCCCATCTATGTCGTGTTCATCTACTTCCGGGCGCCGTGGCGAAAATTCGCTCCGGACCTGGGCGACGGCGACGCCATCCAAGTCAGCAACCCGGACGTCGAGGGAATTTTTCTGTCGGTGCGCGACGACATGGGCATGTTCATCACCACGTACTTTCCCGCCCGCGGGGAAACCGCCGTACAGTTCACCGCCCAGCGGTGCCGCGAGATGCTGAGCAAAGCGATCGGTGAGCCGATGGACGTGGAAATCATCGATGTGGCACCCTGGCAGCCCTACGAGCGGGTAGCCAACCAATTCCACTGCGGCCGAGTGTTTCTCGTCGGCGACTCGGCCCATACCATGCCGCCGTTCAAGGGCGGCGGGGCCAACACCGCCATCCAGAGCGCGCATAACCTGGCCTGGAAACTGGCCGCCGTCGTGAACGGGACCGCCGGCCCGGCCCTGCTGACCACCTACCATGCCGAGCGACACCCGGTCGGGCGCTTCAATGCTCGCCAGTCGCTTAGCGGGCCGTCGCTGGGCTTCCTGCGGTTGGACGACGACCGGCCCATGTTGCCGCCGGACGAGGAGGCGCCGATGTTCGCGCTGCTTATCGGCTACCAATACCGCTCGGGCGCAGTGGTTTCCGATGATCCCGGCCCGGCGGATCCCGACGCCGTGTCGCTGATCGACGAATTGCGCGGGCAGCCCGGCACTCGGGTGCCGCATGTTTGGGTGCGCGAGGGGGTTTCGACGCTCGACCTGCTGGGCCCGGGATTCACCGTGCTCACCGGCGACGAACGCTGGTGCGCCGCCGCGGCTTCGGCGTCGGTGGCCGCGCATCGCATCGAGAGCGACGAGTGGGCGGCGGTCACCGGGCTCGGCCCTTCCGGCGCGCTGCTGGTGCGCCCCGACGATTTCGTCGGCTGGCGCTGTGACTTTCTGCCCGACGATCCCGAAGGGCAACTGCGGGCGGTGCTTGCGAAGATCCTCTGCAGACCATGACCGCGCTCCGTGAGCAGACACAAAAGCGCATGGCCAAAGCGTGTTGCGTGCGATTATGTGTCTGCTCGGCGGCGTTAACCGGCCATCGGTGGGCGGTTCAGGTGCGTCGCGATGCGGTCAGCGAGGCGGTCAGGTTCTCGTCGCACGTCGTCGACGACGATTGGGATGATCGTCCACCCAAGCTCCTGGATCTTGGCCCACCGCGTCTTGTCGCGAAGCATTTCCTCGCGACCAACGTGCCAATCGACGCTCTCGTATTCTGCGGCCAAACGCAGATGCGGCCATGCGAAGTCGACGCGCCACAACTGGCCATCGCGTCCGACGATCGGATGCTGCAGCTCGGGAAGCGGTAGCCCGCGATCGATCATCACCAGCCGCGCCTCGCTTTCCATGGGCGATTCCGCACGGCCATCCGCCAAGGGCAACAGTGCGCGCACAGCAACTATGCCTCGACGTCCTCGCTGCTCGATAACGGCTCTCCGAATTTCGTTGCGAGTGCACTTCATTGAGCGCAACGCCGCGTCAAGCGTCGCCAGCGCCCGCGGCCGGCGCAGTTGCCTTGCGACCTCCACTGCAGTCCATCCCGGTGCCGTCGCGAGACGACCCCCAATTCGTTGGAGCCGGGCACCGGTTCGTTGGTGAACCATCAAGCCGGCCGTAGGGCGCATGCGCACACCGGGATCGAGAACGTGAATAGCTCTCGTGTTCTCGGTGTCGAATCCGTACAAGGCCGCGGCGGTGCCCAGGCAGGCCACCGCATGTCGGCCCATGAAGACGTCCAAGGCGGCCAACCGCCCCAGACAAGTTGGCTGTGTGGCGCCGTAGACCCCGTGCCATACGCGGACCAGCCCACCGTTTCGGACTTGAACGTCGAGTTGTTGACGGGTCATGACTGTCAGCAGTTGGGACGTCGTCGCGAACCCGCCGACTTCCTGCATCAGCTTTAGCGCGTCGGTGAGCACCGCGGAAGCATGCGGTGGCTCGGCTCAATTGACCAGTCACGCCTGGGGATTAACCGCCGAGCAGACGCAAAATCGCACCACGCGGGCACCGCGAGTGCGATTTTGCGTCTGCTCGCGCTAGAAGGTGCCGCTGCGGCTTACAGCGGGATGTTCTTGTGCCGACCGCGGCGCGCCGGGGCCTGAGCCAGCGCCTCGGTGAGCTTGCTGCGGGTGTGCGACGGGTCGATCTTCTCGTCGACCACGCCGATCTCGATGGCGCTGTCCACGCCACCGGCGATCTTCTCGTGTTCGGCGGCGAGCTGGTCGTGCAGCGCCTCACGCTCGTGATCGGCCGCGGCGGCCAGCTTTTTCTTGTGCAGGATGCCGACGGCGGCCTTGGCGCCCATCACCGCCACCTCGGCGTCCGGCCAGGCGTACACCTTGGTCGCGTTGAGCGACCGGGAGTTCATCGCAATGTAGGCCCCGCCGTAGGTCTTTCGGGTGACCAGCGTGACCCGCGGAACCGTGCACTCGCCGAAGGCGTGCAACAGCTTGGCGCCGCGGCGCACCACGCCGCCCCACTCCTGGTCGACGCCGGGCAGGTAGCCGGGCACGTCGACGATCACGACCAGCGGGATGCCGAACGCGTCACAGAGGCGCACGAAACGTGCTGCCTTCTCGG
Source organism: Mycobacterium sp. E183 (assembly GCF_001667735.1). Lineage (GTDB taxonomy): Bacteria > Actinomycetota > Actinomycetes > Mycobacteriales > Mycobacteriaceae > Mycobacterium. The sequence goes on from NZ_LZJN01000004.1 coordinate 26,601, forward strand.
CGCTTTCGGAGTTCAGGCAGCCGCCCAGACGAAGCGGGTTGTTCGCCAGGACACCCACCGTGCGGCCGGAGAGCCGGCCCAGCCCGATCACCATCGACGGCGCCCAGTTGGCCTGGAACTCGTCGAACGGGGTCTCGGCGTCCAGGATCGCGGTCACGATCGGACGCACGTCGTAGGCCCGCCGCGCCGATTCCGGCAACAGGGCGTGGATGTCGGTGTCACCGGCCTCGGCCTTGGTGCGGTCGAAATGGCCCTGCTGGCAGAACAATCCGACCAGTCGACGGCCGCGCTCGTAGGCGTCGAGCTCGTCGTCGGCGACGATGTGGCACACGCCGGACTTCTTGTGGTGGGTCTCCGGACCGCCGAGGGACGCCATGTCGACGTCCTCGCCGGTCACGCTGCGCACGACGTCGGGCCCGGTCACGAACACCCGGCTCTCCGGAGCCATCACGATCACGTCGGTCAGCGCCGGCCCGTAGGCGGCGCCACCGGCGGCGAAGCCGACGACCACCGAGATCTGCGGGATGTAACCGGACGCACGGATCATCGCCTCGAAGACCGTCCCCACCGCGTGCAACGCCTTCACGCCCTCGGCCAACCGCGCACCGCCGGAGTGCCAGATCCCGACGATCGGGCTCTGCTCCTCGATGGCGGTGTCGTAGGCGTTGACGATGTGCGCACAGCCCTCGATACCCATGGCGCCGCCCATGACGGTGCCGTCGGTGCAGAAGGCGATGGTGCGCACACCGTTCACGGTGCCCGACGCAGAAAGCACACCCGAGCGGTCACGCTCGTGCAGCAGCGCGACGCTGCCCTCGTCGAAGAAGTTGCTCAGACGCAGCAACGGGTCCCTGGGGTCGAGCGATTCGCCGACCGACGCGGGGGCCATGATTGTCATCGCAGGTCTCCTGTTCTCCGGTGTGCTCTCTGGTTGGGCAGCGATGGTCAGTACCGCCCGAAGGCGATCGCGACGTTGTGCCCGCCGAATCCGAACGAGTTGTTGATCGCGTACTCGTACTTGCCCGGCCGCGGCTTGCCCGCCACCACGTCCAGGTCGATCTCGGGGTCGAGGTTTTCCAGGTTCAGCGTCGGCGGAATCACCTGGTCCCGCAGGGCCAGCACCGTCAGGATCGATTCGACCGCACCCACCGCGCCCACCGAGTGGCCCAGCGCGGCCTTGGGCGCGTAGACGGCCGCGTTGCCGCCGTGGGGGCCCAGCGCGTTGTTGATCGCCTTGCCCTCGGCCACGTCACCCACCGACGTACCCGTCGCGTGGGCGTTCACGTGGTGGATGTCGCCGGGGGTCAGGCCGGCGAGCTGAATCGCCCGGCTCATCGCGTGCCCGGCCCGAAGCCCGTTGGGGTCCGGCGCGACCATGTGGTAGCCGTCCGAGGTGATGGCGGCCCCCATGATGCGGGCCAGGATGTTGGCCCCCCGAGCCTTGGCGTGCTCCTCGGTCTCGATCACCATGAGCGCCCCGGCCTCGCCGAACACGAAGCCGGTGCGATCCCGGTCGAACGGGCGGCAGGCACCCGCCGGGTCGTCGTTCTTGGTCGACATCACGATGCGCATCTGGGCGAACGCCGCGATCGGCACCGCCTCGATCTTGGTCTCGACACCACCGCAGATGGCGATGTCGGCCTCGCCGAAGACGATGTTGCGCCACGCCTGGGCCACACCCTCGGAACCGGACGCGCACGCCGACACGGGCGTGATCACGCCGGCCTTGGCGTGCCGTTCCAGACCCACCGCCGCCGCGGCGCCGTTGGGCATGTATTTCTGCACACCGAGCGGGGAAACCGCCCGCATGCCACGGGCGCGCATGTCGTCGTAGCTGAAGACCATTTCCTCCGACGAGCCCAAGCCGGTGCCGATGGACACCAGCAACCGGTCGGAGTCGACCTCGGGCGAGCCGGCGTTCTCCCAGACCCGGCGGCTCAAGATGGTCGACATCCGCTGCAGGTAACCCGTGCGCCGCAGCTCGACACGGGTCATCTGGCTGTCGAATTCCTCCAACAGGTGCCCGCCGATCTTGACCGGCAGGTCGAACTCCTCGACGAACGGGTCCTCGAGTCTGCGGATACCACTTTGTCCGTCCTGCAACAACTTCCAGGTGTTCTCGGCGTCAGTGGCCAGTGCGGTCGTCATGGCGACGCCAGTGACGACCACATTCGGGAGCGTTTTCCCGGTAACCAGCTCTGTCATGGGTCTTGCAAACGTTCCTTTCGTACTTGTCCGGCTCCTCCGCGGGCCGCTTGCTGAGGCCCGCTTCGTCGCCCGACGTCGTGCTCAGTACCGCCCGAAGGCGAGCGCCACGTTGTGGCCACCGAATCCGAACGAGTTGTTGATGGCGTAACGGAAATCGCCGTAGCGGGGTTCGCCCGCGACAACATCAAGATCGATCTCGGGATCTGGCGTTTCGTAATTGAGAGTTGGCGGTATCACGCCGTCCCGAAGGCTCAATACCGTGAGGACAGATTCCAGCGCGCCGACCGCGCCGATGGAGTGGCCCAGAGCCGACTTCGGTGCGTACACCGCCGCCTGCTCGCAGCCCGCGACCCGGATGGCGTTGGCCTCGGCCGTGTCGCCGATCGGTGTCGCCGTGCCGTGCGCGTTGACGTGGTCAATGTCCTTGGGGGACAAGCCAGCCAACTCGAGCGACCGTTGCATCGCCCGGCCGGCGCGCACGCCGTCCGCGGCCGGCGCAACCATGTGGAACGCGTCCGAGGTGATGCCCGCACCCATCAACCGGGCCAGCGGCTTGGCGCCGCGGGCCTTGGCGTGCTCCTCGGTCTCGATGATCATCAGGGCCCCGGCCTCGCCGAACACGAAGCCGTCGCGGTCCTTGTCGAACGGGCGCGAGGCGCGTTCGGGCTCATCGTTGCGAGTGGACATCGCCCGCATCATCGAGAACGCCGCGATCGGCAGCGCCTCGATGGGACCCTCGACACCGCCGCAGACGGCGAAGTCGGCGTCACCCATCGCGATCTGGCGCCACGCGTGCGCGATCGCCTCCGAGCCCGACGAGCATGCCGACACCGGGGTGATGACCCCGGCGCGAGCGCCCAGTTGCAGACCCACCACCGCCGCGGCGCCGTTGGGCATGATCATCTGGACGGCGAGCGGCGACACCTTGCGGGGGCCGCCCTCGTTCATCAGGTCGTAGCTCTCGACGATCCGCTCGGCGCCACCGAGCCCGGTGCCGACCACGACCGAGAACCGGTCGGGGTCGACCTCCGGGCTGCCGGCGGACTCCCACAGCTGAGTGCTGAGCAGCTTGGCCAACCGTTGGACGTACGACATACGCCGCAGGTCGAGCCTGCTCATGTGCTCGTCGATGGGCTCCTTGAGGTGCCCACCGATCTTGACGGGCAGGTCCCACTTGGTGACGAACTCGTCCTCGAGTACGTGGATGCCGCTTTCGCCGGCCAACAAACCCTTCCACGTGCTCTCGATGTCCGGCGCGACCGACGTCGTCGCCGTGACGGCGGTCACCACAACGCTGGGGTAACCGCCATTAGCAGTGGAAGGCTTGCTCACTTGTCCGCTTCCATCCTCGCCTTGACGTTGGCGACGGCGTCGGGGTTCTCCGTCTCCAGCTTGGCGCGCAGGGCCTCGGCAGCCTCGGGGTTCTCTTCCTCGAGCTTCTGGATGTAGGAGACGACGTCACCGACGGTGCGCAGACCGGCGAGGTCCTCGTCCGGGATCTTCACGCCGTACTTGTCCTCGGTCTGCACCGCGATCTCCACCATCGACAGCGAGTCGATGTCCAGGTCGTCGACGAACGACTTCTCCGGGGTGACCTCGGACGGCTCGATACCGGTGACCTCTTCGATGATCTCCGCGATACCGGCGATGATTTCTTCCTGGCTGACGGCCACAGCGTCTTCCCTTCGTGATGTGTTGTGTTAATCGAACAGAGCGTTCTTATAGAGCGTTATGTGGTTGTACTGGAAGCGGCTTTCTACAGTTCAGCCAGTGCGTCCAGGTCTGCGGGTGCCTTGACGGCGCGGGTCGTAACCCCCCGAAGTTCGCGTTTGGCGATGCCGGTCAGAGTGCCCGCGGGCGGGAACTCCACGGCCGCCGTGATCTCCCGGTCACGCATGGTCGCCGTGCACAGGTCCCAGCGCACGGGCTGGGTGAGCTGGGCGACCAGCGCCTCCATCGCCGCCGCCGCGGAGCCGACGGGCTGGCCGTCGCGGTTCGACAGCAGCGTGGCGGTGGGCTCGGCGGTCGCGACCGCGGCCGCCGCGGCGGCGTAGCGGTCGAGGGCCGGAGCCATGTACTTGGTGTGGAACGCCCCGGCCACGCCGAGGGCGCGAACCCGGGCCTTGGCCGGCGGGTCCTCGGCCAGCTTCTCCAGCGCCGTCAGCGGGCCGGCGGCGACGATCTGGCCGGCGGCGTTGCGGTTCGCGGGGAACAGGTCGAGCTGCTCGAGGCGGGCCAGCACTTCGGCCTCGTCACCGCCGAGCACGGCGGACATGCCGGTCGGCTCGATGGCGCACGCCTTGGCCATCTCGGCGCCACGGGTGGCGGCCAGCGAGACGGCGTCGTCGGCGGCCATCACACCGGCGATCGCGTACGCCGCGATCTCGCCGACGGAGTGGCCGGCGACGATCAGCTCCGCGCCGGAGAGCAGGCCGCGCTTGGTGAGCTCCTGGTGGGCCAGCAGGGTGGCGGCGACGACCAGGGGCTGCGTGACCGCGGTGTCGGTGATCTCTTCGGTCGACGCGGTGGTGCCCAGCCTGACCAGGTCGAGGCCGCTGGCCTTCGACCACAGGTCGAGCTGGTCCGCGGCACCCGGCAGGTCGAGCCACGGCGAGAGCATCCCCTCGGTCTGCGAACCCTGTCCGGGCGCAAGCAAAGCAATCACGTGTTTAAGAGAACACTGTGGAAACGGTTTTGGCGGGTGTAACAGATTATGAACCTGGTCTTAGGTTTTTGTGTACTCCCCACAAAACAGCTCCGTAAGCTACATGTTCGATACCGTTGCTTGATCTGTTGCCTGGGTCACTATTACTCCGATTGACCGACGATAGCCGCCCTGACCGGCAGCGGAACAGGGGGCAGCGGGTTGGTGCCGACGCTGGCGGTCGGGGTGGGGTAGTTGAGCTGGCCGACCGTCGCCGCCACGCGCAGCACGTATGCGTCGCGGGGCTGGGTCGGATCGCGTCCCGTGAAGTCGGTGATCCGCTTGAGCCGGTAGCGCACCGTATTTGGATGAACGAACAACTTTCTGGCACAAGCTTCAATCGCGCCGCCACAATCCAAATAAGCGTCAAGAGTCTCGATGAGCGTCGGTCCCGCGTCGGCCAGCGGCCCCATCACGTCGGTGTGCAACGCGACGATCGCGGACGCGTCGCCCATCAGGGCGCGTTCGGGCAGAAGTTCCCGGGCCTGAACCGGCCTCGGTGCGCCCCGCCAGCCACCGACGGCGTTCATCCCGGAAATAGCCTCGCTGGCGCTGTGATAGGCGGCCGTCAGCATCGGTGCGGTGGGCCCGATGACCACCGGGCCGTCGGAAAAGGCCTGCAGCAGATCGCCGAGGAATTTGTCGGTTGGCGACAGTTGGCCGGAAACTATAGCGACCAGCCAGGTGCCGTGGACGTCGGTGAGGGCGGCGCGGCCATGCTGGGCGGCGATGTCGCGGACGTGCTGGCTGGCCCGCTGGTCGTCGCCGGGCCCGGTGGAGCCGTCCCGCCCGGGGGCCGGGACGCCGACCACCACGGTCGCCGGGGCGGTGGTGTCCCAGTTCAGCGCCGCGGCCCGGGACAGCAGTTCGGGGCCGGTGTCGCCGCGGACCACCGCGTCGACGACGCTGGCCTCCATCCGGCTGTCCCACGTGCCGCGGGCCTCGGCGGCGTTGGCGTAGGCCGAGGCCGCGGTGAACGCCAGGTCGCGGCTGTACTTGAGGACACCCACGGTCAGGGCCGTCAGCTGCTCCTCGGAGCGGGCCACCAGCGGCAACACCTCCTCGAAGAACTCCATGGTGACGCGCACCATGTCGACGCTGTGCCGCAGCGCGATCCGGCGGGCCAGATCCTGGGGCACCAGCTCGAAGGCCTGGGCGGTGTAGCTGACGTTGCTGTGTGGGTCCTGCATCCACTCGACGAAGTTGTTGATGGCCGTCTGCACCACCAGCGCCACGCTGGCCCGCTGCGAGGCTTCCAGGTCGGCGAAGAAGGGCAACCGGTCCTGCATGACCGAGACCGCCTCGGTGGCCAGCCGGCCGGAGTATTGCTTGAGCCGGCGCAGCACGGAGTCGGGCACCGTGTTGAGCATCTCCAGCGGCGACCTGGGCTGCTTGGCGAACGGACCGGCGAACGGGTTGTCATTCACCCCTAAAACCTACGCCACATTTTGGAAGTATCCGCCAAAGAGGTGGGCGGTTTTGCGCGAGTGTGCGGCTGGCCGCACACTCGCGGGGCGCTCACGGCCCAGCGCCCCGCTGGCGGGGCGCTCGCGGAATCCTGGGCGCTCAGGCGACCCCGGGGTCGGACGTCTGCTCTGGCGCGGCCTGGACGTCGTCGATCTTGTACTGGCGGGCGGCCGCGACCGGCACCGACGGGTCGATCTCACCGTCGCGCGCCAACGCCTCCAGCACCGCCACCACCTGCGACTCGGCGTCGGTGTTGAAGTAGCGCCGGGCGGCGGGCCGGGTGTCGGAGAAGCCGAAGCCGTCGGTGCCCAGCGTGACGAACGTGTTGGGCACCCACGGCCGGATCTGCTCGGGCACGGCGCGCATCCAGTCCGACACGGCGATCACCGGCCCGTCGGCATTCGACAGGGCCTGGGTGACGTAGGCGGTCCCGGCCGGTCGGTCCGGGTGGCGCAGCTTGGCCTTCTCGATGGACAGGCCGTCGCGGTTCAGTTCGCCCCAGCTGGTCACCGACCACACGTCGGCGGCGACGTCCCACTCGGCCAGCATCTCGGCCGCCTGCAGCGCCGACGGCATCGCCACCCCGGAGGCCAGGATGTGCGCGGTGTTGGCGCGCTGTTCGGTGGCCGCGCGGTAGCGGTAGATGCCCCGCAGCACGCCCTCGGGGTCGAAGTTCTCCGGCTCCGGCGGCTGCACGTACGGCTCGTTGTAGACGGTCATGTAGAAGTACACGTCCTCGGGGTCCTCCCCGAACATCCGCGCCAGCCCGCTCTCCACGATGTAGGCGATCTCGTAGGCGAACGCCGGGTCGTAGGCGACCACGGCGGGATTCGTGCTGGCCAGCAGCAGCGAGTGACCGTCGGCGTGCTGCAGCCCCTCGCCGGTCAGCGTGGTGCGTCCCGCGGTGGCCCCGAGCAGGAAGCCGCGGGTCATCTGGTCGGCGGCGGCCCACAGCCCGTCGCCGGTGCGCTGGAAACCGAACATCGAATAGAAGATGTAGATCGGGATCATCGGCTCGTTGTGCGTCGCGTACGAGGTGCCTGCCGCGATGAACGAGCCCACCGACCCGGCCTCGTTGATGCCCTCGTGCAGGATCTGCCCGACTTCGCTCTCCTTGTACGCCAGCATCAGCTCGGCGTCGACGGCGGTGTAGAGCTGGCCCAGGCGGTTGTAGATCTTCAGCGACGGGAACCAGGAGTCCATGCCGAATGTGCGCGCCTCGTCGGGAATGATCGGCACGATGCGCGGCCCAATCTCCTTGTCGCGCAACACTTCCTTGAAGGTGCGCACGGTCGCCATGGTGGTGGCGACCTCCTGGGTGCCCGATCCCTTCTTCAGCGCGGCGTAGATTTCGCGTCCGGGCAGCTTGAGCGCCTTGGCCTTGGTGCGGCGCTCGGGCAGGAACCCGCCGAGGGTGCGCCGGCGGTCGAGCAGGTAGCGGATCTCCGGGGCGTCCGACCCCGGGTGGTAGTAGGGCGGCAGGTAGGGGTTCTCGTCCAGCTGGGCGTCGCTGATCGGGATGCGCATGGAGTCCCGGAAGCGCTTAAGGTCTTCCAGCGCAAGCTTTTTCATCTGATGGGTGGCGTTGCGGCCCTGGAAGTGTGCGCCCAGCGAGTAGCCCTTGATGGTCTTGGCCAGGATCACCGTCGGTTGGCCCTTGTGGTCGAGGGCGGCCCGGTAGGCGGCGTACACCTTGCGGTAGTCGTGGCCGCCGCGCTTGAGGTTCCAGATCTCGGCGTCGGTCATGTTCTCGACGAGCGCCTTGGTGCGGGGGTCGCGGCCGAAGAAGTGGTCGCGCACGTAGGCGCCGTCGTTGGCCTTGTACGTCTGGTAGTCCCCGTCGGGGGTGGTGTTCATCAGGTTCACCAGCGCGCCGTCGCGGTCGGCGTGCAGCAGGGCGTCCCACTCGCGGCCCCAGACCACCTTGATGACGTTCCAGCCGGCGCCGCGGAAGAACGACTCCAGCTCCTGGATGATCTTGCCGTTGCCGCGCACCGGGCCGTCGAGGCGCTGCAGGTTGCAGTTGATCACGAACGTCAGGTTGTCCAGGCCCTCCAGCGCGCCGACGTGCGCGAGCCCGCGGCTCTCCGGCTCGTCCATCTCCCCGTCGCCGAGGAAGCACCACACGTGCTGGTCGGAGGTGTCCCTGATGCCCCGGTCGTGCAGGTAGTGGTTGAACCGCGCCTGGTAGATGGCGTTGAGCGGGCCCAGGCCCATCGACACGGTTGGGAATTCCCAGAAGTCGGGCATCAGCCGGGGGTGCGGGTAGGACGGCAGCCCGCCGGCGGCGTGGCTGTGTTCCTGGCGGAAGCCGTCGAGCCGGTCCTCGCTGAGCCGGCCTTCGAGGAAGGCGCGCGCATAAATCCCGGGCGACGCGTGGCCCTGGATGAACACCTGGTCGCCGCCGCCGGGATGCGACTTGCCCCGGAAGAAGTGGTTGAACCCGACCTCGTACAGCGCCGCCGACGACGCGTACGTCGAAATGTGGCCGCCGACGCCGACTCCCGGGCGCTGCGCGCGGTGCACCATGATGGCGGCGTTCCAGCGGATCCAGGCCCGGAAGCGCCGCTCCACGTCCTCGTCGCCGGGAAACCACGGCTCGAGTTCGGTCGGGATCGTGTTGACGTAATCGGTTGACGTCAGCGACGGAATGGCGACGCGCTGCTCGCCGGCCCGTTCCAGCAGCCGCAGCATCAAATAGCGGGCCCGCGCGGGCCCGGAGCGCTCCAGCAGCTCGTCGAAGGATTCCAGCCACTCCGACGTTTCCTCGGGGTCGATGTCGGGCAGGTACGACGCCACGCCTTCACGGATCACCCGAACGCGGTCGGGTTCGCTTGCGCTGCTAGGGGTTTTGGCCAGATCGTGGCGCGCGAACTCGGTTGTCAACGCACTCTCCTGTAGTTGGCGGGGTTTGTGCCCTCGGGGTGCCGTGCACCGTCTCCCCCTATCGTGCCGCACCGGCGTTTCGCGGGGCTAGCCGACATCGGGTAGCTGACGCGGGTTCACCCCGCGGACACGAACCCGCGCGTAGCGAAACGATCGGGGAGGCCACCCGGTAACGTCATGAGCCGTGCTCAGTGGATGGCGTGCCGTCCTTGCGGGGGGCTCCCCCAGGCGAGGCGCTTTGGCGCTCGGATGTATAGCGGCGACGCTGATGGGGATCGTGGGGTGTACCACCGTCACCAACGGCACCGCCACCCCCGACACCCAGGTCGCCCCGGCGTATCGGCAGTCGGTGTCCGCGTCGGTGTCCGCGTCGTCGGCGACCTCGCGGGTCCGCGAGTCCCAGCGGCAGCAATCGCTCACCACCCGGGCCGTGCGCACCTCGTGCGACACGCTGGCCACGTCGAGCAAGGACGCGATCGACAAGGTGAACATCTTCGTCGGCGCGTTCAACGCGGGCCGCAGCACCGGCCCGACGGAGGGCCCGGCGATCGACGCCCTGAACAGCAGCGCCGACACCGTGGGCAACAGCTTCAGCGATGCGCTGTCCCAGCAGCTGAAGGACGCGTTCAACACGTATATCGACGCGGCCCGGGGGGTGGCCAACGCGATCGGCACCCACGCCGCGACGGGTGAGTTCAATCGGCGCGTGGACCGCCTCAACGACGCCAAGACGAAAGCGCTGAAACTGTGCCTGGCATCCTTCTAAAGGCGCGGGTGTCGACGCGGTTGCGGCTGTGCGACGATAATCCCCATCGCACGGCGCGGGACGGTTTAAGGAGGCTCCACGGTGGTCGCGGCGGATCACGCCCCGAGCTACGCTCGCAAACTGGGCATCCAACGAGACCAAGTTGTCCAGGAATGGGGCTGGGACGAGGACACCGACGACGAGATCCGGGCCGACGTCGAGGAAGCGTGTGGCGCTGAGCTGCTCGATGAGGACACCGACGAGGTGGTCGACGTCGTGCTGCTGTGGTGGCGTGACGGGGACGGCGACCTGGTGGACACCCTGATGGACGCGATCGGTCCGCTGGCCGAGGACGGCGTGATCTGGGTGCTGACGCCCAAGACCGGCAAGCCCGGCCACGTCCTGCCTGCCGAAATCGCCGAGGCGGCCCCGACCGCCGGCCTGATGCCGACGTCGTCGGTCAACCTGGGCGACTGGAGCGCCAGCCGACTGGTGCAGCCGAAGTCCCGAACCGGGAAGCGTTGATGCTGCCCGTTGGCGCCACCGCCCCGGATTTCACACTGCGCGACCAGAACCAACAGCGTGTCACCCTGAGCTCCTACCGCGGCGCCAAGAACGTGCTGCTGGTGTTCTTCCCGCTGGCCTTCACCGGCATCTGCCAGGGCGAGTTGGACCAGCTGCGCGACCACCTGCCCGACTACGAGAACGACGACAGCGCGACGCTGGCGATCTCGGTGGGTCCGCCGCCCACGCACCGAATCTGGTCGCTGGAAAGCGGCTTCACCTTCCCGGTGCTGTCGGACTTCTGGCCGCACGGCGAGGTCAGCCAGGCCTACGGCGTGTTCAACGACGAGGCCGGCTACCCCAATCGCGGCACGTTCGTCGTCGATAAGGCCGGCATCATCCGGTTCGCGGAGATGAAGCAACCCGGCGAATCGCGCAACCAGGGGCTGTGGACCGAAGCCCTGGCGGCCTTGCGGGGCTGAGCGGGCCTGACGCGAGCTTACAGTTTTGAGTACCGGCCCTTCGGACGTGTAGCCTCCCCGGGGCACGGGCGCGTAGCTCAGTGGTAGAGCTCTGGTTTTACACACCAGCGGTCGGCGGTTCGATACCGTCCGCGCCCACTCATCCGCTTCGCGGGCACAACGCCATCGCGACTTGCAGGCTCGATTTTCGCCGTGGCCGCACGCTCGGGGCCTCATCGCGAGTCCCGGTGCTCACCCCGACGCGGTTGCGTGGGTACGAGGGGCGGGTTCGGGACTTCGACGTGGAGTTGGTCGACGGCGTGGGCCACTGGTTCGCCGAGCAGCGCCCCGACGTCCTGCTCGACCGGCTCCGCGGCTTACTCGCCGGCATCTGATCCCCGCTCGCACAGGAGGCCGATTGCACCCTTGCGCGCATATCTGCAGCTCGCCTGTCTCCGGATGCTAAATACGAGTCCTCTTCGGTCAAGACGTATGGGCCGCTGGTGCCGCACAGTTGATGCACTACATCGAAAGCAAAGGAGCCTCGCGATGACCACCACCACCGAGCACGTCGACGTGTTGATCGTCGGGGCCGGAATCTCCGGCATCGGGGCGGCGTACTACCTGAAGACCAGGCGGCCGGCCAAGACCTTCGCGATCGTGGAGGCGCGCGGTGAGATCGGCGGCACCTGGGATCTGTTCCGCTACCCGGGGATTCGCTCCGACTCCGATCTACACACCTTCAGCTACGAGTTCAAGCCGTGGGAGAACGACAAGGCGATCGCCAGCGCCGATGCCATCATGGCCTACCTGCGCGAGACGGTCGCGGAAAACGACATTGCGCCCGCGATTCGCTTCCACCACAAGGTGATCAGTGCGTCATGGTCGAGCACCGACACCCGGTGGACGGTCGACGTCGAGTGCACGGACACCGGTGCGCGGGTGCGCATCACCTGCGGCTGGCTGTTCTGCGCTGGCGGTTACTATCGCTACGACCAAGGTTTCACCCCCGAGTTCGAGGGCCGCGAACGGTTTTCGGGGCAGATCGTGCATCCGCAACTGTGGCCGGAGGACCTCGACTACAGCGGTAAGCGCGTGGTCGTCATCGGCAGCGGCGCCACCGCAGTCACGCTGGTTCCGGCGATGGCCGACACGGCGGCCCACGTGACGATGCTGCAACGCTCACCGACCTACGTCCTGCCGGTTCCCGCGAAGGACCGCATCGCCAATGCGCTGCCCAAGCTGGTGGGGCGTAAGCGGGCGTACGCGATCACCCGGCGCAAGAACATCGCCAAGCAGCGCGCGGTATTCCGGCTGTGCCAACGCCATCCCGACACCGCACGGCGCATCATCCGCTACCTCAACGCCAGGCAGCTACCGAAGGGATACCCGGTCGACGAGCACTTCCGGCCGGCCTACAACCCGTGGGACCAACGGCTCTGCGCGGTCCCCGACGGGGATATGTTCGCCGCGATCCGCAACGGCAGCGCCTCGGTGGTCACCGATCGGATCGACACCTTCACGGAGAAGGGCATCCGGCTCGTGTCCGGGCGGGAGCTCGAGGCCGACATCATCGTGACCGCGACCGGGCTGAACCTGCTGGCATTGGGCGGCATCACCCTGACCGTCGACGGTGCACCGGTGAACCTGCCGGAGAAGGTCGCCTTCAAGGGGATGATGCTCGACGGGGTGCCCAACTTCGCCTACTCGTTCGGCTACACCAACTCGTCGTGGACGTTGAAGGTCGGCCCGGTGTGCGAGCACCTGTGCCGCCTGCTCGACCACATGGACGCGCACGGGTACGCGGTGTGCTACCCGCACTTCAGCGGGGAGATGCGCACCATGCCGCTACTGGAAGTGCACGCCGGCTACGTCCAGAGGGCGGTCGAGGAGTTCCCGCGCCAGGGCGACCGCCAGCCGTGGCGGACGGCGATGGACCACCTCGCCGACGCCAAGATGCTGCGCGAGAGCTCCGTCGCGGATGGCAACTTGACTTTCATCCCGGTGGCGGCGATGCGCACACCTGATGCGGCGATGAGCGCGTGAGCGCGACCATCCATGACGAAAGCCGAAGGAAGACAATGAACCTCATCGCACCAGTCGACGCCTTCTGCCTGCTGGCCGAGTCTCGCGAGCACCCGATGCACGTCGCCGGCCTGCAGTTGTTCACGCCGCCGCCGGGCGCCGGCCCGGAGTTCGCTCGCGACATCTACGACGCCTTGGTGGCGGGCGGCCACGTGGCTCCCGCCTTCCGGAAGCGTCCGGCCAAGACGCTCGGTGCGTTCAGCAACGCCCTGTGGAAGTTCGACGAGGAGATCGACCTCGGCTATCACGTGCGGCGCTCGGCGCTGCCCGCGCCCGGACGGGTCCGCGAGTTACTCGAGTTGACGTCGCGGCTGCACGGAACCCTGCTCGACCGGCACCGCCCGCTGTGGGAGACACATCTGATCGAGGGGTTGGCGGACGGACGTTTCGCGGTCTATACCAAGATGCATCACGCGGTCGTCGACGGCGTGTCCGCGCTGCGAATGTTGCAGGGCGCCTTGAGCGCTGACCCGCATGACACCGTGATTCGGGCTCCCTGGGCACCGCCGCCGCGGCAGAAGCGGCCGGCTCGTGGGCGCCGCGCGATGCTGGCCGACGCCATTGCGACCGCGGCCGGCTTCGCGCCGGCGACGCTGAAGCTGACCCGCGCCGCGCTGCTCGAACAGCAGCTGACCCTGCCGTTTCGGGCTCCGCGCACCATGCTGAACGTTCCGATCGGCGGTGCCCGGCGGTGCGCCGCCCAGTCCTGGCCGCTGGAACGCATCAAGGACGTGAAGAACGTCGCGGGAATGACGGTCAACGACGTCGTTCTGGCCATGTGCGCCGGCGCATTACGCTCCTACCTCACCGATCACGAGGCGCTGCCGGACAAGCCGCTGACCGCGATGGTCCCGGTGAATCTGCGCACCGAACGCGACGCGGACGGCGGCAACGTGGTCTCTGCTGTGTTGTGCAACCTGGCGACCGACCGCGACGATCCGGCCGACCGTCTGCGGACCATCCATGAGTCCATGCGCGACAACAAGCTGGTGCTGTCCGAACTGCCACGCGCCCAGGCGATGGCGTTGGGGATGGGCTTGCTGGCGCCGGCCGCTTTCGGCGGGATTCCGGGCCTCGGCGCGGCAACGCCGCCGCCGTTCAACATCGTCGTCTCCAACGTACCGGGTGTGCAGAAACCGTTGTACTGCAACGGGGCCCGCCTCGACGGAAACTACCCGTTGTCGATCGCCGTGGACGGGCAGGCCCTCAACGTCACGGTCGCCACCAGTGCCGACAGCCTCGACTTCGGTCTCGTCGGATGCCGTCGCGCCGTCCCGCACCTGCAGCGCCTGCTCGGCCACCTGGAAACCTCACTCAAGGACTTGGAGCGGGCGGTCGGACTGTGAGGTCAGGAAAAGGCGGGATGTCTGCGGGGTCTGAGGGCGCGCCGGTAGGCCGCCGGCCCGGTGCCGAACCAGCGCTTGCAGGATCGGGTCAGCACGCTTTGTTCGGTGTAGCCGAGCTCTCGGGCAAGGTGAGACAGGTCGATGTCGGTGTCGCGCAGGTAGTGCTCGGCGGTTTCGCGCCGCAAGTCGTCGATCAGCTCGAAAAACGTTGTGCCTTCGTCGGCTAACCTGCGTTGCAACGTCTTGGGGTGGACGTTGAACTGCGCCGCGATCACCTCGAGCTTCGCGGCGCCGGTAGGCAACAACTGCCGGGCGATCGTGCGCACCGACTGGCTCATGTCCGGGCCGCGCGGGCCGATCAGCGTGCTGAGGTATTCGACCACAGCCCGGTGAGCCAGTTCGTCGTGCTGGAGCGAGCCGCTCAAGTCGGCGGTTCGGAGAGTGAACCCCGCGACCGGCTCCGCGAAATACGGCCTGCATCCGAAGTATTCGCGATACTGCGCGGCGGGGGTGACCGGCTCATGGGGCACGTGCACCGAAAGCGGGCAGTACGCGGCGCCAAGCAGCAGCCGCAGCACCTCCAGGATCACGCCGAGCGACAACTCCACGCTTTGGATGACGGGCGGCAGGCGCTCCATGAGGATGTGAAACTCGAAAAAAGAACGTTCGGGACGGTCCGGCACCGGCGCGGCGCGGACCGACAGGGCGGGGCTGTACGCGGCAAGAAAGGTGCCGAAGATCGCCATCGCGTCACCCACCGTGGCCGCCGTGCGGGCCGCCACCCCCACCGGACCGAGGATCTCGATGCCCTGCCGCCGGGCCAGGCGGCGGCCGAAATCCGGTGTGGCCGTTTCTTCGGCTGCCGACTCCAAGGCGAAAACCACTCCGCGCAACGGCACGAACACCTCGTAATGGCCGATGTCCATGGGCCGTATCCCCGCGCGCGCCAGCAGCCGTCGTGGGTCACCGCCCAGCTCGGTGACCAGTTCGGGATAGTTCGACAGCGCCGTGCCGCGCACCACCGACATGCTCCGGGATGCTAGTAGCGAACGGACCCCGGTGTCGTCAAAAGCCAAAAGGTAGTCTCTGACGGTCAAGACCGAAGGCATGCCACTTCGGCATCGTGGAGTCGGCGGTACCAACACCGCCCTTCCACCGATGCGGGGGAAGTCACTGCAGCCCAAGGAAAGACCATGACGCTCGCCGCTGAACCAACATCGGCCAAGACAAGCTCCGGAACGCCGTTGCCGCTGGCGGCCCTGCCGCAGGGCGAACTCCTGACGGTCAACGAGGGGGACAACCCCCTGCTGCGCGACGCGCTCGCCCCGGGAGTGCACTTCAAGCCGCTTCGCCTCGATTTGGAAGCCGGCTGCTGGGTGGTGCTGGCCGTCTTGAGTCCCGGAGCCCAGTTGCCGGTGCACTACCACACCGGCACCGCGGAGGCCTACACACTCTCGGGTCGCTGGTACTACCTCGAGTACCCCGATCAGCCGCAGACCGCCGGTTCGTATCTGTACGAGCCGGCCGGCTCCGTGCACACCTTCGTCTGCCCGGAGTCCAACACCGAGGACACGGTCGTGTTCATCCGCGTCGAGGGAGCCAACATCAATTTCACCGAGGACGGCCAATTCCACTCCGTCCTCGACGCGGTGATGATCCGCCACCTGACCCCGGTGGTCGCCGAGGCGCAACAAGCGGGGCCGGTCAATTACATCGGCGGTGGGGCCGCCGGCACGGTTAGCCAGCACTGACAACGACAAGGAGATCCACATGAGCACCTCGATAGAGACCACCCCCGAGCAGGTGAAAGCGCTCGTCGCGCGGCCGGCCGACGCCCCGGTGGTGATGGTCAATCTGCTGAAGTTCAAGAACCCCGGCGGCCTCGAGCGCTACCTGCAATACGGGGCGGAGGTCGCGCCGCACCTCGAGCGCGTCGGCGCGAAGGTTCGCTTCGGCGGCACCGCCCCCGCGGTGGTCATCGGCGAGGGTCAAGAGCCGTGGTGGGACGCGATCCTGCTCGTCGAATACCCGACGCCGGGAGCGTTTTTGGAGATGGTCACCACGGAGGAGTACGCGAAGGTCCACGAGCACCGCGCCGCCGCGCTCGACCGCGGCGACCTGATCGCCACGTCGACATGGATGTCCGCAGAACAGTTCAGTTGACCGCGGTGGCCATGATCGCCGTACGAGTAGCGACCGCGATACCCGCGGTGCCGGCCCGGCAACCGGCCGGCTTCGCCGGTTCGCGTCCCTGTCGCGCTCTCATCCATTCGCGGCGGTCGTGGGCGTAACGCCACGGCGACTTTCGGCTCCGATCTTCGCCATGGCGTTACGCTCGCCCCGCACCGTGGCGGTGTGGCAACCTCAGGAGCGTGGACGAGCAACCCGTGGAACCGTTTCGCATCGATGTCCCTGAGGACGTCCTGGAAGACCTGCGCTCCAGGCTGGCGCGCACCCGATGGCCGGAAGCCGAATGCGTGGACGACTGGAGCCAGGGCATGCCGCTGGCCTACACCCGCGAGCTGGCCGGCTACTGGGCCGACGAATACGACTGGCGCTCACGCGAAGCCGCGCTCAACCGCTTCGACCAGTTCACCACCCAAATCGACGGGCTGGACATCCATTTCATCCACCAGCGATCGCCGCACGACGATGCGTTCCCGCTGCTGATCACCCACGGCTGGCCCGGCTCGATCGTCGAATTCCACAAGGTGATCGAGCCGCTGACGAACCCGGCGTCCGGGCGCGCAGAGGACGCCTTCCACGTCATCTGCCCGTCGCTGCCCGGATACGGGTTCTCCGGAAAGCCGACCCGCACGGGCTGGGGCGTGGAGAAGATCGCCGAGGCGTGGGAGGCGCTGATGCTGCGCCTGGGCTACGACCGCTACGGCGCCCAGGGCGGCGACTGGGGCGCCGCGGTGACCACGCAGATCGGGCGAAACCGGGGGCACTGCGCGGGAATCCACCTCAACATGCCCATCGGGCGGCCCACCCCGGAGTCCCTGAAGAACCCGACGGACGAGGAACAGCGGGCGATGGCCGCGATGGCCGAGCACCGCAAGTGGGGCACCGGCTATTCCAAGCAGCAATCCACCCGCCCCCAAACGCTGGGCTACGGGCTGGCCGATTCACCGGTGGGGCAACTGGCGTGGATCGTCGAGAAGTTCTGGGCCTGGGCCGATTGCGATGGCCACCCGGAAAACGCGTTCACCCGCGACGAGCTCCTCGACAACGTGATGGTCTATTGGGTCACCGACACCGCCGCGTCGTCGGCGCGTCTGTACTGGGAGAGCTTCAGGGTGTTCGGGCAGCTGGACCGAGTCGAATTGCCCACGGGGGTCGCGGCTTTCCCGCACGAGCTGCTGAAGGCGCCGAGAAGCTGGTGCGAGCCGGTCTACAACATCACGCATTGGACCACGATGGAGCGCGGCGGACACTTCGCGGCGTTCGAGCAGCCGGAGCTGTTCGTCGACGACGTCCGCGCGTTCTTCGCGACGATCCGGGGCTAGACGATTCGCCAACCCCGCCGCGCACGAAATCGCATGTCCCACAGGTAGATTTGATACCCGAGGACCCAGACCCCGTGCGGCAGGAAGAGGTCGGCCAGCCGCAGCGCGGACAGCAGCCACTCGAACCGGCGCTGCCGGCCCCGCGACCAGTCCAACCGCATCAGCGCGCGAAACTCCGGAGCCAGGAAACCCGTCGTCGCGAACAGGTTGAACGGGCCGGCCAAAACCCGCAACGGCCAGGGCAGGAACGCCAGCGACGCCACGCCGCGCAGATGCTCGCGCACCGGAGGGTCGATGCGCAGCTCGTCGAGCGAGCGCTTCCAGTACGCGTCGAACGCCGCCCGGTCCGGCGGCCACATGCCCTCGGGCACCTGCAAAGTGGTGCCCAGCCGGGCGGCGTCGAGGTAGACGGCGTCGGCGGCGGTGTCGTCGAGCGGGCCGTGCAGGAATTCGTGCTGGTCCACGAAATAGCGGTACAGGCACGCGGCCACCCACAGCTGCAACTTGGGGTCGAAAGCGTTGTAGGGCACCGGGCTTGACGACGTCGAGCGGACCTGCCGGTGCACGGTGTCGACGGCGCCGCGAATCAACGCGCGGTCGGACTCGGTCCCGATGGTGGCGGCCGCGAGGTAGGTGCCGGTGGTGCGGGCTCGCTTGAACGGATGCTTGTAGACGTTGCCGCTGTCCACCGGGCTTTCCAGCACCCCGTACCCGACGCCCGGCAAGGACAACTGCATGATCACGTTCGCGGCCGGGAGCAGCAGTGCCGCCGGGTTCAGGAGGTCGGCGACCCGGGTCGCGGGCCGCTTCGTCGCGGACGACGCCATGCCTTCGAGTGAACCACGACCCGGACGTTAGAACCGGCCGAAAACGGGCACGCCTAGCAAAATGAGCACCCCATTCGGCGTTCCGGCCACGGGCCCGGCGCGCCACCGGGCGACCGCGTCGACGGCCACGTTCGACTCACCCTTGCTGATCTGGTGGGTGATCGTCGTGCTGATCGCCGCGGTGATCGTCGCGGGCCTTTTCGCCATGGCCTAGCGCTCGGCACGCGTGTGAGACGCTGCCAGGGTGTTGGCGACGCGGACGCGGCTGGCCGGCGTGCTGGCCGGCTACCTGGCCGACGTGGCGCTGGGCGACCCGGCGCGGGGGCATCCGGTCGCGGTGTTCGGCCGGGCCGCGGCGGGGCTGGAGCGCGTGACCTACCGCGACGCCAGGGGCGCGGGGGTGGTGCACGTCGGCGTGCTGGTGGGAGCGGTGGGCCTGCTGGGCGCCGCGCTGCAACGGGCCGCCGCGCGCGGCGTTTGGCCCTGGTCGATCGCGGCCACCGCCGCCGCCACCTGGGTGTCGGTGGGCGGGACCTCGCTGGCGCGCACCGGCTTGGCGATGTCGGAACTGCTGGAACGCGGGGACATCGAGGGAGCGCGCCGCCTGCTGCCCTCGTTGTGCGGCCGCGATCCGGCCTGGCTGGACGCCGCAGGCCTGGCGCGTGCGTCGCTGGAATCGGTCGCGGAGAACACGTCCGACGCCCAGGTGGCGCCGCTGCTGTGCGCCGCCGTGGGCGGAGTACCCGCGGTGCTGGCGTACCGCGGCATCAACACGCTGGACTCCATGGTGGGCTATCGTTCGGCGCGCTATGCCCGATTCGGTTGGGCCGCAGCACGATTGGACGACGCAGCCAACTACGTCGCCGCCCGGGTGACGGCGGCGCTGGTGGTAGGTTCGGCGCCCTTCGTCAGCGGGTCGGCTTCGGATGCGGTGCGGGCCTGGCGCCGTGACGCCGCCCGGCACCCCAGCCCCAACGCCGGCGTCGTCGAGGCGGCCTTCGCCGGGGCGCTGGGCGTGCGCCTCGGTGGGCCCACGCAATACCACCACGAGTTGCAGATCCGGCCCACCCTGGGCGACGGCCACGAGCCGACGGCGGCCGACCTACGGCGCGCGGTGGCGCTGTCGCGGACGGTGCAGGCGGGCGCCGCCGTCGTGGCCGGGCTGCTGTGTTACCTGCGGCGGCCGTAGCGGTCGGCGAGTTTCGCCTCCACGGTCTTCGGCGGTTCCGGGGCCCGCGCAGCCGCGGCCGGGGGTTGCTTTTCCCGGCGGCGGGCGCGGATCTCGGAATACACGAAGTAACCCAAACCCAGCGGCGCGACGATGCCGAATGAAATCCACTGGATGCCGTAGGACAGGAACGGACCGGCGTCCAGGTGCGGCACGCCGATAACGCCGAGCCCGCCGGGCTGGTCCTCGGTCAGCTGGAGATAGGACCCGGCGAGGGGGACCTTCATCAGCGCAGCGACCTGTTCGGTGTTGATCGAATACACCTGCTGCACACCGTCCTGGGTGAACGGGTCCTTGCCCGGGACGGCGGCCTCGGAATCGCGCAGCCGCGCGGTGATGGTGACGGGTTCCCGGGGCGGGCGGGGGAACGGCGGCACCTGGGAGCCCTGCTCGGGCCGCACGTAGCCCCGGTCGACGAGGACCATGGGCCCGTCGTCGACGACGAACGGCGCCAGCACCTCGAACGCGGGTTTGCCCTCGATCACCCGCAACCGCGCCAGCACCTGGACGTCGGGCAGGTAGTGCCCGGTGGCCGTGACGCGGCGCCACTGCGCGTTCGGGGCCGCCGAACCTTGCTGCGGCAGCAGGGTTTTCAGGGGAACAGGCTCGGTTTTGAGGGAATACTCGATCTGGCGGTTCTCCCGCGACGTCCGGTTGTGCTTGCCCAGTTGCCACGGCGCCAGCACGGTGAAGCACAGGTAGGCGAACGCGATGACCACCAGCGCCAGCGCGATCCAGCCGGGCCGCAACAAGAACGTCAACCGACGCATGTCAGGGCGATCCGTTCCGGTCTAGCCGATCGTCGACCCAGGCGTGCAGGCCGGGCAACGAGGCCTCGATGACGGTGAACACGTCCTCGAAGTCCCGCGCGTCGCCGTAGTACGGGTCCTCGACGTCGAGGGCGTGGGCGCCCGAACGCGGGTCGAACGACCTCAGCATCCGCACCCGCTCCTCGTCGACGCCCAGCTCGCGCAGCATCCGAAGATGGTTACGGCCCAGGGCCACCACCAGGTCGGCCGCCAGATGGTCCGCGCCGACCTGGGCGGCGCGGTGGTCGGTGGAGTAACCGTGGGCGCGCAGCACGTCGGTCGCCCGGTCGTCGGCGCATTCCCCGACGTGCCAGTTGCCGGTGCCCGCGCTGGTCACCCGCACCGCGTCGGCGAGGCCGCGGCGGCGCAGCTGGTCGGCGAACATCTTCTCGGCCATCACCGACCGGCAGATGTTGCCGGTGCACACGAACGTCACGTGCAGCGGCTCGCGCTCAGACACCGAGCACCGCCCGCAGTTCGTCGACGGTCGCGGCGTGTGTCACCGCCGTGGCGCCGGCGGCGGTCGCCCCGTCGGGGAAGTCGTCGCGGCCGTAGCCCCAGCCGACCACCACGGTGTCGATGCCGTGCGCGGCCGCGCCGTGCACGTCGTGGCTGCGGTCGCCGACCATGAGCACCCGATCGGGCAGCGGCTGCAGTTGCTCCAATGCGTGCGCCAGCACCTCGACCTTGGTCTTGCGCGAGCCGTCCGGGCTCGCCCCGGCGATGACCTCGAAATGCCGATCGAGCCCGAAATGGGCCAGGATGCGGCGCGCCGTCGGCTCGAGCTTCGACGTGGCCACCGCCAGCCGGGCGCCAGCGGCCTGCAGGTCGGCCAGCAGCGGCTCGATACCGTCGAACAGGGTGTTCATCGCCCAGCCGCGGTCGGCGTATTCGGCGCGGAAGGCCGCGATCGCCCGCTCGGCGTCCTCGCCCAGCATGGCGTGGAACGTGTCGTCCATCGGCGGGCCCACGATCTGGGCCACCAGGTCGCCGTCCGGCACGTCCACGCCGACCTGCTCGAGCGCGTGCAGGAAGCTGGCCACGATCCCCTCCGCGGAGTCGGTGAGCGTGCCGTCGAGGTCGAAGATCACCAGCTCGGTCGCCAGGCGTGGCGAAGGGCGATCGGTGGACGTTGAGCCTGTCACCTCACCATTGTCCTCGATGCCCCGCGGCCGGGTGTGCCGGTGTCGCTGCCGCGCCCCGGCGCGGCCCACTAGTGTTTCTCGGATGGCGAGTCTGAACTTGACCCCGCCTGCGGCGCGCTATCACGGTGATCAGGCCGTCGCACCCGGGATGCTGGATTTCGCCGTCAACGTCCGTCACGCCCAACCACCCGAATGGCTGGTGCGGCGGCTGGCCGCGCGGCTGCCGGATTTGGCGCGCTATCCGAGCGCCCAGGACGTCCGGGTGGCGCAGGACGCGGTCGCCGAGCGGCACGGCCGGGCCCGCGACGAGGTGCTGCCGCTCGCCGGGGCGGCCGAGGGGTTCGCGCTGTTGAGCAACCTGCGTCCGGCGCGGGCGGCGATCGTTGCGCCCTCGTTCACCGAGCCGGCGGCGGCGCTCACCGCCGCCGGGGTGGCCGTGCACCATGTGGTGCTCGAGCCGCCGTTCGGCCTGGACGGGGTGCGAATCCCCGACGACGCCGACCTGGTCGTGGTCGGCAACCCGACCAACCCCACCTCGGTGCTGCACACCCGCGAGCAGCTCCTCGCGCTGCGGCGGCCGGGCCGCATCCTGGTGGTCGATGAGGCGTTCGCCGATGCGATCCCGGGCGAACCGGAGTCGCTGGCCGGTGACTCGCTGCCCGACGTGGTGGTGCTGCGCAGCCTGACCAAGACCTGGGCGCTGGCGGGGTTGCGGGTGGGCTACGCCCTGGGCTCACCGGAAGTCCTCGACCGGCTGACCGCTCAGCGCGCCCACTGGCCGGTGGGCACACTGCAGCTGACGGCGATCGCGGCGTGCTGCGGCCCGCAGTCCGTCGCCGAAGCGGCGGCCGGTGCCGAGCGTCTCACGGAGTTGCGCGCCGAGATGGTGGACGGTCTGACGTCGGTGGGCGCCGAGGTGGTCCACGGGCGGGCGCCGTTCGTGCTGTTCCGCCGCCCGGACGCCGTTGAGATCCGAAACAAGCTGCGAGACAAGGGGATTGCCATCCGTCGCTGTGACACGTTCGTCGGCCTGGACCAACGGTACCTGCGGGCCGCGGTGCGCCGGGAATGGCCGCTGCTGGTCGAGGCCGTCTCGGAGGTGTGCGCGTGAGCGTGCGGCTGGCCGACGTGATCGACGCGCTGGACGAGGCCTACCCACCGGGGCTGGCCGAATCGTGGGATTCGGTGGGCCTGGTGTGCGGGGACCCCGATGATGCGCTCGAGTCGGTGACCGTGGCGGTCGACGCGACGCCGGCCGTCGTCGACGAGGTTCCCGACGGCGGGCTGCTCTTGGCCCATCATCCGTTGCTGATGCGCGGCGTCGACACGGTGGCGGCCAGTACGCCCAAGGGCGCGCTGGTGCACCGCCTGATCCGAACGGGGCGTTCGCTGTTCACCGCGCACACCAACGCCGACTCGGCCGCCCCGGGCGTCTCGGACGCGCTCGCCGAAGCCCTCGGCCTCGCCGTCGAAGCACCGCTGGAGCCGCGGACGGCCGCGACCGACCTCGACAAGTGGGTGGTCTACGTGCCGCGCGAGAACTCAGAAGCGGTGCAGGCGGCCGTGTTCGAGGCCGGCGCCGGGCACATCGGCGACTACTCGCACTGCAGCTGGAGTGTCAGCGGCATCGGCCAGTTCCTGCCGCACGAAGGGGCGTCGCCCGCGGTGGGCAGCGTCGGCACCGTCGAGCGGGTGGCCGAGGATCGGTTCGAGGTGGTCGCGCCCGCGCGGATCCGGGGAAGCGTGCTGGCGGCGATGCGCGCCGCCCATCCCTACGAGGAGCCGGCGTTCGACGTGTTCGCGTTGGTGCCCGCGCCGGGCGACGCCGGGCTGGGGCGGATCGGCGCCCTGCCCCGGCCGGAACCGCTGCGCGACTTCGTGTCCCGCGTGGACGCCGCGCTGCCGCGGACGGCCTGGGGGGTCCGCGCGGCGGGCGATCCCGACCTGCCGGTGTCGCGGGTCGCCGTCTGCGGCGGCGCGGGGGACTCGCTGCTGGCGGCAGCGGCGGCCGCGGGGGTGCAGGCCTACGTAACGGCCGACCTGCGACACCATCCGGCCGACGAGCATCGCCGGGGTTCTGCTGTGGCGCTGGTGGACGTGGCGCACTGGGCCAGTGAATTTCCGTGGTGCCACCAGGCCGCCGACGTGTTGCGGTCCCGTTTCGGTGCGGCGCTGGCGGTGCGGGTGTGCACCATCCGCACCGACCCCTGGACCATGGGGCAGTGCGGCGACGAGACCGGGGGTGAGGCGTGATGAAGGCCGAAGTCGCTCAGCAGCGTTCGCTGCTCGAGCTGTCGAAACTGGATGCGGAGCTGTCCCGCATCACGCACCGGGCCGGCCATCTGGCCGAGCAACAGGCCTGCGAGCGGTTGCAGGACGAACTCAACGACGCCGCCGACCGGGTGGGCGCCATTCGGATCGCCTTGGAGGACATCGATGTTCAGGTGTCGCGGTTCGAGTCCGAAATCGAAGCGGTCCGGCAGCGCGAAGACCGCGACCGGTCGCTGCTGCAGTCCGGCGCCGCCGACGCCAAGCAACTGTCGGACCTGCAGCACGAGCTCGAGACGCTGACGCGTCGCCAGGGCAGCCTGGAAGATTCGCTGCTGGAGGTGATGGAGCGCCGCGAGGAGCTGCAGTCCCAACTGGACGACGCGCAGGGCAAGGTCGAGGCGCTGGAGACCGAACTTGCCGGCGCCCGGCAGGCTCTCGACGCCGCGCTCACCGAAATCAGTGCGGCCCGGGAGGCGCATTCGTCGCGCCGCGAGGCCCTGACCGCCGAACTGGACCCCGACCTGGCCGCGCTCTACGAACGCCAGCGCGCCGGGGGAGGCCCGGGCGCCGGGCCGTTGCTGGGACGCCGATGCGGCGCCTGCCGACTCGAGATCGACCGGGGCGAAATGTCCCGCATCTCGGCCGCGGCCGACGACGACGTGGTGCGATGCCCCGAGTGCGGCGCGATCCTGTTGCGGGTCAAGGGCTTCGACCAATGAAGGTGGTGATCGAGGCCGACGGCGGCTCGCGCGGCAATCCGGGACCGGCCGGCTACGGGGCCGTCGTGTGGACCGAGGACCGCTCGACGGCGCTGGCGGAGAACAAGCAGGCCATCGGCCGGGCCACCAACAACGTCGCCGAATACCGTGGACTGCTGGCCGGTTTGGAGGACGCCCTGCAACTCGGCGCCACCGAGGCCGCGGTCTTCCTGGATTCCAAGCTGTTGGTGGAGCAGATGTCGGGGCGGTGGAAGGTCAAGCATCCCGACCTGGTCGAACTGCACGGCCAGGCCCGAACGCTGGCGGCGCGGTTCGACCGGGTCAGCTACACATGGATTCCGCGTGAGCGCAACTCCTACGCCGACCGGCTGGCCAACGAGGCGATGGACGCGGCGGCCGCCGGCGGCCTGGCGGAAGAACCCGAGGAGCGCGCGGCCGAGCCCCCGAAAACCGTTGTGCCGCAATCCCCGCAGGCGCCAGGCTGGACGGGCGCGCGCGGCACGCCGACCAGGCTGCTGTTGCTGCGGCACGGCCAGACCGAGCTGTCGGCGCAGCGCCGCTATTCGGGTCGCGGCAATCCGGCGCTCACCGAGGTGGGTCGCCGCCAGGCGGACGCCGCGGCGCGATATCTGGCCGAGCGCGGCGGGATCTCGGCGGTGTTCGCCTCGCCCCTGCAGCGGGCCTACGACACCGCGGCCCGGGCGGCCAAGGCGCTCGGCCTGGATGTGACCGTCGACGACGACTTGATCGAGACGGATTTCGGCGCGTGGGAGGGGCTGACCTTCGGCGAGGCCGCCGAGCGCGACCCGGAGCTGCACGGCCGCTGGCTGCGTGACACCGGCACCACCCCGCCGGGGGGTGAGAGCTTCGACGACGTGCTCGACCGGGTGGTGCGGGCCCGCGAACGGATCATCGCCGCGCACCCCGGCACGACGGTGCTGGTGGTGTCGCACGTGACGCCGATCAAGATGCTGCTGCGGTTGGCGCTGGAGGCCGGGCCGGGCATCCTCTATCGCCTGCACCTCGATCTGGCGTCGCTGAGCATCGCCGAGTTCTATCCTGACGGGGCCTCGTCCGTGCGCCTGGTGAACCAAACCGGGTACCTCTAGCCGGGGTAAGGAGACGTCGATGCAGCCGTCCGAGCCGATCCGTGAATCCGTCCCCGCGGATGTCCGGGCACGGGTGATGCCGGCGGTGCTCGACGAGCTGGCGCGCTGGGGTCTCGAGCGGTTCAGCATCGAGGCGCTGGCCGAGCGGCACCGCATCGACGCGGCCATGGTGTACCGGTACTGGGAGGATCGGCGCCAACTCATCGTGGATGCGGTGCTCTCCGACCTGGAGAGCGAGAGCGCGGGGACCGACACCGGGTCGCTGCGCGGCGACCTGGAGGCCCTGGCCCGCAACGTGACGAACCGGATCAACACCGAGGTCGGCCGCACAATACTGCGTGCGCTGGTGATGGACACCCGCGGCGGGCACGACGAAGCTACCCGGGTGAGATTTTGGATGGTGCATTTCGCCGCCGTGCGCGCAATCGTGGACCGGGCCAGGGAGCGGGGCGAGCTGCGCGAGGGCGTCGACACCCTGGCCGCCGTTCAGATCGTGCTGGCGCCGCTCAACATTCGCGCCCTGTACTCCGACGTTCCCGTCGACGACGGCTATTGCGCGGCCATCGTCGACATGGCGTGGCACGCCCTGGCCCGCCGCTGAGCCGGGTCGTACCATCCGCCTATGAGAAGGACAGCGGTCGCGACATTGGCCTTGGGTGTGATCGTCGCGTTGTTCGGTTTGATCTGGGCGCTGCAGGGATTCGGGGTGCTTGGCGGCAGCCCGATGAGCAACACCACGACCTGGTCCGTCATCGGTCCCATCACGGCGGTGATCGGCATCGTGATCGCGGTGCTCAGCTGGCGGAAGCTGTCGTCGAAGTAGGCGTCAGGCCCCGGTGACGGTGAAGTCCACCGTGTGCCAGCCGGTGGCGCCGTCGGGGACGCTGGCGGCCCTGTCCGAGGTCTGGGTGGCCCCGGTGTTGTCGGTGGCGCGCACCGTGATGGTGTGCCGCCCAGGGTCTTTCGCCTGCCAGGGGAAGCTCCACAGCCGCCACGTCTCGTTGGAGTAGCTGGCGCCCTGTTCGGCGGCCTGCCAGGCGCCGTCGTCGACGCGGACTTCCACGGACCGCACGCCGCGATTCTGCGCCCACGCCACGCCGCCGAAAACGACGGGACCCACCGGCACCCGCTGGCCGCTTTTCGGCACGTCGATCCGCGACTCGGTCTTGACGGGCGCGCGCGCCGCCCAGCCCTGCCGCGTCCAGTACGCCTCCGCCTTGTCGAAGCGGGTCAGCTCCATGTCGACGACCCACTTGGTGGCCGACACGTACCCGTAGAGCCCGGGCACGACCAGCCGGGCCGGATAGCCATGCTCGATGGGCAGGGGCTCACCGTTGAGGGCGACCGCCAGCAGCGCGTCGCGGCCATCGGTGAGCGCGTCCACCGGCGTTCCCGCGGTGAACCCGTCGATCGACGTCGAGAGCACCATGTCGGCTTCCGGACGCACACCGGCCGCGGCCAACAGATCGGCCACGCGATAGCCCGTCCAGACCCCGGTCGAAATGAGGTTGCCGCCAACGGGATTGGACACGCAGGTGAGCGTGGCCACCTTTTCGACCACCTCAAAGCCGGCGAGGTCGGCGAAGCCGTAGGTGGCGTCCCGGTTCACCATGCCGTGGATGCGCAGCCGCCAGTCGGAGTGACTGAGTTGGGGGACGCTGAGCGCGGTGTCCACCCGGTAGAAGTCGGCGCTGGGGGTGACAAAGCTCGGCAGCGCAACGCCTTTCGGCTGCACATCCGGGGGTATCGGGGGCGCCGGGGTACGCGGTTTGGGCAGCGCGAAGCTGATGCGGTCGGCGGCGACCGAATGCGCCAACCGCGTGATGACAGCGCCCGCAACGCCACTCACCACGCCGAATCCGAGTACCCCGAGCACGACCAACCGGCGCCTGCCGGCATCCGGCTCGTCGTGGTCGCCGGTGTCTTCGGGGACCGGGCGTAGGCGGCGGGTGAGCAGGCGCAGGGCGGCGACGCCGCAGGCGGCGCCGGCGAGGGTCGGGATGGTGTCGAGCGCCGTCGCGCCCGGCCGCGACAGCACCGCGACGCAGCCGAGCGCGCCCGCCGCGGCGATCACGGCGCTCCCGACCGGGCGGCGCGGAGTCTCGAACGTCCCGGCGATGGCGGCGATCGCGGCGATCACCACCAGCACGGCCGCGGCGAGGAAGAGTTTGTCCGACGAGCCCAGCGTCTGAATCGCCCACTCCTTGACCGGGCCGGGTGTCAGGTCGACGACGGCCGTGCCGATCGCGGCCCGCGCGTCGGCCCGCGCACCGAACGGGATGCCCACCAGTTGGGCCACCCCGAGCGCGACCGATGCGGCGGCGACCCCCGCGATCATCCGATCGTTGGACGGCGCGGTCGCCACCGGATTCACTTTGGGTCTCAACGGGTCAGGGAGATGGCGCCTTCGGGGCAGTTTTGCTCCGCGGTGACGGCCTGGGCCTCGAGTTCACCGGAGACGTCGCCGACGAGCACGACGGAGTGGCCCACCTCGTCGGCGTCGAAGACGTCGGGCGCCAGCGTGTAGCAGCGGCCGTGCCCGGTGCAGCGGTCGGCGTCCACCGAGACGCGGGTCATGACGTCGGAAATACCAGCGGCAGCGCCTCCACCGAGCGCAGCGCGGCGGTGTAGGTCAACTGGGTGCCGGGCCTGATCTCGTAATCCGGTATGCGGCGATGGAATTCGCGCAGCGCGACCCGCAGCTCCATGCGGGCCAGGTGGGAGCCGAGACACCGGTGCGGACCACCGCCGAACGCGCGGTGCCGGTTCGGGTTGCGGGTGAAGTCCACCAGCTCCGGGTCGGCGAACTCGGCGGGGTCGGTGTTGGCCGCCCCCAGCAGCGGGCTGACCCGCTCGCCCTTGCTGATTGGACACCCGCCCACCTCGACGTCCTGAACGGCGACCCGGGCGACGCCCGGCACCGGTGTCTCCCAGCGCAACAACTCCTCGACGGCGCTGGGCAGCACGTCGGGCTGCTCGACCAGCTGGCGACGGTGCTCGGGATGGCGGGCCAGGTAGACGAAGAAGCAGTCGAGCGAGTCGGTGACGGTGTCCAGGCCGGCGATCAGGAACAAGAAGCAGATGTCCAGGAGTTCCTCGCGCGACAGCGGCTGGCCGGCGATGTCGGCCGCGATCATCGCCGACAGCACGTCGTCGCGGGGGCTGGCGATGTGGTCGTCGATGGCGCGGTCGAAGTAGTCGTAGATTTGTTGGGCGACCGCGGCGGAGCTCTCGTGGCGGCGGTCGAAGCCGGAGTCCCCCTCCGGGCGGATCACCCCGTCCTTCCATTCCAGGAACTTGTCGAGGTCTTCCAGCGGCAACCCGAGCAACTGCAGGAAAACGGTGCAGGGCAGGGGCACCGCGAACTCGGCGTGAAAGTCGCATTCGCCCCGGTCGGCGAAGCGGTCGATCATCTCGTTCACCAGTTCGGTGACGCGGGGTTCGCGGCGGGCCATCTCCCGCGGCGTGAAGAGCGGGTCGAGGATGCGGCGGTACTTCGCATGCTCGGGCGGGTCGATCTGCAGCGGGATCAGGGGCCGGACATTGCCCAGATCGACCGCGTCCATGTTCGACGAGAACAGTTCCGTGTGTTTGAGCGCCATCTCGATGTCGGCCAACCGGCTCAGAACGACCGCCTGCGGCGACCGGAACACCGGACTCGATTCGCGCAACGCCTTGTACATCGGCTGCGGTTCCGCGAGACCCGTCACCGTCTGGTCGACGAACCCTTCGGTATCTGTCATCTGGTCAGACTGGCACCAACACCCCGGTTGGGCAATGGTCTTCCCTCAGGCCGCGTCGTGGAAGATCAGCCCCATGGCGAAGCGCTCGCCGGACCGCACGACCGAGACACCGTGGCGCACCGGCGCCGCGGACCAGCCGCGGCTCGACGGCACCGGCGGCTCACGCGTGGTGAAAACGAACCCGTGCCCCTGCGGCAATTGGGTTGCCGTGCCGCGGGATTGCGCACGCGCCCGCTGTTCCACGAGCAGGAATTCGCCGCCGGTGTAATCGGTGTCGGGATGGCTGAGGTTGATCACCACCTGCAGTGGAAAGACCAAGTCGCCGTAGAGGTCTCGGTGCAGGGCATTCCAGTCACCGGGGCCGTACCTGAGCATCAGCGCGGTAGACCTGGTCTGGCCTGCCGCGTGGCAGCTGGCCAGCCAATCGTCGAGGCGGTCCGGCCAGGGCGCATCGCGGCGCAGCTTGCCCCACCAGTCGCGGGCTATCGGCAACAGGCGCGGGTACAGCGCCTGCTTGAGTTCTTCGATCGGGTCGGGATAGGGGGCGTGGAAGTAGCGATACTGCCCGGCGCCGTACCGCCTGGGCGCCATGTCGATGGTCGAGCGGAACAGGCCGTCGTCGTCGTAGAGCTTGCGGAGCCGGGCCGCCTCGCCGTCGGTGATCAACCGCGGCAGCAGCGCCCCGCCGTACTCGTCGAGCGTGGCGGCGATGGCGTCCCATTCGCCGGCGTCGACGCGCTTCTTCCACCGGGACATCGGCGTCCTTCCCTGTGCCTGCCTGCGTGGTCCACGATAGGGCCGGCGCGCGATGGTTGCTGGCCCCGGGATCGCGCGGGTAGTACCGTGGATCGTCGCGGACGAGTTGGCCGGGCGGCCGCGGACCGCCGCAGGGCGGTTCGAGGAAAGTCCGGACTTCACAGAGCAGGGTGATTGCTAACGGCAATCCGAGGTGACTCGCGGGACAGTGCCACAGAAAACAGACCGCCACCCTCGCGGTGGTAAGGGTGAAACGGTGCGGTAAGAGCGCACCAGCATCCCGGGTGACCGGGGTGGCTAGGCAAACCCCACCCGAAGCAAGGCCAAGAAGGCCGCGCCGTGAGGCGCGGCCGCGCAGGCGTTCGAGGGTTGCTCGCCCGAGCCTGCGGGTAGGCCGCTCGAGGCACCCGGCAACGGTGTGTCCAGATGGATGGTCGCCGCTGCGCGTCCCCGGTCTCCGGTGGCGCGCGGAACAGAATCCGGCTTACAGGCCAACTCGTCCGCCCCGCTCAGCGCTGTGCCTTGCGCACCGCCTTGGCGAGCTTGCGCAACGCGTCGTCGAGCTGTTGCTCGCACCGCTCGGCCAGGTCGGCCTCCTGTTGGTACAGCAGGCCGTAGGTGAAGGTGTCCTCGCCGGCGGCGTGCGCGGCTTCGGATTCATGCCGCAGGTGCTCCCGGCTGACCACGCTGTCCTGGTGGTCGCCGAGCAGTGACTGGACCGCCTTCGCTTGTTCGGACACCTTGTCCTCACCGGTGGCCGCGGCGGTGTAGCGAAGGCGCTTGGCCCGCTTGCGGATCCGGTGGATCGCCTCGTCGCGCTCGTGCGGATGGTCGGGGTGGTCTTCGTCGACCTGGGCTGCGGCCTTGGCGGCCTTGCGCACCTTCTTGTAGGCGGAGTCGATGGTGACCGGGGCGTGCTCCTCGCCCGTAGCGCTGCCGGGCGGTTGGGCCGCGATCTCATCGAGGGCGTCGAGCAGGCGGAAGTAGCGCTGCGACCGCATGGCCATCAGCGACCGGCGCAGCCCGGTCTGGTAGCGGCGCTGGGCGCCGCCGACCAGGCGCTCGTGCACCGGTCCGCGCACCAGATCGGCTGTCAGTCCGTCTAATTCGCGCTCGTAACGCTCCGCGAGCACCTCGGCGTCGCGGGCGACGCCGAGGATGCCGGCCAGTTCGCGCAGTTCGTCGAGGACCCAGCCGTCGTCGGGCAATCCGAACGACTCCTGGTAGTCGCGCAGCAGGCTGCGCAGCTTGCGGGTGGTGACCCGCATCTGGTGGATGGAATCGAAGGCGTCGGCCCGCACGGCGCGGTCCCACACCAGCAGTTCTCGGATCTGCGCGGCCACCGCGCGCTGCAGCGGGTGCTCGGCGGGGTCGGCGTCGGGTTGCGGTGTCGTGCCGAGCACCCGGGCCAGCTTGGAGGCGTGGCCGGCGGGTGCGGCGCCGGCGTCCAGCAGCCGGTTACCCAGCCGGTCGAGCAGCTCGGTGTCCGGTGTCCCGCCGGACTCGACGAGCTCGAGTTCCCATTCGCGCCACTCCTGCTGGGTGGGTTCCAGGTCGGCGTCCTCGGAGGTACGGGCCGACCACGCGGTGACGTGGTCGTTGCTGAACTCGGCCAACGGCGCGCCGTCGGCGGCGTACAACACCTGGCTTTCGCGCCGGGTGGTGATGCGCGCGACCGGCACGAGGGGGCGGTCGCGGACGATCGCCAGCACGACGTCGACCAGCTCCTCCGGCACCGCGTCGGCCCCGGACGCGTCCAGCGGCATCCGGACCTCGGTGCGCGCCTCGGGACCGGTGGGCAGCTTCAGGTGCCATCCCGCGTCGGTGCCACCGGTGCGGCGGCGCAGGGTGACCTTGTTGCGGGCGAGGTCCTGGTTGGGCGTGTCGAAGTACGTCGCGTCCAGCGTCTGGGTCGGCGACTTGTCGACGTGCGCCACCGCGGCAATGCCTTCGAACGAGGGTGACACGGCGGACTCGCCGACATCGAACTTGCGCTCGACCTCTAAATGACGGGAGGTCTGTGGCGCTTTTGCAGGCATTTTCGGCTCCGTTGAGGGCGCGTCGCCGCGGCCTTGAA
This sequence comes from Mycobacterium sp. E183, assembly GCF_001667735.1. Classification (GTDB taxonomy): domain Bacteria; phylum Actinomycetota; class Actinomycetes; order Mycobacteriales; family Mycobacteriaceae; genus Mycobacterium. The sequence continues at coordinate 59,200 of NZ_LZJN01000004.1, forward strand.
CGTCGGGGACTTTGGTGATGGGCTCCCATAGCCTGCCATACCGCGGTTACGCGAATGGCGGCGATCGCCGCCGCGCGCCGTGGGCCGGCCGTCGAGAATCGGGGTCGGTAGATCAGCCGGGCGACGGATCTTCGCGCAGGTGCATCGCCAGGCCGCCCAGCTCGCGAATCGCCTGAACCTCGGGATCGCGGAAGGGCCGTCCGTCGGGCGCCAGCAGGTCGTGGAACCACTCGGCCGGCACGGTGGGGTAGGGGTGCTCCCATGAGTCCCAGGGGAATACGGTCTGGGTTTTCCCGGCGACCAGTCCCCAGTTGAACGCGCCGACGTTGTAACGCTTGGCGACGGGCAGGATGCCCTCGACGGTGCTGCCCAACGACCGGGCCATGTATTCGGTGCACAGGATCGGGCGCCCTTGGGGTGTGAGCTCGGCGATGCGGCTCTCGAACTCTCCCGGCTCGGCGTAGGAGTGGAAGGTGATGACGTCGGAGTTGTCCAGCTGGATGCCGCTGATCACGCTGCGGCGCCCCGCGTCGGCCCACTCGCCATCCCAGACTCCGCTGGTGAGCGGCTGGGACGGATCGACCGAGCGGGCCCAGCCGAAGACTTGGGGGAGCAGGTCGGCGACGAGGTCGAGCTTGTCGTCCCGCTCGGCCGAGCGGTAGTACTTCGACGGATTGTCGGGCTCGTTCCACAGGTCCCAGCCCAAAACGCGGTCGTCGGTGCGGAACTGCGTCAGCACCCCGGTGACGTAGCCGCGCAGGGTCTGGACGTAGCCGCGGTCACCGAGGCGTTCCGCGCCCGGGCTCTGTACCCAGCCGGAGTTGTGTACGCCGGGCGTCGGCGCGCGCTGCGGACCGGCTTCGGGGCGGGGATCCCAGCAGGAGTCGAACAAGACGAACAGCGGCTTGATGTCGTGGCGCGCCGCGATGTCGACGAACTGGGCGACGCGGGCCTGGAATCCCCGACGGTCCTGCGTCCACAGCTGGTCGTGCAGGAAGACGCGCACCGAGTTGAGCCCGTTGGCGCGGGCCCAGCCCAGCTCGGTGTCGATGCGTCGGGCGTCGAACGTGTCCGGCTGAAACATCTCCAGCTGGTTGATCGCGTTCGATGTGATGTAGTTCGCGCCGACCGGCCAGCCCTGCGCCTGATACCAGCGGTTGGCGCGCTCGGCGGACCAGCGGGCCGCCTGCGGAGAGGTGCCGGGCGCGGGCTGCGCCGCCGCGCGTGGTGCTTTGGCCAGTGCGGCGCCTCCTGCCAATAGCAGCGGTATCTTCAGCACCGTGCGGCGGTGCACGAAGTCACCGCGAGTCCCCCGGTCGATGTGCTCACCCTTGCTCTCGGAGTCGAGACCTTACCCAAGAGCAATCGTACCCGCCTGCCACACAACGAGTTTCGGTTTTGGTGGCCAGCGGCCCAGGAATTTGTCAGAAGCAGTGCTCGTCGGCGGGAAAAGCGCCCTCGGCCACCTCTTGCGCATATTGCATTGCGGCCCGCCGCAATTCTCCACCGATGTCGGCGAACCGCTTGACGAAGCGGGCCGCCTTGCCGCTGCTGACGCCGGCCATGTCCTGCCAGACCAGTACCTGGCCGTCGCAGTTCGGGCCCGCCCCGATGCCGATCGTCGGGATGGTCAGCTTGCCGGTGATCTGGGTGGCGAGTTCGGCGGGCACCATCTCCATCACGACGGAGAACGCACCGGCTTCGGCGACCGCGATCGCGTCGGCGACGGTCTGTTCCGCTCCGTCGCCGCGGCCCTGCACCCGGAAGCCGCCCAGGCTGTTCACGCTTTGCGGCGTGAACCCGATGTGGGCCATCACGGGGATGCCCGCCGCGGTGAGGCAGGCGATCTGCTCGGCCACCCGCTCGCCGCCCTCGAGCTTGACGGCGTGCGTGCCGCCCTCCTTCATGAAGCGGGTGGCGGAGGCCAAGGCCGCCGCCGGTCCCGCCTCGTAGCTGCCGAACGGCAGGTCCGCGACGACCAGGGCGTGCCGGGCGCCGCGCACCACGCCGCGCACCAGCGGGATCATCTCGTCGATGGAGACGGGCACGGTGGTGTCGTACCCGTAGACGACGTTGGCGGCCGAGTCGCCCACCAGCAGGACCGGAATGCCGGCCTCGTCGAAGATCCGTGCGGTCGAATAGTCGTAGGCCGTGAGCATGGCCCACTTGTGCCCTTCGGCCTTCATCTTCTGCAGGTGGTGGGTGCGGATCTTGGTGAGCGGCTGCGAGTGCTCGGGCGTGCTTGCACCATAAACGTTCTGCTCAGACATCATTGTCCCTAGTGCTGGTCGGGTCGATCCTCGTGGCCCTGATCGGGTCCCCGGGTTCGTCTGACGGTGCCATTCTGCCATCTCCGCTGCGCCGTCGCACCGTCCGTGTGATGTGAGACATACCATGCGGGCATGCAGCGGCTCAGCGGACTCGACGCCAGCTTCCTCTACCTGGAGACCTCGTCGCAGCCCATGCACGTGTGCTCGATCATGGAGCTGGACACCTCGACCATGCCCGGCGGGTACACCTTCGACCGGCTGCGCGACGCGCTGTCGCTCCGCATCAAGGCCATCCCGGAGTTCCGCGAGAAGCTGGCCAACAGCCCGCTGAATCTCGACCATCCGGTCTGGGTCGACGACGAGAACTTCCTCCTTGACCGGCATCTGCACCGCATCGCATTGCCGGCGCCCGGCGGCCGCGCCGAGCTCGCGGAGATCTGCGGTCACATCGCCGAGTCGCCGTTGGACCGGCGCCGCCCGCTGTGGGAGATGTGGGTCATCGAAGGCGTGGCGGGCACCGACTGCCATCGTGACGGGCGGCTGGCGGTGATGACCAAGGTGCACCATGCCGGCGTCGACGGGGTGACCGGCGCCAACCTGATGTCGCAGCTGTGCAGCACCGAAGCCGACGCGCCGCCTCCGGACCCGGCCGGCGGGGTCGGCGGCGCCAGCGGATGGCAGATCGCCGCGGGCGGGCTCGTCCGGTTCGCCGCCCGGCCGCTGCAGCTGGCCAATGTGGTGCCCGACACCGTCTCCTCGGTGGTCGCGACGCTGCGGCGGGCGCTGGAGGGCCAAGCCATGGCGCGGCCGTTCGCCGCGCCGGCGACCGTGTTCAACGCCCGGATCACGGACCGTCGGAACATCGCCTACGCCGAATTGAATCTCGGCGACGTCAAGGCGGTGAAGAACCATTTCGGCGTGAAAGTCAACGACGTGGTGATGGCGCTGGTTTCCGGCGTGCTGCGCCAATTCCTGGCCGACCGAGACGCTTTGCCGGACTCGCCCCTGGTGGCGTCGGTGCCGGTTTCGGTGCACGGCAAATCCGACCGGCCCGGCCGCAACCAGGTGTCGGCGATGTTCTCCAGCCTGCACACCGACATCGCGGATCCCGCGGAGCGCCTCAGGGCCATCGCCCATGCGAATTCGGTTGCCAAGGAACACAGTTCCGCCATCGGCGCCTCGCTGTTGCAGGATTGGACGCAATTCGCGGCGCCCGCCGGTTTCGGCATCGCGATGCGGCTCTACGCCAGGACGCGGTTCACCGACACCATGCCGGTGCACAACCTGGTGGTGTCCAACGTGCCTGGCCCGCAGGTCCCGCTGTACATGCTGGGCTGCGAGGTCAAGGCGATGTATCCGCTGGGGCCGATCTTCCACGGGTCCGGACTCAACATCACCGCCATGTCCCTGCAGGGCAAGTTGGACATCGGGTTGCTCTCGTGCCCGGATCTGTTGCCGGACTTGTGGGAGATGGCCGACGAGTTTGCGGTGGCGATGGAAGAGCTGCTGGCGGTCACCCGGTAGCCGGACGGTGGTGCCGCTCATGAGGATCTCAGGTTTCCTCTGGCAGCATATGTTGGCATGGGTCTGTCTCGCCGCGTCAAGGTCGCGCGCACGCTGCTGGTTTGGACAACGGTCGCGGCCGTAGCGCTCCTCCTCGCGGGTTGCGTGCGCGTCGTCGGTGGGCGCGCCGTGCTGGCCGAGCCGAAGCTGGGGCAGGCGGTGGAGTGGACACCGTGCCGTTCGGCGAACCCGAAGGCCAAGATTCCGCCCGGCGCGCTGTGCGGCAAGCTGGCCGTGCCCGTCGACTACAACCACCTCGACGGTGACGTGGCGACGCTGGCGATGATTCGCTTCCCCGCCACCGGGGACAAGGTCGGCTCGTTGGTGATCAACCCCGGCGGTCCCGGCGAATCCGGCATCGAGGCCGCGCTGGGCGTCGTGCAGTCGCTGCCCAAGCGGGTCCGCGAACGGTTCGACCTGGTGGGCTTCGACCCGCGCGGGGTCGGGTCGTCGCGGCCGGCGGTCTGGTGCAACTCCGACGCCGACAACGACCGGCTGCGCACCGAGCCCAACGTCGACTACAGCCCGGCGGGCGTGGCCCACATCGAGGACGAGACCAAAGAATTCGTCGGCCGCTGCGTCGACAAGATGGGCAAGAACTTTCTGGCCAACATCGGCACCGTCAACGTCGCGCGTGATCTGGACGCGATCCGCGCGGCCCTCGGCGACGACAAGCTGACCTACCTCGGCTACTCCTATGGCACGCGGATCGGCTCGGCCTACGCCGAGGCGTACCCGGACAAGGTGCGGGCGATGATCCTCGACGGGGCCGTCGACCCCAACGCCGACCCGATCGAGGCGGACCTGCGGCAGGCCAAAGGATTTCAGGACGCGTTCAACGACTACGCCACCGAGTGCGCGAAGCAACCGACCTGCCCGCTGGGCACCGACCCGGCCAAAGCCGTCGACGTCTACCACAGCCTGGTCGACCCGCTCGTCGACCCCAACAACCCGATGGTCGGCAGGCCGGCGCCGACGAACGACCCACGGGGACTGAGCTATAGCGACGCCATCGTCGGCACCATCATGGCGCTGTACTCGCCGACGTTGTGGCATCACCTGACCGACGGGCTGAGCGAACTGGTCAACCACCGGGGCGACACCCTGCTGGCCCTGGCCGACATGTACATGCGGCGCGACGCGCACGGCCATTACACCAACGCCACCGACGCCCGGGTCGCCATCAACTGCGTCGATCAGCCGCCGATCACCGACCGGGCCAAGGTGATTGACGAAGACCGGCGCTCGCGGGAGATCGCGCCGTTCATGAGCTACGGCACGTTCACCGGCGACGCGCCCCTGGGCACCTGTGCGTTCTGGCCGGTACCGCCGACCAGCAAGCCGCACACCATCTCCGCGCCCGGCCTGGCGCCGACCGTGGTGGTGTCGACCACCCACGACCCGGCGACCCCGTACAAGGCCGGCGTCGATCTGGCCAACCAGCTGCGCAGTTCGCTGCTCACCTACGACGGCACCCAGCACACGGTCGTGTTCCAGGGCGACGGGTGCATCGACAACTACGTCACGGCGTATCTGGTCGGCGGCGCCACGCCCCCCAGCGGGGCAAAGTGCTAGTGCGCGTACGGGTCTGAGTCCGAGCGCAATCCAACGCGCCGGTGCGGCGCAGACGAGACCAAGGCGTAACCGTTTCGCGCCGCTTCGGGTACCGGAGGCTGACACGATGACAGCCATGTCGCGCCTGAGAACCTTGAGCTCGGCGCTGCTGTCATTCGGGCTGTTGGTCGGGCAATCCGCGGTGGGACAGCCGGTGGCGGGCGCCACCCCCGAACCGGGTGCGGGGCAGACCCCGGCACCCAGGCCGTCCGCCGCGACGCCGCAGACCTGGGGGAGTTGCGGTCAATTCGCCACGGACACAAAGGATGTCCCCACCGCGCAGTGCACCACCGTCTCCGTCCCGGTCGACTACGACAATCCCGGTGCGGGACAAGCCAACCTGGCGGTGATCCGCGTCCCGGCGACCGGCCAGCGGATCGGCTCGCTGTTGGTCAACCCGGGCGGCCCCGGCGGGTCGGCGGTCGACATGGTGGCCGGCATGGCGTCGGATCTCGAGAGCTCTCCCATCCGGCGCAACTTCGACCTGGTCGGCTTCGACCCGCGGGGCGTTGGCCACTCGACCCCGGCCCTGCGCTGCCGGACGGACGCCGAGTTCGACGCCTACCGGCGCGAGCCCATGGTCGACTACAGCCCGGCCGGGGTGGCGCACATCGAACAGCTCTACCAACAGGTGGCTCAGCAGTGTGTTTCCCGGATGGGGACCGGGTTTCTGGCCAACGTCGGCACCGCGTCGGTGGCGCGCGACATGGACATGGTCCGCCAGGCGCTGGGCGACGATCAGATCAACTACCTCGGCTACAGCTACGGCACCGAGCTGGGCACCGCGTACCTGGAGCGCTTCGGTGCCCACGTTCGGACGATGGTGCTCGACGGCGCCATCGACCCCACGGTCGGCCCGGTCGACGAAAACGTCCAGCAGATGGCGGGATTCCAAACCGCCTTCAACGACTACGCCGCCGACTGCGCCCGCTCGGCGGGCTGCCCGCTGGGCACCGACCCGGCCCAATTCATCAACCGCTACCACGCGCTGGTCGACCCGCTGGTGGCCAAGCCGGGCCGCACCTCGGACCCTCGCGGCCTGAGCTACGCCGACGCGACCACCGGCACCATCAACGCGCTTTACACCCCGGCGCACTGGAAGTACCTGACCAGTGGGCTGCTCGGGCTGCAGCGCGGCACCGACGCCGGCGACCTGCTGCTACTCGCCGACGACTACGAGGGCCGCGACCGCAGCGGGCACTACATAAACGATCAGGATGCTTTCAATGCGATCCGGTGCGTCGACGCGCCCACGCCGAAGGACTCGGCGAGCTGGGTGTCCGCCGATCAGCGCATCCGTCAGGCGGCCCCGTTCCTGAGCTACGGCCAGTTCACCGGGAACGCGCCCCGCGACCTGTGCGCGCTGTGGCCGGTGCCGGCCACGTCGACGCCGCACGCCGCCTCACCCGCGGCGCCCGGCAAGGTCGTCGTCGTCTCCACCACGCACGACCCCGCCACCCCTTACCAGGCCGGGGTCAACCTGGCGCGCCAGCTGGGCGGGCCGCTGATCACCTACGACGGGACGCAGCACACCGCGGTGTTCAACGGCGACCAGTGCGTGGACTCTGCCGTCACGCGCTACCTCGTCGCGGGCACGCTGCCGCCCCCGGCCTACCGGTGCCAGTCCTGACCGCACTGAGCAGCATGTTTGCAATGTTCGCAATTGTTCCGATCGCGCGTCGGTAACACAGAATTAACAGCCGTTGCCTACTGTTTCGGTTATGGATCGCCAGAAGGAATTCGTCCTCCGCACCCTGGAGGAACGGGATATCCGCTTTGTTCGGCTCTGGTTCACGGATGTGCTCGGCACGCTCAAGTCGGTGGCCATCGCCCCGGCCGAACTGGAAGGCGCCTTCGAGGAGGGCATCGGGTTCGACGGCTCCTCGATCGAGGGCTTCTCGCGAGTCTCGGAATCCGACACCGTGGCCAACCCCGACCCCTCGACCTTCCAGGTGCTGCCGTGGGCTTCCGGCGGCCATCACCACTCGGCCAGGATGTTCTGCGACATCACCATGCCCGACGGCTCGCCCTCCTGGGCCGACCCGCGGCACGTGCTGCGCCGGCAGCTGCAGAAAGCCAATGACCTGGGCTTTTCCTGCTACGTCCACCCCGAGATCGAGTTCTTCCTGCTGAAGCCCGGCCCCGACGACGGGTCGCGGCCCGTGCCCGTCGACACGGCCGGCTACTTCGACCAGGCCGTGCACGACTCGGCGTCGAACTTCCGCCGCCACGCGATCGAGGCGCTGGAGTTCATGGGGATCTCGGTGGAATTCAGCCACCACGAGGGTGCGCCCGGCCAGCAGGAGATCGACCTGCGGTTCGCCGACGCACTGTCCATGGCCGACAACGTGATGACGTTCCGCTACGTCATCAAGGAGGTCGCCATCGAGAACGGCGCGCGGGCGTCGTTCATGCCCAAGCCGTTCGCCGAGCACCCCGGCTCGGCCATGCACACCCACATGAGCCTGTTCGAGGGCGACGTCAACGCCTTCCACAGCCCCGACGACCCGCTGCAGCTGTCCGATGTGGGCAAGTCGTTCATCGCCGGGATTCTGGAACACGCCTCGGAGATCAGCGCCGTGACGAACCAGTGGGTGAACTCCTACAAGCGACTGGTGCACGGGGGCGAGGCGCCCACCGCGGCGTCGTGGGGCGCGGCCAACCGGTCCGCACTGGTGCGGGTGCCGATGTACACCCCGCACAAGACGTCGTCGCGCCGCGTCGAGGTGCGCAGTCCCGACTCGGCCTGCAACCCCTACCTGACCTTCGCCGTGCTGCTGGCGGCCGGCCTGCGCGGGGTGGAGAAGGGCTACGTGCTGGGCCCGCAGGCCGAGGACAACGTGTGGGACCTGACACCCGAGGAGCGGATCGCGATGGGCTACCGCGAGCTGCCCACCAGCCTCGACAGCGCCCTGAAAGCCATGGAGGCCTCCGAACTCGTGGCGGAAACGTTGGGGGAGCACGTCTTTGACTTCTTCCTGCGCAACAAGCGCAGGGAGTGGGCCAACTACCGCAGCCACGTCACGCCCTACGAGCTGAGTACCTACCTGTCGCTGTAACGGCGCCGGCCTCGTCGGGTCGCCCGCCTTTCACCGTTGCGGCAGGCGGGTTGCGATACCGTCGTGGTCGTGACCAAACCCGCGACGCAGCGCCCCCGGCTGCCCAGCGTGGGGCGGCTCGGCCTGGTCGATCCTCCAGCGGGCGATCGCCTGACGCAGCTGGGTTGGTATGACCACGACGACCAGGCCCACGTCGACCTGCTGTGGTCGCTGTCGCGCGCACCAGACCCCGACGCCGCATTGCGGGCCCTGATTCGGCTGGCGGAGAACCCCGAGACCGGCTGGGACGAGCTCAACGCCGCGTTGCTCACCGAGCGCCCGCTGCGCGGGCGGCTGTTCGCGGTACTCGGCTCTTCGCTAACGCTGGGCGATCACCTGGCCGTGCACCCGCAGTCGTGGAAACTGTTGCGCGGCAAGGCGAAACTGCCCTCGCACGAGGAGCTGTGTGCGTCGTTCACCGCGTGCGTCGACGAGGCGTCGGGCGACTCCGCGTCGGCAGTGCCGCGGCTGCAAACCCTGTACCGCGACCACCTGCTGCTCCTGGCCGCGCTCGATCTGGCCGCGACGGTCGAGGACGAACCGGTGCTGCCGTTCGCCGTGGTGGGCGCCCAGCTGTCGGACCTGGCGGACGCCGCCCTGGCCGCCGCGCTGCGGCTGGCCGAGGCGACGGTGTGCGGCGACCGGACGTCGCCACGGCTGGCGGTCATCGCGATGGGCAAATGCGGTGCTCGCGAACTGAACTACGTCAGCGACGTCGACGTCATCTTCGTCGGCGAGCGCGCCGACGCGGTGACCACCCGGCTGGCCAGCGAGATGATGCGGGTGGCCTCGTCGGCCTTCTTCCAGGTGGACGCCGGGCTCCGGCCCGAGGGCCGCAGCGGGGAGCTGGTCCGCACGGTCGAATCGCACATCGCCTACTACCAGCGCTGGGCGAAGACCTGGGAGTTCCAGGCGTTGCTGAAAGCCCGCGCGGCCGTGGGTGATCGGGAGCTCGCCGAGCGTTACCTGAGCGCGCTGATGCCGATGGTGTGGGTGGCCTGCGAGCGTGAGGATTTCGTGGTCGAGGTGCAGGCGATGCGCCGCCGGGTCGAGCAGCTGGTGCCCGCCGACGTGCGCGGCCGCGAGATCAAACTGGGCAGCGGCGGCCTGCGCGACGTGGAGTTCGCGGTGCAGCTGCTGCAGCTGGTGCACGGCCGCAGTGACGAGTCGCTGCACGTGGCGTCCACCGTGGACGCGCTGGCCGCGCTGGGCCAGGGCGGCTACGTCGGGCGCGAGGACGCGGCGAACCTGACCGCTTCCTACGAGTTCCTGCGGCTCCTCGAGCACCGGCTGCAGCTGCAGCGGCTCAAGCGCACCCACCTGCTGCCCGATGCCGACGACGAGGAGGCGGTGCGCTGGCTGGCGCGGGCCGCGCACATCCGGCCCGACGGCCGGCACGACGCGGCGGGCGTGCTGCGCGAGGAGCTGCGCCACCAGAACCTGCGCGTGTCGCAGCTGCACGCCAAGCTCTTCTACCAGCCGCTGCTGGAATCGATCGGCCCGGCCGGGCTGGAGATCGGTCACGGCATGACCTCGGAGGCCGCCGAACGGCAGCTCGCCGCGCTCGGCTACGAGGGCCCGCAGACCGCGCTGAAACACATGTCGGCGCTGGTCAATCAGAGCGGCCGGCGGGGCCGGGTGCAGTCGGTGCTGTTGCCCAGGCTGCTGAACTGGATGTCGTACGCCCCCGACCCCGATGGCGGGCTGTTGGCCTACCGGCGCCTGTCCGAGGCGCTGGCCGCGGAGACCTGGTACCTGTCCACGCTGCGCGACAAGCCCGCGGTGGCCAAGCGGCTCATGCACGTGCTGGGCACGTCCGCCTACGTGCCGGACCTATTGATGCGCGCGCCCAGGGTGATTCAGGATTACAGCGACGGACCGGCCGGGCCCAAACTGCTCGAGACGGACCCCGCCGTGGTGGCCCGGGCGCTGATCGCCTCGGCCGGCCGGCACCCCGACGCGGTGCGCGCGATCGCCGCCGCCCGCACGCTGCGCCGGCGCGAACTGGCCCGCATCGGGTCGGCCGACCTGCTCGGTTTCCTCGAGGTCACCGAGGTGTGCCGAGGGGTCACCTCGGTGTGGGTCGCCGTGCTGCAGGCCGCGTTGGACGCCATCATTCGTGCCAACCTTCCCAAGGACGGCTCCGAAAAAGGAAGGGCGCCGGCGGCGATAGCGGTGATCGGCATGGGCCGGCTGGGCGGCGCCGAGCTGGGCTACGGGTCCGACGCCGACGTGATGTTCGTGTGCGAGGCGGCGGCCGGTGTCGAGGACTCGGTGGCGATCCGGTGGTCGACGACGGTCGCCGAGCAGGTGCGCACGTTGCTGGGCACGCCCAGCGTCGACCCGCCGCTCGAGGTGGACGCCAACCTGCGGCCCGAGGGCCGCCAGGGTCCGCTGGTGCGCACGCTGGGTTCCTATGCCGCCTACTACGCGCAGTGGGCGCAGCCGTGGGAAATCCAGGCCCTGCTGCGGGCGCACGCGGTCGCCGGCGACGCGGACCTGGGCCAGCGGTTCTTGTTGATCGCCGACAAGACGCGTTACCCGGCCGACGGGGTGTCCGCCGAGGCGGTGCGGGAGATCCGCCGCATCAAGGCCCGGGTGGACGCCGAGCGGTTGCCGCGCGGCGCGGACCCGAACACGCACACCAAGCTGGGCCGCGGCGGACTGGCCGACGTCGAATGGACCGTGCAGCTGATGCAGTTGCGGCACGCGCACGAGATTCCCGCGCTGCACAACACCTCGACGCTGCAATGCCTCGACGCGATCGCGGCGGCCGAGCTGGTGCCCGCCGAGGAGGTCGACCTGCTCCGGCAGGCGTGGCTGACGGCAACCCGGGCGCGCAACGCGCTGGTGTTGGTCCGCGGCAAGCCCACCGACCAGTTGCCGGGGCCGGGGCGCCAGCTCAATGCGGTCGCGGTGGCCGCGGGCTGGCCGACAGACGACGGCGGGGAGTTCCTGGACAACTATCTGCGGGTGACGAGGCGGGCAAAAGCCGTGGTACGGAAGGTGTTTGGGAGTTGAGTCAGGAGACCGGCGCGCTGGACGCCACATTCGAGGTACTCAGCGCGGCGGAGGCGCAACGGGTGACGGCCAGGTATGCGCCGCTGGCCGACGCGGTCCGGGAGCTCATCGACGCCACCATCCACACCGCCGCCGACGACGACGTCGTCGCCGACGCGCGCTCCACCATCGAGGCCGTCACCAAGTCGTTGCGGCAACAAACCCGGCCGACCGGGGTGAGCTACCGCGTCGACGGCAGCCGCCCGCTGACGCTGGGAAACGCCGCGATCGGCCTGGGCAATCCGATCGCCCCGCCCCTGATCATCCACCACGACGGCGGCGGCCGTTGCTGGAGCGAGTTCGTCCTCGGCGCGGCCTACGAGGGCCCGCCCAAGCTGGTGCACGGCGGCGTCAGCGCCCTGGTGCTCGACCACCTGCTCGGCGAGGCGGCCAGCGAGGGGCTGTCCAAGGCGCGTTTCACCGGCACCATCACCGTGAAGTACCTGCGCGGCACGCCGTTGGGCCCGCTTCGTTGCGACGCCTGGGTGGAAGGCAAGGAGGGCCGCAAAGTGTTTGCGCGCGGCACGATTTCGGACGCCGCCGGGGTCACCGTCGAGGCCGAGGGCGTGTTCATCGAGCCGGCGTGGGCGCGGGAAGCCGAATGAAGTTCTACATCAGCAGCGCCTTCCTGAACACCCGGGAGATCATCGAACTCGCCAAGGCCGCCGACGAACTCGGCTACGACGGGATTGGAATCCCCGACCACGTCGTCAACCTGGAGACCCTGGACACCCCGTATCCCTACACCAAGGACGGGGAGCGCCGCTGGCAGCCGTTCACCGACTGGCCGGATCCCTGGGTCCTCGTCGGCGCGCTGGCTCAGGTCACCACGCGGCTGCGCTTCGTCAACACCGTCTACATCCCCGCGATGCGCAACCCGTATTCGGCGGCCAAAGCCATTGGCACCGCGGCGGTTCTGGCGTCGGGCCGGGTGGAACTCGGCATCGGCGTCGGCTGGTGCCGCGAGGAGTTCGCGTTGATGGGCGAGCCGTTCGAGGCGCGCGGGAAGCGGACCGACGAGATCATCGAGTTGATGCGGGCGCTGTGGCAGCCCGGCTGGACCGAATTCGAGGGCGCGTTCTTTTCCGCACCGCGGCTGGAAATGGAGCCGACGCCGCCGCCGATACCGGTGTACGTCGGCGGCCTCAGTGACATCGCGCTGCGTCGCGCCGCCCGCAACGACGGCTGGATCGGCGATCTGATCAAGACCGAACGCGCCATCGAGGCGGTGGGCAAGCTGCGGGAGCTGCGGGCCGAAAAGGGTTTGTCGATGGACGATTTCACCGTACTGACGCCGCTGACCGACGCCTTCACGACCGCCGACTACCGGCGGGCCGCCGAGGCCGGCATCACCGGCATCATCACCATGCCGTGGATGTTCTACGCCGGGCCGGATGCGTCGTTGGACGACAAGATCGACGGCATGCGGCGCTTCCGCAAGGACCTCGCGCTCGACGGCTAGTTCTCGCCTCCCGGCCTTTTCGCCTCTTCGCCACCTCTTCGCCACGACACATAACCTACGGCGAAGACACGCCGTGAACGTGCGCCATGGTTTATGTCTCGCGAGCTCGGGCGGGCGGTTTGTAATCCCTTGCCGGCCTGAAAGAATGATCCGCATGCCGACCGGCCTCGTGCGTCCGGCGTCCGCGCGGGACGCGGAGGCGTGCCTCGGCGTCTACCGGCCGTATGTCGAGGACACGGCCATCAGTTGGGAAATCGAGGTCCCCAGCGTCGGGGAGATGGCCGCCCGCATCGCCGACGCCCATGAATGGCTGGTGCTCGAGCGGGACGGTGGCGTCGTGGGTTTCGCCTACGGCCATGTGTTCTGGCGACTGCCCAGCTTCCGGTGGTCGGTCGAGACCGGAATCTACGTCGACCGCGATCGGCACCGCACGGGTGCGGGCCGCCAACTCTATGCGGAGCTACTGCGCCGGCTCGGCGAGCGGGGGTACCGGCAGGCATTTGCCGGCATCACCCAGCCGAACGAGGGCAGCAACGCATTTCACCGGTCGTTCGGGTTCCGCGACGCCGGCCTCTATCGCCGCGTCGAATGGAAACACGGCCGCTGGCACGACGTCGCGTGGATGCAACTCGACCTGGGTGGCGGCGCCGAACCCGACGAGCCCCCCGGGTCGATCGTGATCGGTTAGCGGCCCCCGCCGGCTCCGCCGCCGACGAAGCCTCCGCCGGCTCCGCCGCCCACGAAGCCCCCGCCGCCCACGAAGCCTCCGCCCGCTCCGCCACCGAAGCGGCCTCCGCCGGCTCCGCCGCCCACGCGGCTTCCGACCATTGTCTGTGCGGTGCTGATTGTCATGCGCTTGAAGCTAGCCCCCCACACGTTGCGGCCGCAAGGCTTTAAATCTGAACTTTCGGCTTCGACGAGCACGGTTTGCGACCTCAGCCGCTTCCATTGCGGCGGCTGGCTTTTGGCGTCGGGCGGCCCACCCCGGCCCCGGGTCGGGTCCGAGCGCCGGTCCGGGTCCCAGCCTGGGGCCCGGCTCAGGGCGTTTCGGACCCGGCGCCGGTGACGGTCCGGGCGCCGGCAATGGACCGGGGCGCCGCGGCGGCCGCTAACGCGGGGGCCGCACAACCGAAACCACCCGCGCGGCGGTCGCCGACGCGGGTGGTTTCGGTTGCGGATTAAACGTCGTAGTAGAGCGCGAACTCGTAGGGGTGCGGGCGGATCTGCACCGGCAGGATCTCGTTCTCGCGCTTGAAGCTGATCCACGTCTCGATCAGGTCGGGCGTGAAAACGCCGCCCTCGGTGAGGTATTCGTGGTCCTCTTCCAGACGGTCGATCACCGCGGACAGCTGGGTGGGCGCCTGCGGGATGTTGGCGGCCTCTTCCGGCGGAAGCTCGTAGAGGTCCTTGTCCACCGGGGCCTGCGGCTCGATCTTGTTCTTAATGCCGTCCAGCCCGGCCATCAGCATCGCCGAGAACGCCAGGTACGGGTTGCCCGACGAGTCGGGGCAACGGAACTCGAGGCGCTTGGCCTTCGGGTTGCTGCCGGTGATCGGGATACGCACGCACGCCGAGCGGTTGCGCTGGCTGTAGACCAGGTTGATCGGCGCCTCATAACCCGGGACCAGTCGCTTGTAGGAGTTGACGGTCGGGTTGGTGAAGGCCAGCAGTGACGGGGCGTGGTGCAGCAGACCGCCGATGTAGTGCCGCGCGGTGTCCGACAGGCCGGCGTAACCGGTCTCGTCGTACATCAGCGGGCTGCCGTCCTTCCACAGCGACTGGTGCGTGTGCATGCCGGAGCCGTTGTCACCGAACAGCGGCTTGGGCATGAAGGTGACGGTCTTGCCGTTCTGCCAGGCGGTGTTCTTCACGATGTACTTGTACAGCTGCATGTCGTCGGCGGCGTGCAGCAAAGTGTTGAACTTGTAGTTGATCTCGGCCTGCCCGCCGCTGCCCACCTCGTGGTGGCCCTTCTCCAG
>NZ_LZJN01000005.1 GCF_001667735.1 Mycobacterium sp. E183
TCAGCCGGTCGGGGGGGACGTCGGTGGAGGCCATGGACTCCGAGACATCGATCACCAGCATCACGACCGCCCGGTTGAGCGGGATCCGGACGTCGGACGTCGGACCGGCCATCGCGGTGGTCAGCAGCACCAGCGACGTGGCGAGCAGGATCGTCGGCACGTGCCGCCAGCGGCTGGGGCGCGCCGGTGCGACCCGCTCCAGCACCTCCATGTTGGCGAACCGCAGCACGCGGCGGCGGCGGGCGAACTGCAGCACGACGTAGATCCCCAGGACCAGCAGAACCGCCAGCAGGAACAGGAAGAACCACGCGTTCTGGAAGCCGGTGACCGACACGGGGCCCAGCAGTGGCAGCTTCATGTGCAGCCACACTATGCGCCCGGTGGGCCCCGTGCACTCTCCCGCGGGTCAGCCGGCGACGAGGTCGCGGCGCTGCGTGAACTTGATGTCCAGGCTGCGGAGATGGGTCTGCAGCCCCGCGTCCTGGATCGGGATCAGGTGTGCGGGCTGTCCCGTCTCGTTGTAGTGGGCGTGCCACATGCCCGGCGGCGTGGTGAAGGCGCAGCCGGCGCGCCACTCCACCCGGGTGGGGTCGACGATGTCGCCGTGCTCGTCGAGGCGGGTGCCCAGCAGGGTGTAGCAGCCGCTGGCCGGCGCGTCGAGGATCAGGTCCAGGGCCACCGACTGGTGCCGGTGCGGGCGCTGCACCTGGTTCGGCGGCAGGACGCCGAACATCGCCCACAGCACGTGGGTGATGGTCAGCGTCTGCTCCTGGTTGGTGTTGGCCAGCAGCACGCTGACCCGGCTCTTCTCGTTGGCGCCCGGGCGTGACGCGATCTCCTCCAGCTTCGCGACGGCGTCCGAGCGGCGGAACTTGGTGGCGCGGAACCGCGGCCGGGTGGCGTCGGCGCCCAGGTAGCGCATCAGCGGCTCGTCGTGCACCCAGTACATGGCCGTGTCGGTGGCCGCGTAGAAGACCGAGTGGGTGCCGGCGGGCAACGTCAGGAAGTCCCCCTTCTCCCACTGCACCAGTTGCCCGTTGACCGCGGCGAAGCCCCGCCCGTACAGCACGTAGTAAAGCTGCGAGGTGGCGTTGGGGCTCGTATCGACCTGCTCGCCCGGACGGATGCGCACGAAGTTGGCCAGCAGCGCGGGGCTGGTCGCGGCGCCGGTGTCGATGCCCAGCTCCTTGGACAGATCCAGCGGGATTACACCCGTCGGCTGATCGGTGTAGGTATCCGCATCGAACCGGGTAACCGGCACCTGCGGGACGTGGCCCGAGCCGATCGGGTTGGCGGCCTTCGAGTACTCGAAGTACTCCGCGTCGGAGGCCCAGTCCTGGAAACGACCTTCGAAGCCGTATTCGGCGACGTTGATCATCGGCGCCGGGATCGTCGGATCCAGGTTCGGGGTCACGGATTGTTCGGTGACGGGCATTTTCGCGGCTCCTTCGGCCTGCTCGCGGGCTTCTTCGATGCGTCTCATGTTTCTTTCGTATCTATCTTGTATCTCAGTTGTCGCCCTGTCAAGGTCTGTGGTGGTGTACCGTCACCACACTGCTGGGATACGACTTAGCTACCGGAAGGCTGGATGGCACCGATCGACCCGCGGCCGGCCACGGCCAAGGACCGCGCACTGGACTACGTCAAGACGCAGGTGCTCACCGGCGCGTTCCCGGGCGGGGAGCTGATCAGCGAGGGCGACGTCGCCACGGCGCTCGGAATGTCGCGCACACCGGTGCGCGAGGCGTTCCTGCGGCTGGAGGCCGAGGGGCTGCTGCGGCTGTACCCGCAGCGGGGCGCCCTGGTCGTCCCGGTGTCCCCGGACGAGGTCCGGTCGGTGATGGAGGCCCGGCTGGTCCTGGAGCAGTTCGCGGCGACCAAGGTGGTCGGCCGCGGGACCGCCTCGTGCGCCGCGATTTTCGATCGGCTCTCCGGCGAGCTTCGGCGGCAGCGCGCCGCCGCCGACCGCTCCGATTGGCCCGACTTCCTCGATGCCGACCGCGCCTTCCACGCCATCACCCTGGCCGAATCGGGGAACGCCATTCTGGCGGGTTTCCACGCGTCGCTGCGGGACCGGCAGATGCGGATGATCGGCGAATCGGCGCTCCGCGATCCGGACCGGGTCACGACCATCATCGACGAGCACCGCGAGATCGCCGAGGCACTGCGCGACGGTGACGGCCCGCGAGCGTCGCGCGCGGTGCAGACCCACCTGGCCAGCACGGTGCGCGCCATCGGGCTGGCTTCCGATCTGATTTGAGCTCAGGCGAATTGTGTTAGAAGTCGCCTGATTCGGGGAAGTCCCGTCGAAGATGGTGCCCACCCCGGGCGCCGCTACGACAGGAGCTCGAAGTGATCACATCCATAATCCTCGCCCTCATCGTGGGCGCGATCATCGGTTTGGTCGCGCGCCTCGTGATGCCGGGGAAGCAGAACGTCGGCATGATCATGACGGTCGTGCTCGGCGCGGTCGGCGGCCTGATCGGCTCGTGGGCCGCCAGCCAATTCGGTTACCACAACGCCAACGGCGGGGTGGCCTGGGTTCCGTTCTTCATCGGGGTGGGCGCCGCCATCGTCCTGATCGCGCTGTACGAAGCGCTGACCGGTCGCCGCACCGGCACCCGGCTGACCCGTTAACCGGTCGGCCGAAAGCTGCGCCGCTCACCCGGATTTCGGGCGGGCGGCGTCAGCCTGCTATCAGCACCGCGTAGCGCGGCTTGATCACGTCGTCGATGATCGCCAGCCGCTCGTCGAAAGGAAGGAACGCCGACTTCATCGCGTTGATGGTGAACCGCTCGAGGTCGCTCCAGCCGTAGCCGAAAGCCTCGACCAAACGCCACATTTCGAGGCTCATCGTGGTATCGCTCATCAGGCGGTTGTCGGTGTTGACGGTCACCCGGAACCGGGTGCGGGCCAACAGGTCGAACGGGTGGTCCGCGATGCTCTTCACGGCGCCGGTCTGCACGTTGGAACTCGGGCACAGCTCCAACGGAATCCGCTTGTCCCGCAGGATGGCCGCCTGCTGGCCCAGCCGGACGCGACCGTCTTCTAGGACCTCGATGTCGTCGACGATACGCACCCCGTGGCCAAGGCGGTCGGCGCCGCAGAACGCGATCGCCTCGTGGATCGACGGCAGCCCGAAGGCCTCGCCCGCGTGAATGGTGAAGCGCGCGTTGTGGTCTCGCATGTACTCGAAGGCGTCCAGGTGCCGTGTCGGCGGGTTGCCCGCCTCGGCGCCGGCGATGTCGAACCCCACAACACCCTTGTCCCGGAACCGGATTGCCAGCTCGGCGATCTCCCGGGACACCGCGGCGTGCCGCATGGCGGTGACCAGCAGCCGCACCACGATCGGCCGGCCCGCTGCGGCGCAGGCCTGCTCGCCGTCGGCGAAACCGGCCAGCACGGCGTCCACGATCTCGTCGAACGACAGGCCCCGGTCGATATGTAGTTCCGGCGCGAACCGGATCTCGGCGTACACCACCGAATCGGCGGCCAAATCTTCGACGCACTCGTAGGCGACACGATGCAGCGCGTCGGCCGTCTGCATGACCGCCACGGTGTGCGAGAAGGGCTCCAGGTAGCGCTCCAGCGAGCCGCTGTGCGACCGGGTGCGAAACCAGGTGGCCAGCTCGTCGACGTCGGTGGTGGGCAGCCCGTCGTAGCCGGTCTGGCCGGCGATTTCGACCACGGTCGACGGGCGCAGTCCCCCGTCGAGGTGATCGTGCAGCAGCGCCTTGGGCGCCCGCTTGATCTGCTCGAGGCCCAGCGGTGTTGTCACGTTAGGATCCGATCGATGACCAACGGCCGCGGATCGGGCGCCGAGTCGCCGACTCGGTAGCCGCCGTCCAATTCGGACAGCGCGGCGCCGAAGCGCTCCGGGGTGTCGGTATAGAGGGTGAACAGCGGCGCGCCGGGCGCCACGGGGTCGCCGGGGCGGCGATGGATCCGGATGCCGGCGCCGGCCTGCACCCGTTCGCCCGGACGGGATCTGCCCGCACCGAGCCGCCAAGCCGCCTGCCCCACTGCCATCGCGTCGATATCGCCCATTGTGCCGCCCCGCCCCGCGGCCACGGTCTCGGAATGCGCACCGATCGGCAACGGAACCGACAGATCCCCGCCCTGAGCCGCGACGAGCCGGCGGAATCGGTCCATCGCGGTGCCGTCGCGCAGCGTCGCGGCGGGGTCGCGGCCGTCGAGCCCGGCCAGCTCGAGCATCTCGCCGGCCAGGCGCACCGTCAGCTCGACCACGTCGGGCGGCCCGCCGCCGGCCAGCACGTCCAGCGCCTCGGCGACCTCGAGGGCGTTGCCGACGGTCGCGCCCAGCGGGGTGTTCATATCGGTCAGCAGCGCGCGGGTCGGCACGTCGTGCGCCGCGCCCAGCTCCACCATGGTGTGGGCCAGCTCGCGGCACCGGTCCGGAGAACGCAGCAGGGCTCCGGAGCCCACCTTCACGTCGAGCACCAGGGCGCCGGTCCCCTCGGCCAGCTTCTTGCTCATCACCGAGCTGGCGATCAGGGGCAGCGACTCGACGGTCGCGGTGACGTCGCGCAGCGCGTACAGCTTGGCGTCGGCCGGGGCCAGCTCGCCGGCGGCGAAGATGGCCGCGCCGACGTCGAGCAGTTGCGCGCGCACCCGCCGGTTGGACAGCACGGGGGTGAACCCGGCGATCGCCTCGAGCTTGTCCAGGGTGCCGCCGGTGTGCCCGAGCCCGCGCCCCGACGCCTGGGGCACCGCCGCACCGCAGGCGGCGACGACGGCCACCAGGGGCAGGGTGATCTTGTCCCCCACGCCGCCGGTGGAGTGCTTGTCGACGGTGGGCATCGGCAGGTCGCGGAAGTCCAGCCGCGGGCCGGAGGCCAGCATGGCCGCGGTCCAGCGGGCGGTCTCGCCGCGGTCCATGCCGCGCAGGAAGATCGCCATCAGCAGCGCCGACATCTGTTCCTCGGCCACCCGGCCGTGGGTGTAGGCGTCGACGACCCACGCGATGGCGGCATCGGACAGCCGGCCGCCGTCGCGCTTGGTTCGGATCACCGTCGGCGCGTCGAATGCGTGGTCGGTCAACGGGGTTCCCGCGGCAGGTCGGCGTCGAAGGCGTCGGGCAGCAGCTCGCCGAGGCGGCGGGGCCCGGCCGGGTGGTCGATCAGCAGCTCGGGGCCGCCGTGCTCGAGGAGCAGCTGGCGGCACCGCCCGCAGGGCATCAGCGCGGCCCCTCGGCCGTCGACGCAGGCCAGCGCGACCAGCCGGCCGCCACCCGTCGCGTGTAGGGCGGACACCACACCGCATTCGGCACAGAGACCAAGGCCATATGAGACGTTCTCCACATTGCAGCCGGTGACGACCCGCCCGTCGTCCACCAGCGCGGCCGCCCCCACCGGGAACCGCGAATAGGGCGCGTAGGCCCCCGCCGCGGCACCGATTGCCATGCGGCGCAGCGCTTTCCAATCGACATCAGGCATACCCGACCCCGCTCAGCTCTTGCCACCCAAGACTGTCACCCTAACCCTGACGGGCGAGTTCGCCCGGCGCACCGCTCGGCGCGGGTCGTCCCCGCGCGGGGTTAGGCTGAACTGGGTCGATGTCAGAAGGCGGTGAGGACTCCGGTGACCACACAGGCGACAACCGCGGATCCGGCGGCACAATCTGCACCCTCGCGCAGGCGGCGACCACCCCGCACCCTGTATCGGGGCGACCCGGGCATGTGGTCGTGGGTGCTGCACCGCATCAGCGGCGCGACGATCTTCTTCTTCCTGTTCGTCCACGTGCTGGACGCCGCGATGCTGCGGGTGAGCCCGCAGACCTACAACGCGGTGATCCACGACTACCAGACCCCGGTCGTCGGCCTGATGGAGTACGGGCTGGTGGCCGCCGTCCTCTTCCACGGGCTGAACGGGATCCGCGTCATCCTGATCGACTTCTGGTCGGAGGGCCCCCGCTACCAGAGGTTGATGTTCTGGATCGTCGGAATCGTCTTCCTGCTGCTGATGGTTCCGGCCGGTGTGGTGACCGGCATCCACATCTGGGAGCACCTCCGATGAGCTCGCCCGACCTGCAGCTGGGCCGCGGCCAGGTGGCCCCCGTGCACCAGCGCAGCCACGACCGCCCGGCCAGCCTGGACAACCCGCGCTCACCGCGGCGCCGGGCCGGCATCCCCAACTTCGAGAAGTTCGCCTGGCTGTTCATGCGGTTCTCCGGTGTCGCGCTGATCGTCCTGGCCGTCGGGCACCTGTTCATCATGCTGATGTGGGACAACGGCGTGTACCGCATCGACTTCAACTACGTCGCGCAGCGCTGGGCATCGCCGTTCTGGCAGTTCTGGGACCTCGCCCTGTTGTGGCTGGCGCAGCTGCACGGCGGCAACGGCCTGCGCACCATCATCGACGACTACAGCCGCAAGGACAGCACCCGGTTCTGGCTCAACAGCCTGCTGTTGCTGTCGATGGGGTTCACGTTGGTCCTCGGCACCTACGTGCTGGTGACATTCGACCCGAACATCGGAGGCTGAGGTGATCCAGCAACACCGCTACGACGTGGTCATCGTCGGCGCCGGCGGTGCCGGCATGCGCGCGGCGGTGGAGGCCGGCCCCCGCGTCCGGACCGCCGTACTCACCAAGCTCTACCCCACGCGTAGCCACACCGGCGCCGCCCAAGGGGGCATGTGCGCGGCCCTGGCCAACGTCGAGGACGACAACTGGGAATGGCACACCTTCGACACCGTCAAGGGCGGCGACTACCTCGCCGACCAGGACGCGGTGGAGATCATGTGCAAGGAAGCCATCGACGCTGTGCTCGACCTGGAGAAGATGGGGATGCCGTTCAACCGCACCCCAGAGGGCCGCATCGACCAGCGCCGCTTCGGCGGGCACACCCGCGAGCACGGCAAGGCCCCGGTGCGCCGGGCGTGCTACGCCGCCGACCGCACCGGCCACATGATCCTGCAGACCCTCTACCAGAACTGCGTCAAGCACGACGTGCAGTTCTTCAACGAGTTCTACGCCCTGGACCTGGTTCTGACGCAGACGCCGAGCGGCCCAGTCGCCACCGGCGTGGTGGCCTACGAGCTGGCCACCGGTGAGATCCACGTCTTCCACGCCAAGGCCGTGGTGCTGGCGACCGGCGGCTCGGGCCGGATGTACAAGACCACCTCCAACGCGCACACGCTCACCGGCGACGGCATCGGCATCGTGTTCCGCAAGGGACTTCCGTTGGAGGACATGGAGTTTCACCAGTTCCATCCCACCGGCCTGGCGGGGCTGGGCATCCTGATCTCCGAGGCGGTGCGCGGCGAGGGCGGGCGACTGCTCAACGGCGAGGGCGAGCGCTTCATGGAGCGCTACGCGCCGACCATCGTCGACCTGGCGCCCCGCGACATCGTCGCCCGCTCAATGGTTTTGGAGGTGCTGGAGGGCCGCGGCGCCGGCCCGCACAAGGACTACGTCTACATCGACGTGCGCCACCTCGGCGAGGACGTGCTCGAGGCCAAGCTGCCCGACATCACCGAGTTCGCCCGCACCTACCTGGGCGTCGACCCGGTGCACGAGCTGGTCCCCGTATACCCGACGTGTCACTACGTCATGGGCGGCATCCCCACCACCGTCACCGGACAGGTGTTGCGGGACAACACGTCCACGGTGCCGGGCCTGTACGCGGCCGGCGAGTGCGCGTGTGTGTCGGTGCACGGCGCCAACCGGCTGGGCACCAATTCGCTGTTGGACATCAACGTGTTCGGCCGTCGGGCCGGGATAGCCGCCGCGGACTACGCCGACGGGCACGACTTCGTCGACATGCCGCCCAACCCGGAGGCGATGGTCGTCGGCTGGGTCGGTGACATCTTGAGCGAGCACGGCAACGAGCGGGTGGCCGACATCCGCGGCGCGCTGCAGCAGTCGATGGACAACAACGCCGCCGTGTTCCGCACCGAGGAGACGCTCAAGCAGGCGCTGACCGACATCCACGCGCTCAAGGAGCGGTACTCGCGAATCACGGTGCACGACAAGGGAAAGCGGTTCAATAGCGACCTGCTGGAGGCCATCGAACTGGGCTTCCTGCTGGAGCTGGCCGAGGTCACCGTGGTCGGCGCGCTGAACCGCAAGGAGTCCCGCGGCGGGCACGCCCGGGAGGACTACCCGAACCGCGACGACGTGAACTACATGCGCCACACCATGGCCTACAAGCAGGGCAGCGACCTGCTGAGCGACATCGCGCTGGACTTCAAGCCCGTCGTGCAGACCCGCTACGAACCGAAGGAACGGAAGTACTGATGACCGACACGGTCGAGGCAGACATCGAGCGGGGACCCGAGCCGCCACTACCGCCGATCCCCGATGGCGCGGTCCTGGTGACCGTGAAGATCGCCCGGTTCAACCCCGACAACCCCGACGCCTTCGCGGAAACCGGTGGCTGGCAAAGCTTTCGGGTGCCCTGCCTGCCCAGCGACCGGCTGCTGAACCTGTTGATCTACATCAAGAGCTACCTGGACGGGACGCTCACCTTCCGGCGCTCCTGCGCCCACGGCGTGTGCGGTTCGGACGCCATGCGCATCAACGGCGTCAACCGGCTGGCCTGCAAGGTGCTGATGCGCGACCTGCTGCCCGAGAAGAAGGGCAAGCAACTCACCATCACGGTCGAACCGATCCGTGGGCTGCCGGTGGAAAAAGACCTGGTGGTCAACATGGAGCCGTTCTTCGACGCCTACCGCGCCGTCAAGCCCTACCTGGTCACCAGCGGCAATCCCCCTACGCGCGAACGCATTCAGAGCCCCACCGACCGCGCCCGCTACGACGACACCACCAAGTGCATCCTGTGCGCGGCCTGCACCACCAGTTGCCCGATCTTCTGGCATGAGGGCAGCTACTACGGCCCGGCGGCGATCGTCAACGCGCACCGGTTCATCTTCGACAGCCGCGACGAGGCCGCCGCCGAGCGCCTGGACATCCTCAACGAGGTCGACGGCGTGTGGCGCTGCCGCACCACGTTCAACTGCACCGAGGCCTGCCCGCGCGGCATCCAGATCACCAAGGCGATCCAAGAGGTCAAGCGCGCGCTGATGTTCACCCGCTGATCATCTGCGCGGGTCGCACAGCTCGTGATGATTGCTTCGGTTGCCGCCCAACCGCTTGGCCTCATACATCGCGGTGTCGGCGGCGGTGACCAACTCGGCCAGCAGCGATTGCGGTTCGGCTCCAGTGTCGTCGATCTGGGCGCAGGCGGTGCCGATGCTGGCCGTCACCCCCGCGGCCGACGCGGCGATGACCCGACACACCTGCGTGGCCAACGATTCGGCGTTGCAGGTCTTGGCGGTGCCGACCAGCAGGAATTCCTCACCGCCGCTGCGCGCCACCACCGCCTGGTCGTCGCAAGCGGCCAACAGGGCCTGGGCGACTTGAACGAGCGCCCGGTCCCCGGCGGCGTGACCGAGCCTGTCGTTGATCGCTTTGAAATGGTCGAGGTCGATCAGCATGACCACCAGGTGGGAGTCGATGCCCCGGCGCGCCACGATCATCCCGAGCGCCTCGTGCTGGAATGCGCGCCTGTTCAGCAGGCCGGTCAACGGATCCCGGTCGGCCTGCAGCAGATCTCCGGTCAAGGCGCGCATCAGGATCCGGATGGCCAGCGGTAGCGCGATGTTGACTTCGATCACCAGCCACAGATCCACCCCGGCGAGGCTGGGATGCCCGGATCTCGCGAGCGACAACGCCTCCCAGGATCCCACCGCGGCGGCCACCGCGAAGTTGTACAGCACCAATCCGGTGGTGTGAAAGAACGCCATGTAGGCGCCGAAGGTCGCAAAGGCGATGCAGCCGATCAGCGCGGCCAGCGGGTTCGGATGCGCGAGGCACGCCAGCGCGCTGGCGGTGTTGCACGTCAGGCCGAACGCGATGGACTGGCCGCGAGTCGGCCAGCGCCACGCCCACAGGAACACCCCCGCCACCCCGCCCGCGACGGCCACCCACATCATCGCCACCGGTACCGATCCGCGGGGACCGTCCGAGCCGGCCAGCAGGGCGATCAGGCACAACACCATCGATGCCGAAATGAACGCCATCACGGCCCGAGTGGCGCCGCTGAGGCCTCGCGAAGCGAGGTAGCCGGAGAGCCAGTCGTACTGATCGGCCCGCCGGCTAGACACCGCGGTCATCGTTGACTCGCAATCACACCACCGCTCATCGACGTCGAAAGGCTAGCCGCATGCTACGACTCTCCGGCGCCACGCGAGGCGCATTCCGTCCGTCACACTTTGGCGGCCCATCCCGTCTTCAGGGGTATGACACAGAGAACCCGCATCGAGCCCCTGTCCCCCCGGCGCGCCGGCCTGCTGACCCGCGCGATGTACCGGATCGCCAAGCGGCGCTACGGCCAGGTCCCCGAACCGTTCACCGTGACGGCCCACCACCGCAAGCTGATGGTCGCCGGCGCCGTGCACGAGACGATGATCGACCGGGCGTCCAAGGCGCTGCCGGTCGGCGTGCGTGAGCTGGCGGTGTTGTGGACCGCGCGCAGCATCGGCTGTTCGTGGTGCGTCGACTTCGGGTCCATGCTGCAGCGCCTCGACGGCCTGGACATCGAACGGCTCAAAGACATCGACAACTACGCCAGCTCACCACTTTTCACCGACGACGAGCG
Source organism: Mycobacterium sp. E183 (assembly GCF_001667735.1). Classification (GTDB taxonomy): domain Bacteria; phylum Actinomycetota; class Actinomycetes; order Mycobacteriales; family Mycobacteriaceae; genus Mycobacterium. Next base: position 10,621 of record NZ_LZJN01000005.1, read on the forward strand.
CGCCGCGATCCGCTATGCCGACGCGATGAGCACCGATCCGCACGCCGTCACCGACGAGCAGGTCGCCGACCTGCGCGCCCGGTTCGGCGATGCCGGCGTGATCGAGTTGACCTACCAGATCGGCGTGGAGAACATGCGGGCCCGGATGAACACCGCGCTGGGCATCACCGAGCAGGGCTTCAGTTCCGGCGACGCCTGCCGCGTGCCCTGGGCGGACGAAGTCGGGGGATAGCATCCCCCGATCGCCGGAAACGGACGTCTCGATCGCTCGCCGGCAGCGGCGCGGACGTGATCGCCCTCGCATGCAACGCCACCACGATCGAACGCGCGGCGGGCGCACCGGCATGCATCGGGATGGTCGAGGCGACGGCTCGGACGCTGCGACGGCTCGACGTCCGCCGGGTCGGCCTGCTCGCGTCGAGCATCATGGTGTCGTCCGCGGCCTACGAGCGCGGCCTGGTCGAGGTGGGCATCACCGTCGTGGCGCCGGCCCCGTGCGATCCGGAGATCATCGACCGGTTCATCGAATCGCTTCGGCGGTCCCGGACTCCGATCCCCGTCCCGGGGCAATTCCTCCGGGCGATCGCCGCGATCGGCGACGACGTGGACGCGCTGCTGCTGGACTGCAATGAGCTCTTCGGTGTCGTCGACGCCGAGATGGCCGGCAAGCCCGTCGTCGACAGCGTGACCGCGCTGGTCGAGGAATCCGCACGCTTGTTGGTGAATCCGGTCGCCCCCACCCCGCGGCGACCGACATTGAATCCATTGCCGCTAAACGCCCGTCCCACCGCTGGTCGCTATCGCGTTGGCGGCCGCGCCGGCCGCAGCCCAGCGCCGGCGAACTCGTTCGCCTCGGCGATATCCCCTAGGCCGCAAGCCTTTTCGTTGCAGACGCCGATCGCGAAAATCACATCGGCGTGTCTTGACGCCGGTCGTCGCCGACGGCGGCCTCAGCAACCGCCGCCGTCCGGTCGGTGCGACATTGAAGGCATCAGCGCCCACCGCAACGTTGTTCGCGCGCGAAAAGAGCGGCGGGTGAATCTTTTCGCAGAGATCCGAAAACCGCTCGAACGTCGTGATATACAGCGATTACTCCTGGGCTCGTCGCTAGTCACTACGGGATCGGCCACGGCGGACCGGGGGCCGGCTTGCCGGCGCATACAGGTTGCGGAACTGGTGCGAAGCCAAACGGAGGGGTATGAAGTCACCCTTGGACTGGTCGCTGATCGACTTCCCGGCGCAGGCGCTGATCGCGGTCTCGGTGGTCGGCCTCGTGGTCGCGCTGCTGTGGCGGCGCGAGCGCCGGTGGTGGCTACGGGCGGTGCCGCTGTGCGTGGCTATCGCGGCGGCGGTCGCGGCAGCCTGCTATTTCATAGTGAACTACCGCTGGCATCCCTACCCCGACATCATCCCGTGGACTCTGTTCGCGTGGGGCGGGCTCGCCGCCCTGGTGTCGTGCCTGTCGGCCGTCAGGATGCGTCGGTCCGGCTGGCCGGCACGCGCGCTGATGGTGCTGGGCGTGCTGTGGTCGGTGGTCGTGATCGCCGCGCAGGCCAACATCCACTACGCGGCGTTCACCACCGCACGCAAGCTGGTCAACCCGCTGCTGCACCCAGTCGGCGACCTGTCCTCGGTCACGCCGAGCCAGGCCAGCGCGGTGCGCGCCTCGGCGGGCGGCACCCTCGAACAGCTGTGGCAGCCGCCGGCGAACATGCCCACGGACGGCAAGGTGGTGAAGGCGTCGATTCCGGCTTCGGGAGGGTTCACCCCGCGTGAGGCGCTGATCTACCTGCCCCCGGCATACCTGGCGACGCCGCGGCCCGAATTGCCGGTGCTCGTGGTCATTCCCGGCGACCCGGGGGCGCCGCGCGACTGGATCGACAAGGTGCACATCGACGACGCGCTCGGCCAGTTCGCCGCGCAGCACAAGGGGCTGGCCCCGGTGGTGGTGATGGCCGACCAACAGGGCGTCGCGGAAAACAATCCCAGCTGCGTCGACTCCGCCTGGGGCAGGCCGCAGACCTACCTCGCCGAGGACCTTCCGCGCTGGGTGTCGGCGAACCTGCAAGTGAGCCGGGACCACCGGCAGTGGGGCGTCGGCGGCCTGTCGTCGGGAGGAACCTGCTCGCTGCTGGTGGCCCTTCGCGCCCCCGAGACCTTTCCGAACCTGGTGGACATGTCCGGGCAGCGCGAGCCGATCCTGACCAGCCACGCCGAAATCGTCGCCAAGTTGTTCAACGGCGACGAGGCCGCCTACAACAACGTCACACCGAAGGACATCATGGCCAAGCGGCAGTATCCCGACACCAACGCGCTGATCACGGCGGGCTCCGACGACCGGGTCTACAACCCCCAGCAGCGGGAGATCTACGAGGCCTGCCGGCAGGCCGGCATGAAGGCGCAGTGGCAGGAATTTCCCGGGGGGCACACCTTCGCCGTGTTCCGGGCCTCGTTCGAAGCGGCGATTCCCTGGCTGGCGACGCGCACGGGGCTGACCCAATGACCGCCGCGGTGCTCGACGCACCGACCGCGGTGCTCGACAAGCGCGCCGTCGTGCAGCACAACGCGCGGCGGGCGCTCGCGCTGCTGCGGCAGTCGCCGGTAACCGTCGGGCTGGTCGTCGCGCTGTGGGTGCTCGGCGCGATCACCCACGCGTGGTCGGTGTGGTCGAACAACACCGAGAACTCGCCGGGCATGCCCCACGGCCTCGTTTCGAAAGTCGCCGTCGGCACGTCCCAGCTGGAGCGCGGCTTCTGGTGGACCCCGTTCACCGCCGGGCTGTGGAACGTGTCGCTGGCCGCCTACGTGGTCGCCACGCTGTTCACCCTGGCCGTGGGCGTTTCCGCCGAACGGTTGCTCGGTCCTCGCCGGACCGCGCTGTTCCTGGTGACCGGCCAGGTGCTGAGCAGCCTGCTCGGCGTCGGTGCCGTCGCGCTGCTGGCACACACCGGTGACTCGTGGTTGACCAACCTCGACAAGGAGGTCGCGGTCGGCACCACGCCGGCGCTGGTCTGCCTCGCCGTGGTGATGACGTTCAAGCTGTCGGCGCTCTGGCGACGCCGGCTGCGATTGGTGATGTTCAGCGGCGTAGTGGTGTTCGCGCTGTATTCGGGCACCCTGCTCGACGTCTTGCGGGTTTTCGGCGCGGTGGTCGGACTGCTGCTGGGCTGGCTGCTCTACCGCTCGGAAGCGCGCGCCGCCGTCTCGCCGCCCTCACGCTCGGAGTCCAGGGTGCTGGTGGGCACCGTGGTCGCGGCCACGGCGTTCGGCCCGCTGCTGACCCTGCTCGGTTCCACCGGCGCCTGGCTCGCCTACCCCGGCTACGGCCCGCTGCGGATCTTGCAATCGCTGTTCGCCTCGCCCGCCGAGGACAGCGAGCGCATGCATCAGCTGTGCGCCGACCCCGGGTTGAGTGAAGCGTGCCGGCTGGCGGTCTCGCAGACCTTGGGGACGGGTGTGGGCTCGGCGATCACCTCGGTGGGCCCGGCGCTGCTGTTGCTGGCGGCCGCGGTCGGGTTGCGCCGCGGGCGCCGCTTCGCGTGGTGGCTGGCGCTACTGCTCAACGCCGCCCTGGTCGCGGGCAGCGCCTGGTTCGCCGTGCTGTGGACCCGCGATGCGGCCGACGCGGGATCCGTCGTGCACGACGCGGACGACACCTATTCGTTCGCCCACGACACGTTGATTCTCATCGCGCCGATCGTGGTCCCCTGCCTGATGATCGCGTTGTTGCTGTTCACCCGGCCGTTGTTCACGGTGACCGCACCACGGGCCACCTATCTGCGGCTGGGGCTGGGTCTGGCCGCCACCGCCGCGCTCACCGCCGGCGGCTACCTGTTGATCGCCTATTGGGAGCGCAAGGAATTCGACCCCCCGCCCAACCTTTCTCAGCTGATCTCCGATCTGCCGACCCGCTATCTGCCGCCGGCCTACGAACTGGCGCACAGCGCAAAGTTCCTGCCCAACAGCGGGCTTGCGCTGCTGGCATGGGAGTTCTGCGGCGCCGTGTTCTGGGTGATGCTGCTGGCCGGCCTGCTGGTCAGCTTCTGGCGGGCCAGCGTCGTCGTCGACGACGAGGCACGGACCCGGGCGCGGAACCTGATGGTGGCCAACAGCGGATCGTCGCTGGCCTACATGAGCACCTGGCCGGGCAACGTGTACTGGTTCACCGAGGACGGGCACGCGGCATTCGCCTACCGCGTTGTCGCCGCCGTGGCGCTGACCACCGGGGGCCCGCTGGGCGATCCGGGTGCGCGGGCGGACGCGCTACGTGGCTTCGAGCGGTTCTGCGACCGCAACGGCTGGACGGCGTGCATGTACAGCATCACCGAGGACGTCCGCGACCGCGCGGTGGAGCTGGGGTGGTACGCGGTGCAGGTGGCCGAGGACACCGTGGTGCCGTTGGCCGAGCTGGAGTTCAAAGGCAAGAAGTGGCAAGACATTCGCACCGCGCTGAACAAGGCGGCCAAAGAGGGCATCCGCGCCGAGTGGACGAGCTACCCGGAGGCGCCGCTGTCGATACGCGACCAGGTGCGGGTGATCTCCGAGGAGTGGGTGGCCGACAAGGGCATGCCCGAGATGGGTTGGACGCTGGGCGGTTTGGACGAGCTCGACGACCCGACCGTGCGCTGCCTGATCGCCGTGGACGAGCAGTGGATCGTGCACGGCATCACCAGCTGGTTGCCGGTCTACCGGGACGGGCAAACGGTCGGCTGGACGCTGGACTTCATGCGCAGGCGAGGCAGCAGTCCCTTCAAGGGCGTGATGGAGTTCTTGATTGCCTCTGCGGCACAGAGCTTTCGGGAGGAGGGCGCGGAGTTCCTCAGCCTCTCCGGGGCCCCGCTGGCCCGGCTGGCGCGGGGCAACGAGGTCACGGCGCTCGACCGCATCCTCGATGTCACCGGCAAAGCGCTCGAGCCGGTGTACGGGTTTCGCTCGCTGCTCAGCTTCAAGGCCAAGTTCCAGCCCGAGTACCGGCCCCTGTACATGGCCTACCGTGACCCGTCGACGCTGCCCGCGATCGCCAACGCGATCAGCCGCGCTTACCTACCGCACCTCACCGCGCGCCAGGGGATTCGGCTGGCGCGCAAGCTCGCCCGAAGATAGTCACGCCCGCTGGTCGGGTGTCAGGGCCGGCGCAGCGGAGAGCCGCCGAACTTGTCCGGGTTGGCGATATCCCAGAGCGCGCTGACCTTTCCGTCGCGCACCGTCACCGCCATGATCCGCGGCAACATCTCCCGATACCCGTCGGCAGCAGCGCGGCCGGCGGTGTAGATGCCGAGCTCGCCGTTGACCAGCCCCAGCTCGTACGAGGTGAACATCCCCGGGCCGTACCGCTGCGCCAGGCCCAGCATGAACCGGACCACCTTGTCCGGGCCGCGGATGGTCTGAACGGCCGTGGGCGCCTTGCCGTTCGAATCGCCGGTGAAGGTGACATCGGGATGCAGCAGCGAGACCACGGTGTCCAGGTCGCCGGCGGCCATCGCGGCCATCAGCCGGCCGACCACCTCGTCGTGCGAGGGGTCGGGCCTGGGCGGCGGGGCCGCGCTGACGGCCTTGCGGGCCCGCGACGCCAGCTGCCTCGCGGCGGCCTCGCTGATGCCGAGCACCTCGGCGATCTCCGCGAACGGCACCGCGAACCCGTCGTGCAGCACGAAGGCCACCCGCTGATCGGGCGACAGCCGCTCCAGCACCACCATCGCCGCGAACCGGGCGTCCTCGCGGGAAACGACCGCCGAGAGCGGGTCCGCCCGGTCGAAGCCGGTCACCACCGGCTCCGGCAGCCAGTTCCCGGTGTAGGTCTCGCGCCGGTGCGCGGCCGAGCGCAACTTGTCCAGGCCCAGCCGGCTCACCACCGTGGTCAGCCAGGCCCGCAGGTCGGTGATTTCGGCACCCTGCCGGTCCCAGCGCAGCCACGCCTCCTGCACGATGTCCTCGGCGTCGGCGACCGTGCCGGTGAGCCGGTAGGCGACCGCCATCAGGTGGGGTCGCAGGGCTTCGAATTGTGAGACCTGTTCGGTCCCGGTCATATCGCGAGCCTAGCGCGGCGACGGCGAGCGCCGAAACGGCGCGAGTAAGGAGCCACGCCATCAGAGCCGGCGGCTAGTCTCACAGACACCATGACAGAGCACCTGTGGCTGCACTTCGCCCGGCACGGCGCCGGCATCACGCCGCCCATCATCGTCCGCGGCGAGGGCGTGACCATCTTCGACGACCGGGGCAAAAGCTACCTCGACGCGCTGTCGGGGCTGTTCACCGTTCAGGTCGGCCACGGTCGCACCGAACTCGCCGAGGTCGCCGCCCGGCAGGCGAGCATACTGGCGTACTTCCCGCTTTGGGGCTATGCCACCCCGACCGCAATCGAGCTCGCCGAGCGCCTCGCAGGCTATGCCCCGGGCGGGCTCAACCGGGTGTTCTTCACCACCGGCGGGACGGAGGCCGTGGAGACCGCGTGGAAACTGGCCAAGCAGTATTTCAAGCTGACCGGCAAACCCGGTAAGCACAAGGTGATTTCGCGGTCGATCGCCTACCACGGCACCACCCAGGGAGCCCTGGCGATCACCGGCCTGCCCGCGTACAAGGCGCCCTTCGAACCCGTGACACCGGGTGGCTTCCGGGTGCCCAATACGAACTTCTACCGCGCGCCCGAGCCGTTTGCCAACGACCCTAAGGGCTTCGGGCGGTGGGCCGCCGACCGGATCGCGGAGGCCATCGAGTTCGAGGGCCCCGAGACCGTCGCCGCGGTGTTCCTGGAGCCGGTGCAGAACGCGGGCGGCGCCATTCCCCCTCCGCCGGGCTATTTCGAGCGGGTGCGCGAAATCTGCGACTCCTACGACGTGCTGCTGGTGTCCGACGAGGTGATCTGCGCGTTCGGCCGGATCGGGTCGATGTTCGCCTGCGACGACCTCGGTTACGTGCCCGACATGATCACTTGCGCCAAGGGCCTGACGTCGGGCTACTCGCCGCTGGGCGCGATGATCGCCGACGAGCGGCTGTTCGAACCGTTCAACGACGGCGCCACCGTCTTCCCGCACGGCTATACCTTTGGCGGACATCCGGTTTCGACGGCAGTGGGGCTGGCCAACCTCGACATCTTCGAGCGTGAGGGCCTCAACGACCACGTCAGGAAGCACGCGTCGGCCTTCCGCGCCACGCTGGAGAAGCTCTACGACCTGCCCATCGTCGGCGACGTCCGCGGCGAGGGGTTCTTCTACGGCATCGAGCTGGTGAAGGACAAGGCGACCAAGGAAACGTTCAGCGCGCAAGAGTGCGAACGGGTGCTGCACGGCTTCGTGTCGCCGGCGCTCTTCGAGGCGGGCCTGTACTGCCGCGCCGACGATCGCGGCGATCCGGTGGTTCAGGTGGCGCCGCCGCTGATCAGCGGTCAGGCCGAATTCGACACCATCGAATCCATCCTGCGCGGCGTGCTCGGCGAGGTGCCTGGAAAGCTTTAGACGCGCTTCACCGCGTCGGCGGCGATCAGCACCTCACGCGAATGCGCGGCGTTCGGGTTGCTGACCATCCGCGACACCGCGTTGCACAGCCAGGTGAGCGCCTCGCGCAGGCCGGCGTCGGGCGTCGCGTCTCGATGGTGCTGCAGTTCGATCAGCACACTTTCCAGGCCGGAGCGCCGGACCTGCGACGCCTTCTCGACCTCCCTGAGCAGTTGTTGCAGCGACCGCGGAGCGTCGCTCTTGCGCCGCCGACGAAACGAGAATCGATCGTTGGGAATGTCTTGGCCCTCGCGGTTCGGCGGAAGATTCGGCGCCGCCACGGTGGCGGCATGCTCAGCGTAGTGGCTCCCCCGCGTTGCCGCCGCCCGACGGCGTCGCAACTTCCGTCTCACCAGTCACAGCGCGGCTCCCTCGAATCGCGCCCGCGATCGCCTAATGTGCACAGGCAATGGACTTCCTACGCCCCGCGTCATGCCTGGCAGCGGCCCTTTTCGTGGCCGCCGCTCCGGTTGCCGTCGCCGCGCCGATCGCGAGTGCCGAGCCCGGCGCCGAGCCCAACGCCGCCACCGCCAACTGCCCCTTCAAGGTGAACACCCCGCCCGCGGTCGACTCGTCGGAGGTCCCGCAAGCCGGTGATCCGCCGATCCCGCTGGCCGTGCCGCCGAAGCCGGTTGGCGGCGAGGCGCTGAGCAGCTGCGGCATCGTCGCCGCGCCCGATACGCCACCGCTGCCGACCGACGTCTCCGCCGACGCGTGGCTGGTGGCGGACCTGGACAGCGGCGCGGTGGTCGCGGCCAAGGACCCGCACGGCCGGCACCGGCCCGCCAGCATCATCAAGGTGCTGATCGCGATGGCGTCCATCAACGCGCTCAACCTGAACAAGTCGGTGCCCGGCACCGCCGACGACGCGGCCGCCGAGGGCACCAAGGTCGGCGTCGAGGAAGGCGGGGTCTTCACCGTCAACCAGTTGCTGCACGGCCTGCTGATGCACTCCGGGAACGACGCCGCGCACGCGCTGGCCATGCAGCTCGGCGGCATGCAGCAAGCCGTGGAGAAGATCAACGTGCTGGCCGCCAAGCTCGGCGGCAAGGACACCCGGGTGGCCACGCCGTCGGGGCTGGACGGGCCCGGCATGAGCACGTCGGCCTACGACATCGGCCTGTTCTACCGCTACGCCTGGCAGAACCCGACCTTCGCCGACATCGTCGCGACGCGGACGTTCGACTTCCCCGGCCACGGCGACCATCCCGGCTACGAACTGGAGAACGACAACCAGCTGCTCTACAAGTACCCGGGCGCCTTGGGCGGCAAGACCGGCTACACCGACGACGCCGGCCAGACGTTCGTGGGCGCCGCCAACCACAACGGGCGACGCTTGATGGCGGTGTTGCTGCACGGGACGCGGGTGCCGATCGCCCCGTGGGAGCAGGCCGCGCACCTGCTGGACTACGGCTTCAGCACGCCACAGGGCACCCAGGTCGGCAACCTCATCGAACCCGACCCCTCGCTGGCGCCCGCCAAACGCGACAGCGCCGCCGACCGGCAGGCCAACGGCGCCGAGGCAGCCGGGCTGATTCCCTCCGCGGACGCGCTGCCGATCCGGGTGGGCGTCGCCGTCATCGGAACGATCATCGTGTTCAGTCTGATCATGGTGGCGCGCGCGATGAACCGCCGGCCACAGCATCGTTGACCGTAGAAGTTTGCTGTGGCACCGTCTTGCGGATGAGCGAAGCCCTGTATGAGGACCCCGGCCTCCGGCTCGACGAGGACGGCATCACCATCCGGCGCTACTACTTCCCGTTTGCCAACCCGAAGCGCATCCCGTACGGCAGGATCCAGGGCGTCAAGGCCGAGCAGATGACGTGGAACAGCGGCAAAGGCCGGATCTGGGGCGCGGGCGACCCGCGGTACTGGTTCCCGCTGGACGTCCGCCGGGGCCGCAAGCGAACGCTTCTGGTGCTCCACCTCGGGCGCCGGGTGCGGCCGTGCATCAGCCCCGACGACCCCGAGCGTGTCATCGAGGTGCTGCGCGATCGGCTGCGGACTGCGAAGTCCCCATAGCGATTAGCTGACAGCGCCGACGGCGAGTGCGTCGATCCCGTCGGCGGCGACACTAAACTCACCCAGATGACCAACGCCCGGCGCGGCCTGGCGGTCGCGCTGACCGCCGCGAGCGTGGGCCTGATCTACGGCTACGACCTGTCCATCATCGCCGGCGCGCAGCTGTACGTCACCGAGGACTTTGGGCTGTCCACGCGGCAACAAGAACTGCTGACGACGATGGTGGTGATCGGGCAGATCGCCGGGGCGCTCGGCGCGGGCGTGCTGGCGAACGCGATCGGGCGGAAGAAGTCGGTGGTGCTGCTCCTGGTCGCCTACGCGGTGTTCGCTCTGCTGGGCGCGCTGTCGGTGTCCCTGCCGATGCTGTTGACGGCCCGGCTCCTGTTGGGCCTGACGCTGGGCGTGGCGGTGGTGGTGGTGCCGGTGTACGTGGCGGAGTCCGCCCCGACCGCGGTGCGCGGCTCGCTGCTGACGGCCTACCAGCTTGCCATCGTCAGCGGGCTCATCGTCGGCTACCTGACCGGCTACCTGCTGGCCGGGTCGCACAGCTGGCGCTGGATGCTGGGACTGGCCGCCGTGCCCGCCATCGTGTTGCTGCCGTTGCTGATTCGCGCGCCCGACACGGCGCGGTGGTACGTGCTCAAGGGCCGCCTCGAGGAGGCCCGCCGGGCGCTGCTGCGCGTGGAGCCCAACGCCCGCGTCGACGAGGAACTCGCCGAGATCGGCCGCGCGCTCGGCGAGGGCTCCTCCGGTCACAAGGGCGGCTGGTCGGAGATGCTGCGGCCGCCGTATTCGCGCGCCACCGCTTTCGTGATCACGCTCGGCTTTCTGATCCAGATCACCGGCATCAACGCGATCATCTATTACAGCCCGCGGATCTTCCAGGCCATGGGCTTCACCGGAAATTTCGCGCTGCTGGCGCTGCCGGCCCTGGTTCAGGTCGCCGGGCTGGCGGCCGTGGGCGCGTCGCTGCTGCTGGTCGACCGGCTGGGCCGGCGCCCAATCCTGTTGTCCGGCATCGCCATGATGATCGCCGCCGACGTCGTGCTGATGGCCGTGTTCGGGCGGGGCATCGGCGGCGCGGTCCTCGGATTCGCCGGCATCGTGCTGTTCATCTTCGGCTACACGATGGGCTTCGGCTCCCTGGGCTGGGTGTACGCCAGCGAGAGCTTCCCGTCCCGGCTGCGCTCCATCGGGTCGAGCACGATGCTGACCTCGAACCTGGTGGCCAACGCGATCGTCGCCGCCGTCTTCCTCACCATGCTCCATTCCCTCGGCGGCGCGGGAACTTTCGCGGTGTTCGCGTCCCTGGCTGCGGTCGCGTTCGTCGTGGTCTACCGGTACGCGCCGGAGACCAAGGGCCGCCAACTCGAGGAGATCCGCTACTTCTGGGAAAACGGCGGCCGATGGGACTGATCGCCGCGGGCACGATGGTGCTCGACGGATGGGTCCGCCGGCCGGGATGGCTCGAGACGGACGGGCCGCGGATCGTGGCGTGCGGCGCCGGGGCCCCGCCCCGCCCGGCCGACGACGCCTTCCCCGATGGGGCCGTGGTCCCCGGTTTCATCGACATGCACGTGCACGGCGGCGGCGGGGCGTCCTACACCGACGGCGACGGCATCGCCGGTGCGGCGGAATTCCACCTGCGGCACGGCACCACGACCACGCTCGCCAGCCTGGTGAGCACCTCGCCGGCGGAGTTGCTCGCCGGCGTGCGCGCGCTGGCCGAAGCCGCCCGGCACGGGATCGTCGCGGGCATCCACCTGGAGGGGCCGTGGCTGAGCCGGGCCCGCTGCGGGGCGCACGACCCCGCGCTCCTGCGCGCCCCGGATCCGGCGGAGGTCGACGCCGCGCTGGCCGCGGGCGGCGGCGCGATCCGGATGGTCACGCTCGCCCCGGAGCTGCCCGGCGCCGACGAAGCGATCCGCCGCTTCCGCGACGCCGGAGTCGTTGTGGCGGTGGGGCATACGGACGCCACCTACGAGCAGGTCGAACGCGCCATCGCGCAGGGCGCCACGGTCGGCACCCACCTGTTCAACGCGATGCCGCCACTGCACCATCGCGAGCCCGGGCCGGCGCTCGCCCTGCTCCGGGACCCGGGGGTCACCGTCGAGCTGATCGCCGACGGCGTGCACGTGCACCCGGCCGTCGTGGACGCGGTGATCGCGGCCGCGGGGCCCGACCGGGTCGCCCTTGTCACCGACGCCATCGCCGCGGCCGGCCGTGGGGACGGGCCGTTTCGCCTCGGCGCGGTGGCCGTCGACGTCGTCTCGGGGGTGGCACGGGTGCGGGGGACTTCGACGATCGCGGGCAGCACCGCCACGATGGACGCGCTCTTTCGCAACGTCAACGCCGGTGCGGGGCTGGCCGCCGCGGCGCTGACGACCTCGGGTACCCCGGCGCGGGCGCTCGGCCTCGAGCGGATCGGCTTCCTGCGCTCCGGCTATGACGCGAATCTGGTTGTGCTGGACGGTGATCTGCGGGTTACGGCGGTCATGGTCGCCGGCCGTTGGCGGGTAGGCCGCTAACGAAGCCGCCGGGTGATGCGGGAAAGGGCCAGCGCCCCAACGGCTCCCATCGCCATCGCGGTCAACGTCTGGCGCGTGCCGATGCCGTCGTCGAGCTGCACACGGGGGGCGATGATCGCCGGCGCGGGAGGGGCGACGTGGCGGGTGCGCGGGTGACCGGAGGCCGTCGCCGCCCACGCCGTGCAGAAGAGCACCAGGTATGAGGTGACGTAGGCGAACACCATCAGACCCAGCACCGGGCCGAACGTCGCGCCCGCGGGGCTGCGCAGCACCGCCCGCAGGTACAGCGATCCCACCTGTTTGAAGATCTCGAACCCGACCGCCGCCATCAGCGCGGCCCGCATCGAATCGGTCAGGCTGACCTTCTCGCGCGGCAGCCGGGCGATCATCCAGGCGAACAACAACCACGACACCGCCGTCGAGATCACGATCGACAGCAGCCAGAAGAACCAGTCGAACACCACGAGTTGCGGTATGCCGAGCCATTTGAGCAACGCCGCCAACGGCGCGTCATGGCCAATGGTGGTCAGGCCGACGGTGGCCACGATCACCGCGAACGTCCCGAGCATGGCCAACAGATCGGAGAACTTGTTGTGGACGAAGCCGGGCGACTCGATGCGCTCGTCCCACCACATCTCCGTCAGCGCCTGCCGCAGATGCGATATCCAGCCCAGGCCCGCCCAGACGGCGGTGGCCAGGCCGATGACACCCACCGACGTGCGCGCGGCGATCGCGGAGTTCATCAGATCCAGCAGCTGGTCCCCCAGCGCGCCGGTGACCTGGGACCGGATATGGTCGTCGATCGTCTTCAGCAGCTCCGGGCGCCGGGCCAGGATGAACCCGAAGGCCGCGAAACCCACCATCAGCAAAGGGAATAACGCGAAGATCGTGTAATAGGTGAGGCCGGCCGCGAAGAACCCCCCGTTGCGGTCGTCGAAGCGCTGGTAGGCGCGGATGACGTGGTCGAGCCAGCCGTGCCGGGCCCGCAACCGGTCGAGGATTCCGGGCTTTGCAGGTTCGGTCATGAGGAGTTCTTACCCCGCGCCACCGCAGGGATCCCAGCTTGTGGCGGCGCGTCGGCGGCCGGCTGCACCCCCGGGGCGATGATCCCCGGCGGGTCTGCCTGCCGGGCGCGGGGGCCGTCCCACGCCGTCGCGGCCCAGGCGGTACTGAACAGCACCAAGAGCCAGGTGACGTACGCGAACGCCAACAAACCCAGCACCGGACCGAAGGTGGCCCCGGCGGCGCTGCGCAGCACGATCTTCAGGTAGAGCGATCCCAACAGCTTGAACAACTCGAACCCGGCGGCCGCAATCAAGCCGGCCTCCATCGACGTGACGATGCCGACCGCCTCGCGCGGCAATCGCACGATCACCCAGCTGAACACCAGCCACGACACCGCGAACGCCGTCAGCACCGAAATAACTCGGAATACCCAGTGAAACACCGAAAGTTCCGGTATACCAAGCAATTTCAGCGCAGCTCGCATTGGCTTCTCGTGTCCCAGCGCGGACAGTCCCATGGTGATCACGACCACTACCAACGTCCCCACCACGGCGGCCAGATCGGACAGTATCGTGCGGACGAAACCCACGGAGTCCACTGGGTGCTCCCATATTCGGCCCAGCGCCTCCCGGAGGCGATACATCCACGTTTGGCCCAGCCAGGCCGCGACTACCAACCCGATCACACCAACGGATGCACGGGCCGCGATCGCCGAATGGATCAGGTTGACCAGGTGCTGCCCCAACTCGGGGGACACCCAGGACCGGACGTGTTCGTCGATCGTGCCCAGTAGCTCAGGATGACGCGACAATCCGAAGCTACCCAGCGCGAAACCGACCATCAGCAAGGGAAATAACGCGATAAGCGTGTAGTAGGTGAGGCCGGCCGCAAGCAGGTTGCCACTGCAATCCCTGAAGTGAAAAAAGGCGCGGATGACGTGGTCGAGCCAGCCGTGCCGGGCCCGCAGCCGACCGAGGAGGCCTGCCTTGGCCGGCTCGCTCATGGTGAACTCATCCTCGCTGCGGAAGGAACCCTAACCGATCGTAGACCCGCCGAACGGTCTTGCCTGCGACATCCTCGGCGCGCTCGGCCCCGACCGCGAGCACGCCCTCCAATTCGGCTGGGTCGGCCAGCAATTCGTCGACGCGCGCCTTGATCGGGCTGACGAACTCGACGACCGCCTCGGCGGTGTCCTTCTTCAGGTCGCCGTAACCCCGTCCTGCGTAACCCTCGACGAGCTTGTCGATGGCCACGCCGGTGACCGCCGACTGGATGGTCAGCAGGTTCGACACGCCCGCCTTGGCCTCGGTGTCGAAGCGGATCTCGCGCTCGCTGTCGGTGACCGCCGAACGAATCTTCTTCGCGGACGCGGCGGGGTCGTCGAGCAGGTTGATCAAGCCGGCGTCGGTGGCCGCGGACTTGCTCATCTTCGACGTGGGGTCCTGCAAGTCGTAGATCTTGGCGGTGACCTTGGGGATCAGCAGATCGGGCACCACGAAGGTGTCGGGGAACCGGCTGTTGAACCGCTGCGCCACGTCGCGCGCCAGCTCCAGATGCTGGCGCTGGTCCTCGCCCACCGGAACCAGCTCGGCGTCGTAGGCCAGGACGTCGGCGGCCTGCAGCACCGGATAGGTGAACAGGCCCACGGTGGTGGAGTCGCCGCCCTGGCGGGCCGACTTGTCCTTGAACTGCGTCATCCGCGACGCCTGCCCGAACCCGGTGAAGCAGCCCAGCACCCAGGCCAGCTGAGAGTGGGCGGGCACGTGGCTCTGCACGAAGATGGTGCTGCGGGCGGGGTCGATGCCCAGCGCCAGATACTGGGCCGCCGTCACCAGGGTCCGGCGGCGCAGCGCCTCGGGTTCCTGGGGAATGGTGATGGCGTGCAGGTCGACGACGCAGAAGAAGCACTCGTGTTGGTCCTGCAGCGCGACCCACTGGGTGATGGCACCCAACGCGTTCCCGAGGTGGAGCGAGTCGGAGGTGGGCTGCACGCCGGAGAAAATCCGGCCGGATCCGGTAGCGGTGCTCATGATGCACCGATCTTTTCACGCGGGTCTTGCCGGGCATGCGCCGCCGCCGAGTGCGCGGTGCCCGGCCGGCCGGGCGCTCGCTTGCGGTACCGGCGGTACCGCATTTAATGTCGGCGGTATGGGGAGCAAGAGGATCAACAGCAACACGGGGACGCGGCCACCGATCCATCTCGGCTCGGGCGAGCCGGTCCTGCTGCTGCACCCGTTCCTGCTGTCCCAGGCGGTCTGGGAGGACGTCGCCCGGCGGCTGGCCGACACCGGACGGTACGAGGTGTTCGCCCCGACGATGGCCGGCCACAACGGCGGCCCCTCCGCGGGGACCTGGTTCCTGTCCTCGGCGGTCCTGGCCGACCACGTGGAACAGCAGATGGACGAGCTGGGCTGGGACACCGCCCACATCGTGGGCAACTCGCTGGGTGGCTGGGTCGCGTTCGAACTCGAGCGGCGCGGGCGAGCGCGCAGCGTCATGGGCATCGCCCCGGCCGGCGGGTGGACGCGTTGGAGCCCGGCGAAGTTCGAGGTGATCGCCAAGTTCATCCTGGGCATTCCGCTGCTGGTGCTGGCCTGGCTGTTCGGCCCGAAGGTGATGCGCCTGCCGTTCAGCCGCCAGCTGGCCACCTACGCGATCAGCGCGCGGCCCGACGGGGTCACCGACGAGCAGCTGCTCGGCTGCATCGACGACGTCGCCCACTGCCCCGCCTACTTCCAGCTGCTGGTCAAGTCGCTGCTGCTGCACGGCCTGCGGGAGCTGGCCGAGAACGCCGTCCCGGCGCACCTGGTGATCTGCGAAAAGGACCGGATCGTGCCCGCCCCCCGGTTCAGCAGGCATTTCACCACCCACCTGCCCGACGACCACCAGGTCACCGAGCTCGACGGCGTGGGGCACATCCCGATGTTCGAGGCGCCGGACCGCGTCGCCGGACTGGTCATCGCGTTCCTCGACGAGTGCAACGCGGCGAGCCGCGGCGCCAACCCGTCGGCTAGCTGACCAGCTTCTTTTCCAGGTTCTCGGCGATCGAGTTGAGGAACTCCTCGCTCTGCTGCCATTCCTGCTTGGGGCCGATGAGGATGGCCAGGTCCTTGGTCATCTTCCCGCTCTCGACCGTGGAGACCACCACGTCCTCGAGCGTCTGCGCGAACTCGATCACCTCGGGGGTGTCGTCCAGCTTGCCGCGGTGCGCCAGCCCACGCGTCCAGGCGAAGATCGAGGCGATCGGGTTCGTCGAGGTCGGCTTGCCGGCCTGGTACTGGCGGAAGTGCCGGGTGACGGTGCCGTGCGCGGCCTCGGCCTCGACCGTCTTGCCGTCGGCGGTCATCAGCACCGACGTCATCAGCCCCAGTGAGCCGTAGCCCTGCGCGACGAGGTCGGACTGGACGTCGCCGTCGTAGTTCTTGCAGGCCCACACGTACCCGCCCTCCCACTTGAGGCAGGCGGCCACCATGTCGTCGATCAGCCGGTGCTCGTAGGTCAGCCCCTCGGCCTCGAACTTGTCCTTGAACTCCTCGTCGTAGATGCGCTGGAACTCGTCCTTGAACATGCCGTCGTAGGCCTTGAGGATGGTGTTCTTCGTGGACAGGTACACCGGCCACTTGGCGTTCAGGCCGTACGAAAGGGAGGCGCGGGCGAAGTCGCGGACGGATTCCTTGAAGTTGTACATCCCCATCACGACGCCGCCGTCGTCGGGAATGGACACCACCTCGTGCACCATCGGCTCGCTGCCGTCGGACGGCGTGAACGTGATCGACACGGTGCCGGGTTTGTCGACCTTGAAGTTGGTCGCCCGGTACTGGTCGCCGAACGCATGCCGGCCGATGACGATCGGCTTGGTCCAGCCGGGCACCAGGCGCGGCACGTTGGAGATCACGATGGGCTCGCGGAAGATGGTGCCGCCCAGGATGTTCCGGATCGTGCCGTTGGGCGACAGCCACATCTTCTTCAGGTTGAACTCGGAGACACGGGCCTCGTCGGGGGTGATGGTCGCGCACTTGACGCCCACGCCGTGCCTCTTGATGGCGTACGCGGCGTCGATGGTCACCTGGTCGTTGGTGCGGTCGCGGTTCTCGATGCCGAGGTCGTAGTAGTCCAGGTTGATGTCCAGGTGCGGCAAGATAAGCAGGTCTTTGATGAACTTCCAGATGACGCGGGTCATCTCGTCACCATCGAGCTCTACAACCGGGCCCTTGACCTTGATCTTGTCGGTGGACATCGGGTCAACTCCCTATCTAGCGGCCCTTGAAGCTTACGAGCTTTGCGAAGCGGCCAGCGCCTCATTCAACGTCTTGCTCGGCCGCATCACCGCCGTCGTCTTCTCGCTGTCCGGGTAGTAGTAACCACCGATGTCGACGGTCTCGCCCTGTGCCTTGGCGAGTTCGGCCACGATGGTGTCCTCGTTGCGGCCCAACTCGTCGGCCAGCGCGGCGAAGTGCTCGCGCAGCTCCTCGTCGTCGGATTGCGCGAGTTCCTGCGCCCAGTACAGCGCCAGGTAGAACTGGCTGCCACGGTTGTCGAGCTCCCCGGCCTTGCGCGACGGGCTCTTGTTGTTCTCCAGCAGCTTGCCGATCGCGGCGTCCAGCGTCTTGCCGAGGATCTTGGCGCGCTCGTTGTCGGTCTTGATGCCGATGTCTTCGAAACACGCTCCCAGAGCGAGGAATTCACCGAGGGAATCCCAGCGCAGGTGGTTCTCCTCGAGCAGCTGATGGACGTGCTTGGGCGCCGAACCGCCCGCCCCGGTTTCGTACATGCCGCCGCCGGCCATCAGCGGCACGATCGACAGCATCTTGGCGCTGGTGCCCAGCTCCAGAATGGGGAACAGGTCGGTGAGGTAGTCGCGCAGGATGTTTCCGGTCGCGGCGATGGTGTCCTGCCCGCGCATCGCGCGCTCCAGCGTGTACCGCATGGCCCACACCTGCGGCATGATGTTGATGTCCAGGCCCTCGGTGTCGAGTTCCTTCAGGTACGCCTTGACTTTTTTGCGCAGCTCCACCTCGTGCGGACGTTCCGTGTCCAGCCAGAACACCACCGTCATGCCGGAGTTGCGCGCCCGGGTGACGGCCAGCTTGACCCAGTCCCGGATCGCCTCGTCGGTGACGATCGGCATCCGCCAGATGTCGCCCTCCTCCACGTTCTGGCTGAGCAGCACCTCCCCGGTGTCGAGGTCGACGATGTTGGCGACGCCGTCTTCGGGGATCTCGAAAGTCTTGTCGTGCGAGCCGTACTCCTCGGCCTGCTGCGCCATCAAACCGACGTTGGGGACGGTGCCCATCGTCGTCGGATCGAACTGGCCGTGGGTTTTGCAGAAATTGATGATCTCTTGGTAGATCCGGGAGAAGGTCGACTCGGGGTTGACGGCCTTGGTGTCCTTCTGCCGCCCGTCGGCGCCCCACATCTTGCCGCCCGCGCGGATCATCGCCGGCATCGACGCGTCCACGATCACGTCGCTGGGCGAATGAAAGTTGGTGATGCCCTTGGCCGAATCGACCATCGCCAGTTCGGGACGGTGTTCGTGGCAGGCGTGCAGGTCGCGGATGATCTCCTCGTGCAGCGACGCGGGCAGCGACTCGATCTTGTTGTAGAGGTCGACCAATCCGTTGTTGACGTTGACACCGAGCTCGTCGAAGAGCTCCTGGTGCTTGGCGAACGCGTCCTTGTAGAAGACCTTGACGGCGTGGCCGAACACGATCGGGTGCGAGACCTTCATCATCGTCGCCTTGACGTGCAGCGAGAACATCACGCCGGTCTCGTAGGCGTCCTGCATCTGTTCCTCGTAGAACTCGACCAGGGCCTTCTTGCTCATGAACATGGAGTCGATGACGTCGCCGTCGCGCAGCTCCACCTTGGGCTTGAGCTCGAGGGTCTTCCCGCTCTTGGTCTCCAGCACCATCTTCACGTTGCGGTCGCGGTCCAGCGTCATCGACTTCTCGCCGTGATAGAAGTCGCCGTGCCGCATGGTGGCGACGTGGGTGCGCGAGGCCGGCGACCACGCCCCCATGCTGTGGGGGTGCTTGCGCGCGTACTCCTTCACCGCCT
This sequence comes from Mycobacterium sp. E183, assembly GCF_001667735.1. Lineage (GTDB taxonomy): Bacteria > Actinomycetota > Actinomycetes > Mycobacteriales > Mycobacteriaceae > Mycobacterium. Next base: position 29,723 of record NZ_LZJN01000005.1, read on the forward strand.
TCGGCGCGCGGCGGTCCGAGTTGCCTTGCCGCAGAACCGGGTTGACCGCACTGCCCAGGCACTTGCCGTAGCGGGCGCGGATTTTCTTGTCCTCGTCGGTCTTCGGGCTCTGCGGGAAGTCCGGGATCTTGTATCCCTTGTCCTGCAGCTCCTTGACGGCGGCGATCAGCTGGGGCACCGAGGCGCTGATGTTCGGCAGCTTGATGATGTTGGTGTCTGGCAGCTTCGTCAGCTCGCCCAGCTCGCAGAGGTTGTCCGGAACCCGCTGCTCTTCGGTCAAATCGTCGGGAAACTCGGCGAGGATCCGGGCGGCCACGGAGATGTCACTGGTCTTGATCTCGATGCCCGCCGGCTCGGCGAAGGCGCGCACGATCGGCAGGAAGGCGTAGGTCGCCAGCAACGGCGCTTCGTCGGTCAGTGTGTAGATGACGGTCGGCTGTTCGGCGCTCACGGTCCTTCTTCCCGGCGTCAAAATCCTCGAATATTCGGTCAGATCTCTGGGGGGCTCAGCGTTCTTCCTGCCACGTTATCAAGGGCGTTTGGGCAGGTGTCGACCTGCCATTGGCATCCGGTCGGCACAGTAAGCTAATCTTCGTATTGGTCATGAGCGCCAGCATCAAGCCCCGGCTTGCTGGCCGGCAACCCTCCAACCGCGGTGGGGTGCCCCGGGTGATGACCAGGTTGAGTAGCCAAGCACCGGCTATCCGGCAAGCGCGGGTCCGCCATGACGGGCCCCTGAGCCAGACAGGGGAAGCTTTCCATGAGCGATGCCACCAGCAACGACGACACCGATCCGACCGCCGGCTGGTCGTTTGAGACCAGGCAGGTGCACGCCGGCCAGCACCCGGACCCGGCCACCAACGCCCGCGCCCTGCCGATCTACCAGACCACCTCGTACACGTTCGACGACACCACCCATGCCGCCGCCCTGTTCGGGCTCGAGGTGCCGGGCAACATCTACACCCGGATCGGCAACCCGACGACCGACGTCGTCGAGCAGCGCATCGCCGCCCTCGAGGGTGGCGTGGCCGCGCTCTTCCTGAGCTCCGGGCAGGCCGCGGAGACCTTCGCGATCCTGAACCTCGCGTGTGCCGGAGATCACATCGTCTCCAGCCCGCGGCTCTACGGCGGCACGTACAACCTGTTCCACTACTCGCTGGCCAAGCTCGGCATCGAGGTCAGCTTCGTCGACGACCCGGACGATCTGGACTCCTGGCAGGCCGCGGTGCGGCCCAACACCAAGGCGTTCTTCGGCGAGACGATCTCCAACCCGCAGATCGACCTGCTGGACATTCCCGGGGTGGCCGGGGTCGCCCACTCCAACGGAATACCGCTGGTCGTCGACAACACCATCGCCACGCCCTACCTGATCCAGCCGTTCGCCCACGGCGCTGACATCGTCGTGCACTCGGCCACCAAGTACCTCGGCGGGCACGGCTCGGCCATCGCCGGCGTCATCGTCGACGGCGGCACCTTCGACTGGACGCAGGGCCGCTTCCCCGGCTTCACCACGCCCGACCCGAGCTACCACGGCGTGGTGTTCGCCGAGCTCGGGCCGCCGGCGTACGCGCTCAAGGCGCGGGTGCAGCTACTGCGCGACCTCGGGTCGGCCGCCTCGCCGTTCAACGCGTTCCTGGTCGCCCAGGGCATCGAGACCCTGAGCCTGCGCGTCGAGCGGCATGTCGCCAACGCGCAGCGGGTCGCCGAATTCCTCGAGGGTCACGACGGCGTGCTGTCGGTGAACTACGCGGGCCTGCCCAGCTCGCCGTGGCACGAGCGGGCGAAGAAGCTGGCGCCCAAGGGAACCGGCGCCGTGCTGGCCTTCGAGCTGGCCGGTGGCGTCGAGGCCGGCAAGGCGTTCGTCAACGCGCTGAAGCTGCACAGCCACGTCGCCAACATCGGCGACGTGCGCTCGCTGGTGATCCACCCGGCGTCCACCACGCATGCCCAGCTGAGCCCGGCCGAGCAGCTGGCCACCGGCGTCACGCCGGGGCTGGTGCGGCTGGCCGTCGGGATCGAGGGCATCGACGACATCCTGGCCGACCTGGAACTCGGTTTCGCCGCCGCGCGTAAGTACGGTGCCGAGGCGTCCGACCCGCAAGCCGTGGCGGCGTTCTAGGGAGCCCGGGCATGACGATCTCCGACGTTCCGACCCAGGCGCTGCCCGCCGAAGGCGAGATCGGCCTGGTGCACATCGGCTCGCTGACCACCGAGAGTGGCGCGGTGATCGACGACGTGTGCATCGCCGTCCAGCGCTGGGGTCAGCTGTCGCCGAGTCGTGACAACGTGGTGGTGGTGCTGCATGCGCTGACCGGTGACTCGCACATCACCGGCCCCGCCGGACCGGGTCATCCCACGGGCGGCTGGTGGGAAGGGGTGGCCGGGCCGGGCGCGCCGATCGACACCGACCGCTGGTGCGCCGTGGCCACCAACGTGCTGGGCGGTTGCCGCGGCTCCACCGGGCCCAGCTCGCTGGCCCGCGACGGAAAGCCCTGGGGCTCAAGGTTTCCGATGGTCTCGGTCCGCGACCAGGTGGAGGCCGACATCGCCGCACTGGCCGCGCTGGGAATCAACGAGGTCGCCGCCGTTGTTGGTGGTTCCATGGGCGGCGCACGGGCATTGGAGTGGATGGTCGGTCACCCGAGCCGGGTGCGGGCCGGGCTGCTGCTGGCCGTCGGCGCGCGGGCGACCGCGGACCAGATCGGCACCCAGACCACACAGATCGCGGCCATCAAGGCCGACCCGAACTGGCAGGGCGGCGACTACCACGACACCGGCCGCACCCCGGACACCGGCCTGACCATCGCCCGCCGCTTCGCCCACCTGACCTACCGCGGGGAAACGGAGCTCGACACCCGGTTCGGCAACGACAAGCAGGGTGGCGAGGACAGCCGCTACGCCGTGCAGAGCTACCTCGAACACCAGGGCGACAAGCTGTTGGCCCGCTTTGACGCGGGCAGCTATGTGACCCTGACCGAGGCGCTGAACAGCCACGACGTCGGCCGCGGTCGCGGCGGGGTGCGCAAGGCCCTGACCGGTTGCCCGGTGCCCGCCGTGGTTGGCGGCATCACCTCCGACCGGCTCTACCCGCTGCGGTTGCAGGAGGAGCTCGCCGAGCTGCTGCCGGGCTGCGGCGGCCTGGAAGTTGTCGAGTCGATCTGCGGGCACGACGGCTTCCTGGTGGAATCCGAGGCGGTCGGGGAACTTATTCGCAAGACGCTCGATCTCGCCGCCAACGAAGGCACGTGACGGCGGTGACCCGTTCTCGCCACGACCGCTCCCTGTCGTTCGGTTCCGCGGCGGCGGCCTATGAGCGGGGACGCCCGTCCTACCCGCCGGAGGCCATCGACTGGCTGCTGCCGCGCGGCGCGCGCCAGGTGCTCGACCTCGGCGCGGGCACCGGCAAGCTGACCACCCGGCTGGTGGAACGCGGGCTGGACGTTGTGGCCGTCGACCCGATTCCCGACATGCTGGAGGTGTTGCGCACCTCGCTGCCGGAGACCCGCGCGCTCCTGGGCACCGCGGAAGGGATTCCCTTGCCGGACAACAGCGTTGACGTCGTACTGGTCGCGCAGGCGTGGCACTGGGTGGATCCCGAGCGCGCCATCCCCGAGGTGGCCCGCGTACTGCGGCCCGGCGGGCGGCTGGGCCTGGTGTGGAATACCCGCGACGAGCGGCTGGGCTGGGTGCGGGAGCTGGGCGAGATCATCGGTTCCGACGGCGACCGCGGCCGCTTCGACGTCACGCTGTCCGAATCGTTCACCGAGCCGGAGCGCCACCAGGTCGAGTGGACGAATTACCTTACGCCGCAAGCGCTGATCGACTTGGTCGCGTCGCGCAGCTACTGCATCACCTCGCCGACCGAGGTACGCACCAGGACGCTGGACCAGGTGCGTGAGTTGCTGGCCACCCATCCGGCGCTGGCGAATTCGACGGGGCTGGCGCTCCCCTACGTCACCGAGTGCATCCGCGCGACGCTGACCGAGTGACTATGCCGCGTCGTCATCGTCGTCGTCGTGGAGAAGTTTTTCGGGGTGGTGGAAGGTGTTGGTGCGGGGTTGGCCGCGGTCCAGGTGTGGGGGTGGGATCCAGACGGTGTCGCCTTTGGTGTTTGTGCGGGTGGTCCAGCCGCCGGGTTTGAGCAGGCGGTGATGGGGTCCGCAGGCGAAGGTGAGGTTGTCGATGTCGGTGCGGCCGCATTGGGCGTAGTCGGTGACGTGGTGGACCTCGGAGAGGTAGCCGGGCACGGTGCAGCCCGGCGCCGAACACCCGCGGTCTTTCGCGTACAACACGATGCGTTGCCCCGGGGAGGCCAGCCGCTTGCTGTGATAGAGGGCCACGGGTTTGGCGTGATCGAAGACGGCCAGATAATGGTGGGCGTGGCGGGCCAGGCGGATCACGTCGCTGATCGGTAACCGGGTGCCACCACCGGTGCGGCCGTGACCGGCGGCGGCCTGCAGGTCGGCCAGGGCGGTGGTGATGATGATGGAGGCCGGTAACCCGTTGTGGCGGCCGAGTTCTCCCGAGGCCAGGAGCGCGCGGTTGGCCGCCAGCAGTGCGTCGTGGTTGCGTTGGGCCACCGAGCGGGCGTCGCGGTCGATGGCCTCCTGGCTCGGGGCCCCGTCCACACACGGGGTGTCCTCGAGTGGGTTGCACATGCCGGGCGCGGCGAGTTTGGCCAGCACCGCCTCGAGGGTGGCGCGGGCCTCGGGGGTGAGCAGGGCGCGCAGCTCGGACATGCCATCCGCGGCTTGCTTGCCCAACACCAGGCCGCGGCGCCGCGCCCGGTCCTCGTCGCGGTAGGTGCCGTCGGGGTTGAGGCAATCGGCGACGTGATCGGCGAGCGCGGCCAATTGTTCGGGCCGGTACTGCGTTCCGTGCGTGGCCAGGTCGGCCTCGACCGCGGCGCGGGTGGCGGCATCGACCCAGCCGGGCAGGTGGTGAAAGAACTTCCGGATGACCGCCACCTGCCCGCCGCCCAGTTTTCCGGCGCGTTGGGCGGCCGCGGTGGCCGGCAGAATCGGCTCCAGCGGTTCGCCGGTCAGCCCGCGCCGCGGGCCCAGATCCACCGCTTCCTTGACCCGGTGTGAAGCCTCCGCGCGGCTGACCAACGTCGCCTCGGCGATCGCATGCGCCAAGGTGCCGCCCAACTCTTCGGGGGTGGCCTGATGGGCCAGGGAGTTGATCACCGGGTGTTCGAGTGCGGGCAGTTGGCGGCGCGCCTGCTCGCAGCGTTCCAGCATCGCCAGCTGCTGCCGCACCGTCATCGCGTCCACCGGCAGCGCGCGGGCGCGGGCCAAAACTGCATCCAGGTCATCGAACACCGCCTCGGCGTCGGGATGACCATCTGGACTCATACCGCCAAACTAGCCACCCCCACCGACAAAAACGGCCCCAAAAATCGCCATGGATGCACACTCGCGCAACTTAGTTCGAATTCTTGCGGCCAGCGTCGCCTCGGCGCCGGCCGCCCCGGGGTCAGTCGCCCACGAGACTCGATATCGGGGTCACCACTACCGCCTCGTCGGCGTCAAAACCGTTGGGCGCGAGCCGTCCGATCCGCGACTCGATGTCGTACGGGACGATGATGGCGGTCGCGCCCCGGACCCGGCTGACGGTGCGGGCCATCTTGTCCGCGGTGCGGTCGTGCAGCAGCCGGCCCAACAGGGGCGAGTACGTGCGGCGCGGCAACAGCACCGTCACCCTGGTGTCCGGGTGGTCCTTGAGCACCCGCAGCACCAATTCGTGTGCGGCCCGGCTCAAATGGCGATCGGGACAGTTGATCAACCACAGCGGGGTGTCGTGCTCGAAGCGATCCCACCGCTCGCGAAGCCGCACCGCGTGATCGACGTCGATGACGAAATGCACGGCGGTCAGCTCGTCGGCATGTAGGCCATATCCGAGGCGCACCGCCTCGATCTCGGCCAGATCGATCGTGTCCACGAAGACCAGTACCTGAAGTCGCGGATGCCGCGCCAGGTCGAGGTCCTCGGCGCGAGTCATCTCCAGCACGGAGGCCTCGTCGCGATATTTCCGGTTGAGCCTCGTCAAGGCCAGCACCAGGAGCGGGAAGATCACGACGATCAGCCAGGCGCCCTCGGTGAACTTGGCCACCACGAAGATCCCCACCACGATCGTCGACATGACCCCCGCCGACAGGTTGACCGCCAGCTTGGCACGCCAGCCCGGCTCGCGCCGGGTCAGATGATGCTTGGCCATGCCATAGCCGGCCATCGCGAACGCGGTGAAGACGCCGATCGCGAAGAAGGGCACCAGCGCACTCACCTTCGCCTCGGTGATGACGAGCAGGACCATGGCCAGCGCGGTCAGCACGAAGATGCCGTTGGAGAACACCAGGCGATGGCCGCGTTTCGTCAGTGGGCGGGGCAGGAAACGGTCCTCGGCGACGAAGCTGGCCAGCGCGGGGAAGCCGTTGAAGCTGGTGTTGCAACCCGTGAACAGGATCGCCGCGGTCGACGCCTGAACTAGGAAGTACAGGACGTTGCCGATCACGCCGTGGCCGAAGACCGCCCGGGCTATCTCCGAAAGCATCGACGGGTATTCGTCGAGATAGGCCACGGCGTGCGTGACGTGGGTCAGCCAGCCCACACCAATGAGCAAGAACCCGAGGATGCAGGCCATCCACGTCAGCACGCGACGCGCGTTGGGGCCCTGCGGCTTTTGGAAGACGTTGACGGTGTTGGACACCGCCTCGACGCCGGTCAACGAGGTGCCGCCGTTGGCGAACGCACGCAACAGAATCAGGACCGTCGCACCCATCACCAAGCCGCCGCCCTGATGCACCGGCACCGCGCCGGCGATGTGCTGCGGATCGTATCGCGGTAACCCCCAGAACATTTCACGCACAAACCCGGTCAGGATCGTCACGGTGATCATCCCGACGAAGGCGTAGGTCGTCAATGCGAACGTGCGGCCCGACCGCCGCAGCCCGCGCAGGTTGGCCAGGCAGATCAGCACGACCGCCGCCAACGTGATCTCCAGGTGATAGGGCCGCAGCGGGGGAATCGCCGACACCACCGCCACTGTCGCCGCCGCGGGCTGCACCGCCACGGTCACCACGTAGTCGATCAGCAGCGCCGCCGCAGCAACCTGCGCCACCCGCGGACCGAAGTTCTCCCTCGCGACCGTGTAGGAACCGCCGGCCCGCGTGTAGGCCATCACGACCTCCCGGTACGACGCGCACACCAGCGCGAGAATCACCAAGATGACACCGGTGATCGGGAGCACCAACGCGTACGCCGCCAGGCCGGCCGCCGGGAGCAGCTCGACCATGATCTGCTCGGTGCCGTACGCCGTCGATGAGATCGCGTCCGGCGAAAGCGCGCCGAGGGCAATGTGATTCGGCAGTCTCTCGCCGTCCAGCTGGTCGGTGGTCAACGGCTCCCCGAGGAAAAGCCGTTTGCACTTGTCGGTGAAGGAGAGCGGTATCTCGCCACTCGGTTGCGTCACAACATCCCTTTCTCGAGACCGGATTGCCTCATCCCGCGCGGGTGACCTCGGCGATGCGGGACTCGATGTCATAAGGCACGATCTGCGCGGCCGCGCCCGGGATCCGGCTGACCGCCCGGGCGATCTTGTCCGCGGTGCGATCGTGCAACAGGCGGCCCACGAGCGGCGAGTAGGTCCGGCGCGGCAGCAGCACGGTCGCCTTGGTATCCGGATGCTCGTTGAGCACCCGCAGGACCAATTCATGGGCGGCCCGACTCAGGTGCCGATCCGGACAGTCGATCAGGCGCAGCGGGGTGTCGTGTTCGAAAACCTCCCAGCGCCGCGACAACCGCGCTGCGTGATCCGAGTCGACCACGAAGTGCACGACGGTGAGCTCGTCGGCGTGAAGTCCGTTCGCGTATCGCATGGCCTCGACCTCCGCGAGGTCGACGGAATCCACGAAGACGAATACCCGGTGCCGCGTGTATCGGGAGAGGACCGGCTTTTCCGTGCGCGACATCTCCAGCACGGACGCCTCCACGCGGTACTGCCGGTTGAGTCGCATCAACCCCAACACCAGTAGCGGGAATACGACGACGATGAGCCACGCGCCCTCGGTGAACTTGGCCACCGCGAAGATGCCCACCACGATCGTCGACAGGATCCCGGCCGACAGGTTGACCGCCGCCTTGCGCCGCCAGCCCGGGCCGCGCTCGGACAGATAGTGTTTGGTCATGCCGTAGCCGGCCATCGAGAAGCCGGTGAACACACCGATCGCGTAGAACGGCACCAATGCGTCAACCGAGCCGCCGGTGATGAGCAGCAGCGCGACCGACAGCGCGGTCAGGGCGATGATGCCGTTGGAGAAGACCAGTCGATGGCCGCGCTTCATCAACGGGCGGGGCAAAAAGCGGTCTCCCGCAACGAAATTGGCCAGCGCGGGGAAGCCGTTGAAGCTGGTGTTACCACCGGTGTAGAGGATGGCCGCGGTCGACGCCTGCACCAGGATGTACAAGACGTTGCCGACTGCTCCGTGGCCGAAGACCGCCCGGGCGATCTCGGACAGCATCGACGGGTATCCGTCGGAGTACGGGACGGCGTGGGTCACATGTGTCAGCCAGGCCACTCCCGCCAGCAGGAACGCGAGAATGCAGGCCATGATCGTCATCACCCGGCGGGCGTTGATGCCCTCCGGCTTGCGGAAGGTGGTGACCGTATTCGAGATGGCTTCCACCCCGGTCAGTGACGAGCCGCCGTTGGCAAACGCACGCAACACGATCAACAGCGTCGCGCCCATCACCAGGCCGCTGCCCTGGTGGACGGGCACCGCTCCGGCGATGTGCTGGGGATCGTAGACCGGCAGGTTGCCGATCAGTTCACGAATGACGCCGACCACGATGGTCAGCGAGACCATGGCCACAAAGGCGTAGGTGGGCAACGCGAAACGCGCGCCGGCTTCCCGCAACCCGCGCAGGTTGGCAAAGCACATCAACAGCACCATGCCGACCGTGATCTCGAGGCTGTAGGGGCCAAGGACCGGTAGCGCCGAGGCCACCGCCACCGTGCCCGCCGCGCATTGCACCGCGACGGTGACGACGTAGTCAATCAGCAGGGCGGCCGCGGCGACCTGCGCCACCCGGGGACCGAAGTTCTCTCGCGCAACGACGTAGGACCCACCGGACCGCGTATAGACCATCACCACCTGGCGGTAGGACGCGGCGACCAGCACCAGGATCAAGAGAATGACCCCGGTGATGGGAAGCAACAGGGCGAACGCGGCCATCCCCGCCGCCGGCAGCAGCTCGATCATGATCTGCTCGGAGCCGTAGGCGGTCGATGAGATCGCGTCGGGTGAGAGCACGCCGAGCGCGACCGGGTTGGACAACTTCTCGTGCTCGAGCTGCGAGTTGATCAGGGGTTTACCGAGCAAGCCTCGTTTGCAGACGTCGGAGAACGACGACGACCATGCCTTGTGATCAACGGTCCGTCGCTCAGCCAAAGGTGTTGCCACAGGCGATATTCCTTCCCCCAAGCATGACATTTGCCCCCTTCGATCCGGGAACCCGCCGAAAGAGTATCTGCCACAATTGTTTTTGTCGCCCTACCGTCCGCGACCTAGAAGAACAAACACAGGAGATTGGCAGAATAATTGCCAGGACACTCCCAGCGGGGTGACCTGGATGTAACAAACAAGCGCCAATCGGTAATGCAGATGCCTTTCTCTGGCACCCGGGACGGCTCGAAAAGTCCGACGCGAAACCCGTTGTGATGTATGGCACTTGGTAGCCGACACCCAGCCCGCCGCGCCGAGGAGCCGATGACCAGCATCACCACAGGAACGTCAAAGGTGTTGTACAGCAAATCTTCTAACACGGCTGACCGCCACCACTAATATAGCAATTCACACAAGTCATGGTTGTATTAATTGAGTTCTGTTGCGCTCCAGCGCAATCGGAGGGCGTATTTGTACGCTCCGGGCCTCTGCTCTTGCACGGTGGATGCGTTCAGTCTCACCGCACTCCAAATCTGTCTGTTAGCATCGAATTAGATCTCCATTTCCTTGGAGTAGCGCGTGACACCCGCCTAAGCGAAATAAGTGCTTGTGCCACATGGGTTTCGCGTCTCTGCACCACCGGACGCATGGAGAAAACCAATCCAGGTCGACGTTCACCGGAGGGTAGTAATTGTTTCGCGGAGGGATAGGACCTCATGAGCCAGTGCATCATCGTCAGCGGTGATGACGCGCTCGCGTCGACGATCGTCGATGAGCTGAAGCGGGCGGGCGCGCGCGTCGCCAGGCTTCTCGATTCGGAACTCGCGGGCGCCCGGGTCAAGACCCAGCTCGCCAGGGCGGGCGTCACCACGGCGTCCGCCGTCGTGTGCGCGGGAGACGACGACGCGACGAACCTGGAGATTGCGCTGCTGGCGCGGAAGGCCAACCCGGACATCCGTGTGGTGGCGCGGGTGGCCAACGACGTGTTGCGCGAGGCGGTCGCTGCCGACGAGGGGCCCAGCTCCATCCTGGGCGTCGCGGATCTGGCGGGGGCCGCGGTCGTCGAGGCGTGCCTGGCACGCACCACACATCCCTTCGAAGTGGCAGGTATCGAATTCGTGGTCTTCGGCGCCGAGGCGCCGTTCGACGCGTCGCTGCGCGAGATCTATGGCGACCTCGCCCCGGTAGCGATGGTGCACAACGAGGACGCCGACCACCCCGGTGAGGTCGTGGTGTGCCCCGGGCGCGATTTGCGGGTCAACGCCGGCGACTGGACGGCAATGATCGGCACCACCGAGGAGGCGGCCGCCTGCGGCGTCAAGGTGCCACGTAACCCGAAGATGCGGTCGCGCCAATCCCGGCTGCGCCGTGTCCTCTACGCGGTGCGGGCCCTGCCCAACGAGGTCAATCCCGCTTTCTACCCGCTGATAGCCGCCCTCGTCCTCTTGATCATCAGCTCGACGACCCTGCTGCACTTTTCCTACACCCACCCAGGCATGTCCTGGACCGACGCTTTCTACTTCACCAACGAGACGATCACCACGACCCGGACCCCCAGCGCGCTCAACCCCACCACGATGATGTGGTTGCGCAGGTGTCGCGCCCGCGGGCGGGCGGACAACGTGAGGAATCGGCGCGACAGCAGCACATCGGCGATGAAGGCGACCAGCAATGCGGTGGTGGTGACGCCGGCCAACATCAGCACTGCGGCGTACAGGCGCAGCCAGGTCGGCTGTTTGGCGAAGCTGAAGTCGCCGTATCCGGTCGTGGTGATCGTCTCGTTGGTGAAGTAGAAAGCGTCGGTCCAGGACATGCCTGGGTGGGTGTAGGAAAAGTGCA
>NZ_LZJN01000006.1 GCF_001667735.1 Mycobacterium sp. E183
CAGCCGGTTCTCACCCCGCGATGTCTGCGGGATCTGCGGCCAGCGCGACCGCCGTGGCGACCGCGTGCCCGACGCGCAGGTCCAGCGGGCTGGGGACGATCCGGTCGAAAGCCAGGTCATCGCTGACGACCGAGAAGATCGCCTCGGCCGCGGCCACCATCATCTTTTCGGTGATCCTGCGCGCGTCGGGCACGCGGTCGCCACGGCGGTCGCGCTGGCCGCAGATCCCGCAGACATCGCGGGGTGAGAACCGGCTGGCTGGCGGTGCCGCTGGTCGCCGCCCTGCTCGCCGCGGCCGGCTGCGGCACGGATACCGGTGAACACCGCGCCCGCCCGGAACTGGTGGTCGGCTCGGGGGCGGATTCGGAGTCGGCGCTGCTGGCCGGCGTCTACGTGGCCGCGCTGCGGTCCTATGGTTTCGCGGCGCGCGCCGAGACCGCGGACGATCCGATGGCGCGCCTGGACGCGGGTGCCTTCACCGTCGTCCCGGCGTTTACCGGACGCAAACTGGAGAGCCTGCAGCCCGGCGCGGTCGCGACGTCTGACGCCGACGTCTACCGCGCGATGGTCGCCGCGCTACCCGAGGGCGTCGCGGCGGGCGACTACACGACCGCCGCGGAAGACAAGCCCGTGCTGCTGGTGACGGGGGCCACCGCGAAGGCGTGGGGCGGCAGCGACGTCAGCGCCGACCTGAGCACGCTGCCGAAGCACTGCGCCGGCCTCGTCGTCGGCGCCGTCACCGGGCGCCCGGCCCCTTCGAACGTGGGCACCTGCCGGCTCCCCGTTCCGCGCGAATTCCCCGACGAGACAACGATGTTCAACGCGGTGAAGGCCGGTCAACTGACCGCGGGGTGGACGACCACAGCCGACCCCGGCCTGCCCGCCGACCTGGTCACGCTCGTCGACGGGAAGCCCGCGCTGATACGGGCCGAGAACGTGGTGCCGCTGTATCGCCGCAACGCGCTGAGCGACCGGCAACTGCTGGCGATCAATGAAGTGGCCGGGGTCCTGGATACGGCGGCCCTGGTCGACATGCGCCGCCAGGTGGCCGGGGGAGCCGACCCGCAGGCGGTGGCCGGCGGCTGGTTGGCGGAACACCCACTGGGGCGGTGACGGGCGGCCGGGGTCAGCGCTTGGGCAGCAACCGGGTCACGACACGCTGCACGCGACCCATGACGGGGCCGCGCAGGAGCCGCTCGGGCTGCGAACCGGTCAGCCGCACCACCAAATCCATGGCCTTGACGTCCGGTCCGACCAACACTCGCGCCCTGTCCTTGCGCACGCCCGCCAAGATGACCTGCGCCGCCCGCTGCGGCGTGGTCTTGGCTTGTTGCTCCTCGAACAGCTCCGCCAGGCCGTCCTGGTCCAGGCCCTCGGCGAAGATCGCGTTGCGGGCGAACCCCGTCTTCACGCCGCCCGGGTGCACGGTCGTCACCCGCACCGGGTGACCCGCCAGCACCATTTCCTGTCGCAGCGCCTCGGTGAAGCCGCGGACCGCGAACTTGGCGGAGACGTATGCCGCCTGGCCCGGCGCGGCGAACAGGCCGAGCGCGCTGGAGATGTTGATGAGGTGGCCGTCGCCGGAGGCGATGAGGTGCGGGAGGAACGCCTTGGTGCCGTTGACGACGCCCCAATAGTCGACGTCCATCACCCGTTCGATGTCCTTGAACCGGCTGTCCTCGATCGACCCGACGAACGTGATGCCCGCGTTGTTGTACAGCTGGTTGACCTGGCCGAAGTGCTCGCGGACCGCGTCGGCGTAGGCCAGGAAGGCCTCGCGCTCGGTCACGTTGAGGCGATCGGCTTTGACGGGCGCGCCGATGGCCTTGAGCTGTTCCTCGGTCTGCGCCAGCCCATCGGTGTCCACGTCGCTGATCGCGAGCTTGGCACCCGCGCGGCCCAGTTCCAGGGCCAGCGCCCGGCCGATGCCCGAACCCGCGCCCGTGACGACGGCGACCTTGCCGGCGAACTCATGCATGCGGTGCTCCCTTGTGGCGGCGTGACCGCGTCGAGGCTATCCGGTGCGGCGATTCGCCGCTATGGAATCCATCACTGCTTGGGCATCAGCCGGCCCATGACCGGGCCGAACAGCTGCTGATAGTACGGGCCGGCCACGCGCACCATCACGTCCAGAACCTTCGCGTCCGTGCCGACCAGCACCCGGGCCCTCTTCTTGCGGACGGCTTCCAGGATGACCTGGGCCGCTCGCTGCGGGCTGGTCTTGGCAAGCCGTTTGTCGAACAGACTGGCCAGCTGGGCCTGGTCGAGGCCCTCGGCGGCGGTGGCGTTGCGGGCGATCGCGGTTTTGATGCCGCCGGGGTGCACGGTGGTCACCGCCACCGGGTGGCCGGCCGCCACCATTTCCTGTCGCAACGCCTCGGTGAATCCCCGGACCGCGAATTTGGCCGAGTTGTAGGCCGCCTGCCCGGGCACCGCGAAGAGGCCGAACACGCTGGAGATGTTGATGACGTGGCCGTCGCCGGAGGCGATCAGGTGCGGCAGGAACGCCTTCGTGCCGTTGACGACGCCCCAGAAGTCGACGTCCATCACCCGTTCGATGTCCTTGAACTGGCTGACTTCGACGTCGCCGGTGAAGGCGATGCCGGCATTGTTGTAGATCTGGTTCACCTTGCCGAAGTGCTCGCGGACCGCGTCGGCGTAGGCCAGGAAGGCCTCGCGCTCGGTCACGTCGAGCCGGTCGGCTTTGACCTCGGCTCCGATCGCCTTCAACCGTGCCTCGGTCTCGGCGAGCCCCTCGAGGTCGACGTCGCTGATCGCGACCTTGGCGCCGGAGCGCGCCAACTCGACGGCCAGCGCCTGCCCGATCCCCGAACCCGCGCCCGTCACCACTGCGACCTTGCCGGCGAACCCCTGCATGAGCACCCTTCCTTCCACGGCCCAATTGCGTCGAGGCTAGCCGGTACCGACGGTCCCCGGTACGCGTGGGTGGGCAACCCGCGGTCAGCGGAAGGCCGTGTCGAGGATCTCCTGCTGCTCGACCGCATGCACCTTCGACGAGCCCGACGACGGCGCCGACATCGCCCGGCGGGAGATGCGCTTGAGCCCGGTGAGCTTGTCGGGCAGCAGCTCGGGCAGCTCCAGGCCGAACCGCGGCCACGCGCCCTGGTTGGCCGGCTCCTCCTGCACCCAGAAGAACTCCCTGGCGCCGGGGTAGCGGTCCAGCGTCTCGTTGAGCCGGCGCTTGGGCAGCGGGGCGAGCTGCTCGATGCGCACGATCGCGACGTCGTCCCGGTTGTCCTTTGCCTTGCGCGCCACCAGCTCGTAGTAGATCTTCCCGCTGGTCAGCAGGATCCTGGTGACCTTGCTTCGGTCGCCGATGCCGTCCTCGTATGTCGGCTCCTCGAGCACCGAGCGGAACTTGATCTCGGTGAAGTCCCTGATGTCGCTGACGGCGGCCTTGTTGCGCAGCATCGACTTCGGCGTGAACACGATCAGCGGCCGCTGCACACCGTCGAGGGCGTGCCGGCGCAACAGGTGGAAATAGTTCGACGGCGTCGACGGCATCGCGATCGTCATCGACCCCTCCGCCCACAGCTGCAGGAAGCGTTCGATGCGACCGGAGGTGTGGTCGGGGCCCTGGCCCTCGTGGCCGTGCGGCAGCAGCAGCACCACGTTGGACAGCTGGCCCCACTTGGCCTCACCGGAGCTGATGAACTCGTCGATGATCGACTGCGCCCCGTTGACGAAGTCGCCGAACTGGGCCTCCCACAACACCAGGGCGTCCGGGTTGCCCACGGTGTAGCCGTACTCGAACCCGACGGCGGCGTATTCCGACAGCGGTGAGTCGTACACCAGGAACTTGCCGCCGGTCGGAGTCCCGTCCTTGTTGGTCGCCAGCAGCTGCAGCGGGCAGAACTCTTCGCCGGTGTGGCGGTCGATGATCACCGAATGCCGCTGGGAGAAGGTGCCGCGCCGGGTGTCCTGGCCCGACAGCCGGACCAGCTTGCCCTCGGCCACCAGCGAACCCAGCGCCAGCAGCTCGCCGAACGCCCAGTCGATCTTGCCCTCGTAGGCCATCTCCCGGCGCTTTTCCAGCACCGGCTGCACGCGCGGGTGCGCGCTGAAGCCTTCCGGCAGGTCGAGAAACGCGTCGCCGATGCGGGACAGCAGCGCCTTGTCGACGGCGGTGGCCAACGACGGGGAAATGCGCTGCAGCGACTCCACCGACTCGCTCGGCTGCACGCCGTGTTTCTCCAGGTCGCGCACCTCGTTGAACACCCGCTCCAGCTGGCCCTGGTAGTCGCGCAGTGCGTCCTCGGCCTCCTTCAGCGAGATGTCGCCGCGACCGATCAGGGCTTCGGTGTAGCTCTTGCGCACCCCGCGCTTGATGTCGACGACGTCGTACATCGACGGGTTGGTCATCGACGGGTCGTCGCCTTCGTTGTGGCCGCGCTTGCGGTAGCACAGCATGTCGATGACGACGTCCTTCTTGAACCGCTGGCGGAAGTCCACGGCCAGCTGCGCCACCCACACGCAGGCCTCCGGGTCGTCGCCGTTCACGTGGAAGATCGGCGCCCCGATCATCTTCGCGACGTCGGTGCAGTACTCGCTGGATCGCGAGTATTCCGGCGCCGTGGTGAAGCCGATCTGGTTGTTGACGATGATGTGTATCGTGCCGCCGACGCGGTAACCGGGCAGGTTGGCCAGGTTCAGCGTCTCGGCGACCACGCCCTGGCCGGCGAATGCGGCGTCGCCGTGCAGCATCATTGGCACCACCGAGAAGGCCTTCTCCTCGCCGTCGTCGTGGGCGCCGCGGTTCAGCAGGTCCTGCTTGGCCCGGACCAGGCCCTCGAGCACCGGGTCCACCGCTTCCAGGTGCGACGGGTTGGCGGTAAGCGAGACCTGAATGTCGTTGTCGCCGAACATCTGTAGGTACACGCCGGTGGCGCCCAGGTGGTACTTGACGTCACCCGAGCCGTGGGCCTGCGACGGGTTCAGGTTCCCCTCGAACTCGCTGAAGATCTGCGAGTAGGGCTTGCCCACGATGTTGGCCAGGACGTTGAGGCGGCCGCGGTGGGGCATGCCGATGACGACCTCGTCGAGGCCGTGCTCGGCGCACTGGTCGATCGCCGCGTCCATCATCGGGATCACGCTCTCCGCGCCCTCCAGCGAAAAGCGTTTCTGCCCAACGTATTTGGTCTGCAGGAACGTCTCGAACGCCTCGGCGGCGTTCAGCTTGCTCAGGATGAATTTCTGCTCGGCCACCGTCGGCTTGACGTGCTTGGTCTCGACGCGCTGCTGCAGCCACTCCTGCTGCTCGGGGTCGAGGATGTGGGTGTATTCGACGCCGATGTGGCGGCAGTATGCGTCACGGAGCAGCCCGAGCACGTCGCGCAGCTTCTTGTACTCGCAACCGGCGAAGCCGTTGACCTTGAACACCCGGTCGAGGTCCCACAGCGTCAGGCCGTGGTTGAGGATTTCGAGGTCGGGGTGGCTGCGGAACCGGCTGCCGTCCAGCCGCAACGGGTCGATGTCGGCCATCAGGTGTCCGCGGTTGCGGTAGGCCGCGATCAACTCCATCACCCGGGCGTTCTTGTCGACGATCGAGTCCGGGTTGTCGGTGCTCCACCGCACCGGCAGGTACGGGTTGCCCAGTTCGCGGAAGATCTCGTCCCAGAAGGCGTCCGACAGCAGCATCTCGTGGATGGTGCGCAGGAAGTCGCCGGATTCCGCGCCCTGGATGATGCGGTGGTCGTAGGTGGAGGTCAGCGTGATCAGCTTGCCGATGCCCAGCTCGGCGATGCGTTCCTCGCTGGCGCCCTGGAACTCCGCCGGGTACTCCATGGCGCCGACGCCGATGATGGCGCCCTGGCCGGCCATGAGCCGCGGCACCGAGTGCACGGTGCCGATAGTGCCGGGGTTGGTCAGCGAAATCGTCACGCCGGCAAAGTCTTCGGCGGTCAGCTTGCCGTCGCGGGCGCGGCGGACGATGTCCTCGTAAGCGGTGACGAACTGCGCGAACCGCATGGTTTCGCAGCCCTTGATGCCGGCCACCACCAGGGAGCGCTTGCCGTCCTTGCCCTGCAGGTCGATGGCGAGGCCCAGATTGGTGTGCGCCGGGGTGACCGCGGTGGGTTTGCCGTCGACCTCGGCGTAGTGCCGGTTCATGTTCGGGAACTGCTTGATCGCCTGCACCAGCGCGTAGCCGAGCAGGTGGGTGAACGAGATCTTGCCGCCGCGGGTGCGCTTGAGCTGGTTGTTGATGACGATACGGTTGTCGATGAGCAGCTTGGCGGGAACGGCGCGGACGCTGGTGGCGGTCGGCACGTCCAGCGAGGCGGACATGTTCTTGACGACGGCGGCCGCGGCGCCGCGCAGCGTCTGCAGCTCGTCGCCCTCGGCAGGCGGGGGAGTCGGGGCCTTGGCTTTCGCCGGTGCGGCGGGGGCGCCGTTGCCGGCGGAGCCCGCGGGCTTGGCGGGCGCGGCGGTCTGGGTTACCGGCGGCGCGGGCGTTGGCTGCGGTGCGCTGGCGGCCGCCTGGCCGTCGCCGGTGGCCGCGCTCGAGGGGGAGTCGCCGGTCGGCTCGGGGTTGTAGTCGACGAGGAACTCATGCCAGCTCGGATCGACCGAGGAGGGGTCGTCGCGGAACTTGCGGTACATCTCCTCGACCAGCCATTCGTTTTGCCCGAATGGTGAACTTATGTTGCTCACGACCGCTGTTCGCCTCAATTCCTCTGTCCGGCAAGCGCTTTTACCTGTTGTGGCGCGGCGCCCGCACGTTTGTCGACCCCGGAGTGTGGAGCATGTCACACCAGTGGCGATGCTCAACGTTTCCGCCCTATAAAGGCTAACCTTTCGCCAGCAATTCGCCAGGGAGACGGGGGTATGGAGGGGGACGGCCGTTCGCTAGCCGGCTTCGTGGAAGGGCGGCACCAGGTGCAGCGCGCGTGGCCAGCGCACCGGCGGGGTGCCGAAGGCGCGGTTGGCGTTGCGGACGATCTTCCTGCCGGCGAAATAGTTGCCGACGGCTCCGACGACGACGCCGATGCCGACCGGCAGCAGCTTGCCGAACACCAGGGCGCCGCGGCGCAGCGTATACCGCTTGACCCAGGACTTGAGCAGCCGCGAGTTCAGCCGCGACATCGACGACAGCGGCACCGCGGCCATGCTCTCGGAAATCCAGCCGCCGTTGGTGCGCGCCGGCCCGAACAGCTGGGTGACCGCCTCCTTGCTGTTGTCGCCGACCAGCACGGACAGCACCAGGGCCCGGCGCCGTTCCCGGTGGTCGGCGGGAATGTCGTACACCACCGCGACAGCCAGCACGAAGAACGCGGTAGCTTCCAGGAACGTGACCGTCTCCGCCGCGGCGGCGGACAGCGCGCTCAACGTGCCGATACCCGGGATGGTGGCCGCCGCGCCCACCGCCATGCCGCTGGCCGTCACCATGCCCACATAGCGTCTCTGCAGCTTGGCGAGGATGTCGGCGGGGCCGCTGTTCGGGTGCGCGTTGCGCAACCGGGACACGTAGGCCTCGGCGGCCGGGCCCTGGATCCGCGAGCTCCGCTCGATGACCTGGGCCAATGCCCGCGCAGACGCCTTGGGCCTGCCGTCGGCGGGCATCGGCGCATCATCCGCGTGCGACATGCTGAAAAATCGGTTCGAAGACCGCTTCCGTCGGGCC
This sequence comes from Mycobacterium sp. E183, assembly GCF_001667735.1. GTDB lineage: Bacteria > Actinomycetota > Actinomycetes > Mycobacteriales > Mycobacteriaceae > Mycobacterium. The sequence goes on from NZ_LZJN01000006.1 coordinate 7,643, forward strand.
CGCATCCTGCCTCTCCTGAAATGGCGTCCTACCAGGCTAACGTGCCCGCCGCAGATCACCGCCCGAACACGAAAGCTCGGGGGTGGTGTACCCCGGATCGGATCCGTGGCTGCCCCCAATCGGCCCAGCGGCAATAATGCAGGCTGGATGTCCGTGATGGCCCGGGCCGATCGATGAACAGGCCCGCGCAGGCACGCATCGTCCGAAGCGGAAACGAGGTGGGGAGATGGCCACGGCGACGCCTCCGTCGGCCGGGGGAACCCGGCGCGCGGCGCCGAATCCACCCCACAGCGGGCGCCGAAACCTCCTGATCGAGAACTCGCCGCAGTCGCAGAAGCCCTGGAACGCGCTCTGGGCGATGATGATCGGCTTCTTCATGATCATGGTCGACTCGACGATCGTCGCCATCGCGAACCCGACGATCATGACGAACCTGCACATCGGCTACGACACCGTGATCTGGGTGACCAGCGCCTACCTGCTGGGTTATGCGGTCGTGCTGCTGGTGGCCGGGCGGCTCGGTGACCGATTCGGCCCGAAGAACATGTACCTGATCGGGCTGGTGGTGTTCACCGTCGCCTCGGTGTGGTGCGGGCTGTCGGGCAGCGCCGCGATGTTGATCGCCGCCCGCGTCGTCCAAGGCGTGGGCGCCGGCGTGCTCACGCCCCAGACTTTGTCGACGATCACCCGGATCTTCCCGCCGGAACGCCGCGGCGTCGCGGTGAGCCTGTGGGGCGCCACCGCCGGCGTGGCCAGCCTGGTGGGCCCGCTGGCCGGCGGCGTGCTGGTCGACGGGCTGGGCTGGCAGTGGATCTTCTTCGTCAACGTCCCGATCGGCGTGCTGGGGCTGGCCCTGGCCTACTGGCTGGTCCCCGTGCTGCCCACGCAGTCGCACCGGTTCGATGTGGTGGGCGTCGTGTTGTCCGGCGCGGGCATGTTCCTGATCGTGTTCGGCTTGCAGCAGGGCCAGGCCGCGCACTGGGAACCCTGGATCTGGGCGATGATCGTCGCCGGCATCGGGTTCATGACGGTGTTCGT
>NZ_LZJN01000007.1 GCF_001667735.1 Mycobacterium sp. E183
CTCGGCGAGCTGGTGGCGTCCAGCCTGGATCTGCTGCGGTCGGGTCTGGCGCCGCTCGCGTGATTCGTTGAGTGTGCGCCCACGGTGTCGACACGCCGAGAATCGCCGCCGTGAGCGCACACTCAAACGTCCTGCGCGCTCTCGACGGCGGCCTCGACGAAGCGGCGCAGCACGGCGTTGCGGGCGCGCGGCAGAAACGCCAGGGCGACCGGACTCTGCGGGGCCCCGCGCAGCGCGACGAACCGGACGCCCGGGTGGATGTTGCGGCGGACGGCGACGTCGGGGATCACGCCGATGCCGCGATCGGCCGCGACGGACTCGAGCCACTCGTCGAAATTGGCCGTCTCCACGATGGTTTCCGGTCCCTCCCCCGACGGCCACGACCATGGCCCGGTGGTCCCGCTGGCGGTGTTGACGACCAACGGCCACCGCGGGACCTCGGCCCAGTCCAGCTCCGACCGGGACGACAGCGGCGAATGCACCGAGCACACGGCCACCCGGTTCTCGTCGAACAGGTGCACCACCCGCACGGCGGTCGACGTCACCTGTCCGCGGACCACGGCGACGTCGACCCGGCCCTGCTGCACGGCGCCCAGCGCATCGTCGGTGCGGACCAGCCTGACCGTCGTGCCGGTGGCCCGCTCGAAACGGGCGACCGTCTCCTGCGCCCACGGGTCGGGCAACAACCAGCTGAATCCGAGGCCGATGCTGGCCTGCCGGCGCACGGCGCCGAACGCCCGCTCCAGTTCAGCGAGCACCCGTTCGACATGCTCGAGGAAGGTCCGTCCGGCCCGGGTCGTCTCCACGTGCCGCGAAGTGCGGTCCACGAGCGTCACGCCGAGCGCGTCCTCGAGCTGCCGGATGGTCCGGCTGAGCGCCGGCTGGGTGATGCGCAGTTCGTCGGCGGCCCGGGTGAACGACGCGAGTCGCGCCACCGCCTCAAACGCCCGGAGGTGGCGCAATTCGACTCGGCCACCTTCCATTGCGCCCATGCCCGACAAGCATAGATCGATTACAGCAGGCATTTCACACCCGATCCGGGCGAACCTAACGTCGTAGCCAGGACACAGATCTTAAGGAGCCACCATGCCGCTGCTGTACATCGACCTCATCGCGGGCCGCACGCCATCGGAAATGCGGGCGTTGCTCGACGCGGTGCACGAATCCGTCGTCGAGGCCTTCGGGGTGCCGCCGCGCGACCGTTACCAGGTGGTGCGCAGCCATCCCGCCCACGAAATCATCGCCCTGGACACCGGTCTCGGCATCACCCGGTCGGCGCACCAGGTGATCGTCCACATGGTGAGCCGGCGGCGCACACGGGCGATGAAGGAGAAGTTCTACCAACTGCTGGCTACCCACCTGGCGGAGCGGTGCGGGCTCGACCCGGCCGACCTGATCGTCTCGATCACCGAAAACGGCGACGAAGACTGGTCTTTCGGCCACGGCCGGGCGCAATTTCTCACCGGGGAGCTGACATGAGCCTCGACACCCGACTCACGAAATTCTTAGGCATCCAGCACCCCGTCGTGCTCGCCCCGATGGCGATGATCTCCGGGGGGCGGCTGGCGGCGGCCGTGACGTCGGCCGGCGGCCTCGGCCTGATCGGCGGCGGCTACGGCGACGCGGCATGGCTGCGGCGCGAATTCGACCGCGCCGACGGGGCAACCGTCGGCTGCGGCTTCATCACGTGGAGCCTGGCCGGCGAACCCGCGCTGCTCGACGCGGCCCTGGAGCGCCGGCCCGCCGCGATCATGCTGTCGTTCGGTGAGCTGCAGCCGTTCGCCGAGCGCATTCGCGCCGCCGGCGTCCCGCTGATCGCGCAGGCGCAAACCCTCGACCACGCGCGCCTGGCCCTGGACGCCGGCGCCGATGTCGTGGTGGCCCAGGGCGGCGAGGCGGGCGGGCACGGGATGAGCGCCCGATCCACCTTCACGCTGGTGCCCGACGTCGTCGACCTGGCCGCCGATCGTTCACCCGGCACGCCGGTGCTGGCGGCGGGCGGGGTCACCGACGGGCGGGGCCTGGCCGCCGCGCTCGCGCTCGGCGCCGACGGGGCGCTGGTGGGCACCCGATTCTGGGCAACGCCGGAGGCGCTGGTGTCGCCCCGCGCGCACGAGCGGGCGCTGACGGCCTCCGGTGACGACACCGTTCGCACGCGCGCCTATGACCTTGTGCGACGGCTGGATTGGCCGGCCGAATACAACGCTCGGGCGCTCGGCAACGCGTTCCTCGACACGTGGCACGGCAACCAGGACGGGCTGGCGGCGTCGCTGCAGGAGGCGGTGGCCGACTACGAAAAAGCCGTCGCGGCTGAGGATTTCGATACCGCCGCCATTCTCGTCGGCGAAGGGGTGGGGCTGCTGCGGCAAGTCCGGCCCGCGGCCGACATCGTGGCCGGCATGGTCGACCACGCCGCCCGGATCCTCAACCGGCCGGCCTCAGTACAGCGGTGACCAGTCCGACGTCCGCAGCAGGCGGCTTTCCCACTGGTCGCGGTATTTCAGCGCCTCGACCATATAGCTGCCGGGCCGCCGGTGCTCGGGCGCGGTCTCGGCCGTCAGCAGGTGGACCAGCGCGGCATAGTTGTTGAAGTTCTCGATCTTCTGCCACAGCATCGCTTCTCGTCGGCGGTAACTGCCGTGCGCCACCTGAAAGCACGCTTGGATATCGAGGATCCGCATTTCTTTTGGGGCTTTGGACAGCAGCCGGTAATAGATCTCGTCCCACATCCTGATGTAGTCGTCGAGCGCGGCGTCGGGCCAGCCGGTGTCTTCCATGAACAGGCTCAGTTGGTGGGTCGCACCGTCGGTGGGCACCGTCGAGAGGTCGACGGTTTGCAACGGCGACCAATCGACGGGAAGCAGAAGCTTTCCGGTCACCTCGTGGCGCAGGTTGTCCAGTTCGCGCATCCACGGGCGCAGGTCGCCGCTTTGTGTCCTGCGCGCAAGCCTTTCCCAGGCCGCGCCGTCGACGATGCCGGTGATGGTGACAACGTTGTAGGACAGGCCGGAGCCGTGGGCGTGGTTGGTGTACCAGAGCAGCCGCGCGTCGTCCCCCGCGGCCAGGGTGGGCATCCAGCCTTCGCGGTATGCCGCCTCGAATTCGTCCTGCCGCGCGCCGACCACCCGGTGGGTCTCGTGGAGGAACAGCATCGAAACTCCTTGCCTTCAGGGCTGATCGGCGATCAGCGCGGCGAGCTGGCGGCGGCTGACCTTGCCGGTCGAGCTATAGGGGATGTCGTCGACGAGCGCCAGCCGCTCGGGCAGCTTGAAGTAGGCGATCGACTCGCGACAGTGCGATCGCAGGTCTTCCAGGGTCACCGGGGCGCAGGCCACCACCGCAGCTCCCACGCGCTGGCCCAGCTCTTCGTCGGCGATACCGGCGACCGCGACATCCCGCACCGCGGGGTGGGAACGCAGCGCTTCCTCCACCTCGACCGGCCCGAACTTCTCTCCCCCGCGGTTGATGGTGTCGCTGAGCCGTCCGCAGGGGAAGAGGTAGCCGTCGGAGTCCCGGCGGGCGAGGTCACCGGTGCGCAGCCACCCGGCGGTGACGTTCTGGGTGGTGTTCACCCACAGCTCACCGATCGTTCCGACCCCGACGTCATCGCCGGTCTCGGGATCCACGACCCGCACCTCGACCCCGGGCAGCGGACGGCCGACGGATCCCGCGCGGGCGGGGTCGCGGTGGTCGGCGGGCAGCAGCGTCGTGTATGCGCCGAGGGTCTCGGTCTGGCCGAATACGTTGGCGAAGGCCACGTGTGGCAACGCGTCCATCGCCCGGCGCACCAACGCGATGGGCGCGGCGGCGGCCCCGTAGGCGATGGCGACCAAGGACGACAAGTCGGCGTAGGGGAAGCCGGGATGGTCGAGGATGCGCTGCAGCATGGCGGGAACCAGGAACGTGGTGGTCACCCGGTGTTCCGACACCAGGCGTAGCCACTCGCCGGCGTCGAATCGCGGCTGCACGACCGACGTGTTGCCGGAGTAGAGGCTGCCGAGCGTGCCCAGCGAGCCCCCGACGTGGAAGAACGGGACGCACATCATCCCCACCGAGGGTTTGGCGTCCGCCCTGAAGGGTGGCGCCATTCCCCCGATCCGCCTTGCCAACTGCCTGCCGCTGATGCCGACCGCCTTCGGCAATCCCGTTGTTCCGCTGGTGAATAGCACCAGGGCGTCGCGGTCATCGCTGCCGGCGGGCGCTGCCGCATCGGCGCC
>NZ_LZJN01000008.1 GCF_001667735.1 Mycobacterium sp. E183
GGTGCGGCCACTCGGCGGCGATCAGGTCGACCGTCTCCGCGACCTCGGCCCGGTGAAATTCCCGGAGGCGTCCGCGCACCCAAACCAGCGATCGCACCGGTTCGCGCAGCGGCAGCGGCGCGTAATCCGTCAACTCCAGCAGGGCCTGGGCCCCGGCGACGCCGTCGTTCGTTCCGGGCAGGGCCAGCGCGAAGGACCCGTCGGGCAGCAGGTGATGGACCGGCGTCACGACCGGATCCTGGCGCGCCGGCACGGTCTCGAGGGCCAGCAGCGCGCCGCCGGCGCGGACGCACGCGCTGCGGATTCGTTCGGCGGTCGTCGGGGCGGGGCAGGCGGTCAGCGGTAACACCATTCTCCTTAAATTAGGTAAGCCTAAGTTAACTTAGAACGCAGGGCGCCGCAAGGGCGGTTTGGCGGCCCGCGCCGCTAGGGTTGTGGCGTGGTCCGCATCGCTTATCTCGGTCCGGAAGGGACCTTCACCGAGGCGGCGCTGTTGCAGATCACGGCGGCCGGTCTGATTCCCGACCGCCCCGGCGAGGTCCGGCGACTGCCCATCGACAGCACCGCCGCGGCGCTGGACACCGTCCGCGACGGCGGGGCGGAGTACGCCTGCGTCCCGATCGAGAACTCGATCGACGGGTCCGTGACGCCCACCCTCGACAGCCTGGCCATCGGCTCGCCCCTGCAGGTGTTCGCCGAAACCACCCTGGACGTCGCCTTCACCATCGTCATCCAACCGGGACGCACCGCCGCCGATGTGCGCACCCTGGCGGCGTTCTCCGTGGCCGCCGCGCAGGTGCGGCACTGGGTCGCCGCCCACCTGCCCGAGGCCGAGTTGCGGCCCGCCTACTCCAACGCCGACGCGGCGCGGCAGGTGGCCGAAGGCCAGGCCGACGCCGGGGTGACCTCGCCGCTGGCCGCCGCCCACTGGGGGCTGGCCGCATTGGCCGAGGGCGTGGTCGACGAACCCAACGCCCGCACGCGCTTCCTTCTGGTGGGCCTGCCCGGGCCGCCGCCGGCCCGCACCGGTGCCGACCGCACCGCGGTGGTGCTGCGCATCGACAACGCGCCGGGTGCGCTGCTCGGCGCGCTGACCGAATTCGGGATCCGCGGCATCGACCTGACCCGAATCGAATCGCGGCCGACCCGGACCTCGCTGGGCACCTACATGTTCTTCGCCGACTGTGTGGGCCACATCGACGACGACGCCGTCGCCGAGGCACTCAAAGCGCTGCACCGTCGTTGTGCCGATGTGCGGTACCTGGGATCTTGGCCGACCGGCTCGCCCGCCGGGGTGCTGCCGCCGCCGGCCGACGAGGCGGCGCGCTGGCTGGCGCGGCTACGCGAAGGAAAACCCGAAACCGCGGCCGGGGGAATGGAGCTATGACCGGGCGGCTGGTGCTACTGCGACACGGCCAGTCCTACAGCAACGTCGAACGCAGGCTGGACACCCGGCCGCCCGGGGCGGAGCTGACGCCGCTGGGCCGCGACCAGGCCCGTGCCTTCGCGCGCGGTGCGGACCGGCCGGCGTTGCTGGCCCACTCGGTTGCGATCCGCGCGTCGCAGACCGCGGGGGTGATCGGCGGCGAACTCGAGATGGCGCCCATCGAGGTGCCCGGCGTGCACGAGGTCCAGGTGGGTGGCCTGGAAAACCGCAGCGACGACGATGCCGTCGCGGAATTCAACGCGATCTACGAGCGGTGGCATCACGGCGACCTCGACATCCCGCTGCCCGGCGGGGAAACCGGCAACGACGTGTTGGACCGCTACGTGCCGGTGCTCACCGAACTGCGCCTGCGCTACCTCGACGACCGCGACTGGGCCGGCGACATCGTCGTCGTCAGCCATGGCGCGGCGATCCGGCTGGCGGCGGCCGTGCTGGCCGGCGTGGACGCCGGCTTCGCGCTGGACCACCACCTCGACAACGCCGAATCGGTGGTCTTGGCACCCATCACCGACGGCCGGTGGAGCTGCGTGCGCTGGGGGACCCTGACGCCACCGTTCTACCCCGAGGCGGATGCGACCCCCGTCGCCGACGCGGTGCACTCGAGCACCGACCCGATGGGCTGAGGGCCGGTCAGACAGCCAGCGCGACGGCCTCGGAGCATCCGCAGCCGATGGCATCGCAGTCGACGACGAACGCGTGCGGCAACAGCTCGGGGCTGAAGCAATCCGGCTCCGTGCATTCGGAGCGGCGCAGTGAATGGCGAATGATGGTGCCGTGACAGTGATCCAAGCCTGCCCGGCAGTCGCGGCAGTCAGCACTCATAACCCGTTCATAGCACCGGCGGCGGACAAATCCGGGATGCCGCGCCCATAGAACGGGCTCACGTTCGTCAGGCCCAGCCCAATTCCTCCAGCCGCTCGTCGTCGATGCCGAAGTGGTGGGCGATCTCGTGGATCACCGTGATCGCGACCTCCTGGACGACGTCGTCGTCGGATTCGCAGACGTCCAGCAGCGCCTCGCGGTAAATCGTGATGGCGTCGGGCAGGGATCCGGCGTAGTCGGAGTCACGCTCGGTCAGCGCGACCCCTTCGTACAACCCGAGGAGTTCGCCGTCGTCGGGGTGGCGGTCCTCGACCAGCACGACGACGTTGTCCATTGCCGCCGCCAGCTCGGGCGGGATCAGGTCGAGCGCGTCGGCGACCATTTCCTCGAACCGTTGCGGATCCATCCGCACGGGCACTCGGCTAGCCCCCGGCGGGCGGCGCGGCGGGTGCCTCCGGCGGGGGGTTGGCCGGCGGTGGTGACGCCCCAGGCGCCCGAGACCAACTCGCCGGCCCCCCAGGCGCCACCACCCG
>NZ_LZJN01000009.1 GCF_001667735.1 Mycobacterium sp. E183
TGTTCGCCGTGCCCTTCGCGGGATTGGTCGAACAGATCCCGACCGCGGCGCTCGCCGGCCTGCTCATCGTCATCGGCATCGAGCTGCTGAAGCCCGCGCACATCGAAACCGCGCTGCGCAACGGCGATCTGGCCGTCTATCTGGTGACCATAGTCTCCGTCGTTTTTCTCAATCTGCTACACGGCGTGCTGATCGGGCTCGCGGTGGCGGTCGCCGTGACCGGGTGGCGGGTAGTTCGGGCCAGGGTGGAAGCGAGGCCCGTGGGCGATGAATGGCATCTAATCATCGAGGGGGCATGCACCTTCCTGGCGCTGCCCCGCCTCACCGGGGTGCTCGCCACGATCCCCGAGCGCACCACGGTCACCGTCCACCTGCTGGCCAATTACCTCGATCACGCTGCGCACCAAGCGATCAGCGACTGGCAGCGCCGGCACTGCGCGACGGGCGGAGACGTAAACGTGCACAACCGGAAGCTGGAACCGTATGGGCGCGAGGGTAAGTCGTCGAAGTCCGAGCGCCGAGCGGCCCATCTCAGCCTGGTCGAAGCGGAGGCCGGCTAGTCCGCCCGGCCAGGCTCATCGATTCAGGTCGGCGGCGATCTGCCCCAGCACGGCGAGGTGGTCGTCGACGGTGGACAGCCCCGCGTTCATCGTGTTGACCGATAGGTGGGTGGCGCCGGCATCTCGCCAGGCCGCTATCTCGCGGGCGGTCCGGACGCGGTCGCCGGTCCAGCTGACCCGGCCCTCCATGCCAAGCCGGTCCGCGTCGCGGCCGGCGGCCGCGGCGGCGCGCCGCACCTGCTCGCGGGCGTGGTCCAAACCGGGGCCGGGGGCGGTCATCGGGAACCAGCCGTCCGCGAGCCGGCCCGCGCGTTGCAGCCCGCGATCGGAGGCCGCGCCGATCCACACGGGAATGGGGCGTTGGACGGGCAACGGGGCGAGCCCCGCCGCGGTCACGCTGTGGTACTTGCCGTCGAAGGTGACCGACCGCTCGGTCCACAGCCGGCGCAACAGCTCGACCTGCTCCTCGGAGCGCTTGCCGCGATTGGTGAAGTTCTCGCCCAGCGCCTCGTATTCGACCGCGTTCCAGCCCAATCCGACACCGAGCCGGAAGCGGCCGCCGGTCAGCAGATCGACCTCGGCCGCCTGCTTGGCCACCAACGCCGTCTGCCGCTGCGGCAGGATGATGACGCCGCTGACCAGCTCGAGCGAGGTGATCGCGGCCAGAAAACCGAACAAGACGAACGGCTCGTGAAACGTCGAGTCGATGTCGTATGGGCCGGTCCAGCCGCGGTGCACCAGGGGGTCGGCGCCCACGACGTGGTCGTACGCCAGGATATGGCTGAATCCGAGTTCCTGTACGCCCTCGCCGTATGCACGCACGACCGCCGGGTCGCCGCCAACCTCGGTTTGCGGGAACACCACTCCGATGCGCACCCGCGGTGCAACCGAGCCGCCGGGGGATTGCTTCCCGCGCAATGGAAAAAGTTTGAGGGACGGTGCCGTCTTCGCGCCTCTCGGCAAGTGGTCGCTCGAAGCGACGGTTCTCAAGGTGGTACCCGGGGGAATGTACGACACCGCCGGGCATCACAACCACGACCGCCGCCCGAATATTTCACCGACGCCCGATGATGGACGCGTGACGACAAAAAAGATTGGACATGCGCTGCGGATCGGCCGCTTCGAGCGGACTTTCGAAGCCGAGCTGACCGCGCGGTACGAGATCCCCAAGCTTCCCGACGGTCCGGGGCGCGCCGACTTCTTCGCCGAACATGCGGCTGACGTTCGCATCGTGATCACATCGGGCACGGCCGGTGTCGACGGCGACACCATCGCCGCGCTGCCCAACCTCGAGGTGATCGTCAACAACGGCGCCGGCGTGGACCTGATCGATCTGCCCGCGGCGCGGCGCCGCGGCATCGGCGTCAGCAACACGCCCGACGTCCTTTCGGACACGGTGGCCGACACCGCGCTGGGCCTGATCCTGATGACCCTGCGCCGTTTCGGCGCCGCCGACCGCTACGTGCGGGCGGGCCGCTGGCTGCGCGACGGCCCGTTCCCATACGCCCGGGACCTCAGCGGCCTGCAGGTTGGCATCCTGGGTCTGGGTCGCATCGGTTCGGCGATCGCGACCAGGCTGCTCGGATTCGACTGTGCCGTCGCGTATCACAACCGCCACCGCATCGACGGATCGCCGTACCGCTACGCCCCGTCGCCGGGGGAGCTGGCCGAGTCGGTCGACGTCCTCGTCGTGGCCACGACGGGCGATCCGCACACGCGCCACCTGGTCGACCGCTCCGTCCTCGAGGCCCTGGGCCCCGAGGGTTATCTCGTCAACATCGCCCGCGGCAGCGTCGTCGACCAGGACGCGCTGGTGGAGTTGCTGGTCGGCGGCGGCCTCGCCGGGGCCGGGCTGGATGTCTTCGTCGACGAACCCCATGTGCCGCCCGAGTTGTTCGAGCTCGACAACGTGGTCCTGTTTCCGCACATCGGCAGTGCCACCGCCCGGACCCGGAGGGCAATGGCGATGCTCGCCATCCGGAACCTGGAGAGCTACCTGGGCACCGGTGAGCTGGTGACGCCGGTGCTGCGACCGCGGAGGTGACGGCCGCGGCGGGCGCTGTCAGATCCCTCACACCGGATGGTCCATCCGGCAAATAACGGGTATCAGGCCATCCACCATGAGTGATACCACCCAGCGTCAGCTCGGGCAGACCGACAGCCCGATCGAGGACGAGCTCGAGGACGCGTTCAGCAGGATGCTGAGCGAGGGCACCCAGCGCCTGCACCGCACCTGGCGCGGCGTGCTGGTGACCGGCTTCTTCGGTGGCACCGAGGTGGGGATCGGGGTGCTTGCCTACCTGTCGGTGCTGGACGCCACCCACCGCCCGCTGCTGGCCGGGCTGGCGTTCTCGATCGGCTTCCTGGCCCTGCTGCTCGGCCGCAGCGAGCTGTTCACCGAGGGCTTCATCATTCCCGTCGTGACGGTGGCCGCCAAGCGCGCCAGCCTGCCGCAGCTGGCCAAGCTGTGGGGCGGCACCATGTTCGCCAACCTGGTCGGCGGCTGGGTGATCATGTGGCTGATCATGACCGGCTTCCCGGAGCTGCACGCGCAGACCATCGAGTCCGGCACCCACTTCGCCACCGCGCCACTATCCGCCCAGAGCATGGTGCTGGCGATCCTCGGCGGCATGGTCATCACGCTGATGACCCGGATGCAACACGGCACCGACTCGGTGCCCGCCAAGATCGCCGCAGCGGTGGCCGCCGCGTTCCTGCTCGCCGGGCTGCGGTTGTTCCACTCCATCCTGGATTCGCTGCTGATCTTCGGCGCGCTGGTCACCGGGGCTGCCCCGTTCGGCTATCTGACGTGGCTGGGGTGGTTCGGCTACACCGTGGTCGGCAACATGATCGGCGGGCTACTGTTCGTGACCCTGCTGCGGCTTCTGCGCAGCAAGGACCGGCTCGAAGAGGAACGCGCGGACGCCGAAGGCCGGTGACAGCCGTCAAAGCAGTTGTGGCATAACCTCACTCGCCAACAACTCCAGATGGGCGAGGTCGGTCAAGTCCAGCAGCTGGGTGTAGACACGTCGCACGCCGATCTGCTTCCAGGCGCCCAATTTGTCGACGATCTCCGCGGGGGAGCCGACCAGCGGGCTGTTGGACCGCATTTCGTCGAGGTCGCGACCGATCGCCGCGGCGCGCCGGGTCAGTTCGCGGTTGTTGCGGCCGGCGCAGAGCACGAATGCGCTCGAGTAGACCATCGAGTCACCGGGCCTGCCGGCCGCGGCGACGGCTTGCGCCACCCGCTCGTACTGCTTCTCGGCCACGCCGATCGGCGCGAACGGAACGTTGAACTCGGCCGCGTACTTCGCGGCCAGCCGCGGGGTGCGGTTGGCGCCCAGGCCGCCGACGACGATGGGCGGGTGTGGGGTCTGCGTCGGCTCGGGCAGCGCCGGTGAGCCGCTGATGGTGTAGTACGCGCCGGCGTAGTCGAAGGTTTCGCCGGGCCCCGTGGTCCACAGGCCCGTGATGATGGCCAGCTGTTCGTCGAGCCGGTCGAACCGCTCCCGCAGCGGTGGGAACGGGATGCCGTACGCCTGGTGCTCCTTTTCGAACCAGCCGCTGCCCAGCCCGAATTCGACGCGTCCGCCACTCATGTCGTCCACTTGGGCCACGGCGATCGCCAGCGGGCCGGGGTAGCGGAATGTTGCGGAAGTCACCAGGGTGCCCAGCCGGATGGTCGACGTCTCCCGCGCGATCGCGCCCAGCGTCACCCACGAGTCGGTGGGGCCAGGCAGTCCGTCGCCGCTCATCGCCAGGTAGTGATCGGACCGGAAGAACGCACCGAACCCCAGCTGCTCGGCGGTCTGGGCGACGGCCACCTGGTCGGCGTAGCGGGCGCCCTGCTGCGGCTCGATGAATGCACGAAAGTCCATAGGATCCCTCTGTATCTCGTTGTACGGCAACTCGATTCCGAACCTGTACCCGGCTGTGGCCAAAGCGAGACGGCCGGCGGGTTAGCAGGCCGGCCGCAACTGGGTATGCCTTCTGCATGACTTCACCGCTGCCACCAATCGTTGTCACGCCCGCGCGATTGACCTGCGCCGGTGCCGCCGACGCGGTGACCGCGGCGGAATTGCGCCGCACCCTGCGGCGGTGGCTGCAGGAGGTGACCGAGGCTCCGGCGGAGGTTCACGACGACATCATTCTGGGCGTCAACGAGGCGCTGGCCAACTGTGTGGAGCACGCATACCGTGACCACCGCCCGACGGGAACGATGAAGCTGCAGGCAAGCCACGACCGCGCCGCCCAGTCGATCAGCATCTGCGTCAGCGATCGCGGATCCTGGCTCCCGCCCTCGCGGCAACGCCTCAGCGACCCGCGGCGGTCCCGCGGAATCGCGCTGATGCACGCGCTCGCGGATCACTGCACCATCAACGCCCGCCCCACCGGCACGACGGTCTGCCTGGACTACACCACCAGGCCGTAGCCGCCGCTCACACGCCGACGGCGCGCTCCAGGTCCTTCAGCGACGTCTCCAGGTGGCCCAGCAGCCGCTGCAGGTGCGGGACGCTGCGGCGGCAGCCCACGAGACCGAAGTCGAGGTTGTCGGCGTTGTTGGTCACGGTGATGTTGACCGCCTGGCCGTCGAGCGGGATGGACAGCGGGTAGTTGCCGTCCAGCCGGGCGCCCCGCCAGTACTGCGGCTCCGACGGACCGGCCGAGACGTTGGAGATGACGATGTTGAACGGCGGTGACCCCGCCGACAGGTAGCCGGGGATCAGCCCGAAGAACAGGCCGCCGATGTTGAAGGCCGACAGGGCGAGCTGCTGAACCGGGGGCAGCTGCTGGAAGATTTCTTTGGTGTCGCGGATCGACGTGCTGACGATTTCTAGGCGCCGCGCCGGGTCGTCCAGATCCGTCGCCAGGTTGCACAGGAACGTCCCGACCAGGTTGCCTCCGCGGTCGTCGTCGGCCTTGCGGAGGTTGACCGGCACCATCGCGGTCAGCGGGGCGTCGGGCAGCGCGCTCTGCTCCTGCAGGTACGCACGCAGGGCGCCGGAGCACATGGCGAGGACGACGTCGTTGACGGTAACCCCGGCCGCCGATTTAACCGCTTTGATCCGGTCCAGCGACCAGGACTGCGCGGCCACCCGCCGGGCGCCGCCGATCCGGACGTTGAACATGCTGCGCGGCGCCTGGAAGGGCAGCGTCAGCTGTTGTTCGAGCAGGGCGGCCCGGGCCAGCTTCAGCGACGACGGCGCCAAGGCGAGCGCCGACCCCGCGGTCCGGCCCGCCCGCTCCAGCAGGGACTGCCGTTTCTGCCCGCCGCCGCGCTTGCGCGGCCCGAGGCTCCACGGCACGCGCACCTCGTCATCCTCGGGATCGGGGGTGAAGGCGCGCTGCACCAGCCGCATCGCGGACACCCCGTCCATGAGCGAGTGGTGGTACTTCGTGTACACGGCGTAGCGGCCGTCCTGCAGCCCCTCGACGAGGTGGGCCTCCCACATCGGGCGGTGCCGGTCGAGCAGGCTGCCGTGCAGCCGGGAAACCAGCTCGAGCAGGTCACGGACCCGGCCCGGTTCGGGCAGGGCCGAGCGGCGCAGGTGGTAGTCGAGCTCGACGTCCTTGTCGAACGACCACGCGAGGTTGGTCAGTCCGCCGAAGAAGGCCGGGTGCTTGCGGAACGTCGGCTGCACGTCCGTGCACTCGAGCATGGCCTGATAGGACTCGCGCACGAAGTGGGGCCCGGCGTCCTCGGGCGGCTCGAAGAGTTGCAGCGACCCCACGTGCATGGGGTGCTCGCGTGACTCACCGATGAGGAACAGCGCATCCGTCGGAGATATCGGTTCCATGCTTTTGACCCCGTTCCTTTCGCTGCGCCGGGCGCGCGGCACACCCATCTCCTAGTAGCCGCAGCGAGCGTTTGCTAATCGTCTTCGAGCTGCGAATCGGCGCCGTTCGCTAAAGCGCTTGCGCCCGCGACCGTTTGGGTACATGCATGCGAACACTGGCGCTCGAGGAGTCATGATGTCGGCGGGTTTGGGGTGTCCGAAACGGATGGTGTTCGGGCCGTGCGGCGGGGTGCGGCCCGACGGCCAGTGCGAGATGCGCCCCGGTCCGTGCGCGTTCGACGAGGTGGTGGCGTGGTCGGGGCCGCAGTCCACGCCGCGTCTCGCGCACGCGCCGCTGGTGCTCACCGACTTCAGCAGCACCCCGTTCGACCGTGACGACATCGCCGCGACGGCCGCCGCGCTGGCGCAGGGATGCGACGCCGTCCTGGTGGGCGAGCACCAGAACAAGCCCGACTTCCCGCCCACGCTGATGGGGTCTTTGCTCCTCGACGCCGGGGTGACGCCTTGGATCACGCTGTCATGCCGTGACCGCAACCGCGTGGTGCTCGAGCAGGAGTTGCGGGGCCTGCTCGGCATCGGTGTCGAAACGGTGCTGTGCGTGACCGGTGACGGGCGCGGCTACGACGTGCGCCCGGACGTCACGCAGACCTTCGACCTCGACGGCCCCCGGCTTGTTTCGTTGGCCGCCTCCACCGGAGTTGTCGCTGCGGTGCCCGAGACGCCAACCGCCCCGCCGGCGCACGCCCGCCCCGCCCGGTTGGTGGAGAAGCAACGGGCCGGCGCCAGCCTGGCCGTCCTGAACCACGTGCCCTCCGCCGGGCAGGTCGCCGACTTCATGGCCGAGGCGCGGGCGGCTGGTCTGACCATTCCGGTGATCGCGGCGGTGGCCGTGTTCACCGACAGCGCCTCCGCGGCGGTCCTGCAAGGCTTGCCCGGCCTGGAACTCGATCAGGATGTGACGGAGCGGGTGTTGGGCGCGCCGGACCCGGTGGCCGAGGGGATCGAGGCGGCGGTGGCCGAGGCCCGGGCGCTGCTGTCGATCGAAGGCGTCGAGGGCGTCAACGTGTCGGGCCTCGCGTCCGCGTCTGGCCCACGCGCCGGCGCGGAGATCAAGGGCGAGGTGGGTCGTCGGATCAGGGCGGAGGCGCGTCGATGACGGAAGCGATGGAGGCGGAGTTCGACACCGTCGCCGAATGGACGGCCGAGGTGGCCGAAGAGCTGGGCCCGGACTACCACGTGCCGGCCGGCTGTCGCGGCAGCGGCAGTCCGCCCGCCCTGGACTGGCTCATCGACCGCATGGGCCTGACGGCCGGTGACACATTGCTGGACTCCGGCGCAGGCGTCGGCGGGCCCGCCGCG
>NZ_LZJN01000010.1 GCF_001667735.1 Mycobacterium sp. E183
TTCACCGCCCTGCACGCGGTGAGCGCCCTGGCCATCACGGGTGGCGACACCCCGCCCCCGGCCCGCATCGTGCTGCTGTCCGACGGCGGGGAGAACAAGCCGTCCAATCCCAGCGACCCGCACGACGGGGTCTACACGGCGGCGCGGCTGGCCCGGGACGAGGGGGTGCCCATCTCGACGATCTCGTTCGGCACCAAGACCGGCGAGATCGAGATGGACGGGCAGCGCGTGGCCGTCCCGGTTTCGACGGACCAGATGAAGACGATCGCCAAGCTGTCCGGCGGGCAGTCCTACACCGCCAGCAACATCGCCGAGCTCAACAAGAGCTACAACGCCATCGAGAAGGACATCGGCTATCGCACCGTGGCCGGGCCAGCCGCGCCGCCGTGTAGACCCCGTCGTGCGGGTCGCTGGGATTGGACGGCTTGTTCTCCCCGCCGTCGGACAGCAGCACGATGCGGGCCGGGGGCGGGGTGTCGCCACCCGTGATGGCCAGGGCGCTCACCGCGTGCAGGGCGGTGAA
>NZ_LZJN01000011.1 GCF_001667735.1 Mycobacterium sp. E183
TTCACCGCCCTGCACGCGGTGAGCGCCCTGGCCATCACGGGTGGCGACACCCCGCCCCCGGCCCGCATCGTGCTGCTGTCCGACGGCGGGGAGAACAAGCCGTCCAATCCCAGCGACCCGCACGACGGGGTCTACACGGCGGCGCGGAGAACGTGCCGCTGGACGCCAACGCCCCGCAGGGGGCGTTCACCGCCGCCCGGGCCGCCAAGGCCGCGGGCGTGCAGATCTCGACCATCTCCTTCGGGACGCCGTACGGCACCGTCGAGTACGAGGGCGCCACCATCCCGGTTCCCGTCGACGATCAGACGCTGCAGAAGATCTGCGAGATCACCGACGGCCAGGCGTTCCACGCCGACAGCCTGGAGTCGCTGAAGAACGTCTACTCGACCCTGCAGCGCCAGATCGGGTACGAGACCGTCAAGGGCGACGCCAGCCTGGCGTGGATGCTGCTGGGGGCGGTCGCGTTGGCCGGCGCGATCCTGGCCGGCCTGTTCCTGAACCGCCGGCTGCCGTCCTGACGATCAGACCGGCAGCCGCCGGTTGATCAGCAGCGCCAGCGCCGTCGCGATCAAGGCGGTGATCACGCCCAGGCGCAGCCACCCGGCGCTGCCCGGCCCGGCCACGGTGCGATAGCCGATGTCCTTCTCGATGGCGTTGTAGCTCTTGTTGAGCTCGGCGATGTTGCTGGCGGTGTAGGACTGCCCGCCGGACAGCTTGGCGATCGTCTTCATCTGGTCCGTCGAAACCGGGACGGCCACGCGCTGCCCGTCCATCTCGATCTCGCCGGTCTTGGTGCCGAACGAGATCGTCGAGATGGGCACCCCCTCGTCCCGGGCCAGCCGCGCCGCCGTGTAGACCCCGTCGTGCGGGTCGCTGGGATTGGACGGCTTGTTCTCCCCGCCGTCGGACAGCAGCACGATGCGGGCCGGGGGCGGGGTGTCGCCACCCGTGATGGCCAGGGCGCTCACCGCGTGCAGGGCGGTGAA
>NZ_LZJN01000012.1 GCF_001667735.1 Mycobacterium sp. E183
GCGGCATGTACACGTAGGACTCGACATCGCAGGCAATCCCCGGGTACCGGTTCCAGTACCAGGTCCCGCCCACGTCGGCCGCCCGGTCGATGAGCCGCACGCTGTCGACGCCGAGCTGACGCAGCCGCACCCCCGTCAACAGCCCGCCGAATCCGGCGCCGATCACCGCGACGTCGACTTCGTCGGTCAGCGGCTCGCGCGTGAATTCACCGTCTGCCCAGGGGTCGTCGGCGAAGCGCGCGAATGCCCCCGCCGTCTCGACGTACTGAGCGATGCCGTCCGGGCGCAATCGGCGCGCGCGCTCTTCCGCGTATTTGCGTCGCAGCGCGTCGACGTCGAACGACACGGTTTCAGTCAAGGCCCGGTCCTCTCGTGGCCCGACTATATAATCAATCGCTTGATCATATCAAGGCGGTGCCGTGTCGGCCCCGCCGCTATCCGCGCCCGCCGGCGAACAACGTTCCGCTGATCATCTTCTTGGCCGAGTCGAGCGCGGCGTGATAATCGCGCGGCGGCGACGTGGCCCCCAACTCGACCAACCCGTAGATGAGCGCGTAGAGGGCCTCGACGACGCTGTCCCGATCGGAAGGCCGCGACAGTTCGCCCTGCCGGTAGCCGTCGTCGACGACGCCCTCGATGATCTCGCGGAAAGCCTGAAATCCCGTTCCCCCGTCCATGTGCCGATCGGGGCCGACCACTCCTTCGGCGCGGATGACCCACTCGAAGGCGGCGAGATCTGGATACTCGCGCATGAGCCGGCCCGATTCGTCGAGAACCGCCCCGATGCGGTCGACCGCGCTCCCCGGCCGCTCGGCGGCCGCCCGCAGCCGTGGCAAAGCGACATCGGTGCGCGCCGCGATCGCCGCCTTGATCAGCTCCGCCTTGTTCGGAAAGTAGTTGTAGAGGCTGGCGCTGGTGACATCCGCGGTGCGGGCAATCTCGCGAATCGTGGCTCGCGAGTAGCCCACCGTCGCCACACAGCGCATGGTGGCCACGATGATCCGCTGGCGGGTCTGTTCGCCGTCGGCGCCCACCGGGCGCCCCAATCGCGAGGGCCGGGCGCTCATGCGGGACGGCACGCGCCGCCGTCCCGTCCCTCACGCACCGCGCACCTCCGCACGAACCCCGAATAAATCGATCACTCGATTATATTCGACACTGTCAGGCGCCGAGAGCCTGCGGACGGGACGCGCGAGTGCGGAGAACACGGTGACGCGGGCGCAGCGGGGACGCCCCGTCGGCGCCAGCGGTGAGGAGACCCGC
>NZ_LZJN01000013.1 GCF_001667735.1 Mycobacterium sp. E183
CTTGGTGTTGCCGTACATGCCCCACCCGATGCCGATGCCCAGCAGTACCGACACGACGAACGCGGCGGCGAGCACCCCCCAGCCCCCGAGCCTTGGCGGCACCGGCCGGGCCCTGACGGTCGTCGTCGGCAGGGCGCTGCTGTCGGTCTGCAGATCGCTCACCAGATCCTGCAGGTCGCCGAGCGTGACGGCCTTGGTGGCCGCGCTCACCCGTTCCCGGTGCTCTTCCATGGAGAGCTCGCCGTCGTTGAGGGCGTTGTCGAGGATCTTGCAGGCGTCCTGCCGGTTGACGTCTTTGGCGCGGGTGCTCGCCGCCGCGCCACCGCCAAGCGATGTCCCGAGCCATTTCGCCACGGGACGATCGTAGAGTCCCGGTCCGGTGGGCACGGGAAAGGACTGAACGATGACCCGGCTGCGGGCGCCACAGTTTGGTTGCGTATCGGCCGTCCGGATGGAGACGTACTCTGGTGGGCGTGCGACTGCAGCGACAAGTGGTGGACTACGCGCTCCGGCGGCGAGCACTGCTGGCCGAGGTGTACTCGGGCCGCACCGGCGTGTCCGAGGTATGCGACGCGAACCCTTATCTGCTGCGCGCCGCCAAGTTTCACGGGAAACCGAGCCAGGTCATGTGCCCGATCTGTCGCAAGGAACAGCTGACGCTGGTGTCGTGGGTGTTCGGCGAACACCTGGGTCCGGTGTCGGGGTCGGCCCGCACGGCCGAAGAGTTGGTCCTGCTGGCGACTCGCTTCGAGGAGTTCGCTGTCCACGTGGTGGAGGTGTGCAGGACCTGCAGTTGGAATCATCTGGTCAAGTCGTACGTGCTCGGCGCGGCGCGCCCACCCAAGGGCACCCGCACCACGCGGACGGCGCGAAACGGCGCGCGCACGGCCATTGAGTAACGACGGACGCCACGACCAGTCGTCCAACAACGCGGATGGGCCGGCGACTGAGCGCGTGGGCAAACACGGAAGCGGCGAGCGCCCGCGTGACGCGCCGTCGGCGCCCGGTCAACGGCGGGGGGTTCCCCCGGACGACCGGATGACCACGATCCTGCCGCCGGTCGTCGACGACCGGTCACCCCGGCGGCCCGATCCCAGCATCGAGGAAGTCAAAGCCGCGCTGGAGGGCCCTCCGTCCACGCCGCTGCAGCGGGACGCGCTCGAGGAGGTCAAGGCCGCGCTGGAGAGCCGGACGCCGCCGCGGCGCGAGCGGCCGGGCGCGGGGGGCCCACCGGAGGGACCACCGCCGCCATCCGGTCCGCGACGGCCCGGCGGCCCCGACGGCTTCGGACGCCGGCCCCGGGGTGACGTCCATTGGACGCAACAGATCAATTGGCTGTGGGTGCGGCGAGCGGCCTACCTGTCGGCGGTGGTGCTGGTGCTGCTGCCGATCGTCACGTTCGCGATGGCGTATTTCATCGTCGACATCCCCAAGCCCGGCGATCTGCGCACCAATCAGGTGTCCACCATCCTGGCCAGCGACGGATCCGAGATCGCCAAAATCATCCCGCCCGAGGGCAATCGGGTCGACGTCAACATCAACCAGGTGCCGGTACACGTGCGGCAGGCGGTGATCGCCGCCGAGGACCGCAACTTCTATTCGAATCCGGGTTTCGACTTCAGCGGATTCGCGCGGGCGGTGAACAACAACCTCTTCGGCAACGGCGACCTGCAGGGCGGGTCGACGATCACCCAGCAATACGTGAAGAACGCGCTGGTGGGTTCGGCTCAGCACGGTCTCAGCGGCCTGATGCGTAAGGCCAAGGAACTCGTGATCGCCACCAAGATGTCGGGTGAGTGGTCGAAAGACGATGTGCTGCAGGCCTACCTGAACATCATCTACTTCGGCCGCGGCGCCTACGGCATTTCCGCCGCCGCGAAGGCCTACTTCAACAAGCCCGTCGAGCAGCTCACCGTCTCGGAGGGGGCGCTGCTCGCCGCGCTGATCAGGCGGCCCTCGTCGCTGGATCCGGCCATCGATCCGCAGGGCGCCCGGGCCCGGTGGAACTGGGTTCTCGACGGCATGGTGGAGACCAAGGCATTGTCACCCAGTGACCGTGCCGCGCAGGAGTTTCCGGAGACGGTCCCGCCGGATCAGGCGCGCGCGGAGAACCAGACGACGGGGCCCAACGGCCTGATCGAGCGTCAGGTGACCAAAGAGTTGATGGAGCTGTTCAACATCGACGAGCGGACCCTGAACACCCAGGGCTTGCAGGTCACCACCACGATCGACCCGAAGGCCCAGCAGGCCGCCGAAAAGGCGGTCTCGAAATACCTTGACGGGCAAGACCCCGACATGCGGTCGGCGGTGGTGTCGATCGACCCGCATGACGGGGCGATACGCGCGTATTACGGCGGTACGGACGCCAACGGATTCGACTTCGCGCAGGCCGGCCTGCAAACCGGTTCGTCGTTCAAGGTTTTCGCGCTGGTCGCCGCGCTCGAGCAGGGGATCGGGCTGGGCTACCAGGTCGACAGTTCGCCTCTGACGGTCGACGGCATCAAGATCACGAACGTCGACGGTGAGGGCTGCGGCACGTGCAACATTGCCCAGGCCCTCAAGCAATCGCTGAACACCTCCTACTACCGGCTGATGCTCAAGCTCAAGGGCGGCCCGCAGGCCGTCGCGGACGCCGCGCACCAGGCCGGTATCGCCACCAGCTTCCCGGGTGTGGAGCACACCCTCTCCGAGGACGGCAAGGGCGGACCGCCCAACAACGGAGTTGTGCTGGGGCAGTACCAGACTCGGGTGATCGACATGGCCTCGGCGTACGCCACGCTGGCCGCCTCGGGTCTCTACCACCGGCCGCACTTCGTGCAGAAAGTCGTCAGCTCCGACGGGCAGGTGCTCTTCGATGCCAGCAAGTCCGACAACAACGGCGAGCAGCGGATCCCGAAGGCCGTGGCCGACAATGTCACCGCGGCCATGGAGCCGATCGCCAGCTACTCGCGGGGCCACGCTTTGGCCGGCGGCAGGCCATCGGCGGCCAAGACGGGAACCACGCAGCTCGGCGACACGACCGCCGACAAGGACGCCTGGATGGTCGGATACACGCCGTCTTTGTCCACGGCGGTCTGGGTCGGCACCGCGAAAGGCGACGTGCCCCTCGTAACCGCCTCGGGCGCACCGGTTTACGGCTCGGGGCTGCCGTCGGACATCTGGAAGTCGACGATGGACGGTGCGTTGAAGGGCACGTCGAACGAGTCGTTCCCCAAGCCGACCGAGATCGGCGGTTATGCGGGCGTCCCAGCGCCGCCGCCTCCGCCCCCGGCGCCGTCGGTGACCGTCATACAGCCCACGATCGAGGTGGCGCCGGGCATAACGATCCCCGTCGGCCCGCCGACCACCATCACCAACGCGCCGCCAGGACCGGGCGGTGGCGGCCCAGGCGGGCCGGGCGGCCCCGAGCCTGGTGTCCCGCCGGGCGGTCCGCAAGCCCCCGGGCCGCAGCCGCCGCCGTGACCGACGCCGAGCAGCGCAGCGCCACCATCTCTCCGGCGCGATTGGCCGGCGATCTGCGTAGCGTCGACAACCGCGATTGCCCCAGCCGCACCGACTCGTTGGGCGCCGCGCTGGCGGAGGTCGTCGGGGGGCCGGTGGGTGGGCACGCGCTGATCGGCCGGACGCGGGTGATGACGCCGCTGCGGGTGATGTTCTTGATCGGACTGGTGTTCCTGGCGCTCGGCTGGTCGACGAAGGCGGCCTGCCTGCAGAGCACCGGAACCGGGACGGGCGATCAGCGGGTGGCCAACTGGGAGAACCAACGCGCGTACTACGAGCTGTGTTACTCCGATACGGTGCCGCTCTACGGCGCGGAGTTGTTGAGCCAGGGCAAGTTTCCGTACAAGTCGAGCTGGATCGAGACCGACGGCAGCGGCACCCCGCAGACCCGCTACGACGGCCGGCCCGCTGTGCGCTACATGGAGTATCCGGTGCTGACCGGGATGTATCAGTACGTGTCGATGGCGCTGGCGAAGACCTACACCGCGTTGAGCAAGCTGGCGCCGCTGCCGGTGGTCGCCGAGGTGGTGATGTTCTTCAACGTCGCGGCGTTCGGCCTGGCGCTGGCGTGGCTGGCGACCGTCTGGGCGACCGCAGGCCTGGCGGGACGCCGGATATGGGACGCGGGCCTGGTGGCCGCGTCGCCGC
The DNA here is from genome assembly GCF_001667735.1 of Mycobacterium sp. E183. Lineage (GTDB taxonomy): Bacteria > Actinomycetota > Actinomycetes > Mycobacteriales > Mycobacteriaceae > Mycobacterium. The sequence goes on from NZ_LZJN01000013.1 coordinate 4,150, forward strand.
TGCTGATCTTCCAGATCTTCACCAATTTCGATGCGCTGGCAACGGGTTTGGCGATGGCCGGTGTGCTGGCATGGGCCCGCCGTAAACCGGTGCTGGCCGGCGTGCTGATCGGATTGGGCGCCGCGGCCAAGCTGTATCCATTGTTGTTCCTGGGCCCCATGGTGGTCCTGGCGATTCGGACGGGACGCTTCCGCGCTGTGGCGCGCACCGCCGCGACGGCCGCGGTGACATGGTTGTTGGTGAATCTGCCGGTTTTGGTGCTGTTTCCGCGCGGGTGGTCGGAATTCTTCCGGCTCAACACCCGCCGCGGTGACGACATGGATTCGCTTTACAACGTCGTCAAGTCGTTCACCGGCTGGCACGGATTCGACCCCAAGCTCGGGTTCTGGCAGCCGCCCACGGTCCTGAACACGGTGGTCACGGTGCTATTCGGAATCGGTTGCGCTGCAATCGCATACGTGGTGCTCACCGCCCCCCAGCGCCCGCGGCTGGCGCAGCTGTTGTTCTTGGTGGTGGCGGTGTTCTTGTTGACCAACAAGGTGTGGAGCCCGCAGTTCTCGCTGTGGCTGGTGCCGTTGGCGGTGCTCGCCTTGCCGCACCGCCGGATCCTGCTGGCGTGGATGACCATCGACGCGGTGGTGTGGGTGCCGCGGATGTACTACCTATATGGCAATCCGAACCGCTCGCTGCCCGAACAGTTCTTCACCACCACGGTGGTGTTGCGTGACGTCGCCGTCGTGGTGCTGTGCGCGTTGGTGATCCGCCAGATCTACCGGCCCGGCGAGGATCTGGTGCGTTGGGGCGGCCGGGTGGACGACCCGTCCGGCGGTCCCTTCGACCGCGCACCCGACGCCCCGCCCGGATGGCTGCCGGACTGGCTGCGCCCGGCCGGCCCGCGGCGCGCACCGGAGCCGGACCCCGAGGCCGAATCGGCGGTGCCGGCCGGGGTGGCGCCATGACGCTCGTCGCCGTTCCCTTGTTTCCCCGGGTGACCGCGCTCGACGCGGTGGGGCCCTACGAGGTGCTGCAGCGCGTTCCGTCGGTCGAGGTGGTGTTCATCGGTCACCGCCGCGGCGAGGTGCGGACGGAGAACGGGATGCTCGGCCTCTGCTGCGACGCGCGGTTCGATGAGGTCACGTCGCCGGACGTGGTGCTGGTTCCCGGCGGGATCGGCACCCGGCAGCTGATTCACGACGAGACCATCCGGAGCTGGCTGCAAGCCGTCCACCAAACCACGACGTTCACCACGTCGGTGTGCACGGGTGCGCTGCTGCTGGCCGCGGCGGGCCTGCTCGAGGGACTCACCGCCACGACGCACTGGCGGGCAAGCGACCTGCTGAACAAGCTCGGAGCCCGATACGTGCCGGACCGCGTCGTCGAGCACCTCCCGCAACGGATCATCACCGCCGCCGGGGTGTCCAGCGGCATCGACATGGCTCTGCGGCTGGTCGAACTCCTCGTCGATCGGCAGGCCGCGCAGGCCGCGCAACTGCTCATCGAATACGACCCGCAGCCGCCGTTCGACGCGGGCTCCCTGGCCAAGGCCGATCAGGCGACGGTCACGCGGGCCACCGCATACTTGGACGCCCGGCAGTAGCCGGATTGCCCGGCCGCCCGGATCCGCCGCGATTTTGGAGGCCACCCCGCCCATCCGGTAGCCTGATGCGGTTGCCGACGCAGGCGACCCTCCTGCCACGGAACGACCGTGGCCGCTTGAGACCAGAGGAGGTGGTGAGGTTTCCATGCGTCCATACGAAATCATGGTCATTCTTGACCCCACGCTCGACGAGCGCACCGTTGCTCCGTCCCTGGAGACGTTCCTGAACGTCGTCCGTAAAGACGGCGGCACCGTCGAGAAGGTCGACATCTGGGGCCGGCGCCGGCTGGCCTACGAGATCGCCAAGCACGCCGAGGGCATCTATGTGGTGGTCGACCTCAAGGCGGAGCCGGCGACGGTTTCCGAGCTCGACCGCCAGCTGAGCCTCAACGAGTCGGTACTGCGCACCAAGGTGATGCGCACCGACAAGCACTAACACCTGTGGCTGAGTCGTGGGCCCACCGTCGGTGGACTTGCGTAGGCTCAGCGAGGATACGTGCCATCCACCGTCTGAGAAGCGAGTAGCAGGGCGGACCTAGGAGGAAATTGTGGCTGGTGACACCACCATCACGGTCGTCGGAAACCTGACCGCCGACCCCGAACTGCGGTTCACCCCGTCCGGTGCCGCCGTCGCGAATTTCACCGTGGCGTCGACACCGCGAATTTATGACCGCCAGAGCGGGGAATGGAAGGACGGCGAGGCCCTCTTCCTGCGCTGCAACATCTGGCGGGAAGCCGCCGAGAACGTCGCCGAGAGCCTCACCCGGGGCGCCCGCGTGATCGTCACCGGCCGGCTCAAGCAGCGTTCCTTCGAGACGCGTGAAGGCGAGAAGCGGACCGTCGTCGAGGTCGAGGTCGACGAGATCGGCCCCTCGCTGCGGTACGCCACCGCCAAGGTGAACAAGGCCAGCCGCAGCGGCGGCGGCGGTGGCGGTGGTGGCTTCGGCGGCGGGGGCGGGTCCCGGCAGGGATCGGCGCCACCGGCGAGCAGCGCACCGGCCGACGACCCGTGGGGCAGCGCCCCGGCATCCGGGTCATTCGGCGGCGGCGACGACGAACCGCCGTTCTGAAGAACTTCAACAGTAAGAAACGGAAAGAAAGACAGTCATGGCGAAGTCCAGCAAGCGACGTCCGGCTCCGGAAAAGCCGGTCAAGACGCGGAAGTGTGTCTTCTGCGCCAAGAAGGACCAATCGATCGATTACAAGGACACCGCGTTGCTGCGCACCTACATCAGTGAGCGCGGCAAGATCCGGGCGCGTCGGGTCACCGGCAACTGCGTGCAGCACCAGCGTGACATCGCGATCGCGGTGAAGAATGCCCGCGAGGTGGCTCTGCTGCCCTTCACCTCCTCGGCGCGATAGCCGCCGAAGCTCGAGCGAAAGTACGAATAACGATGAAGCTGATATTGACGGCTGACGTCGACCACCTTGGTACGGTCGGCGACACGGTCGAAGTCAAGGACGGCTATGGCCGCAACTTCCTGCTTCCGCGCGGCCTGGCGATCGTCGCCTCGCGCGGCGCGCAGAAGCAGGCCGACGAGATCCGCCGGTCCCGCGAGAGCAAGGCGGTGCGCGACCTCGGGCACGCCAACGAACTCAAGACGGCGATCGAGGCGCTGGGCCCCGTCCAGCTGCCGGTGCGCACCGCGGCCGATTCCGGAAAGCTGTTCGGCTCGGTCACCTCGGGGGACGTCGTCGCGGCCATCAAGAAGGCCGGCGGTCCCAATCTGGACAAGCGAATCGTCCGGCTGCCCAAGTCGCACATCAAGGCCGTGGGCACCCACCCGGTGTCGGTGCATCTGCACCCCGAGGTCGACGTCGAGGTCGCCCTCGAGGTCGTGGCGGAGAGCTAACCCGGCAACCTTTGCTCTTACCCGGCGGTGGCCAGCTTCGGCCGCCGCCGGGCTCAGTTGTGCGGCCGGCACAGTCTTCGGCCTCTCGTCCGGCGGTCGCGGACGCGCGCCCTAGCGAACTGTTGCTCCGGTGTATCCCGAGGGTCCTCTTTACCCTGCCGTAACGCTGCGAAAATGTGGCTGAAAGCCAACACGCCCGGAGCAGTAACCTGCGACGACACGCCGTAGAGATTCTTGTCCACACGAAATTCGTCGCGTTACATGGCCCTTAACAGCAGTGATGTCACGGCCCATTGAATTCATACACAGGTTCTCCACACCCCACTCAACACAGGTGTCGACGGATATGCACACACGATGCACAGGTTCATAAACAGCCGCGCTTTCACCTACTAGCCAGCAACGTCTAACGTCGTCCCGACGCGAGGCGTGCGAGTGCTGTGGGACGAAAGTGTCGGCTCCTTGACTTACGCTGAAGAAACCGGTTTTCGAATGTATGTTCGGGCGTGTGGCAGGGGAGGAGGGATCCATGGCGGTCGTCGATGACTTGTCGGCGGGCATGGATTCATCGGCGCCGAGCGAGGACTTCGGCCGCCAGCCACCGCAGGATCTGGCCGCGGAGCAGGCGGTGCTCGGCGGCATGCTGCTGAGCAAGGACGCCATCGCCGACGTGCTGGAACGGTTGCGGCCCGGCGACTTCTACCGACCCGCGCACCAGAACGTCTACGACGCGATCCTGGACCTGTATGGCCGTGGCGAGCCGGCCGACGCCGTGACGGTGGCCGCGGAACTGGACCGGCGCGGGATGCTGCGCCGGATCGGCGGCGCCCCCTATCTCCACACGCTGATCTCCACCGTGCCCACGGCCGCCAATGCGGGCTACTACGCGACCATCGTCGCCGAGAAGGCGCTACTGCGGCGGTTGGTGGAGGCGGGGACGCGGGTCGTGCAATACGGCTACGCGGGCGCCGAGGGCGCCGACGTGGCCGAGGTGGTTGATCGCGCACAGGCGGAGATCTACGAGGTTGCCGACCGACGGACGACGGAGGATTTCGTTCCGCTGGAGGACCTGCTGCAGCCGACGATGGACGAGATCGACGCGATCGCTTCCAACGGCGGCGTGGCGCGTGGCGTGCCGACTGGCTTCACCGAGCTCGACGAGGTGACCAACGGCCTGCACGCCGGTCAGATGATCATCGTGGCGGCCAGGCCTGGTGTCGGGAAGGCGCTCGCGTTGGACACGCTGCTGCCCACACCCTCGGGCTGGACGACGATGGGCGACGTCGCGGTCGGTGACGAGCTGCTCGGCGACGACGGGCGGCCGACGCGGGTGGTGGCCGCCACCGACGTGATGCTGGGACGGCCGTGCTATGAGGTGGAATTCTCCGACGGGACGGTGATCGTCGCCGACGAAGCCCATCAGTGGCTGACCGAAACTCGCGCATCCCGGAAGTCGGCGCAAGCCGCGGCGGTGGGCTACAACCGCTATAAGAATCAGCGCACCTTTGCGGCGGTGCGAACCACGGCCGAGATCGCCGTGACTCTGCGCTGCGACACGGTGGACCGGCGGCTGAACCACTCCGTCGTGAACGCGAGTGCGCTCGACCTACCCGAGCGCGAATTGTTGGTTCCCGCATACACGCTCGGGGCCTGGCTCGGCGACGGCACCAGTGCCGCGGCTCAGATCACCACGGCCGATCCGGAAATCATCATGCGCATCGAGGCGGACGGCTTGGTGGCCTTTCCGTCGGCGTCCGCGCGGTACCGCTACCACCTGCGCCTGCCGGCCGGCGCGGGGCCGGCTCCTCGCCAGTGCGCAGTTTGCGGCAAGTCGTTCATTCCCCAGACCAGTCAGGTGCGGACTTGTGGGCGCTCATGCGGTGGCCGGGCACGGTTCGTTTCTGCTCCGGTGCCGAGCCCGACGTGTATTCGTTGTGGGGGACCGTCGGCGGGGCTGCGGTTGTGCCAGAGCTGCCACGCCTCCGTGGGCACCCTGCAGGCGCGCCTGCGAACGCTCGGCGTGCTCGGTAATAAGCACATCCCGATCGAGTACCTGCGCGGGTCCGAGAGACAACGGCGCGCCCTGCTCGCCGGCTTGCTCGACACGGACGGGACGGTCACGGCGGGCGGTGCGGTCCAGTTCTCGGTCACCAGTCAGCGGCTGGCGTGCGATGCCGCCGAGCTGATCGTCAGCCTCGGCTATCGCTGCCAAACCTCGGCCAAGCGCGTCCGGGGTGGGCACGAGTCGTCGAGCACCGCATACACGCTGACCTTCTCCACGGACGACGTGGTGTTCGCGTTGCAGCGAAAGGCCATCGCGCACAAGGAACGAAGGGCCGCCACCGGTACCGCGCGCTCGGGCTCACGCTTCATTGTGGACGTCCGACCGGTCGAGACCGTCGCCGTGCGTTGTGTTGAGGTCGACAACGACAGCCACCTGTATTTGGCGAGCAGGGCCATGATCCCGACGCACAATTCCACTCTCGGTCTGGATTTTCTGCGGTCCTGCTCGATCAAGCACCGGCTGGCCAGCGTCATCTTCTCGCTGGAGATGAGCAAGTCCGAGATCGTCATGCGGCTGCTGTCGGCGGAGGCGAAGATCAAACTCGCCGACATGCGTTCCGGGCGGATGAGCGACGACGACTGGACGCGGCTGGCGCGCCGGATGAGCGAAATCAGTGAGGCGCCACTGTATATCGACGACTCGCCGAACCTGACGATGATGGAGATCCGCGCCAAGGCGCGCCGGCTGAAGCAGAAGGCCGACCTGCGTCTGGTCGTGGTCGACTATCTGCAGCTGATGTCGTCGGGAAAGAAGGTCGAGTCGCGCCAGCTCGAGGTGTCCGAATTCTCGCGCCAACTCAAATTGTTGGCCAAGGAACTCGAGGTGCCCGTGGTGGCGATCAGCCAGCTCAACCGCGGTCCCGAGCAGCGCACCGACAAGAAGCCGATGTTGTCCGACCTCCGCGAGTCGGGATCGCTGGAACAGGACGCCGACATGGTGATCCTGCTGAACCGGCCGGACGCGTTCGAGCGGGACGATCCGCGCGGGGGAGAGGCGGATTTCATTCTCGCCAAACACCGCAACGGCCCCACCAAGACGGTTACCGTCGCGCACCAGTTGCACCTGTCGCGCTTTGCCAACATGGCGCGGTAGGCGGCGCCATCTAGGGCCGGCATCGATGCGGTGACCGGCATGGCGCGGAAACCGGCACCGCCGCCGGCCCCTGGTCGGCCCGATCTCGTTGCTCAATCAGCCGCCGCGCGGACGCGTCTCGCCTCCATTGCGGCGAGCGAAGTGGCGACCACCAACACTCCGGTGGCCGCCACTTCGGCTACCAATGCGGCGGAGTTGAGCACTTCGCGGTCCGGAAGCTCAGATATGCCCAATTCGTGCTTGGTGTCCCCGGCCAGCACCCCGGGCCGCACCAAACACAAGAGGGCGGTGACGAATGCGACGACCGCGAAGCCGCACGCGACCAACCCGAGCACATTGACGCGCGTCGCGCCCACCATCGCGGCGGCTGCCGCGAGCGAGGCGATCACGATGGTCCAACCGGGCGCACTGTTCGCCATGCCGGCGAGGTGGGCGCCGTAGTGTTCGCCATGCTCGCCGATGTAGACGCCGAGACCATTCCACCGAAGGGGTAATCCCAGATGGTCTAAGTCAATCCACGGCAGAAGTGTCAGTGCGGCTGCCGCGATGGCTGCCACGACGGCTACTGCGGAGATTGGCTTGGTGAGCACCGCAGCCCCCCTTTCGACCGTTGGCTCGAACGATGATGACACCGGGCCGGTGCCTCCACGGATGCTGTGTCTCGATCTTAGGAAAAAGAGAGGCGAGAGCATTTCGTCTCCCTGTGGTCGCGGAGGTTTGGGTCGTACGCGAGCAGCGAGCCGGGCAGAGAGGCAACTTCCACCCGGAATCGCGCGGCTTGCCGTGACGCAGTAGTTTCCCTGACGTGATGTCCTCAGCTGCTCATGCCCTCATGCGGTGGATCAGTCCCTTCCTGACGGTGGCGGCTGTCGCCTGGATTTGTGCGCCGCATGCCGGTCCCGCCCCGGCGGTGCGCTTGGCCAGTGACGGCAACCCGTTGGCCGGTGCGCCGTTCTACGTCAATCCCAATTCGGCGGCGATGCGCGCCGCGCAGAGCGCCGATCCGCCGAGTGCCGAGTTGACCGCGATCGCCAACACGCCGCAGGCCTACTGGATCGTCCCCGGAGGTTCGGCAGCCACCGTCGGCAAGTACGTCGGCGACGCGAACGCCGCCGGCGCCATCCCGGTGCTGACGATTTACGGCATCCCCCACCGCGACTGTGGCAGCTTCGCCGCGGGCGGCATGGTGTCGGGCGCGGACTACCGAGGCTGGATCGACGGCATCGCGTCTGGCGTCGGCGCCTCGCGGGTGGCGATCATCGTCGAGCCCGACGCGCTTGCGATGGCCGACTGCTTATCGGGGGATCAGCGCCAGGAGCGCTACGACCTGGTCCGGTACGCCGTCGACACGCTGACCCGAGACCCGGCCGCGGCCGTCTACGTCGACGCGGGGCACTTGCGCTGGCATAGCGCCGAGGACATGGCGGGCAGGCTCAACCAGGCCGGTGTGGGCCACGCGCGTGGTTTCAGCGTCAACACGGCCAACTTCTTCACCACCGAGGACGAAATCGGTTATGGAGAAGCAATTTCGGGCCTCACGAATGGTTCGCACTACGTGGTCGACACTTCCCGCAACGGAGCCGGACCGGCACCCGACTCCGGGCTCAACTGGTGCAACCCGGGCGGCCGAGCGCTCGGCACCCCGCCGACCACGGCGACCGCCGGCGCGCACGCCGACGCCTACCTGTGGATCAAACGCCCCGGCGAATCCGACGGAACTTGCGATAAGGGCGATCCGCCTGCGGGCACCTTCGTCAGCCAGTACGCCATCGATCTCGCACACCGGGCGGGCCAGTAGTCGAGGCGTGCAGCCGGCGAGCGCCAAAGGCGTTCGTGCGGTAAGAAAGTGCGAACACGAAAGCCTGCCAAGCAGCGAGCGGGATTCGACCGGCTTCGACGAAAAGGCTTGAGTTATGCCCGCATGGAGACACCGCAGCGCCACGACCGAGAGCAGGACGACCGACGCCGGCCGCAGCGTCGGCGTAGAAATCGAAGTCGAGGTCACCGAACCGGCGGTGCTGGATTTCCAGGTGGCGGTCAGCCGGCAGCCGGGCATCGATGTGAGCGAATCCCTGCGGATCACGCGAAACGGCAAGGCGCTGGAACCGCGAGAGGTCATCGGCGCGCATCAGTCGCGCATCCATGTCGTGGCGGCCGAAAAAGGAACGGTCACGGTGTCGTACGCGGCGACGGTCACCGGGCGGGCGGACCCGGCGCCGGTGAACGACATCGACGCCATCACCTATCTGCGCCCGAGTAGGTACGCGGAGGCCGACAAGTTCTTCGGTTTCGCCGCAACCGAATTCGAGCAGTACGCGACCTCGGTGACGTTGCTGGAGAAGGTCTCGTCTTGGGTCGGCACCCGGCTCAGCTATGTCCCGGGATCCAGCGATCCGATCGACGGGGCCACCGACACATTGCTCGCGGGCGCGGGCGTGTGCCGCGACTATGCCCATCTGGTGATCGCGTTGCTACGCGCGGTCAACGTCCCGGCGCGACTGGTGGCGGTGTACGCGCCGGGGTGCCATCCGATGGATTTTCACGCCGTGGCCGAGGCCTTGATCGACGGTGTGTGGCGCGTCGTCGACGCGACGTGCCTGGCGCCCCGACAGTCGATGGTGCGGATCGCCACCGGCCGCGATGCCGCCGACACCGCATTTCTCGACAACCACGGGGGCGCCATCACCGTGCAGAACATGACCGTCACCGCTGTCGTCGACGGGGAGCTGCCCAGGGACTCGGTCGAGCAACTCGTGAGCCTCGGGTAGCGGCGCGGCGCCGCCGTCGTTCAGCGGAAGCGGATATCCGCCGTCGCCAGCCCGAAGATCTTCCTACCACCGGACTTTGCGACGACGATGACGACACCGGCGCGGGTCGCCGGGTCCAGTGACTTGATCCGTCCGCTGTATTCGATGTCTGCACCGTCGGTGGCCGAGACGATCGCGGGTTGGGCCAGCCGCACCGCATACCGGCTCACCGCGCCGGGGTCTCCCGACCACGAGGAGATGAAGGCCGCGCCCAAACCCATGGTGAGCATTCCGTGGGCGATCACGTCGGGCTGGCCTGCCAGCTTGGCGACGTTCTCGTCCCAGTGCAACGGATTGGCGTCGCCGGCGACACCGGCGTAGTTCACCAGGTCGCCGCGCGACAGGCGGGCGTGGTGCACGGGTAGCTCGTCGCCGACTTTCAGGTCATCGAAGCACGCAGTGCCCGGAATGCGGTCCGTACCGGCTTGGGCGATCCGAACGTCACTCGCCCGGCGCACAGTCTTCCGATAGGCCGCCTCCGAGGTGTCGATTCCGGCGAGGTTCACGTCGTGCATCACCACGTTCTTCGCGGCCACCAGCATCTCCGGATCGACGTCGTCCGCGGTGACACCCACGACGGTGGTGTGCATGGTGTGCACCCGCTCGCCGGCGGAGTCGGTGAACGTGTTGGTCACGGTGATCAGGTCACGGCCGGCGACTCTGCGGACCGACGAGAGTTCGACGTCGGTGTGCAATTCGTCGCCCGCGACGATCGGTCGGTGCTGCTCGAAGACTTCTTCGGTCTGCAGATACATGTCATAACCGACGACGACCGATTCGAACAGGTGGCGATTGGCGACCATGCCGGGGATCGACGTGAACGTCAGCGGCGCCACCAGCCCCGAATATCCCAGCTCCGCGGCGGTCGCGACATCCCAGTGGGCGGGGTGGTAGTCCTGGACAGCCCGGGCGTACTCCCGCACTTTCTCCCCGGAGACCCGGTACGGTTCGTGGACCTGGTAGTAGTGGCCCACGCGGGATTCGAGCGTTGGCGTTTCGGCTGGTGCGGTCATTAATTGCTCAACATTTCTATCGACCGGTTCGCTGCGGCCGACGAAGGCACCCTAACCCGCAGAGACCCGCGACCATCGACGCGGTCGGTCGGCGAGCTGCGGCGAACGGGCGAGAGGCGCCGGCCCGCCGGCGCGCGTCTGGCCACGTAATGTCGATGACCATGACCGTTTATGCCTTGAATCTCTTCGATGTGGCCGATGCCGAGGAGTACCGCGCATACTCGCGACGGTCGCCCGCCGAGGTTGCCAAGCATGGTGGTCGCGTTGTTGCGCTCGGCAGTTTTCAGGAGGCGATCGTCGGCGACATCGAGCCCCGCCAGGTGCTGATCCTCGTGGAGTGGGAGTCGCGGGAGGCCTTCGACAGCTACTGCAACGACCCGGACCTCGCCGACCTGCATCCGCATCGCGAGAACGGATCGTCGAAATACATCTGGCACCTGTTCGACCGTCTCGACGATCTCAGGCCCGTGCTCCGTCGATGAGCGTGGCCAGGATGGGGGACGGCCCGCCTCCGGGTGCCCGGCCGGTTCAGATCTTGAGGTAGCCCTTGTCGGCGGGGATTTGGGCGGCGGTGACCAACGACGACGCGTCGCTGGCAAGCCAGACCACGATGTCGGAGACCATGTCGGGAGGCGCGAGGGACTCGGTCGGCAGTGCGCCGGGCGAGAAGCTGTGGATGTAGTGCGGGTGGTCCTGGAAGGTTTGGTACATCGACAGGTCGTTACCCATCGGGGTGTCGGTGCCGTATGGGTGCACGGAGTTGACGCGGATCCCGAATTCGCCGAGCTCGACGGCCAACGAATTGGTCAGCCCGACGACGCCGAATTTGCTTGCGCAGTAATGCCCACATCCGGGGACGGCCTTGATCCCGGCCGCGGAGCTGATGTTGATGATCGACCCACCATTGCCGGCCGCGATCATCACGGGCACAACGGATTTCATGGTGTTCCACAGTCCGGTGAGATTGATATCGATGGTCTCCTGCCACTGCCGGGGTGAAATCTCCCATACCCGGCCCCAATTCAGCACGCCGGCGTTGGCCACGACGATGTCGAGCCGGCCGAACTGTTCGATGGCATTCGCCACGATCCGCTGTTGGCCGGACAGGTCTCGGACGTCGACTTCGTCGGCGAAAATCTTGCGGCCCTCGCCCTCCACCAGATTGACGGTCTCGGCAAGATCTTCGGGTAGGGCGGATGGGTAGCCGTTGTGTTCGGCGACGGGTGCGCAGGCATCGATAGCGACAATGTCGGCGCCGGCCCGGGCGAGCCGGACGCAGTGGGAGCGGCCCTGGCCGCGGGCGGCCCCGGTCACGTAGGCGACTTTGCCGGCGAGGGGGGCGATTGGCTCGGTCACGCCGATAGCTCCTCTGCTTGCTGCGCTGGCTCGGAGTGTTTCGCCGATGATAAGCATCGCCGTTCCGACGTTTGACGAAATGGCAGAAAATCGGGATTGCCAAGTCAGGGACTCGACCGCGTCGCGGCGGCTGCGTGCGACAGTTACCGGATGACACGTGTCGCCGTGATCGGCGCCGGACCGGGCGGCTTGGTGGCGGCGCGCTGGCTGTTGTCGCAAGGGCTCGAGCCCACGATCTTCGAGCAAGGTTCGACGCTAGGCGGGCAGTGGGCGACGTCGGAGGAATGCAGCGGCGTCTGGCCGGGCATGCACACCAACAGCAGCCGCACCATGACGGCCTTCAGCGACCTCGAGCATGACAGCGAACTCGCCTACCAACCCAACCGAGACATTCTCGACTATCTGCATCGCTACGCCGCCAAATTCGGTCTGACGTCACGCATTCGGCTGCGCAACCGAGTCGAACTGGTCAGCCGGGACGACAAGCCCGGCTGGCTCCTGCGCCACGCCGAGGGTATCGACAGATTCGAGCGAGTGGTGGTGGCCAGCGGCAGGTTCAGTGCGCCGGCGGTCCCCCCGGTCGCGGGGCTGGAGACTTTTTCCGGCTGCGCGGGTGCGACGACGACGTTCGGCTACCGGGACGGCACCGCATATCGCGGCAAGCGGATCTTAGTGGCCGGCTGCGCGATCAGTGCGCTCGAAGTCGCTTCGGAGATAGCGCAACTCGGAGCGGCGCACGTGGTTGTGACGCAGCGGCGGCAACGGTACGTCGTCCCCAAATTCGTTTCCGGCGTCCCCACCGACCATCTGCTCTATACGCGATACGGCACCCTGTCGGAAGAGCGCCTCCCGGCTGAGGACGTCGAGGGCCAGTTGAAGGAGATTGTGCTCGGGGCCGCGGGAAGCCCCGAGCAGTACGGAGCCCCGGCGCCGGACCCTTCGGTTCTCACGGCTGGCGTGACCCTCAGTCAGCATTATCTCCCGCTGGTCGCGGAGGGCCGAATCTCGGTGCGGCCGTGGATGAAAACGGTGGCGGGCAGGAGGGTGGTTTTCGCCGACGATCATGCGGAGGAGTTTGACGGAATCTTCTTCGGGACCGGTTTCAATCTGCGCCTACCGTTCTTGAGCGAAGACGTTCAGAAGGTTCTGGACCTCGACGCGGTGCACCTGGACGCGGACCGGTACACCTTCCATCCGGAGCTCCCCGGGCTGGCCTTCGTGGGGATGTGGGACCAGGCGGGCGGGTACTTCGTGCCGCTCGAGCTCCAGGCCAGGTGGATCGCCTACGCGTGGGGCGGTGTCATTCCGGCCGTGGGTGATCGCGAGCAGCGGCTGGCAATCAACGCCTACCGCGCCCGCCGGGGTGCGTCGCAGAAGTCGCGATTGAACCTCGTCGCCATCGCCTTCGCCCGGGCCGCGGGCGTGGAGCCGAGACTGGACAACTGGCCGAACCTGCGCCGCGCGTTGTTATTCGGCCCACTGGCGCCGAGTTGCTTTCGGCTGGAGGGACCTGACGCGCTTCCGGACGCGCCGGAGCGGTTTGTCCGAGAGGCCGCCCGGTTCGGTGCCATCACTTCGAATGACATGACAGAGCGCGAACAACGCTATTTGGCGGCGCTCTCTGACAGCCACCCCTAGTCCGCGGCGGCCAGCACGTCACGTACCGCGTCGTCGACCGTGGCCAGCAAGTCCGGGTCGATACCGGCGCGTCCGCGAACCAGAACCGAGGCGTTGTTGGCCGGCGGCAGGCCCTCGGCCGGACACAGGCCGTCCGGCAGTTTGCCGATCATCGGCAACAACGCCACTCCGAGCCCCGACCGAACCGCCGCGTACAGGCCGGACAGGTCCCCGCACTCGGCGGCGATCTCGTAGGTGATGCCGTGGTTTTCCAGGATCGCGAAGGCCGGCTCGCGCAAGGTGCACGGCTCGGAGAAGACCACCAATGGTAGGGGGTCGCGCGGAAGCATCGACAGTGTCCGTGCCGAAATCCATTGCAGCCCAACTACTCCCGATGCGTTGGCGCGATCCAGGCCCGCGCCGTCGACCATGATCGCCAAGTCGACCAGCCCACGTTCGATCGAGTCGGCGAGCGACACGTTGCGGTCGAGTCGGAAGCGCACCCGCCGGTCGGGAAGCCGGTCTCGCAGGATGCCCGTCAGTCCGGCCAGCATCACGTCCGCGCCGTGCTCGGTGGCCCCGATCGTCAGAAGCCTGGGCTCCGTGGCGCCCAGGTCGTCGAGCGCCTTGTCGTGCGCGGACAAGATCGTCCTGGCGTGCCGCAGGGCCTTCAGTCCGATTTCGGTGAACACGATGCCGCGGCCGGAGCGTTGGATCAGCGGCTCACCGACGACGGCTTCGACTCGGCGCAGATGCTGGCTGACCGCGGACTGGCTCAGGTGCAGCGCGGCGGCGGCGCGGTGAAACCCGCCACAGTCGGCGACCGCGACCAGGCTGCGCAACGGCGCGATGTCCAGCACCTGGGCCATAACCGCACGATAGTCTGATCAGTGAATCTAATCAATCATTGCGCCGGAAGCGCCGATTTCGCTCAGCCGGATTGGAAATCGATAAGGCAACGCGATCAATCGCGATCAGCAATATTCGTTGGACGGTGGGCGGCGGTCTGAGCAAGCATGGGTCGCATGGACTTGCCGCGCATGCCGCTGACCACCGCGTCGGCGGTGACGTTCCTCTACGCACTCGGTTACCCGATCGGGGTGCTGGCGGTGACCGCCATGGCGCCGATGGATGCCCTGGTGCTGCGATTTGCTTTGGCCGCAATCATTTTGACCGTATGGGCGGCCTTCGCCAAGGCGCCCTGGCCGCGGGGGGCACAGTTCGGCCACGTCGTGGTGGCAGGTCTGCTGATCCAGGCCGTGCAATTCTGCTGCTGCTACGAGGCCTTTCGGCTCGGGTCACCGGCGGTGCTGTGTGCGGTGGTGATCGCGATGAACCCCGTCGCCACGGCCATCCTGGCCGCGGTGTTCCTGAGCGAGCCGCTCGGGCGGCAACGGGTGGCCGCGCTCGCGCTCGGCGTCGTCGCTGTGCTCGCGGCGTGTGCCAGAAGGCTGACCAGCACCCACGGCCTGGACCCCGTGATCGTGTTGCTTGGCGTTGCGCTGCTTGGGCTTTCGGCCGGCGGCGTCTACCAACAGCGGTTTTGCACCGGCGTCGACTTCCGCACGATGAGCGCGATGCAGAATGCGGTCGCGCTGGTTCCCGCGGCGGCGCTTGCGTTGCTGACGCCGTTCACCGTGCATGACGTCCGGCAGGCGGCGATCGCGATTGCCGGCATGGTGCTGTTAAACGCGACCCTGGCGGTGAGCCTTTATGTCCGCGCCATCAACGCCCACGGCGCGGCGGCGGTGGCGATGCTGTTCGCCGTAATCCCCGCACTCGCCGGGCTACTCTCCTGGCTCATGCTGGGCCAGCGTCCCGACGTCGGCGTCGGGATCGGCCTGGTTCTGGGCGGACTGGCCTGCTGGCTCAACGGCCGGGGGGCACGCGCGCGCCGTGGGGCCGCGGGACGTGGGCCTGAACAGATCTCGGCGGCCGCGGTTGACCAGCGCATCCAGGTGTCGTGCGGGTCGCCATCGAGTGCGCGGGGGTAGCGCTCGATCGGGTTCGGATCCGGGTGCGGCGCCGCCCCGAAAAACCCGTCGGACGCGCTCTTCCCAACGACTCCGCTGCGGCTACGGTGATGTCTATGACGCCGGCCGGCCGCTCGTCCGCAAACCCAGTGAAGCGGCGCCCGAGAGACCGCAAAGCGCAGATCGCGAGGGCGGCCGGCGATGCGTTCAGCGAGCTCGGATACCACGCGGTGAGCATGGAAAACATCGCCGCGCGGGTCGGAATCTCGGCGGCGGCGCTGTATCGCCATTCGCAGGGCAAATACGACCTGTTTCGCTCCGCGGTCCTGGCGCTCGGTCAGCTGCTCGTGGACGCCACCGAGTTCGCCGATCAGCTGCCCGCCGACGCCGATCCCCGGGAAACGCTGCGCGCACTAACTGCTGCCCTGATCGACACCACCATCGTCAACCGCACCGCGGGGGGACTCTATCGATGGGAGGGCCGCTATCTGCACGGGGAGGACGAGGAGGTGCTCACCGAGCAGGTCAGGCTGGTCAACCGGCGCCTGCAGCGGCCGTTGATCAGACTTCGGCCCAAACTGCAGTCGCGGCAGCGTTGGGTGCTCTCGGCGGCAATTTTGAGCGTCATCGGCAGCATCACCGATCACCGTTCCCGGCTCAGCAACGACGAGATCCGGGCGACGCTGGCCGACGTCGTGGCCGCGATATCAAAGGTGGACGTGCCGGTGCAGCGGCCGAGCGAGTCGGAGCCGGCGCAAGCGGTGACGATGACGAGGGCCGTCGGCAGCTATGAACTGCTGTTGCACGAATCGATTCGGTTGTTCAATGACCGTGGCTATCGGGAAACCGGCATGGAGGAGATCGCCGCGGCGGTGGGCATACCGGTGGCCAGCATCTACCAATACTTTCCCAGCAAGGCGGCGATACTGGCGGTCTCCTATCGCCGCGGCGCCGACCAGCTCTCCGGCGACCTGTCCACGATCCTGGCCGCGGGCCGTGATCCGGAGCAGTCGCTGCAGCGGCTGATCGACGCCTTCATCGAGCGGCTGTTCGCCAACCCCGAATTGGCCCGCGTCTACTACACGGAGCGCCACAACGTGCCGGACAACGAAGCGGTGCTCCTCTACAACATTCACCGCTCCACCGTCGAATCCTGGGCGCGGCTGGCGGTGGCGGCCCGGCCCGGGCTGACGCTCGGCCGGGCGCGATACGCCGTACACGCCGCCTTCGCCCTGGCCGTCGACATCGGCCAGCTCGTCATCCCCGGCCCCGGCGAGCCCGCCCGCATGACGCTGCGCCGACTGATGGCGACCACGCTGCTCGGCGAATCCGCCACACCTTCCGGTGGGGCAGCCCAGGGCGGCGCGCGCCGCCGTTGATGCGGGACGCAAGCCCGCGCGCGAATGACGCTGTACTTGTTGACGCGTCGGCGTGCGACGGTGCGCGTTAATCGGCTTCAAAACGCCCTCAGCGCAATAAACTCGTTCCCACCGGGCCGCACGGAATCTCAACAACGCCTATCCAACGGTCCGAATTGCCATTAACATACGGGGAAAGTCGGTATGGTACCTAGTCTCCGCGAAAGGCATGCCCGATGCTTCACAGGGTCCGTCAGCTGCTGGACTACCAGTTGACGATCGCCGAGCTGCTGGGTCTGGCCGTGCTGCTGGGCACGCCGTACCTCATCGTCGGGGTGATCTGGTCATCGACCCACACGAGCCACCTGCGCGACATGCACGGTATCGATCTGGTGGTCTCGTTTCTCGGCTCGATCGTGTCCTGGCCGGTGCTGATCTTCGCCAACGTGTGCATGACCTAGGGCACGGGATGATCAAACGCGGACCCCTGGCCTTCGCCGCGGCCGTGGTGGCTTTGACGCTCGGGCTTCTCGCGCTGCGGTTCCCGGTATTCATCGACGAATACGATCAATTCGGTTGGCAAGTCAAATGCGGCAGCGGATTCACCACGGATTTGGCCCAGGCCGCGAGCGCTGACAGGGACGAAAGCGGGTCGGCTAACTACGTCGGCCAATGTGACAGCGCGCTGATGATCAGGCGCGTCTGGGCGATTCCGGCGGCGGCGGTCGGCGGCCTCACGCTGGTGGGGCTGGCGGGGGTGGCGCTCGCACACGATCGCCGCAAGCTCCGCGAAGATCACGCGCCTTAAAATCTAGTCGTATTGGCGCACAACCGCGTTCATCGCGGCCACGCCTAGCGCGTGCTCTCGTCGGGAAGGTCGCGCCGGGACTGGTGCCGCCCCGGCGCGTCCGGGTCCTCGTTCTGATGCTCCAGCTGCTCCTGCAACTTGCGCTGTTCCTCGGTCGCCTGCCGGGCGTCCTCGGGCGCGGGTGGCGGGTCGAAATTTACCTGCTGGTCCACGTGGATCTCCTCTGACCGTCTGCGATGCTCAAGTCAGGATCTCCCGAATGCCAGGCATCGAAACCTGGCCCGTCGTCCGCGCAGGCTAGCCCAGATGTGCGGACAGCAGCCAGGCTCCGATCGACTTGCGGCCGTTGCCCTCGTCACGAATGTCGGCACCCCCGAAGGCCTGAAAGCCTTCCGCGACGCTGTCGGGCACGTTGGCGTGAATGCGCGCCGGCCGGATCTCGTCGATCACCCAGTACTTGGACACCACGTCCCGCAACTCGTCCTCGGTGACCGCATTGACCGGGCCGTCGGCCGGCATGCCCGCCCGGTCGAACACCAGCACGAAATACGAGGCGCCGGGGGCGGCGGCCCGCACGATCGACTGCTGGTAACCCTCGCGCAATTCGACGGGCATGGAGTGGAACAGCGTGGAGTCGACGATGGTCCCGAAACGGCCGTCGTAGCCGTCGAAGGAGCTGATGTCGGCGACGTCGAAGGTCGCATTGGCAAGGCCGCGCCGGCCGGCCTTCTCGCGCGCCAGCTTGATGGCGGTCGGCGACTGGTCGAGGCCCACCGTGGTGAAGCCACGCTCGGCAAGGAACAGCGACACCGCCGCCTCGCCGCAACCGGCATCGAGTACGTCACCGTGGAACTTCCCGGCTTCGATGAGAGCCGCGATCTCCGGCTGTGGCTCGCCGATGCTCCACGGCGGCCGATTACCCTCGCCCATCTCCGGGGCCTCGCCCTTGTAGGCGGATTCAAACATTTCCTGAGTCGGCTGAGTCATGCCACAGTTATATCAAGTGCGCTGATATATGTCAACGAAATTGATATCTGACGCACGCGCTCACCCCGAGGATGGCCGTGCGGTAGCCGGAGTGTTTGCCGAACGAAGCCAGTTCGCCGTTGGGTACTTCGGGCCCCTTGGGCGCGATCGCCCGCTGTGCGGCGACCGCGGCTGCGGTGGCGCCGTCGGCGGGAAGCCGGATCCCAGCTCTCGCCGTCGGTAGTTAGATCATTTAAGCGGTTCGGCCCCTGTGCGCCCGGGGGCGAAGATGACTATCGCGCACGGACATGTTGAGATCGGGTATGGCCGACGACATCGAACTGAGCCCGCGGGACTGGGTGCGCGAGCAGACCGAGCAGATCCTCAAGCAAGGCACCACCGACGGGGTCGAGATTTTCGATCGGCCCGTCGTCCTGCTGACCGTGACCGGGGCGAAATCCGGGAAGAAGCGGTATGTGCCGCTGATGCGCGTCGAAAACGACGGCCGTTACGCCATTGTCGCGTCGAAGGGTGGCGCACCCGAGCATCCGTTGTGGTACTTCAACCTGCAGGCCAACCCCGAGGTGACGTTGCAGGATGGCGAGAGGGTCGTGACGCTGAGGGCGCGCGAGCTCGAGGGGGCCGAGCGCGAAGACTGGTGGCAGCGCGCGGTCGAAGCGTATCCGCCGTACGCCGAATATCAGACGAAGACAACGAGGCAGATACCGGTCTTCGTCTTGGAGTAAACGGTCCGCCGCCCAGTCACTTTCGCCAACGGCTCGCGTCGCCTGCCATTCTCTTGGCCCGGCGAATTTGCGCCGCAAAAGATTTGCATTCGATATGCGCCCGGCCCGTCGTGTTGCGACCGGCCTGGCCGCCCCATACCTTCGGTACGCATAAGCCATAGCAGGCTAACCAGAACAATGATGTTCCCGGCGAATGTAATCGTCCGTGCTGCAGGGTTTTACATTGCACAATTCGGCGCGTTACGGGCAGGTCCCGAACGTGCCCTCATGCGTAACCCAGGGAGGGCCCATGCAACGCGTCGAGCAGCTGGGGGAACACGATACCGAGACGGACGCCCGCGGCGGCCGGTTTCGCGCGGCCATGCAGTACGACCTTCCGGCGTCATTGGTAGTGTTCCTGGTGGCGCTTCCGCTGTCGTTGGGTATTGCGCTCGCCTCCGACGCCCCGGTGCTCTCCGGCCTGATTGCGGCGATCGTCGGGGGGATCGTCGCGGGCTGTCTCGGTGGGTCACCGTTGCAGGTGAGTGGCCCGGCGGCCGGGCTGACGGTCATTGTTGCTGACCTGGTATCCCAATTTGGCTGGGCCGTAACATGTTTGATCACAGTAATTGCCGGCGCCCTGCAAGTTGTGTTGGGTATCAGCCGGATTGCACGCGCCGCCCTGGCGATCTCGCCGGTCGTTGTGCACGCCATGCTGGCCGGCATCGGCATCACGATCGCCTTGCAGCAGGTGCACGTATTGCTGGGCGGTGAATCGCAGAGCTCGGCCTGGACGAACGTCGTCGGGCTGCCCGCGCAGGTTGTGGGCGCGCACCGGCCCGGGCTCGTGCTGGGCCTGCTTGTCATCGCCATCCTGATCGCTTGGCGCTGGGCGCCGGCTCGGGTGGCCAAGATTCCCGGTCCGTTGGTAGCCATCGTGGGCGTCACGGTCATCTCGGTCGTGTTGCCGTTCAACGTGTCCCGTATCCGATTGGAAGGCTCGGTGCTGGAGGCGCTGCAGCTGCCCCAGCTCCCGCAGGGTAACTGGGGGGCGGTCGTGATTGCGGTTATCACGGTCACGCTGATCACCAGCGTGCAAAGCCTGCTGACGGCGGTCGCGATCGACCGGATGCACACCGGGGCGCGGACCGACTTCAACCGTGAGTTGATCGGACAGGGCGCGGCGAACATGGCGTCGGGCGCGATCGGCGGGCTTCCCATCGCCGGGGTCATCGTGCGCAGCGCGGCCAATGTCAACGCAGGGGCCAAGACCCGGGCATCGACGATCATGCACGGGCTCTGGATCATGGTGTTCGCCGTGCCCTTCGCGGGATTGGTCGAACAGATCCCGACCGCGGCGCTCGCCGGCCTGCTCATCGTCATCGGC
>NZ_LZJN01000014.1 GCF_001667735.1 Mycobacterium sp. E183
CCACCCCGGCGGTGATGGCGGCGATGCCGGCCAGTGCGCTCCCGGCGAGGAACATGGGCCGTCGCCGGCGCGGGACGACCACGTCGTCGTCGGGCACGGCGCTGTAGGCCAGAGCCTCGGCGTCGGCGTTGCCCCAGACGTCGAGGTACGTCGGGCCGAGCGGTCGCGGGCTCACCTCTCCGGTGCCGGGGTCGAGCGCGTACGCCAGCGCCGCCGTGGACGAGGCGAACAGCGGCGCGTTCGCCGAGGCCAGCGCGGCCCCGCGGGCCAGCGCCAGCTCCGGCTCCTCGGGCGCCGACAGCTCGAGCGGGGTCGCCGCCTCGAGCGCGGGCTTGACGGGCACGATGTCCACGCCGCAGCCGATCAGGAACACGCCGTCCGCGTGAGCACCCCGCGCGCCCAGACCGGCGACCATCGTCGCCAACTCGGCGGCGAGCGGCTCCTTTCCGGCGTTGGCCAGCTGCTTGCGGTGCAGGTCGACGATCGACCCGTCGGCGACGTCGACGACGGCCAGCGTCGCGGTCTCGGCCTCCACGTACAGCATCGCGATGTGCGCGTAGTCGAGCGCGGACCCGACCGTCTGGGCCAGCGCGGCCGCGGCCAGCAACGGGGAAACCAGCATCACGTTGCCCATGCCGTGTTGGGTCATCGCTTCCCGTAGCGCGCCGACGTCCGCTCGGTCCGTCCAGGTCACGCCCGTCGACACCAGCTGGTGGCCGCCCGCCTCCGCACCTTCGCGGGTGCCGCCGATCGCCGCAATGACCTCGTCGACCGCGCCACCGAACTCGTCCTGTTCGACGGTGACACCGTCGGCGTTCTGGCCCTCGATGACCACCAGGCGGACCGTCCCGGGAGCCATCGAGACCCCAAGCACGATGTCCACTTCACGCCTCCGCAGTCCGCTGATTTGCGCTGATTTTTTTCCGAGGTCCCTCGATGAGGGCACCGCCGGATAGACCCGCCCGACCGGGTGACACCACGCTACCCGCGCGGAAACGGGCACGCTCGTCGAGCGCGCTCAGCAGGAACGACGGGGGCTAGTAGCCCGGGCCCAGGAAGGGATTCTGGGAGTTCCCCGGGTACTGCTGGTACTGCGGGTACTGCGGATATTGCGGATACTGCGGGGCCGGCGCCTGGGGGGCCTGGGTCTGCGGGACCTGAACCGGAATCGGCACCGGCAGCAGCGGCACGTGGATCCACTCGGTGGTCATCGGCACCGTCGTGGTGGTGGTCGTGGTCGTCGACGGTGGGGGCGGCGTCTCGGTGGTGGTCGACGGCGGCGGCGGGGGCGTCGTCATGGCGGTCGTGGTGGGCGCCTGGGTCGGCGGCGCGGTGTGCCGCGGGGTGTAGACGGGGGGCGCCTGCGTGGTGATGACCACCGGCGGCGGCGCAGACGGTGGCGGCGACGGCGGCGGTTCGGGCGGCGGCGGCGCGGGACTGGGCACCGGCGCGGCACTGGGCGGGAGCGGCACGGCCGTCGGCGGCGGCGGCGCGACGGTGCGCGGGACCAGCGGGCTGGCCGGCGCCGGCCGGGGTGCGACGCTGGGCGCCGGCGGCGCCTGGCGGTGTTCGATCCCGGTCAGCGTGTAGGCCACGCCACCGATCGCCGTCATCGCCACCAGGGCCGACATGCCGATGATCAACTGTGACAACCGCAGGCGGCGCCACGGCCGCTCCGCGGGCGGGTCGATGACGTTCAGCCGCATCGACCAGCCGGACGGCCCGTCCTCGTCATAGGTTTCGCCGCCGAACCGCACCCGCAGGTCGCCGGGGTACTCGGTCTGCGACCAGGCCAGCTCACGATCCGTCAGCGCCTCGTCGTCGATCACCAGCACATCGCCGGCCCCGAGGTCGACGACGTCGCCGGTGGCGTGGGCGGAGGCCAGCAGGCTCATCGAGGTCCTGGTGCGCAGGCTCAGCTCCTCGCCGCGGGCCGCCAGCAGCAGCGCTCCGCAGGCTGCCGCGAGGGCGGGCTGCGACGGAGTCAGGATCGGCGTGCGCCCGTGGATCGAAAGCCGTTCGGCGACAAGCGGAATCTGCGCACCGCCGCCGACCGTTACCACCGCCGCCAGGTCGCCCCAGTTCTTGCGGTAGCGCACCAGCATGTCGTCCAGGGCGTAGATGAAGCCGGTCAGCCGATCCGCCATCAGGTCTTCGAGATCGTCGCGCTTCAGCGTGAAGCTGCAGCTGCGTTCGCCGAGCACGGCGGCGATCTCGGTCACGACGTCGGTGGACAGCCGTTCCTTGGCCAGCCGGCACTGTTCGCGCAATTCGCCGAGCTGCCCGACGGCCGCCGTGCTGGCCGGATCGATGCCGCTGCCGCGACCCAGCTCCTCGAAGACCCGCAGCAGCAGCTCCTGATCGATCTCGTCGCCCGACAGGGCCGCGTAACGCATTGTGGCGCTGACCAATTCGAAATCACCGGCGACGTTCACCAACGTGGCCGAGGTTCCGCCGCCACCGAAGTCGAGCAGCCCCACCACGCCGTCGTCGGGCAGCCCGAGTTCGGCCTTCACCGCGGTCAGCGACGCGATGGCGTCCGAAACCAGCCGGGGCGCCATGCCGCTGCGAACGAATCCCAGATGAGTCCGCAGCCCGTCGCGCAATGCCTGCACCGTAACGGGTTTCCAGTACGCCGGGACTGCGATGGAGATCTCCGCGCAGGACGCGTCCGCGCCGACGGCGCGCACCATCGCGTCCAGGGCCTCCACCGTGAGCAGCTCCGGGTCGTGGGCGGACCCGTCGGCCGACACCAGCGCCACCGAATCACCGATGCGCTCCACGAAGCCCTTCATCATCACGCCGGGCTCGAATGGATACGAACTCTCTTCGGGCGCACCGACTTTCGGCGCGCAGTGCGGATAAAGAGTCAGCACCGAGCGCCGGGTAACCGGTGGGCTTTCATTACGCGCAGCGACCAGGTTCGTGGTCCCGATCGACAACCCAAGTGGGTCGTACATAGAGCGAAAACCTTCGTCTATAGGGGTCGGTGGCCAGCGTTAACCATAGCCGCGGACACGCCCAAAACCGATGGCTTGCAACGTCATCGGTACCCGGTCGATGCCGCCTCGTCACCGAAGCGGTACCGGCGGCCCCTTGACAAATCGACGCTCGTGCTTACACCACGGTCAGCGGCAGCGATCGCCTCGGCTCGAACTGGAATGTCGCTCCGCCGCTGACCTTCGTTACCGACACCTCGGGCAGTTCGGCCGCCGCCGTGTCGGTTTCGACCAGTTCCGCGGTCCAGTCGGTGCCGGTGCCGCTGACCCGGACCTCGACGTGCGGGTCGACGGCGGTGGCGATCGCCTGGAGCGGCTGAACGGAACCCGGGGAACACAGCGCGATCCAGGCGGCATCGTCGTGGGCCGGTGAGCGGTGCACGACCAGCCGGTCCGCCGTTTCCGCGCGGACATAGCCCGCGGGGTTCAGCAATGGGTGCAGTTCGAGGACCTCGAGCACCCCCGCGATGCCGCCGGGGAGTCCCAGCGCGCGGTGTATGCGCTCGGCGGCCACGCCCGCGATGCCGGTGAGCCCCTGGGTGCACACCGACACGGCCTGCGCGTCATCGGCGGCGCGGGCGCGCACCGCGATGGCGAACGACAGGTAGAGCAGGTGCATCTGCAGACAGACCTCGTCGGCCATCCGGACCAGCGCCGAATGCGAGAAGCCGGCGAAGTCGAAGTCGGACAGCAGCGGACTGGAGTAGTCCGCGTTGCCCTCGTCGGAGCGGTCGATCGGATCGAGTTCCCATGTGGCGGCCCGGGTTTGGCGAACGATGTCCAACGCGGGAATGCTCTGGGCCTCGGGGTAGGACTCGTCGATGATGACCGTCCAAGCGCAATGCGGATGGCGATCGGCCGGCGTCCGCGGGGGCCGGTGGATGGGGCGCACCTGGGCGCGCGGGTTGGTCGCCACCGCGGTGGCGTCGAACGTCGGGTCCTCGATGGTGTGGCACATCCCGAAGACGTAGCGCTCCCCCATCGGCTCCACGTCGAGCAGCGCCCCGCAATGGTCGAGGTGGAATTCGCCGTGCCAGCGGTCGTGCACGGTGTAGCGGAAGTCCATGAATTGCGGTGGGGCGCCGATGTCGAGCTGGAGCCCCTTGAAGATCGTCGGCACGTCGTTGCCCTCGAAGTTGAGCGCACGCTGCATGCGCCGGGTATAGACGGGGCTGGCGCCGGCCCACTCCTCGATCGCGATCTGCACCATCTCGTCGCGGCCGAACGCGCTGATGCACCAGGCCATGCCCGAGCGGTCGATCAGCTGCCCGATCAGGAGCAGTTCGGGGACCAGGACGGCCAGCTGCTCGCGCGTCAACCGCGCGTACCGGGATCGGCTCACGGCCCAAAAATAGACTCGACTATGTTATAAAGTCAACGATGTCCATCGCCGCAGGTCAGGTAGCCGCGGGCTTGATCGGCCCCACCCGGCGCACCAGCGCGCCGCGCAAGCGCGGCGACGACACCCGCGCGCGCATCATCGACGAGACGGTCCGCTGCATCGTCGAGGAGGGCTTCCCGGCCGCCACCGCCAAGCACGTGGCCGAACGCGCGGGCGTGACGTGGGGGGTCATCCAGTACCACTTCGGCGATCGCAACGGCCTGCTGATGGCCGTCGTGGACGACGGGGTGGACCGGCTGATCGACAGCCTGTCGTCGGCCGACGTCGGCGCGCTGCCGCTGCGCGAGCGCATCGAGGTGGTCGTCGACACGGCGTGGGGCTGCTACAGCAGCCCGACTTCGATGGCGGCGCTCGAGATCCTGCGGGCGACGCGCGGCGGGCCCGGCGAGTCCCCGCGGAGGCACCTGCTGGAGATGAACGACGCGATCGGTCAGCTGGGTCGGCTGATCACCGCAGATCCGGCGAATGCCGGTGTGGCCGAGGTGATCTGGGCGGCGCTGCGCGGTGTGGTGCTGGCGCAGATGGTCACCGGGACTGCGATCGACTGGAGCCTGGAGCGACGGGCTCTGATCGACATGGTGACCCGCTACCTGTCCGACACGCAGGGCTGCCGCGACACTTAAACCACGCACACGACACGCCGCGCAAGGTGACCGTGGTTTATGTCTCGGCGACGGCTCTTCGATGCGAGCGCGGGCGGCGGGTGACCCGTGTGCTGCAATGACCTGATGACCCCTCAAGATCTCGCCGACATCGAAGCCATCAAGCAGGTCAAGTACCGGTACCTGCGCGCGCTGGACACCAAGCACTGGGACGACTTCGCCGACACACTCGCCGAGGACATCAAGGCCGACTACGGACCGTCGATCGGCAACGAGTTGCACTTCACCAACCGCGACGACCTGGTCGAGTACATGCGTACGTCGCTGCCCGCCAACGTCATCACCGAGCACCGGGTGACCCATCCGGACATCGTCGTCGACGGCGACACGGCAACGGGCAGTTGGTATCTGCAGGACCGCGTGATTGTCGCCGACTTGAACTTCATGCTGATCGGTGCCGCCTTCTACCGCGACACCTACCGGCGCACCGACGCCGGCTGGAAGATCTGCGGGACCGGATACGACCGAACCTACGACGCCACAATGTCGTTGGAGGGCATGAACTTCACGCTCAAACCCGGTCGCGCGGTGGCCACCGACGCCTGACGCGCGCTACTTGGTGATGGCGATGACCGCGCCGGGCCGCAGCCATTTCATGATCGACACCAGCTGAGCATCGTCGACCGCCACGCAGCCCTCGGTGGGCTTGCCGTCGGTGGTGTGGAAGAAGAACGCCGCACCGCCGCCGGGGGTCTTGTTCTTGTTGACGCCCATCACGACCGCGTGCTTGTACTGCGGGATCTGCAGGTTCTCGCTTTCGGCGGTGTTGAACGGGCACTGCGCCTTCTGGCACACCTGCATGGAGTTGAAAGTGGGGCTGTGGTCGTCGCCGCTCCACCAGTGGTTGGGCCCCACCTGCGTGTAAGGGAGCCCGGTGCCGGGATTGGGCGCGGTGCCGAACGCGGAGTCCAGCGTGTAGACCCCCATCGGGGTGGCCGGCACCCCGCTCTTGGCCTGCGGCGCCATGCCCGCCGAACCGACGTGGGTGGGAATCCCGCTCCGCAGCGACTGCCAGCCGGCGGCCGTGCGCTGATAGATGTCCATCGTCGCGTTGGATCCGCCGGTGCTCATCACCGAAACCACCTGCGTGGCATCGCCGACGGCGTTCGCGAACCAGGGGGCGCCGGCCGCGCCGCTGATCGGCGCCATTGCCAGCGCCACGGAAAACGCGCACGCCGAAGCGAACAGCGAAGCGAGCAGTCGGCGCATGCCCTCAATCGTCGAACCCGTACAGCGCAAGGTCAAGTAAAGCTTCAGACCCGGTTAGGTCACCGCGCCGTGACCAAATCGCCCGCGTCGCACGGTTTTCGGGAGAGCGCCGCACGCGGGGGACGAATCACCGTGACGCACAACAGGAAATACAGATAACCCAGCGCCCAGCCGGCCAGCACGTCGGACGGGTAATGCACGTTCAGCGCCACCCGCGAGACGCCTGCCGCCAACACGCTCAGGGCGACCATCGCTTCCGCGACGGTGCGCATCAGCCGGTTCATCGTCGGCAACACCAACGACAACCCCGCGAGCAGCGCGGCCGTCACCTCCAGTGCGTGCCCGGACGGAAACGACGTCTCGGCCGCGGGGACCAGCATGGTCGACGGCCGCGGCCGGTCCACCAGCGCCTTGGCCGCGACCGTCACGAGCCCGCTGAGCGGCGCGCAGGCCAACAGCAACAGCCCCGCCCGCACCCGGCGCGCCACCAGGGCGCCGGTCGCCGCCACCGCGCCGAGCACGCGCAACGGAACCGGGCCCAGCGCGAACGAGACGTCCGCCCAGAATCGCACCCACAAGGGGTGTTTGACGGCGCCGTCGCGCGCGGCGTTCAGCAGCGACCAATCCAGGCGCTGCTGCCAGTGCCAGTGCTGCGAGTAGCCCGCCCACATCAGCGCGTAGACGGCCGCCGCGACCAGGGCGACGCACAGGGCCGGCATGGTCCGCGCTCGGGTCATATCCCACGGATACCAGCCGGGCTCCGCGCAGCGTCCGGCGGCCCGACCACGCTGTCGCCCGGCCCGCGCCATACTGGCGTCATGGCCGTATTTGTCCGCAGGTTGCTCGGCATCGGCAAGCTGCCCGACGACGTCTACGCGCAGCTCGAGGCGGAAGGCGTGCGCTACCTCGCCGACTTCGTGGCGGTGACCCGGCGCTTCAAGGGCGCCATCCCGGGCGTGCGATTGCCGCACAGTGTCGCCAGCTACACGGGCTCGCTGGCGTTCACCTCCGAGCGGGTGCTGGCCACGCTGTCCATGCTGCCGCGGCTGGCCGGCCCGACCGTCGACGTTCGCTGGGACGCGCCGCAGACCGGCGCGGCGCGGGTCGAGATCTCGTCGACGGGCCTGCAGGTCGACGTCGACGTCGCGAAGGTCGACCCGAAGTTCAGCGGCGAGTTGTCGCTGCACTACAAGGCGGCCATTCCGGACGAGGTGCTCAGCGGCCTGCCGCGCCGGTCCCTGGCCTTCGACATGCCGCCCGAGTACGTGTTCCGTGCGGTCGGCGTTACCTATAGTCCGTGATCGTCATCCGCGGCCAGGGCGGCTGGCGCAGCACCGCCAGGCTGCCGATCACCGCCGCCAGCAGGCCGGTGATCACCCCGATCAGCGCGATGCGGTTCCCGTCCACGGCGGGCTTCCAGGAGGCTTCGCCGTTGTGGACGACGAAGACGCCGAGCGGTTTGAGCACGGGGATGACGGTGGTGCCGTCCGGTGTCTGATAGGGCTCGCCGTACACGCGACCCGCGGCCCCGTCGGTGGGCGGCCGGTCGAGTAGGTCAAAGGGCTTCACGGAACACTCCTTTCCTGGGTGTTCACCCGGTGCGTGTCGCGGACACGGTTCACGCTAACGCGGATTTCCTACGATGACTCCCGTGAGCGAGCAGGCCTTCAGCCCGCAGGAGCGCCGGGCCGTCTATCGGGTGATCTCGGAACGGCGCGACATGCGGAAGTTCTCACCCGGCGCGGCGGTGGACGAGGCCGTGCTGGCGCGCCTGCTGCAGGCGGCCCACGCGGCGCCCAGCGTCGGCCTGATGCAGCCCTGGCGCTTCGTCCGGATCACCGACGACTCGCTGCGGCGGCGCATTCACGCACTCGTCGACGAGGAGCGCCCGCTCACCGCCGCGGCCCTGGGCGAGCGGGCCGAGGAGTTTCTCGCGCTGAAAGTCGAAGGCATCCTCGAGTGCGCCGAGCTGCTCGTGGTGGCCCTGTGCGACGACCGGGACAAGCATGTGTTCGGCCGCCGGACGCTGCCGCAGATGGACCTCGCGTCGGTCTCGTGCGCGATCCAGAATCTGTGGCTGGCCGCGCGCTCCGAAGGCCTTGGCATGGGTTGGGTTTCGCTGTTCGATCCGCAGCGGTTGGCGTCGTTGCTCGACATGCCCCCGGGGGCGGAGCCGGTGGCCATCCTGTGCCTGGGCCCGGTGCCGGAATTCCCCGATCGGCCGGCGTTGGAACTCGACGGCTGGGCTGTCGCCCGGCCACTGTCGGAGTTCGTCTGCGAGAACCGCTGGAGTCGGATCCCTGCGCCTTCGCCCGACTAGCTGCGGTATCGTCGCCGGTCGCGGGCGAGTTGAGAGGTGACGCAATTGGCGCCGGGCGAAGAAGCCGACCGGAAAGACAACGTCTTGATCGTGCACTGGCACGATCTGGGCCGCTACCTAGGCGTCTACGGGCACCCGGACGTCGACAGCCCCCGCCTGGACCGCCTTGCCGCCGAGGGCATCCGGTTCACCAGGGCGCATGCCACGGCGCCGCTGTGCTCGCCGTCGCGCGGGTCGCTGTTCACCGGCCGCTACCCGCAGAGCAACGGCCTGATCGGGCTGGCGCATCACGGCTGGGAATACCGAAGCGGCGTGCGCACCCTGCCGCAGATACTGACCGATGCGGGTTGGTACTCAGCGCTTTTCGGCATGCAGCACGAGACCTCCTACCCCCAGCGACTGGGCTTCGACGAGTTCGACGTCTCGAACTCCTACTGCGAATACGTGGTGGACCGGGCCTCCGACTGGCTGCGAGACGGCACCGAAGACCTCGCGGGCCAACCGTTCCTATTGACCGCCGGGTTCTTCGAGACGCATCGGCCCTATCCCCGGGACCGTTACGAGCCGGCGGACAGCGCCGGGGTCGACCCGCCCGACTACCTACCCGACACCCCCGAGGTGCGCGACGACCTGGCCAGCTTCTACGGGTCGATCACGACGGCCGATGCCGCCGTCGGCCGCCTGCTGGACACGCTGGCCGAGTCGGGACTCGATGACAGCACCTGGGTGGTGTTCTTCACCGACCACGGCCCAGCGTTTCCCCGCGCCAAGTCCACGCTCTATGACGCGGGAACCGGCATCGGCATGATCATCAGGCCCCCGACCGGCCGGGCGCTGCCCCCGCGGGTCTACGACGAGCTGTTCAGCGGCGTTGACCTGCTGCCGACGCTGCTGGGCCTGCTGGGCGTAATTCTCGATGTAGCTGTATTCCTTGGTGCGAATCGCGCGGATGGGATCGAACGAGTCGTGATAGGTCTTCGTCGTGTATACGTGGTCCCGGACCGGCACGGTGTGCGGGTCGGGCGCGAGGAGGGCGCGGGCGTGCGATACGCCCTCGACGTCGGCCGGAACGTCCACGCCCAGCAGGCCCAGCAGCGTCGGCAGCAGGTCAACGCCGCTGAACAGCTCGTCGTAGACCCGCGGGGGCAGCCG
>NZ_LZJN01000015.1 GCF_001667735.1 Mycobacterium sp. E183
AGGAGCGTCAGATGCCGGCTAAGGCGAGTGTGGCCATTGTCGGGTCGGGAAACATCAGTACTGACCTGCTCTACAAGTTGCTGCGGTCGGAGTGGCTGGAGCCGCGCTGGATGGTCGGCATCGACCCGCAAAGCGAGGGCTTGGCGCGGGCCCGCAAGCTGGGCCTGGAGACCACGCACGAGGGCGTGGACTGGTTGCTGGCCCAGTCGGAGAAGCCCGACTTGGTGTTCGAGGCCACCAGCGCCTACGTGCACCGGGACGCGGCGCCGAAATACGAAGCCGCCGGGATCCGGGCGATCGACCTGACCCCGGCCGCCGTCGGCCCGGCGGTCATCCCGCCGGCCAACCTCCGCGAGCACCTGGACGCGCCGAACGTCAACATGATCACCTGTGGTGGCCAGGCCACCATTCCGATCGTCTATGCCGTATCCCGGGTCGTGGAGGTGCCCTACGCCGAGATCGTCGCGTCGGTGGCGTCGGTCTCGGCCGGGCCGGGCACGCGGGCCAACATCGACGAGTTCACCAAGACCACCAGCAAGGGTGTGGAAACGATCGGCGGCGCCAAGCGGGGCAAGGCGATCATCATCCTCAACCCGGCCGACCCGCCGATGATCATGCGCGACACCATCTTCTGCGCGATCCCCGAGGACGCCGACCGCGACGCGATCGCGCAGTCCATCCACGACGTGGTGGCCGAGGTGCAGACCTACGTGCCCGGCTACCGGCTGCTCAACGAGCCGCAGTTCGACGAGCCGTCGCTGAACTCCGGTGGGCAGGCGGTGGTGACCACGTTCGTCGAGGTCGAGGGCGCCGGCGATTACCTGCCCCCGTACGCGGGCAACCTGGACATCATGACCGCCGCGGCCACCAAGGTCGGCGAGGAGATCGCGAAGGAATCCTTATCCGCGACGGCGCCGGGAGCGCAGGCATGAGCACACAAGACATCTTCTTCAATCCCATCTGGGACGTACGGCTGACCGACACGTCGTTGCGGGACGGGTCGCACCACAAGCGCCACCAATTCACCAAAGAAGAGGTGGGTGCCATCGTGGCCGCCCTGGACACCGCGGGGGTGCCCGTCATCGAGGTCACCCACGGCGACGGGCTGGGCGGCTCCAGCTTCAACTACGGCTTCTCCAA
>NZ_LZJN01000016.1 GCF_001667735.1 Mycobacterium sp. E183
GTGCGGTTGACACACCGGTGGATGCGGGTAGTTGATGTCCGCGGCCATGGAGTGTGTGGTGAAGGCGTCGAGGCGCTGAGGGTCACCCAGGTGCGAGGACTGATCGTCGTCAGCAGCTCGAGCGATGGCGGATGGCTGTTCAAGGGGGACACACCGCCTTTGCCGCTGAGCGCCTCGACGCCTTCACCACACACTCCATGGCCGCGGACATCAACTACCCGCATCCACCGGTGTGTCAACCGCACCGTGTCCTCACCTTCGGCGACAGCCGAATCCGTCTCGAGGGTCTGGCGGTTTTCGCGGTCCCCACAGAGTGCCGGCTTGTCCGCTAAATGCGCAGTGCACGTAGCGATTTCACGCCGGAGATCGGTGAGGAAATCGTCGCCGGCATGCGCGCGGCCGATCATCACTTTGGGACGGGGCGGTTTCCCGGGCTTGTCCCACTTCGACTGGTCGAAGTCCTGCCAGCCGACCAGGGGATCGTAGCGCGGGGCGGGAACCGAGCCACCGGACGGGCAGAGCGACCACGATGCGCCGCCCGGGCCGCTGGTGAGGGCGCCGTTGTCAGCAGAGGCGGTCTCGATGTCGGTGTTAACCGCCAGCGCTGGAAGTAGCGTCGAGATCTGGGCTTGGCTCCAGTTGGCGAGCATCGGCGGCAGCGCCGAGCGCGGCCGAGATCGCCCTACCGCGCCGATCAATTCCGAAAGAAGCTGATTGCGCGAGGCCGCCGACGGATCGGGCGTGCGATACCACGCCTGCACCGTCACCCGGCTGGGCAGCACGGTCGCTGCCATATTGACGACGTTGGGCCACTGGGGGCCGGTGTCGCCTGATTGATACTGCGCCAGCGTTTGGCTGGATTCGCCGACCAGCCAACCCTGGACGCCGCCGTTGTCCATCGGGTGGGCAACCGCCCACATGGGGCACCGATGCGACCATGCCGCCATCTCGCTGCTGACGTCATCGCCCTCGCCCGCAGCGGTGAACCGGACCCGGACGGAATCGCCGCCGTTCGCCGGGAATCGGTTGCTCGGAACGTGACCGTTGGCGTCCGTGGCGGGGCTGTATTCCACATCCAGTTCCGGTTTGTCCGTCGCGCCGAACCGTGGCAGACGTTGGCAGTCTGCAGGCGTGGACTCGCGTCCGCCGAAGGGAGGCTCGGACCCGAAGCCCGCTTGGGGCGCATAGACGCTGACGCGGTTGAAGAGGTCGTCTTGAAAATCAGCCAGCCCGGGTATGCAGCGCGCCAACCGATCCGGCGCGCAGTCCCCGCCTTCCGTCGGTGCGGCTGTGAGCGTCGGCCGACTCGAGGCCGAATCGTGCTTGTGGGTGGTGCAGGCACTCGACACCGCCAGGAGCGCCGCGACCACGCCGAGCCCGGCGGCTGCACGAATGAAACCCCGAAGAACCGGCCGCACGCGCCGACTTTACGTCACCGGTCTGCTCAAGACGGTCTCCCGCGCGTGCTTCCGGACGAAAGCCCGGCACACGCGCGCGGCGGCCCTCCCCCGCCTTAGCGGGTGCAGGTCTTTGGCGGTGGCGGAGGGATTTGAACCCTCGGACGGTGTTAGCCGTCACACGCTTTCGAGGCGTGCTCCTTAGGCCGCTCGGACACGCCACCGCGGAGCAGCTTACCGAACCGTCGGCCCGTTACCCCAATCGCTGGCGGGCGAAGAAAGCCTCCAGCGGTGCGGCGCACTCTTCGGCGAGCACGCCGCCGCGCACTTCCGGCCGATGATTGAGCCGCCGATCGCGGACCACGTCCCACAGCGATCCGACCGCGCCCGTCTTGGGTTCCCACGCGCCGAACACCAGCCGGCCGACGCGGGCCAGGACCAGCGCTCCGGCGCACATGGTGCACGGCTCGACGGTGACCGCCAGCGTGGCGCCCTCCAGCCGCCAGCCGTCACCCGCCGCGCCGGCCGCCGCGCGCAGCGCCAGGATCTCCGCGTGCGCGGTGGGATCGCCAAGGGCCTCGCGGGCATTGACCGCGCGGGCCAGTTCGATCCCGTCAGCGCCGACGACCACCGCGCCGATGGGGACGTCGCGGGGGCCCGCAGTCGCGGCGACCGCCAACGCGGCACGGATCAGATCTTCGTCGGCGATCACCGACCGATGCGGTCGATCACGGCCGACAGCTGGTCGGCGAAGCCCATCTCCCGGGCGATGCGGCCGAGCTGCTCGTCCGCGTACAGGTCGGCCTCGTCGAGGATGACGCCCAGCACCGCCTCCGGCAGCCCGATGTCGGAAAGCAACCCCAGGTCGCCCTCCTCGAACGGGTCGGAATCCTCCAGGTCTTCGGGGTCGATGTCGGCGTCCAGCTTGTCGAGCACTTCGGCGGCGATGTCGTAGTCCAGTGCGGCGGTGGCGTCCGACAGCAGCAGCCGGGTCCCCGACGGCGCGGGGCGCACGATCACGAAGAACTCGTCATCCACGTCGAGGAGGCCGAACACCGCGCCGGCGCTGCGCAATTCCCGCAGCTCCGTCTCGGCGGCCTTGAGGCTCATCAAGGATTTACGGGCCATCGGAGAACACCGCCACTGGCCCTCTTCGCGTACGACCGCTACGCCGAAACCGTCCGGCGTGTCGGCGGACAGGCCCTGGGCTGGGGCCCGTTGTGCTCCCATGGCCGCTTACGGTAGTCGCAGACCAGGCCCCCTGACCAGACGGAGCGCGACGAAGGCGGGGGCGCGGCGACATCTGGACGCACCGCCGCCGCCGGATTGTGCCAACCTTGGTCTGTGGCTAGCCCTGTTTCTCAAACGCCGGTCTGCGTGCTCGGGCTGGGGCTGATCGGAGGCTCGATCATGCGGGCCGCCACGGCGGCGGGCCGGGAAGTCTTCGGCTACAACCGGTCGGTGGAGGGCGCGAAGGTGGCCGCCGCCGACGGTTTCGACGCCACCACCGATCTCACGGCGACGCTGACCCGCGCCGCGGACACCGGCGCGCTGATCGTCCTGGCGGTGCCCATGCCGGCGCTGGCCGGCATGCTCTCCCACATCGGCGAACTGGCCCCGGCCTGCCCGTTGACCGACGTCACCAGCGTGAAGGGGGCGGTGCTCGACGAGGTCGTCGCCGCCGGTCTTCAGGAACGTTTCGTCGGGGGCCACCCGATGGCGGGTACCGCCCACTCGGGTTGGGCCGCCGGCCACCCCGGCCTGTTCACCCGGGCGCCGTGGGTAATCAGCGTGGACGACCACGTCGACCCCGTTGTGTGGTCGATGGTGATGACGCTGGCGCTGGATTGCGGCGCGGTGGTGGTGCCGGCCAGGTCCGACGACCACGACGCCGCAGCGGCCGCCATCTCGCACCTGCCGCACCTGCTCGCCGAGGCCCTCGCGGTCATCGCCGGGGAGGTGCCGCTGGCGTTCGCGCTGGCCGCCGGGTCGTTCCGCGACGGGACGCGGGTCGCGGCAACCGCCCCCGACCTGGTGCGGGCGATGTGCGAGGGGAACACCGACCAGCTCATACCGGCTGCCGACCGGGTCATCGAGCTCCTGAGCCGGGCCCGCGAGTCGCTGGCCGCGAACAATACGGTGGCCGAACTCGTCGAGGCCGGCCACGCCGCCCGGACGCGTTACGACAGCTTCCCGCGTTCGGACATCTTCCACGTCATCATCGGCGCCGAGAACTGGCGCGAGGAATTGGCCGCCGCCGGCCGGGCGGGCGGGGTGATCAGATCCGCTCTGCCAAGCCTGGATAGTCGACGATGAACCCCTCTTCGTCGACACTGACGACGGTGTCGGCGACCGGGGAGCGCAGCTTGATGCCTTCTGTGCCGCCGGAGCTCGTGTAGCTCACGATGTCCGGCGTGATGGACATGTCGGGCAGGTTGACGTAGACCACCGGCAGCGTCACCGAGTCCGCCTGTTCATGCAAGCCGCGCCGCCGGATGGGCAACGCGTTGAAGAACGGGCTGAACACCACGTCGCAGTCGAGGGCGCCGTTGTACGCCGCGCGGTGCTCGCCCTGATGGTCGGTGACCAGCCACATGTTCTCTTCGTCGCGGGCGATGGACAACACCCGTTCGCGTTCGGCCAGCGTGACCGTCATGCCGAGGCGCTTGGTGGCGCCGGTCTCGTCGGTCTGCAGGTCGTAGTACGCGCCGAACGCCGGGTTGGTTTCGGTGGCGGCCGCGACGATGCGGCCATTGGCCTTGATCCTCTTGCCGGACACCTGGATTCGTACCGATTCCATCCGCGATACGTCCTGTGCACGCCAAGTGAGCATCGCCTGCCACACGCGCCGAGTCGAATCAGAGGAATCTGCGTTCACTCACCTACCGTAAATCGTGCCCGCGATGCGCGAGGGAAGTGTCCGATAAGTGTGGCGCAGTCGACCGGTGCCCGGCATCGAGACCCACACCGCCAACGCCAGCAGCCCGTCGAGCGCGAGCGCCAAGGCGGCCACCATTAAGGCACCGACCAGGGCGAGGTGGAACTCGCGCTCCTTGATTCCGTCGATGAGGTAGCGGCCGAGCCCGCCGAGGCTGGCGTAGGCCGCAACCGTCGCGGTCGCGACCACCTGCAGCGTCGCGTTGCGCAACCCGCCCAGGATCAACGGCAGCGCGTTGCGCGCCTCCACCCACAGCACCCGGGCCTCCGTCATGCCCATCGCGCGCGCGGCGTCGACCACGGTCGGCTCGACGTTGGCGATGCCCGCATAGGTGCCGGCCAGCAGTGCCGGCACCCCCAGCAGCATCAGCGCGACCAGGGGCGGCCCGAGGCCCAGCCCGAACAGCAGCGTGCCGAGCAAGAGCACACCGAGGGTCGGCAGTGCGCGGAGCCCGTTGACCGCACCCACCACCAGCAGGGTGCCCCGACCGGTGTGCCCGATGACGAGCCCGACGGGGACAGCGATCAGGGCAGAGGCGCCGACCGCGACGGCCGTGTACTCCAGATGCTCCAGGATGCGCGCCGCGAGCCCGACCGGACCCGTCCAGTTGTCGGCGGTCAGCAGAAAGGAGACGGCCCGCGCCACGAAGTTCATCGCGCGCCCCCCACGATCGGGGCGACCACCGACCGCCGGCGCGGCGGTCGCCCGGCGCGTTCCCACGGCGTGATCAGCCGGCCCGCCACCATGATCAGGGCGTCGATGACGACCGCCAGCGCGAAGAGCGCGATGATGCCGGCCAGGATCTGGTCGCTCTTGTTGGTCTGATAGCCCTCGGTGAACCACGTGCCCAGGCCGCCGATGCCGATCACCGAGCCCACCGAGACCATCGCGATGTTGGTGACCACCACCACCCGCAACCCGGCCACCAGGACCGGAATGGACAGCGGCAGTTCGACTTTCAGCAAGCGGCTCAGCGGCGGGTAGCCGACCGCGGTGGCGGCGTCGCGCACCTGCGCCGGCACCGCGTCGAGCGCCTCGAGGACCGCCCGCACCAGCAGCGCCGCGGTGTATGCGGTCAGTGCGACCAGCACGTTGGCCTCGTCGAGGATGCGGGTCCCGATGATCATCGGCAAGACCACGAACAGAGCCAGTGACGGGATGGTGAACACGACGCTCGCGGTCGCCGTCGTCAGCCGGCGCGCAACCGGCGCGCGCTGCACCGTCGCGCCCAGGGGGACGGCGATCACCAATCCGATCAGCACCGGCACCAACGACAGCCGCAGATGAATGATCGTCAAGGCCCAGGCATCGTCGAGGTGGGTGAGCAGGTAGTGCATGCGTCACCCCCGCCGCCGGGCTTCCGCCGCGGCCAGCACGTCACCGGCCAGCACGCCGCCGATCACCCTGCCGCCGTCGTCCACGGCGACGCCCACGCCCGACGGTGAGGACAGCGCCGCATCGAGCGCGTGGCTGAGATTCCCCCCGGGACGAAACAGCGAGCCGACGCCGCTCATGCTGTCCGACAGCGACGCGCCGGCCCGATGCCGGCGCAGGCCGTCGCCGTCGATCCACCCCATCGGTGCGTGCGCGCCGTCCACCACCACCGCCCACTCGTCGGCGACGGTCTCGGGAAGATCGGCCGCGGGGATGCACCGCACGCCGTGCAGCGGCAGGCCGGCCGCGTCGATGAGTTGCAACCAACGATAGCCGCGGCCAAGGCCGATGAACCTCGCGACGAAGTCGTTGGCAGGCCGCGACAGCAAGCGCGCGGGTTCGTCGTACTGCTGCAGCGTGCCGGCCCGGAAGACGGCCACCCGGTCGGCCAGCTTGAGCGCTTCGTCGATGTCGTGCGTGACGAACACAACCGTCTTGCGCAATTCGCTTTGCAGACGCAGGATTTCGTTTTGCAGGTCAAGGCGTACCACCGGGTCGACCGCCGAGAACGGCTCGTCCATCAACAAAATCGGCGGGTCGGCGGCCAGTGCACGCGCCACGCCGACGCGTTGTTGCTCACCGCCGGACAGCTGCGCGGGGTAGCGGGTGGCCAGCTTGGTGTCCAGTCCGACGCGTTCGAGCACCCCGTAGGCGGCGGCACGGGCCGCCCGCCGCGACTGTCCCTTCAGCACCGGAACCGTTGCGACGTTGTCGATCACCCGCAGGTGCGGCATCAGTCCGGCGTGCTGCATCACGTAGCCGATCCCGAGGCGCAGCCTCACCGGGTCGAGCGTGGACACGTCCACCCCGTCCACGGTGATGGTGCCGGACGTCGGCTCGATCATGCGGTTGACCATGCGCAGCGCGGTGGTCTTGCCGCTGCCCGACGAACCGACGAAGACGGTCAACTTCCCGGTGGGGATCACCAGACTGAGCTGGTCCACCGCGGTGGTCCCGTCGGCGAATGCCTTGCTGACGTTGTCGAAAACGATCATTGGCCCACCGGATGGTCGAAGCCGTTGTCCCGCAACCAGTTCCGCGCGGCCTGGTCGGGGTCGATACCAGAGTTTCCCGCCACCGCGGCATTGAGCCCCGCCACCCCGGCGGTGGTCAGCTTCCCCGACACGGCGTCCAGCACCTGCTTGAGCCGGTCCGACTTCTTCTGCGAATTGACCAGCGGCACAATGTTGCCGGCGATGAAGTTGTGCTCCGGGTCCTCCAGCACCACCAGACGGTTCTGCGGGATGGCCGGTGACGTGGTGAAGATGTTGGCGGCGTTGACCCTCCCTTCCAGCAGGGCGCGCACCGTCACCGCGCCGCCGCCGTCGTTGATGGCGACGAAGTTACCGGGCCCGATGTCGAGCCCGTATTTCTGCCGCAGCCCCGGCAGGCCGGCCGGGCGGTTGGCGAACGCGGAGGGCGCCCCGAATCTCACGTCCGGCGAATGTGCCGCCAGGTCGGCGATTGTCTTCAGCTTCCACGAATTAGCGGTCGAGTCGGTCACGGTCACGGTGTCGGTGTCGGCGGCAGGCGACGGGGTGAGGACGGCGAGGTCGCCGGGAAGTTTGCGGTCGAGCTCCAGCTCGACGGCGTCGAGCATGGTCGCCGTCGACTCGGGCTCGAAGTAGAGCAGCAGGTTGCCGATGTACTCGGGCACCAGGTCGATGGAATGGTCTTTGAGCGCGGGTATGTAGGTCTCCCGGCTGCCGATCCCCATCCGCCGGCCGACCTCGAAGCCGTTGGCCTGCAACGCTTGTGCGTATATCTCGGCGATGATCTGCGATTCCGGGAAATCGGCGGATCCCACCACGATCGATTTCGGGCTGCGGACCTCCGCGCCGAGCGGGTCGGGGCTGCTGCACGCCGCGAGAACGCCGATCGCCGTGACCCACACCGCCGCTTGCACGATCGCGCGGAGCGCGCGCGACGGCATCCTCATACCGCCGACAGTAACGTCAGAACCCGCCCCGCGCCGGGACGAAGCGGGCCGGCTGCGCTGCGTGGTTTCATTCTGCGCCGGATCGGACAAAGATGACCCTATGAGCAGCCCCAACCCTGCCTCGCCCACCCAACCACCCGCCAAGCCCGCCGCGGCGCCCAAGTCCGGCGCGGCGCCCAAGGAGCCTGCCATCGGGTTCACCCGCGCCGGTGCGCTGTGGTCGTCCCTGATCGCCGGGTTCCTGATCCTGATCTTGTTGCTGATTTTCATCACCCAGAACACGACCTCCACGCCGTTCCAGTTCTTGGGCTGGCATTGGAGCCTGCCGCTGGGGGTGGCCATTTTGCTCGCCGCCGTGGTCGGCGGGCTGATCACGGTGGCCGTCGGCACCGCGCGCATCCTGCAGCTGCGCCGCGCCGCCAAGAAGCACCACGCCGCCGCGTCGCGGTAGGCGGCAGCGCGCCATCGCTTATGCGTCCTGGGCTTCGGCCGCGCGCCCCGGGCGGGAAAACGGGCGATTTCGCGCCGTCACCTCACACTCGAAGCCGTGGTCGCACACTCAGCCCGGCAGCTTGGCCAGCTCGGCCAGCCCGCGCGAAATCAGGGGCGCGACGACCTCCGGCATGTGGTCGGAGTCCATCCCGCGAGCCTGATCCGACATCCGCCTGCGGAAGTCGATCCCGGCGGCGATGATGGCGAGCTTGAAGTAAGCCAGCGCCATGTAAAACTCCCAATGCGCCAGCGGCAGACCGGCGACCAGCGAATAGCGATCGGCCAGCTCGTCGGCCGTCGGCAACAGCGGTGACGTCCAGGCGGCCTGCGCGTTGACGATCAGGTCCAGCGCGGGGTCTCGGTACACGCACATCAACGCCGCGTCGGAGAGCGGGTCCCCGAGGGTGGACAGCTCCCAGTCGACGACGGCGCGAACCTTCGTCGGGTCGTCGGCGTCCAGGATCGTGTTGTCGATCCGGTAGTCGCCGTGCACGATCGAGGTCCGGCTCTGCTGCGGGATGGCGTCCTGCAGACCGGAGTGCAGGCGCTCGACGTCGGCGTCGCGGCGGTCGTCGGGCAGCCGCACCAGCGCCCATTGCGAACCCCACCGCCGCACCTGCCGCTCGAGATAACCATTGGGCTTGCCGAAGTCGGCCAGGCCCACGGCCGCGGGGTCGACGGAGTGGAGGTCGACGAGGACCCGGATCAGCGAGTCGACACAGCCCTCGATGACGGTGTGGCTGAACGCTTCGAGCTGGGCGCGGCGGCGCACCACCTGGCCGGCAACGAATTCGACGATCTGGAACGGCGCCCCCAGCACCGACTCGTCCTGGCACAGCGCGATCGCGCGCGCCACCGGAACCGGGGTGTCACGCAGCGCGGCGACCACCCGGTACTCGCGGGCCATGTCATGCGCCGACGGGGTCAGGCCGTGCAGCGGCGGGCGCCGCACCAGCCAGCTGGTCGCGTCATCGTAGACGCGGAACGTCAGATTGGAGCGGCCGCCGGAGATGAAGTCCGCGCGCAACTCGCCGTCACGCCCGATGCCCAGCGAACGCAGGTAGGAGTCCAGCGAGGCCAGGTCGAGGCCTTCGAGTTGGTCAGCTGAAGTCACCGGACTTGTTTACCACCTCTGATTTCGTGGCAGCAGGTCCCACACGTGCTCGACACCGTTGACCCCAGCGACCGTCGCCTCACCTGATCGCGAGAACAGTAGCCGGGTGACCGAGGCGTAGTCGACCGGGAACGACAACAGCCGGGACGTGCCCAGGATCTGGTGCAACAGCACGTTGATCACCCCGCCGTGGCTGAACACCGCAACGGTGTCCTCGGGGGCGACGGAGGCGACGAGGTCGTCGACCGCCGCGCGCACCCGGGCGAGAAACGCGTCCTCGTCGACCGCGCTGGGCAGGTGCCCCTGCGCCAGCCGCGCCCACTCTTCGGGCATCTCCTCGCGGATCTGCTCGACGGGGATGTAGAGCGGAAGGTCGCGGTCGTATTCGGCGAATCGGTCGTCGATTTCGACGGTCAGCTCGCGCGCCGCCGCGACCGGCTCGGCGGTCTGGATGGCGCGCCGCTGCGGGCTGCTCACCACCCGGGAAATGGGAAACCTGTCCAGCGCCTTGGGTAGTCGCTCGATCTGAGCCAATCCCTCGTCCGACAGGTCCGGGTCTGAGCCCTCGCCGTGTTCGCTGCGCAGCGGCAGCGCGTGCCGGACCAGAAGCAATTGCATGGGTGTCTTCCTGTCTGTGGTTGCGCGCGACGTGTTCATTCAAAGCATGCGGACTCGCCCCCGCAAAATAGGGCTCAGGGAAGGCCGATCTCGAGGAGGAAAAATGACCGAGCCGAGCATGGATTGGGACACCGCGTACCGGCAGGACACGCCACCGCCGTGGAGCATCGGCCGGCCGCAGCCCGAGCTGGCGAGGCTGATCGACGAAGGCAGAATCCGCAGCGACGTGCTGGACGCCGGGTGCGGCCACGCCGCCCTGTCGCTGGCGCTGGCCGAGCGCGGCTTCACCGTCGTCGGCCTGGACAGCAGCGCGACCGCGATCGAGGCCGCTTCGGTGGCGGCGGCGGAACGCGGCCTGGCCACGGCGACCTTCGCGCAGGCCGATGTCACGAATTTCCGCGGCTACGACGGCCGCTTCAACACCATCCTGGACAGCGGGCTGTTTCACGCGCTGCCGCCGGAGAAGCGCCAGGACTACCTGCAGTCGATCCTCCGGTCGGCCGCCCCGGGAGCGGCGCTCTACATCCTGGCCTTCGCCGCCGGGGCCCTGGGCGACGCCAACCAGGGCGGCGGGCCGCGGGGCTTCGACGAGGAGGAGTTGCGCGAGGCCGTCTCGACGCTCTGGCGGATCGACGATCTGCGGCCGGCGCACGTGTACGGCAACGCGCCCGAGTCCTCCGACGGCCCGCTGGCACACCTCGATCGCGACGGCGAGGGCCACTTCCTGGCCCCCGGATTCCTGGTCAGCGCACGCAAGCAGGACTGAGCCGAAAGCGAGGCGCGGGCGCGAGAGAATGCTATTCTCCGCACGGAGAGTGGAGTGTGCGGATGACGACGGTAGATCAGTCCGGGCTGGATGCGGCCGTGCTTGCCCGCTGGCTCGATGCGAACGGCGCACCGGGGAACGGTGAAGAACCGCGCGTAGAGCAACTGAAGGGCGGGTCCCAGAACACGCTGTGCCTACTCGTCCGCGGTGGCCAGCGGATGGTGTTGCGGATGCCAGGCGCCCGCGCCGACGCCGCCCGCATCAACGGCTTGCTCCGCGAGATCCGCTTGGTGCGAGCACTGTCCGGCACCGACGTCCCGCACGCGGCGCTGATCGCCGCCGACGAGACCGGCACCGTGCTGGGCATGCCGTTCTACGTCATGCAGGCCATCGACGGGTGGAGTCCGATGGACGGCGGCTGGCAGCCGCCGTTCGACACCGACTTGACGGCCCGGCGCGG
The DNA here is from genome assembly GCF_001667735.1 of Mycobacterium sp. E183. Taxonomy (GTDB): domain Bacteria; phylum Actinomycetota; class Actinomycetes; order Mycobacteriales; family Mycobacteriaceae; genus Mycobacterium. Next base: position 11,159 of record NZ_LZJN01000016.1, read on the forward strand.
CCTGGCCTTCCAGTTGGTCGAGGGCGCCGCCAAGCTGGGCCGGGTGGACTGGCGGGCCCAGGGCCTCGACGGCTTCGGTCGGCCGGACGGGTTCCACGAGCGGCAGGTCGATCGCTGGCTGACCTTCCTCGACGCGTACAAGGTGCGCGACCTTCCCGGGCTCGACGAGGCCGCCGACTGGCTGCGCAACAACCGGCCCTCGCACTACCGGCCGGGAATCATGCACGGCGACTACCAGTTCGCCAACGTGATGTTCGCCCACGGGGAGCCGGCGCGACTGGCCGCGATCGTGGACTGGGAGATGACCACCGTCGGCGACCCGCTGCTCGATCTGGCGTGGTGCCTGCTGGGCTACGACGGCGAAGAGCCCCGGGCCGACGGGTTCTATTTGGACATGGCCGGCATGCCCACGCGCAGCGAGCTGTTGGGGCACTACGAGGCGATCAGCGGCCTGTCCACCGACAACATCGACTACTACCTGGTACTGGCCAACTGGAAACTCGGCATCGTGCTGGAAAAGACTTACGCTGCGGGGGTGCGCACCGGGAAGGTCGATCCCAAGATCCAGGACGCCTTCGGGGCGATGATCCCGCAACTGATCGCCACGGCCGCCGACCTCGCGCGGTCACTGCCGTCCGGGGGCCGCTGAAATGGGTTACGCCGACCGGCTTTTCGATCTCACCGATCGGGTCGTGCTGGTCACCGGCGGTAGTCGCGGGCTGGGGCGCGAGATGGCCTTCGCGGCGGCCCGCTGCGGCGCCGACGTCGTGGTCGCGAGCCGCAACATGGACAACTGCATGGCCACGGCCAAGGAAATCGAGGCCGAAACCGGGCGCTCGGCCCTGCCGTATCAGGTCCACGTCGGTCGCTGGGATCAGCTCGACGGATTGGTCGAGGCAACCTACGACCGGTTCGGCAAGGTCGACACGCTGATCAACAACGCCGGCATGTCACCGCTGTACGACAAGCTGACCGACGTCACCGAGAAACTGTTCGACGCGGTGGTCAACCTGAACCTCAAGGGCCCGTTCCGGTTGTCGGCCTTGGTGGGCGAGCGGATGGTGGCGGCCGGCCGCGGGTCGATCATCAACGTGAGCACGGCCGGCTCGTTGCGACCGACGCCCGACATCGTCCCCTACGCCGCAGCCAAGGCCGGGCTCAACGCCATGACCGAGGCGCTGGCGAAGGCGTTCGGGCCGTCGGTGCGGGTCAACACCCTGATGGCCGGCCCGTTCCTGACCGACGTGAGCAAGGCATGGAACCTCGACGCGGCGCCCGGCAAGCCGTTCGGGCACCTCGCGCTGCAGCGCGCCGGAGATCCGGCCGAAATCGTCGGTGCCGCTTTGTTTCTGGCGTCCGACGCGTCCAGCTTCACCACCGGCTCGATCCTGCGCGCCGACGGTGGAATTCCCTGACGCGCGGCGATCGCGAGCGCGGCGCCGCCGGGCGCGGCGGGTCGCCGCCGATGAGCGCGGCGATCGCAAGCGCGGCGCCGCCGAGTCCGGCGGGTCGCCGCCGATGAGAGAGTAGGAGATTCGAATGTCTTGGGACTTCTCCACCGAACCGGAGTTTCAGGAGAAAATCGACTGGGTCCGAGAGTTCGTCCGCCACGAGGTGGAACCCCTCGAGGTGCTCTTCCCCGGCTGCGAGTTCCTGCCGCTCAACGACGAGCGCCGCCGCATAGTCGATCCGCTCAAGCAGCAGGTTCGCGACCACGGCCTGTGGGCGCCGCATCTGGGCCCCGAACTGGGCGGGCAGGGATTCGGCGCGGTCAAGCTGACCTTGATCAACGAGATTCTGGGCCGCAGCCCGTGGGCGCCGATCGTGTTCGGCACGCAGGCGCCCGATACCGGCAACGCCGAGATCATCGCCCGCTTCGGAATCCAGGGCCAAAAGGACCGCTACCTCGCCGGGCTGCTGTCCGGGGAGATCTTCTCGTGTTTCTCGATGACCGAGCCGCAGGGCGGCGCGGATCCGCGCGTCTTCCGGACCCGCGCCTTCCGCGACGGCGACGACTGGGTGATCACCGGTCGAAAGTACTTCTCTTCCAACGCCTCCGTCGCCTCCTTCTTCATCGTCGTCGCGATCACCGACCCGGACGTGCCCGTGCACCGCGGCGCCTCGACGTTCCTGGTACCCGCCGACACCGAAGGCCTCACCATCGAGGCCACCCATCACCTGGTCGGCGCGCTACCGCACGAGCCCGGGCACTCGCTGGTCCACTACGACGGCGTGCGGGTGCCGGCGGACGCGATGCTGGGCGAACCCGGCCAGGGCTTCATGATCCTGCAGACCCGGCTGGCCGGCGGGCGGCTGCATCACGCGATGCGCTCGATTGGGGTCGCCCAACGGGCGGTGGAGATGATGGCCCGGCGCGCGAAAAGCCGCTTCACCCAGGGCAGTTCGCTGGCGGACAAGCAATTGGTGCAGGCGTTCATCGCCGACTCCTACACCGAGCTGATGCCCTTCCGGCTGGCGGTGCTGCACGCGGCATGGCTTATCGACACCGCCGGGGAGCACGCGGCCCGCGCCGAAATCGGCGCCTGCAAGATCCTGGCGTCGCAAGTGCTGAAATCGATTGGGCTGCGCGCGATCCAGGTGCACGGTGCACTCGGCACCACCGATCAGCTGCCACTGGTCAACGTGCTGCTCGGCGGGGTGGCACTGGGCCTGGCAGACGGACCGACCGAAGCCCACAAGGTCAACCTGGCCCGGCTGCTACTCAAGGGATACGAGGCCGAGGACGCTGAGTGGCCGAGCGAACTGCTCGACATCCGCCGGGAGGCCGCGCGCACCAAGTACGGCGACCGGATCGATCGGGTTCCGGCGCTGCCCGATAAGCCGTGAGCAGCAGGGTGACGGCGGCCGTCGAGCGGGCGCTCGACGAGCGGCAGCGGGAGGCGACCGAAGAGGTGGAGCGGATCCTGGCCGCGGCCGTCCGCGTCATGGAACGGGTTGCGCCCGAACCGCCGCGGGTGAGTGACATCGTCGCCGAGGCCGGCTCGTCGAACAAGGCGTTCTACCGCTATTTCGCCGGCAAGGACGACCTGATCCTGGCCGTCATGGAGCGCGGGGTCGCCATCGTCGTGTCCTACCTCGAGCACCAGATGGCCAAGGAGCGCGAGCCCCGCGACCAGGTCGCCCGCTGGATCGAGGGCACGCTCGCGCAGGTGGCCGACCCGCAGCTGATCAGCATGAGCCGGGCGGCCGCCGGCCAGATGTCGGCCGGTGCGAACTGGCGCGCGGCGGATCAGGAGATGATGCGGCCGCTGCGGGATCTCCTCGTCGAACCCGTTGCGGCGCTGGGCAGCAAGGATGTCGAGCGCGATGTCGAGGCCGTGTTCAGCTGCACCGTCGCGACGATGCGCCGCTACCTAGGGTCAGGCGACCGGCCGGGTCCGCCCGACATTGCACACCTGGTGGAGTTCTGCCTACGCGGTCTGGGGGTTTGATGCGCGCCGTTGTCTGTCGTTCCTACGGCACTCCGGAAGATCTGGTACTCGAGGACGTGGACGAGCCGGTGCCAGGCCCCGGGCAGCTGCTGGTGCGGGTGCACGCCGCGGCGGTCAACTTCCCCGACGTGCTGTTCATCGCCGGCAAGTATCAGGTCAAGATTCCGCCGCCGTTCATCCCGGGCAATGAGGTCGCCGGCGAGGTGATCGCCGCCGGTGCGGGCGCCCGTTTCGAGCCTGGACAGCGGGTGTCCGGCACCACTTTTGGGGCGTTCGCCGAACAGGCGCTGCTGGACGCGAACCAGGCCGCGCTGATCCCCGAGGACGTCGACTTCGGGTCGGCCGCCGCCTTCGGGGTGACATACCGCACCGCCTATCACGCGCTGCGCTCGACCGCCGCGGTGACGGAAGGGGATTGGGTCGTCGTGCTGGGCGCCGCGGGCGGCGTCGGGCTGGCCGCGGTGGACCTGGCCGTCGCCATGAAGGCACGGGTGCTGGCCGCCGCATCGAGCCCCGAGAAACTCGAGCTGTGCCGGCGTCGCGGCGCCGAGGCGACCGTCGACTACGACCGGGAGGACCTCAAGTCGCGCATCCGCGAGTTGACCGGCGACAGCGCCCGGGCGGTGCTCGACCCCGTCGGCGGGCCGTACGCGGAGCCGGCGCTGCGCGGGCTGGTGCGTGGCGGCACCTTCGTCACCCTGGGCTACGCCGCGGGGACGATCCCGGCGATCCCGCTGAACCTCGTTCTGCTCAAGGACATCTGCGTCCGCGGCATGGAGATCCGCACCTTCGCGACCGACCACCCCGAGGAGTCCGCCCGGGACTTGCGCGAACTGTCGGAGATGTTCGCCGCCGGCACGATCCGGCCGTACATCGGAGCACGGTTCCCGCTGGCCGAAACGGCGGCGGCGTTGCGGCATGTGGCCGACCGGAAGGTGTTGGGCAAGGTCGTCATCGACATCTGACTTGTCACGGCGTGACGATGTCGAAGCTCGGGTCGGGCTGATCGAGCACACCGAGCAGGGCCTGGAGCGCTGCCTGGTTGCCGGATATCTGCAACCCGGGCGAGGAGAAATCACCCATCGCCGCGGACAGCAGCCGAAACTTGCTGTCCAGTTGAACCGTGACCGATGCCGTCGCCGGATCGGCCGCCACTTTGCGGTAGACCAGCACGCCGTTGCGCAGGGTGAGCCGGTAGTTGGTGGCAAGATCGGCGAAGGCGAGATCGATGGCGAGGTCGAGATCCCAGCTGCGCGGGCCGTCGACCCGGATCGCGAGGCTGTCGAAGATCTGCTCGGGCGTCAACTGGGAGAGCATGGTGGGCGAGGCGACCTGCGCCGCGGTGCCGAAGTTACCGCCCCGCAATTCCGTTGCGCCACTGAGGAAGAAGTTGCGCCACGTCGCGTTCTCGGCCCCATAGGCCAGCTGCTCGAGGGTGTCGGCGTAAAGCGTGCGGGCGCCCTCGTGCGCGCTGTCGGTGAAGATCGCATGATCCAGTAGCGTTGCCGCCCAACGGAAGTCGCCGGAGTCAAAGGCTGACTGGGCCAGGCCGACAACCCGGTCGATCCCACCGATCGCCTCGACGTAGCGCGGCGCGAGCGCCTCCGGGGGATGCGGCCACAACCGCGCCGGGTTGCCGTCGAACCAGCCCATGTAGCGCTGATAGACGGCCTTCACGTTGTGGCTGACCGACCCGTAATAGCCGTGGGTGTGCCACGCACGCTCGAGCGCCGGCGGCATCCGGAACATCTCGGCGATCTCGATCCCGGTGTAGCCCTGGTTGAGCAGCCGCAGCGTCTGGTCGTGCAGATAGGCGTACATGTCGCGCTGCAGCGACAGGAACTCGACGATGCTGTCCCTGCCCCAGGTCGGCCAGTGATGGGAGGCGAACACCACGTCGGCGCGGTCGGCGAAGGTGTCGATCGCCTCGGTGAGATAGCCGGACCAGGCGTGCGGATCGCGCACCAGTGCTCCCCGCAGGGTCAACAGGTTGTGCAGGTTGTGGGTGGCGTTCTCCGCCATGCACAGCGCGCGGAACCGCGGGAAGTAGAAATGCATTTCGGCCGGCGCCTCGGTGCCGGGCGCCATCTGAAACTCGATCTCCACCCCGTCGATGGTGTGCGTCTCACCGGTCTCGCGAATGTCGATGGTCGGCACGATGATCGCCACCTCGCCGGTCGACGGGGCCTGACCCAGCCCGCAGCCCACCTGGTCGCGCGGGCCGCGGGGCAGCATGCTGCCGTACATGTACGTCGCCCGCCGCGTCATGGCCGGGCCGGCGTACACGTTCTCCTGCACCGCATGTTCGACAAAACCGTCCGGCGCCAACACGGCCACGGCGCCGTCGTCCACGTCCGCCTGCGAGGTGACGCCCAGCACGCCGCCGAAGTGGTCGACATGGCTGTGGGTGTAGATCACCGCGACGACGGGCCGGTCGCCCCCGCGGTGGGTGCGATACAGCGCCAGCGCGGCCGCGGCGACCTCGGTGGACACCAGCGGGTCGATGACGATGATCCCGGTGTCGGTCTCGACCAACGTGACATTCGAGATGTCGAGGCCACGGACCTGATAGATCCCCGGAACCACTTCGTAGAGTCCCTGTTTGGCGGCCAGCGTCGACTGCCGCCAGAGACTGGGATGCACCGATGTCGGCGCCGCACCGCCGAGGAACGAGTAGGCGTCGTTGTCCCACACCACGCGGCCGTCGGCCGCCTTGATGACGCACGGGGACAGGGCGGCGATGAATCCGCGGTCGGCGTTGTGAAAGTCGGTGTCGTCATCGAATGGCAGGGCGTGTGCGCGATGCGCCGCCTCGATGACTGCGGTGGGGGGTTTACGCTGCACGCCAATACATTGCCATTGGCGCGCCATTCCGTACTAGAGGTTCTTGTCAAGTGACTAACGAACACAGAAACAATTACCCGGAACTCTAGATCTTCGGTCCAGTTAACCCTCATACTGCCCACACGGCCCTCAATGCCGAGGGTCGCAACTTTCGGGCAAAGGAGAACACGTGAAGCGTGGACTGATGGTCGCGGTGGCCGGAGCAGCAATTCTGGCCGCCGGCATTTCCGGCTGTTCCAGCAATAAGTCGAGTTCAGGCGGTTCTGCCACCAGCTCCGCGGTGAACACCTCGGCGGGCGCTGCCAGCGGAACCAAGGTCCTCATCGACGGCAAGGACCAGAACGTGAGCGGCTCGGTGGTGTGCACGACCGCCGGCGGCAACGTCAACATCGCCATCGGTGGTGCCGCGACCGGAATCGCCGCCGTGCTCACTGACGCCAACCCGCCCCAGGTGAAGTCGGTTGGACTGGGCAACGTCAACGGTGTGACGCTCGGCTACACCTCCGGGACCGGCCAGGGTAACGCCTCGGCCGAGAAGAACGGCAACAGCTACAAGATCACCGGCACGGCCACCGGCGTCGACATGGCCAACCCGATGCAGCCGGTGAACAAGCCGTTCGAAATCGACGTCAACTGCTCTAGCTAATCGAGGATGCGGGCGGTTGCCACCCGTTGAGTGGCAACCGCACCGTGAACTCGGTATGGCCGGGTGAGCTGTCCACGGTGATAGTCCCGTTGTGCGCCTTGACCACCGCGGACACGATCGCCAGGCCCAGCCCGGTGCTTCCGCCCTTGCGGGACCGCGAGGTGTCGCCGCGGGCGAAGCGCTCGAACACTTCGGATTGAAGCGCCGCCGGGATCCCGGGGCCGTTGTCGATGACCCGCAGCACGGTGTGCGCCGGCTCGGTGCTCAACCGCGTTGTCACGACGGTGCCCGCGCCGGTGTGCAGGCGGGCGTTGGCGAGCAGGTTCGCCAGCACCTGGTGCAGGCGGGCCGCATCGCCGGTGATGATCACGGGTTCCTCGGGCAGGTCGAGTTCCCACTGATGGTCCGGTCCGGCGACATGCGCGTCGTTGACGGCGTCGACCGCCACCCGCGACAGATCGACCGGTTCGCGTTCCAGCGGCCTGCCGGAGTCCAGCCGGGCCAGCAGCAGCAGGTCCTCGACCAGTCGCGTCATCCGTTCCGTCTCGGAGGCCACCCGGCTCATCGCGTGCGCCACCGCCTCCCGGTCGTCGCCCATCCGCTGGGTGAGTTCGGTGTAGCCGCGGATCGCGGCGAGCGGCGTGCGCAGTTCGTGGCTGGCATCGGCGACGAACTGGCGGACACGGGTCTCGCTGGCCTGCCGGGCCGACAAGGCGGCCGCAATGTGATCGAGCATCCGGTTGAGGGCTGACCCCAGCTGGCCCACCTCGGTGTACGGGTTCGCGTCGGATTCACGCACGCGGAGCGGCAGCTCGACCTCACCGCGATCCAGCGGCAGGTCGGCCACCCGGCTAGCGGTCTGCGCGACCCGGCGCAACGGCGCCAGCGCCCGCCGGATGATGATGACCCCGGCGATCGTCGCGGCGGCCAGCGCGACCGCGGTGACGATCGCGAAAATGATCAGCATCCGGATCAAAGTGGCGTCGACGTTGGCCATCGAGAGGCCGGTCACGATGGTGTCACCCCCGTTGCGGCTCGGGGCGGCGACCACCCGATACCGGCCGAGCCCGTCCAGGTTCAGGGTGACCGGAGCGCGGCTGCCCGCGATCTGCTCCAGCTGAGACTGGGCGGCCGGGCTCAGCGCGGCCCGGGTGCCGCTGCTGGTGAGGTAGCCGGCGTCGACGGTTTTGCCGTGGTTGACCACCGCGGCCACCATGCCCGCCGGCTGACCGGGGGCGTCCAGAAACCGCGGGCCAGGACCCGGCCGCGGGTAGTAAGAGTGTTCGTGCCGCGGGCGGTTCGGCTCGGGGTACATCAGCGCCGAGCGGAAAGACGTGCCGGCGAGTTGTCCGTCGAGCTGCTTCACCAGGTGGTGATTGAGCGCCAGCTCGGTCACCGCAGTGATGCCGACGCACACGATGGCCAACACGACGATCTGCCCGACCAGCAGCCGCAGCCGCAGGGACCAGGCCCGCCGTGAACTGGCCAACGGTCGCGACCCGCTGCTGAACAACCGTCGCGACCCGCTTCGCCCGGCTTCGCCGCGCTCGCGATCGCTCCCAGCCAACGGTCGCGACCCGCTTCGCCCGGCTTCGCCGCGCTCGCGATCGCTCCTAGCGCGCGGGCTTGAGGACATAACCCGCGCCACGCAGCGTGTGGATCATGGGCTCGCGACCGCTGTCGATCTTCTTGCGCAGATACGAGATGTACAGCTCGACGATGTTGGACCGGCCGCCGAAGTCATAACTCCACACCCGGTCGAGGATCTGGGCCTTGCTGAGCACCCGCTTGGAGTTGCGCATCATGAACCGCAGCAACTCGAACTCGGTGGAGGTCAACGAGATCGGCTCGCCGCCGCGGGTGACCTCGTGGCTGTCCTCGTCGAGGACCAGATCGCCGACCACCAGTTGCGCGCCGCTGTCCAGCGTCGTCACCCCGGTGCGCCGCAGCAGCGCCCGCAGGCGCAGCACCACTTCTTCGATGCTGAACGGTTTGGTGACATAGTCGTCGCCGCCGGCGGTCAACCCCGCGATCCGGTCCTCCACGGCGTCCTTGGCCGTCAACAGCAACACCGGCAGCTGGGGGTTTTCCTCGCGCAGCTTGTGTAGGACGTCGAGCCCGCTCATGTCGGGAAGCATCACATCGAGCACGACCACGTCCGGGCGCTGGGCACGGGCGGCGGCGATAGCCGATGCCCCGTCGCCGGCCGTCGCGATGTTCCAGCCCTCGTAGCGCAACGCCATCGAGACCATCTCGGCCAGCACCGACTCGTCGTCCACGACCAACACATTGATCGGATTGCCATCGGCACGACACATAACGACCCGCTCGACGGAGGCTCGCGGCTGAGTCACAGGTTCCAGTATGCGCACCGCGCTGAGCCGCCGCTATGGCCTAGCTTTGTGTGCCCTGTGAACGGGATCGCGCGACTGCCGAGCAGTCGCGCGATCCCGTTTCCCGGCGAAGTGGCTAATACCAGTAGCGCCGGCCGGCGACCGGGCGGCCAATCGAGCCCATGATCCACAACACTGCGCCGATGACGAGCACGACGACGCCGATCTCCCACAGCAATGGGATGCTGAATACAAAGCCGAGAATAAGCAGGATTACGCCGAGGACAATCATGACGACTCCTTTAGGTAAGGGGCACTAGGACAGCAGGCATTGAACTGGGCTGCGGAACATGGCAGTCCTTGACTTTCGGGTTGACGCCCCCGTAATTCAAAGGCCCCGCGATGACGGTCAACGCGATGTTTCCCGCCGTGACACAACTGGTTGAGTCACCCTTGAAGTAATCGCGTTGCCATGCCGCAAAAACCCCGATGAGCAGCCATACCAGGGCAATCGTGCCGATGATTCCGCTGCCACGCATGGTGACCTCCAATGTGGTCGAGAAAAATTTCTCGTGGACGATAGTTACCCATTCGACTTGTGTCTAAACATTCCGCGTGGGCGAATTCGGCGGTGCGCCAGCGGAGCCCGCCGCACTAACGCCCGGCGAGCCATGCCGAGGCCCGCCTCTTCGACGCGCGGGAAAGCCACGCATCCTGGATCAGCTCGGCCAGTTCCGTCTTGCCAATTTCCGGCAATCGGGCAGCCCGCACCAGCACCGACGGATGCCCGTCGAAATGGTCGGTGGTGAAGAACGGGGAATCGGGATCCTGGGTCAGCGCCAGCTTGTCGCTCTCCGACTCCACCCAGAGCATGATCACGTCGGCATAGCGCTCACCGGTGTCCGGATCGGTGGCGTCGGGCTGCGGCGTCCGGAAGAACACGAATGACTTGCCGCCGACCTGATAGATGGCGTTGCCCTTCGGCCCCTCCAGGCGCTGGACGTGCGGCATCGATCCGGCGATCTCGTGCACGTCGCCCACTCGTGCGGGTCGGTCAACCACACCGGCGAGCGTAGCGGCCTTGCGGGCGTGAGCGATTCAGCGGTCGAGCGCCCTGACGATCAGCGCCGCTGCGCGGAAACGTAGAGCGTGGGCGGCATCGTGGCCTCTGCGTCGTGCGGAATGCTCCGGTTATAGCGGGCCATCAACTCGGCGAACGTCGCGGTGCTGACCTCCCAGCCGTGCTCGCGCAGCCACCCATCGACCGGGGTGCGCTCTTCGGCGTACCAGAGGTCGTCGAAGTCGGTGATCTCGGAGTCCACCAGTTTGGCGGCCGCGGCCCGCATCCGCTGCATGTCCTCGCGCTGACGCCGGACGACCTCGGGTTCGGTGAAACCGGCAGCCGGGACGTTGGAGGCCAGCCAGCTTCCGGCCGCACTCAACGCATGAATGCGCTCGAACAACAGGTCCTGGGCCTGCGCCGGCAGGTAGCGCACGAGGCCCTCGGCCGACCACGCGGCCGGCCTCGACGGGTCAAAGCCCGCTTCCTGCAGCGCCTTCGGCCAGTCCTGCCGCAGATCGATCGCCACGTTCACCAGCCGCGCCTTCGGCTCGGCCCCGTGCTCGCGCAGGGTGTTGGACTTGAATTCCAGGACCTTGGGCTGGTCCAGCTCGTAGACGACGGTGCCGTCGGGCCAGGGCAACCGCCAGGTGCGGGCATCCAGGCCGGCGGCCAAAATCACCACCTGCCGCACACCGGAGTTGGCCGCGCCCAGGAAGAACTCGTCGAAAAACGCTGTCCGCGTGGCCATGAAGTCGATCATCAGCTGGATGCGCGAGCGCACCTCCGGCTCGAGTTCAACGGCCTTTGCCAATAGCTTGGGATCGGCGTAGATGCTCCACATTCCCTCGCCCGCGGCGTCCACGAACACGCGCGCGAACGGGTCGTCGATGAGCGGGTCTGCGCTCTCGGTCTCGGCGGCCCGCGCCGCGGCGACGCCCAGCGCGGTGGCTCCCACGCTTTGGGTGATGTCCCAGGAATCGTTGTCGGTACGCGGCATCGCCAGTTCCCTTCCAAGGGGGAGTCAGTTAGTTGCGCACACTATTGTTCCAGCCCGCGCCGCCCGAAGCCGCTTGCAAACGGTCACCTAGGCTTTTTCCCAGACGCCCCACAGGGTCGCAGAGGAGCGCTGGCATGACGGAAGTGTTCGCCCCGATCGGTAAGGGCCGCGCGTGGATGGCGTGAGCCTGGACGCCGTAGCGGCGTGGATGTCCGAACAGGGACTCGGCGAGGGCCCGTTGGAGGACGTCTCCCCCGTCACCGGCGGCACGCAGAACGTCATGCTGCGGTTCACCCGGGCCGGGCGCCCTTACGTGCTGCGGCGCGGGCCGCGCCACCTGCGTCCGCGCAGCAACAGCGTGATCCTGCGGGAGACGAAAGTGCTTGCCGCGCTGGCCGGTTCCGATGTCCCGCACCCGCACCTGATCGCCGCCTGCGAGGACACCGGCGTGCTGGGTGATGCCGTCTTCTACCTGATGGACCCGGTCGACGGCTTCAACGCCGGCGAAGGACTGCCACCCCTGCATGCGGGCGATCCGGCCGTACGCCACGGCATGGGCCTCTCGATGGCCGATGCGCTGGCCCGGTTGGGCGCCGTCGATCACGTCGCGGTGGGCCTGGCCGATTTCGGCAAGCCAGAGGGCTTCCTCGAACGGCAGGTGCCGCGCTGGCTTTCCGAGCTGGACTCCTACAGCGAGTACGACGGCTATCCGGGGCCCGACATCCCCGGGATCGACGACGTTGCCGGCTGGCTGGAACGCCACCGGCCGACCACCTGGACGCCGGGCATCATGCACGGCGACTACCACGCCGCCAACGTGATGTTCTCCAACACCGGGCCGGACGTGGTGGCGATCGTCGACTGGGAGATGTGCACGATCGGCGACCCGCTGCTGGACCTGGGCTGGCTGCTGGCCACGTGGCGCCAGCCCGATGGGTCCAGCGTGTTCAGCCACGCCCTGGGCGGCCAGGGCGGGTTGGCCAGCACCGGCGAGCTGTTCGAGCGCTACGCGGCCAACACCACCCGCGACCTGTCGCATATCACCTGGTACACCGTGCTGGCCTGCTTCAAGCTGGGCATCGTCATCGAGGGGACGCTCGCGCGGGCCTGCGCGGGCAAGGCCGAAAAAGAGGTCGGCGACCAGTTGCACGCCGCCACGGTCCACCTGTTCGAGCGCGCGCTGGGCCTCATCGAGGGTGAGCGCTAATCCACTAACATCACCCTTCGTGCCGCCCTATCCCGAGGAACCCGACTACTACTCCGAGCCCACCCAGGCCGCGCGGTATGGCGGGTATTACGACGAGCCGGCGCCCGAGCCCGAGCCGCCGACGCCGTGGTATCGCCGTCCGGCGGCGCTGGTAGCGGCGGGCGCGATCGGGGTGATCATGCTGGCCCTGGTGGCGTTCGCAGTGGTCAAGCTGGTCGGCGGTTCGCCCGCGCACAGCCCCGCGACGACGACCACGACCACGACGACCACCATTCCGTCCACCACCGTGCCCACCACGACGACAGAGCCGCCCCGGCACCACGGCGGTGGCGGAGGTGGCGGCGGTGGCGCGCCGACCGAGACCGTCACCGAGACGGCGCCGCCACCGAGCACCGACACCCCCACGCCCACGACGACGGAGCCGCCGAGCACGGTCACGGTGTCGCCGAGCACCGAGACCAGCACCGTCACGCAGACCGTGACCGTACCGCCGCGCCGCGGCCCCTTCGGGGGTCCGTTCGGCGGGCGCTAGCGGCGAGCCCTCGTCATAGTTTGGCGCTCAACCCGGCGACCAGGTTGATGGTGACCGCCAGGATTACCGCGCCGAAGAGGTACGACAGCAGCGCATGGCGCAAGACGGTTACCCGCACCCGAGAGGCGTTGATCTCGGTGTCGGAAACCTGAAAGGTCATGCCGACCGTGAACGCGACGTAGGCGAAGTCGAGGTAGCGCGGCGGGTGTGCGTCGTGAAAATCGATGCCGCCCACCTCGTCTGAGTAGTAGAGGCGCGCGTAATGCGCGGTGAAGAGCGTGTGCACGGCGAACCACGACGCCGCCACGGCCAGCACGCCGACGCCGGCCGCCGCGAGGGACTCGCCGCCCGAATGCGTGCCCGCGGCGACGACGTATCCGACCCCTCCGAGACTTCCCAGGCTCGCGGAGACGACGACCACGTCTGCCAGCAACCGCGTCGCATCCTCGCGGGTGGCATGCCGAGCCGTGCGTTCGGCATCCATCGGGGCGATGATCAGCCAGCTCCACGCGACGTAAACCGCTGCGGCGACCACCCAGCCGAGGAGGGCGAATCTCCACCCGACGGCCTCACCGATGGCGACGGCGACCGCCGTTCCGGCGAGCACCGCGATTAGGAGCCGCACCGCGACGGTGTCACGGACAAGGCGCACGTAGGACGTCACACCGTCGACTTAAGCAGATGAGGCAGCCGAACCGATGTTTCAAGAGCGCGCCCGAAGGGATTCGAACCCCTAACCTTCTGATCCGTAGTCAGATGCTCTATCCGTTGAGCTACGGGCGCCAGTCTTCAATTATCTTGCGTCGTGTTCCTTGGCGGAGGCGAGAGGATTTGAACCTCCGGTCCCCTTTGAGGGGGACAACTCATTAGCAGTGAGCCCCATTCGGCCGCTCTGGCACGCCTCCCTTGGACTGTTTGAGGGTACCCGACCCCTTCCCGGTCTCGCGGAACCGGCCATAGCGTACACATTTGCGACATAAACTGTCGAAGTGACTGCTCGCTTGCGTCCCGAACTGGCCGGACTGCCAGTCTATGTGCCCGGCAAGAACGTGCCCGGCTCCATCAAACTGGCCAGCAACGAGACCGTGCACGGCCCGCTGCCCAGCGTGCACGCGGCGATCGAGCGCGCGGTCGCCGTCGTCAACCGCTACCCGGACAACGCCTCTGTGGACCTCAAGGCCGCGTTGGCCATGCACCTGGGATCCGACGTCGCGCCCGAGCACATTGCGGTCGGCAGCGGTTCGGTCACCCTGTGCCAGCAGCTGGTGCAAATCACCGCCGCCGCCGGCGACGAGGTGATGATGGGCTGGCGCAGCTTCGAGTGCTACCTGCCGATCGTTCAGGTGTCCGGTGCGACGGCGGTCAAGGTGCCGCTGACCGACCACACCCACGACCTCGACGCGATGCTCGCCGCGACCACCGACCGCACCCGGCTGATCTTCGTGTGCAACCCGAACAATCCGACATCGACGGTCGTCGACCCCGGCGACCTGGCCCGCTTCGTCGAGGCTGTGCCCCCGCACATCCTGATCGCCATCGACGAGGCCTACGTCGAATACATCCGCGACGGCATGCTGCCCAATAGCTTGGAGCTGGCCCTGTCCCGCAGCAATGTCGTTGTGCTGCGGACGTTTTCGAAGGCCTACGGGCTGGCGGGCCTGCGCGTCGGGTACGCGGTCGGCCACCCCGACCTGATCACCGCGCTGGACAAGGTCGTCATGCCGTTCGCCGTGACCAACGTCGGACAGGCGGCCGCGATCGCCTCGCTGGAGGCAGCCGGCGAACTCGCGGCCCGCACCGACGCGCTGGTCGCCGAGCGCACCCGCGTCAGCGCGGCGCTGCGCGACGCCGGGTTCACGCTGCCGACGTCGCAGGCCAACTTCGTCTGGCTGCCGCTGGGCGCCCGGACCGCGGACTTCACCCAGCAGGCCGCCGACGCGCGCCTGGTGGTGCGGCCGTTCGCGGGCGAGGGGGTGCGCGTCACCATCGGCGCGGTGGAGGAGAATGACGTCCTGTTGCACTTCGCCTGCGAGTGGATTTCCCGCATCGAACCGTAAGGAGTGGTCCATTGGACTTGGCGCGCAAACTGTTCACCGAGTTCAAGGAGCGCGGCGGCGAGATTCCCGACACCGAGCTCGACGACTTCTGGGCCGGCCTCGAGCCGGCGACGATCGACGGGATGCTGGGCGAGTGGAAGGGCGGCGAGTTCCGCACCGGTCACCGGATGAACGGCCAGCTGGAGAAGGCCGGCTGGTTCGGCAAGACGTTCAAGTCGGCCCGCGACGTTCAGCCGCTCGTCTGCCTCGACGCCGACGGCAACAAGTTCTCGAACGTGGAGATGGGCAAAGGCGAGGCCAGCCTGTGGCTCGAAGAGTTCCGCGGTGAGGTCACCGCGACCATGGTTTACGACGGCCAGCCCGTGCACGACCACTTCAAGAAGATCGACGACGACGCCGTGATGGGCATCATGAACGGCAAGGGCGTCCGCGACAACGGTCGGTATTACTACTTCTACCTCGAACGGGTCTAACGGCTCGGCCTTCGAGTTTGCGGCTGGCCGCACATTCATCGACCAAGGTGCGGCTGGCCGCACATTTAGGGCCCACAAGCCAGGAGTCAACGGGCCGGGTTGCGGCCGGTGAACGCGACTAACTGCTCGAGCGCGCCCGCATCCTCGGGCACGTCGACCGGGTCGTCGAACCCGGCGCCGCCGCGGAACTCCGGCTTGATGACCTCGCGCGCCAGCCCCAAGACATACTCGGACAAAGGCTCGGGCGCGTTGATCTCGTGTCCCACGGCGACGGCGTAATCCCAGGCGTGGACCAGGAATTCGATCGACAAGACGGCACACGCGTTCTTGGCGGGCATCTCGCCCTTGCCGAACGGGACCGTCCCGTCCAGGCCGTGACGGTGCCAGGCGTCCAGCGTCGGCCGGGCCGCGGTGACCACCTGCCCTTCCACGGAATCGCTTTCGTCGCGGTCGGGAATCTCCGCGTCGACCATGCCGCCCAGCGCCGTGATCGAGCCCAGCAGATGACCGGTCAGCCGCGCGACGTCGAACTCCGCGCACGGCGTCTGGCGGCTCAGGTCGTCGGCCGCGATCGTGTGCAACACCCGCTGCAGCACCCCCAACGTGTCCTCGGCGCTGTGCAGTTCGTCGGTGGGCGGGGAATCGGGGCCGGGCCGCAAATCAGGAGCCATATTTGCCACGCTACGGTCTCGATATGGCGCAAGCATACGAATCCGTCACGGTGGAGACGAAAGACAACGTCGCGCAGGTGACGCTGATCGGGCCGGGCAAGGGCAACGCGATGGGCCCGGCGTTCTGGTCCGAGATGCCGGAGCTGTTCGCGGCGCTCGACGCCGACCCCGAGGTACGCGCGATCGTGCTGACCGGTTCGGGCAAGAACTTCAGCTACGGCCTGGACGTGCCCGCGATGGGCGGCTCGTTCACCCCGCTGCTGTCCGGGGACGCGCTGGCCGGCCCGCGAGCGGTCTTCCATCGCGAGGTCAAGCGGATGCAGGGCGCGATCACCGCGGTCGCGGATTGCCGCACCCCGACCATCGCCTCGGTGCACGGCTGGTGCATCGGCGGTGGGGTCGACCTGATCTCCGCGGTCGACATCCGCTACGCGAGCGCCGACGCCAAGTTCTCGGTGCGCGAGGTCAAGCTGGCCATCGTCGCCGACGTCGGCAGCCTGGCCCGCCTCCCCTACATCCTGAGCGACGGGCATCTGCGCGAACTCGCGCTGACCGGTAAGGACATCGACGCAGCCCGGGCCGAGAAGATCGGCCTGGTCAACGACGTGTACGACGACCCCGAGGCGACCCTGGCCGCGGCGCACGCCACCGCCGCGGAAATCGCGGCCAACCCGCCGCTGACCGTCCACGGCGTCAAGGACGTTCTCGATCAGCAGCGCGTCGCCGCGGTCTCGGAGAGCCTGCGCTACGTCGCCGCCTGGAACGCCGCCTTCCTGCCCTCGAAGGACCTGACCGAGGGCATCGCGGCGACATTCGAGAAGCGGCCGCCGCAGTTCACCGGCGAGTGAGGCACGTACCCTCGCTGAGGTGACGACACCTGACGGCAAGATCCGCCTCCCGGCTGACTTGGACGCCGTGACGGCGATCGGTGAGGAAGACCACTCCGAAATCGACAGCGTCGCCGTCGACCGCATCTGGGCGGCCGCCCGGCACTGGTACCAGGGCGGCCTTCACCCCGCCATCCAGCTGTGCATCCGCCGGCACGGACGCGTCGTGCTCAACCGCGCGATCGGCCACGGCTGGGGCAATGCCCCGAGCGACCCGCCCGACGCCGAAAAGATCCCCGTGACACCCGACACGCCGTTCTGCGTGTACTCGGCGGCCAAGGGGATGGCGGCGACCGTGATCCACATGCTCGTGGAGCGCGGTGTCTTCTCCCTCGACGACCGGATGTGCGACTACATCCCCACGTTCACCAGTCACGGCAAGGACCGCATCACCATCCGGCACGTCATGACGCACAGCGCGGGGCTGCCGTTCCCCACCGGCGCCAAACCCGACGTCAAACGGGCCGACGACCACGAGTACGCGCAGCAGAAGCTGGGCGAGCTGCGCCCGCTGTACCGGCCGGGCCTGGTGCACATCTATCACGCGCTGACCTGGGGCCCGCTGGTGCGCGAGCTCGTTTTTGCGGCCACCGGCAAGGAGATTCGCGAGATCCTCGCCACCGAGATTCTCGACCCGCTCGGTTTTCGCTGGACCAACTTCGGCGTCTCCCAGGAAGACCTGCCGTTGGTCGCGCCGAGTCACGCGACCGGGCGTCCGTTGCCGCCGGTGGTCGCCCAGATCTTCCGCAAGGCGATCGGCGGAACCGTGCACGAGATGATTCCGATCACGAACACGCCGTTGTTCCTCACCACCATCATCCCGTCGTCCAACACCGTCTCGACCGCGCACGAGATGTCGCGGTTCGCCGAAATCTGGCGTCGCGGAGGCAATCTCGACGGGGTCCGGGTGATCAGCCCCGAGACGATGTACGGCGCCATCAAGCAATGCCGGCGGCTGCGACCGGATTTCGCGGTGGGGCTGCAGCCCGCCCGGTGGGGCACCGGCTTCATCCTCGGGACCGACCGTTGGGGACCGTTCGGCCGCAACGCCCCCAACGCATTCGGCAATCTCGGGCTGGTCAACATCGCGATCTGGGCCGACCCGGCGCGGGGTCTCGCGGCCGGCGTCGTCAGCAGCGGCAAACCCGGACGTGACCCGGAAGCGAAGCGCTACACCGCCTTGCTGGACACGATCACCGCCGAAATCCCCACCGATTGAGGGCGCCCCCGGGTGGGAACACTGCCCGAATGGCTACCTACCGAGTGCTCAACCCCAAGGGCGACGTCGTCGCGACCAAGGACATCGAAAGCGCCGACAAAGCGCACGCCTGGTTCGCCGACGAGGCAGTCGAGGGCAACGAACTCGGCTGGCGCATGGAGGTCGAGGCCGACGGCGAGTGGCGCTTCTTCGACGACAGCGAAGGCGATCGCAGCTACTAGTGTTTGCCGCCCGATCGGCGGGGCACCCGGCAAGGCATGGACTCTGACCGCTTCCGCAAGTTGCTCGACGCCTCAGGGCCGTTCGCATCGGTCTACTTCGACGACTCGCATGACACCCACGACGCCGAGGCTCAGCTCGAGCTCAAGTGGCGGGCGTTGAAGGAGGACCTCGAAACGCGGGGCGCCGCCGAGGAGGTGGTCGACGAGATCGGGCGCGCGGTGATGGACCTGCGGCCGCCGATCGGGCGCAGCGGCCGCGCCGTTGTGGCCGGCGCCGACGGCGTGCTGCTGAACGAACACCTGCTGCGGCCACCGTCGCAGCAGATCGTGCGGGTCTCCGAATTGCCTTACGTCATGCCGATTGTCGAGCACGGCTTCCATCAACCCGACTATCTGTTGGTGGAGGTCGACCACACGGGCGCCGACATCACCCGCAAGGTCGGCGGCGCGCTACGCTCCGAGACCGTCGACGGTGGCGGGTTCCCCGTCCACCACGCGAGCGGGGCGGAAACCGCCGGTTACGGGGATCCTCAGCTGCGCACCGACGAGGCCGCCCGCAAGAACATGCGCGCGGTGGCCGACCGGATCGGGGAACTCGTCGACGCGGCGAACCTCGACCTCGTCCTGATCGTCGGCGAGGTCAGCTCGCGGTCGGACCTGCTCGCCGAACTGCCCGAGCGGATCAGCCGGCACGCCGAGCAGTTGCAGGTCGGCGCGCGCCACAGCGGCCATGACGCCGACGAGTTGCAGCGGGCCATCGAATCCGCGTGCCTGCGGCGGCATCTGGACGTGATCGACGCTGCCGCCGAGCGTTTCACCGCCGAGGTGGGCCGGCAGTCCGGGCTGGCCGCCGAGGGGCTGGACGCGGTCTGCTCGGCCCTGCGCCAGGGCGCGGTCGACACGTTGATCGTCGGTGACATCGGTGACGCCACCGTCGTCGCCGACGCGGACCTGACGACAGTGGCCCCCAACGAAAACGTGCTGTCCGAACAGGGTGCGGCCCCGGCGAAGACGCTGCGCGCCGACGAGGCCCTGCCGGTGTTCGCGATCTCCGTCGGCGCGGCGCTGGTGCGCACCGACGAGCGGATCGCCCCGGCCAACGGTGTCGGTGCCCTGCTTCGCTACGCGCCGACGCTGCATTAGCCCACGACTGACATGCGCGGTGGCGGAGGGATTTGAACCCCCGGACGGTGTTAGCCGTCTCTCGCTTTCAAGGCGAGTGCATTAGGCCGCTCTGCCACGCCACCGCAGATAAGGGTAGCGGGACTCGGTAGCGTGGCCACCATGCGCGCAATCGTCGCCGAATCCCCCGATGAGCTCTCCTGGCAAGAGGTGCCCGACGTGTCCGCCGGGCCCGGCGAGGTGCTGATCAAGGTCGCCGCGGCCGGCGTGAACCGGGCGGACGTGCTGCAGGCGGCGGGCAAGTATCCGCCCCCGCCGGGGGCCAGCGAAATCATCGGCATGGAGGTGTCCGGCGTCGTCGCCGAAGCGGGCGAGGGCGTCACTGATTGGTCTGCGAGACAAGAGGTTTGCGCGCTGCTGGCCGGCGGCGGATACGCCGAGTACGTCGCCGTGCCCGCCGGTCAGGTGATGCCGATTCCCTCTCGTGTCGACCTCATCGACGCCGCGGGGCTGCCGGAGGTGGCCTGCACGGTGTGGTCGAACCTGGTGCTGACGGCCCATTTGGGCAAGGGCCAGCTGCTGCTGATGCACGGCGGCGCCAGCGGCATCGGGACCCACGCGATCCAGGTCGCTCGCGCGCTGGGCGCGCGGGTGGCCGTCACGGCCGGTTCGGCGGAGAAGCTCGAATTCTGCCGCGAGCTGGGCGCCGAGATCACGATCAACTACCGCGACGAGGACTTCGTCGAGCGGCTCCGGGAAAGCGGCGGCGCCGACGTGATTTTCGACATCATGGGCGCCGCCTACCTGGACCGCAACATCGACGCCCTGGCCACCGACGGGCAGCTGGTCATCATCGGCATGCAGGGTGGCATCAAGGGCGAGCTCAATATCGGCAAGCTGTTGATGAAGCGTGCCCGGGTCATCGGCACCACGCTGCGCGCCCGGCCGGTCACCGGACCCAACAGCAAGACGGAGATCGTGCAGGCGGTGATCGGGTCGGTGTGGCCGATGATCGCCGAGGGCCGCGTCCGCCCGATCATCGGCGCCCGCCTGCCCATCCAGCAGGCCGGGGAGGCACATCAACAGCTGACCGCGAGCAAGGTGACCGGGAAGGTCGTGCTCACGGTCTAGCCGGCGGTCGCGGTACCCAGCCCGGCCCGTCGAGCGTGCGTTGAGGGCTTCGAGTGTGCTGTGAGGGCGCCGTTTCCGCGGAATTCGCGCCATGAGCGCACACGGAAAGCCGTAGCCGCACTCGCGAGCCCGGCAGGAAAACCCGGGAGGGAAGCGAGGCTAGCCGAGGGACGCCAGGGCGCGCACCAGCTGGTCGACCTCGGCCGTCGTCGAGTAGTGCGCCAGCCCGATGGTGACGGCGCCGCCGATGTCGTTGACGCCCAACACGTCGAGCGCGCGGGAGTTCTCGCACGTGACGGCCAGAATCCCGTTGTCCGCCAGCCGCTGCACCACCCGCTCGGCGGGCACGCCGTTCAGGGCGAAGCTGACCACCGGTATCCGCACCTCCGGACGGCCGATCACCATGACCAGCGGCAGCGAGCGCAGCGCCACCATGAGGTAATCGAAGATCCGGTTCATGTACAAGCCGGCCGATTGCATCGACACCGACAGACGCTCGCGCCGGCTGCCGCGGGCGGACTCGTCGAGCGCCGCCAGATACTCGATGCTGGCGACCACCCCGGCCAGCAGACCGAACTGGTGCGCGCCGATCTCGAGCCGCGCCGCGCCAGTGGCCTTCGGATCGGTGGAGATGGAGCCGAACGAACTCAGCAGCGCCGGGTCACGGAACACCACCGCGCCGATCGGCGGGCCGCCCCACGCCAGGGCGTTCACCGCGACCACGTCGGCGTCGGTCTCCTTCAAGTCGAGCAACCGGTACGGCGCAGCGGCGGAATGATCGACCACCACCAGCCCGCCGACGTCGTGGACCAACTTGGTCATCGCCCGCAGGTCGGTGACGGTGCCCAGCGCGGCGGACGCGGAGGCGACGGCCACCAGCCTGGTCGACTTCCCGATCAGGCCCTCCCACTGCCAGGTCGGCAGCTCGCCGGTCTCGATGTCGATCTCGGCCCACTTCACCTTGGCGCCATAGCGGTGCGCCGCGCGCAGCCACGGGGCGATGTTCGCTTCGTCGTCCAGGCGGCTGACGATCACCTCGTAGCCCAGTCCGGCCCGAGACGACGACGCCTCGGCCAGCGCCGAGAGCAAGATCGCCCGGTCGGCCCCCAGCACGACGCCGGCCGGGTCCACGTTGAACAGGTCGGCGACCGCCGCCCGCGCGGCCTCGAGGATGGCGGCGCTGCGCTGCGCCGACGGATGCGCGCCCACGGTGGTGGCACTGGATCGCCGGAAGGCGGTGGAAACGGTGGTCGCGACGGAATCGGGGATGAGCATCCCGGTCGGCGCGTCAAAGTGCACCCACCCGTCACCCAGCGACGGATGCAGTCCGCGCACCCGGGCGACGTCGTAAGCCATGCCAGCCACCTTAGAGCTTGCGCATTTCCGCGAAACTGTGACCGTAGCGGGTGCTGCAGACGTTCCGGCCAACCGGTGGCTTCCCGAGGCAGGGCACCCGGCCAGCCATACTAGTCGAGTGGGCCTCTGGTTCGGAACGCTGATCGCATTGTTCTTGCTGATAGCCCCCGGATCGATCATCGCGCGAATCAGTCAGCTGAGTTGGCCCATCGCGGTCGCGGTCGGCCCGGCGCTGACCTACGGCGCGGTCGCGCTGGCGATCATTCCGTTCGGCGCCGTCGGAATCCCCTGGAACGGCTGGACCGCGCTGGCGACGCTGATTGCCGTGTGCCTGGTGATGGTTGTCCTGCAGCTGCTGCTCGGCCGGTACCGCGACACCGAGGCCGAGGCCCGCGGGATCGGCCGCTGGCCGGCGCTGATGGTGGCGGCCGGGGTGCTGCTCGGGGCGCTGCTGATCATGTGGGCGGCCTATCGCGGCCTGGCCGCCCACTGGCAGACCATCCCGAGCACCTGGGACGCCGTGTGGCATGCCAACGAGATCCGGTTCATCCTCGACACCGGGCAGGCGTCGTCGACGCACATGGGCGAGCTGCGCAACGTCGAGACGCATCAGACGCTGTACTACCCGTCGGTGTTTCACGCCCTGTCCGCGGTGTTCTGTCAGCTCACCGGAGCGGCCCCGACCACGGGCTACACGCTGAGCTCCGTGGCGGCCTCGGTGTGGCTGTTTCCGACCAGCGCGGCGATGCTGACCTGGCGGCTGCTGCGCCCCCATTGGGGCGAATGGCGCACCGCCGGCGTGGCCGCCACCGCCGCCGCGCTGTCGGTGTCGTTCACCGCCCTGCCCTACGTCGAGTTCGGCGTCGCCGCGATGCCCAACCTGGCCGCCTACGGTGTCGCCGTCCCGACGTTCGTGCTGATCGCCTCCACGCTGCGCCATCGCGATCGCATCCCGCTGGCGGTGCTGGCGTTCGTCGGGCTGATGTCCGTCCACCTGACCGGCGGGTTCATCGTCGTCCTGTTCCTGGTCGCCTGGTGGCTGATGGATGTGTTGTGGCGTCCGGTGCGGGGACGGATTCCCGACGTGGCGACGCTCGCCGCCGTGACCGTGGCCACCGGGCTGATTCTGCTGCCGCAGTTCATCAGCGTCCGTCAACAGGAAGACATCATCGCCGGGCACTCGTTTCTGACCAAGCTCAGCAAGAAGCGCGGGGTGTGGGACGCCGTCTTCCAGCATTCGCGTCACCTCAACGACTTCCCGTACCAGTACGGGCTCATGGCGCTGGCGATCGCCGGCGGGATCATCTTCGCCTACAAGAGGATTTGGTGGCCGCTGGCGCTCTGGGCGTTGCTGGTGGTCGTCGACGTCGACGCGGGGACGCCGCTCGGCGGCCCGGTCGGGGCGATAGCCGGCGCGTTCGGGGAGTTCTTCTACAAGGACCCGCGCAGGATCTCGGCCGCAATCACCCTGCTGCTCATGCCGATGGCGGGGCTCGCCCTATTCCTGGTGGTGACGGTGGTGGTTGCCGCGGCCAAGCGGGTCGCCGACCGCCGATTCAAACCCTTGCCCGCGCCGGCCTGGACCGCGGCCACGGCGGTCCTGCTGCTGGTGACAACCGTGTTCACCGCGCGGCACTACTTCTATCGGCACCTGGTCTTGTTCGGCGACAAGTACGACTCCGTGATGATCGACCAACGCGACCTGATGGCCATGGCGTACCTGGCCACGCTGCCCGGGGCGCACACCACCGTGATCGGCAACGCCAACACCGACGGCACGGCGTGGATGTACGCCGTCGCCGACCTGCACCCGCTGTGGACCCATTACGACTACCCGCAGCAGATGGGCCCCGGCCCCAACCGGTACATCTTCTGGGCCGGCGCCCGCAAGGGCGATGCCGATCCGCGGGTGGTCGAGGCGATCAAAGCGCTCAATATTCGGTACGTCTACACCAGCACGCCGACGGTCCGGGGCTTCGCCGTACCCGACGGACTAGTCTCACTGGATAAATCGAAGTCGTGGGCGCTGATCTACGACAACGGTGGAGCCCGAATCTACGAATGGCGCGGAATCGGCGCGGCGCCGCACTCTTAGTCCGCAAAGGATGGTGAAGGATTGAGTACCCGCAACGACGACGACGGCATCGAGATCATCGGCGGCGTCGACCCGCGGATCACGGCGGTGGCGGAGGACGACTCCGACGAGCGCTCCCTGACCGATCTGGTTGAGCAGCCCGCCAAGGTGATGCGCATCGGGACGATGATCAAGCAACTGCTCGAGGAGGTGCGCGCCGCACCGCTCGACGAGGCCAGCCGCAACCGGCTGCGCGAGATCCACGCGACCAGCATCCGCGAACTGGAAGAAGGCCTGGCGCCCGAACTGCGCGAGGAGCTCGACCGCCTCACCCTGCCGTTCAACGAGGACACGGCGCCCTCGGACGCCGAATTGCGGATCGCCCAGGCCCAGTTGGTCGGCTGGCTGGAAGGGTTGTTCCACGGCATCCAGACCGCGCTGTTCGCCCAGCAGATGGCCGCCCGCGCGCAGCTGGAGAACATGCGCCAGGGCGCGCTGCCCCCCGGCGTCGGCAAGCCGGGCGGCTCCGGACACGGCCAATACCTCTAAGCGAAGCACGGTGGCGGGTCCTCACATCGAGACGCACAACGCGTGGGTGGAATTCCCCATTTTCGACGCGAAGTCGCGCTCCCTGAAGAAAGCCTTCCTGGGCAAGGCGGGCGGCACCATCGGCCGCAACAGTTCCAACGTGGTCGTCGTCGAGGCGCTGCGCGACATCACCATGTCGCTGGAGTTGGGCGACCGTGTCGGCCTGGTCGGCCATAACGGCGCGGGCAAATCGACTCTGCTGCGACTGCTTTCGGGCATCTATGAACCCACCCGCGGCTGGGCGAAGGTCACCGGCCGGGTCGCGCCCATCTTCGATCTGGGCGTCGGCATGGATCCCGAGATCTCCGGCTACGAGAACATCATCATCCGCGGGCTGTTCCTGGGGCAGACCCGCAAGCAGATGATGGCCAAGGTGGACGAGATCGCCGAGTTCACCGAGCTCGGTGATTACCTGTCTATGCCGCTGCGCACGTACTCCACCGGGATGCGGGTGCGGCTGGCCATGGGCGTGGTCACCAGCATCGACCCCGAAATCCTGTTGCTCGACGAGGGTTTGGGCGCGGTCGACGCCGACTTCATGAAGAAGGCGCAATCCAGGTTGCAGAGTTTGGTGGAGCGGTCCGGAATCCTGGTGTTCGCCAGCCATTCCAACGAATTCCTCGCCCGGCTGTGCAAGACGGCGATGTGGATCGACCACGGCGTTATCCGCATGTCCGGCGGCATCGAAGACGTGGTGCGCGCCTACGAGGGCGAGGACGCGGCCCGGCACGTGCGCGAGGTGCTCGCCGAGACGGCCGCGGACAATCCGCTGGCACAAAGAGCGTCCGGGGATGAGTGACTCCATCTTCGCCGTCGTCGTCACCCACCGGCGTCCCGACGAACTGGCCAAATCGCTGGGCACCCTGAGCAGCCAGACCCGGGTACCCGACCACCTCATCGTCGTCGACAACGACGGGGGCGGTGACGGCCGGGTCCGCGACCTGGTGGCCGGCCAGCCGATCCCGACCACCTACCTGCCCTCGCGCCGAAACCTGGGCGGCGCAGGCGGTTTCGCGTTGGGCATGTTGCATGCGTTGGCGCAGGGCGCCGACTGGGTGTGGCTGGCCGACGACGACGGGCGGCCGCAGGACGCGCGCGTGCTGGCCACCTTGCTGGCGTGCGCCGAAAAGCACGCCCTGGCCGAGGTGTCGCCGATGGTGTGCAACATGGACGACCCGGAGCGGCTGGCGTTTCCGTTGCGCCGCGGGCTGGTATGGCGCAGGCGGACAAGCGAATTGCGCACCGAGGCCGGACAGGACCTGCTGCCCGGAATCGCGTCTCTGTTCAACGGTGCGTTGTTCCGGGCGGCCACGCTCGAGGCGATCGGCGTTCCCGACCTGCGTCTGTTCATCCGCGGCGACGAAGTCGAGATGCATCGCCGGCTGGTGCGGTCGGGCCTGCCGTTCGGCACCTGCCTGGACGCGATCTACCTCCACCCCTGCGGCTCGGCGGAATTCCGGCCGATCCTGGGCGGACGCATGCACACCCAATACCCCGACGACCCCACCAAGCGGTTCTACACCTACCGCAACCGCGGCTACCTTCTGTCGCAGCCCGGCCTGCGCAAGCTGCAGCTCCAGGAGTGGGTTCGGTTCGGCTGGTACTTCGTGGTGACCCGCCGCGATCCCAAGGGCCTCGCTGAGTGGATTCGCTTGCGGCGCTTGGGCCGTCGCGAGCAGTTCGGCAAACCTCGAAGCGGGTCGCCACCGTCGGAACCTGGAGGATCGCGATGACGTTTCTGGACGCCGCCGCCCAGTCGCGGACCTTCACCCGCGCCCGCGCCGACCTGGTCGCCGGCTTCCGCCGGCACGAGCTGTGGCTGCACCTGGGCTGGCAGGACATCAAGCAGCGCTACCGCCGCTCGGTGCTGGGCCCGTTCTGGATCACCATCGCGACCGGCACCACCGCCGTCGCGATGGGCGGCCTGTACTCCAAGCTGTTTCACCTCGAGCTCGCCGTGCACCTGCCGTACGTCACGCTCGGCCTGATCGTCTGGAACCTGATCAACGCGGCCATCCTGGAGGGTGCCGACGTCTTCGTGGCCAACGAGGGACTGATCAAGCAACTCCCCACCCCGCTGTCCGTGCACGTCTACCGGCTGGTGTGGCGGCAGATGATCCTGTTCGCGCACAACATCGTCATCTACGCCGTCATCGCGGTCATCTACCCCAAGCCGTGGTCGTGGGCGGATCTGTCGGTCATCCCGGCGCTCGGGCTGATCGTGCTCAATTGCATTTGGGTGTCACTGTGTTTCGGCATCCTGGCCACCCGCTATCGCGACATCGGTCCGCTGCTGTTCTCGGTGGTGCAGTTGCTGTTCTTCATGACGCCGATCATCTGGAACGACGACACGTTGCGGCAGGAGGGCGCTGGGCGCTGGTCGCGCATCGTCGAACTCAACCCGCTGCTGCACTATCTCGACATCGTGCGGGCCCCGTTGCTGGGCGCCCACCAGGAGCTGCGGCACTGGGCCGTGGTGGCGGCGCTGACCGCCGTCGGCTGGGTGCTGGCGGCGTTCGCGATGCGGCAGTACCGCGCCCGCGTCCCGTACTGGGTCTAGCCGCTCAGCTCACATAAGCGGGGGCAGCGGATTCAGCCAGTCCAACGAACCGTCCGTCTGCCCCTTGTACTGCGGGCAGTAGGCGGACACCGAGAGCCCGACGAAGAATCCGGCTTGGCGCGCCGAAAGACTGGTGTCCTTCATCACCTTCATCGCCACGACGCTCGTCTTCTGGTTCCTGTCGAGCCCCGCGCAGACCGAGCGCGCCATGGTGATCGGGTCGTTCACGACGATCCCGTTGTCTGCCAGGGCGCCCAGGAAGGCGTCGTCGGACGGGTCGGCGGCCGCCGGGGCCGCGGAAAGCAGCGCGGCGGCGGCCAGCATGGCCGCGGCGATTGTCGACCTCGTTCCCGGACCGACGTTCATATCACCACGATAGGCCGCCGTTGGCTCCAAGAATCCATGGAGAATCCCGCAAGGCCGGCGCCGGACGCTGACCACCATGCGTAACACCGTTTTCGCCGATGGGGCCCGCGTGGCCACGATCCACCGTGCCGACGCCCCGCTGGGTCGCACGGCCAGGTTCCACCTGCGCAGGTTGTTCGACAACCTGCCCTGCTGCCACCGCTCGTGGGCCAACCAAGGCAAGCGTTTCTTCCTGCACGGCTATGAACGGGCCTTCGACATCGAATTCGCCTGTGCCGAAACCGAAGCCGGGACCGACGCGGTGATCGACGAAGTCACACTGGACGAGGTCAAGACGGCGCTGCGGGACCAGTTCGACCACACCACGCTGATCGCCGTCGACGACCCGCAACGCGACCTGTTCGAGCTGCTGGCCGACCGGGGCGTCATCGACCTGCGGATCATGGACGACACCGCAATGGCGGGCACGGCCGCATGGACGTTCGAGACGGTGGAAAGCATCGTCGCGCGGGCGACCGGTGGCCGCGTCTGGGTGTCCCGGATCAAGGCCCGGGAGAGCCGCAACAACGTCGTTACCCTCACCGCGGGTCCCGTTTAGACGAAACCCGACGCCTGCAATCCCGATGCGGGAGTATGCGTTCGTGAGCGACGCCTCGGCAATCGGCTGCGTGGGGACGTTGACCGTGGCGACCCGCGGCGACCGCGGGGCCGGCGAGGTGCTGGTCACCGTGCGGGGCGCCAAGGAGGCCTTCCTGGCGTGGTCCGACGACCCCTTGCCCAAGGGCGCACGGGTGCTGGTGGTGGAGGTCAGGGGAGCCCGGACGGTAACCGTCGAACCCTGGCACGAACTCGCGTGATCTGAATTGACGACCCGGATCGCCCGGGATACAACAGCGAAACCCAAAAGGAGTTCCGATGCTCGGTTACAAAGTGCCCTCCCCCGACGAGGCGATGCTGATCTCCGGCGGCCGAAGCAAGAGCAACGCCCCCTTCCGCGTCGTCACCGGCCACGGCGCCTTCATCATGCCGTTCTTCCGCAAGGCCCGCTTCCTCACGCTGGCGATGTGTGAGGCCGAGGTCGCCGAGAAATGCGTGACCCAGCAGGGCATCACGCTCAACGTCCGTGCGGTGATCGCCTTCAAGGTCGGCAACGACACCGAAAGCATCATCAGCGCCGCGCAGCGATTCCTGTCCGAACAGGACCAGATGTCCGTGCTGACCGGGCGCATCTTCGCCGGCCACCTGCGATCGATCATCGGCTCGATGACCGTCGAGCAGATCATCCGGGAACGCCAGAAGCTGGCGACCGAGGTCCTCGACGGCTCCAAGGAGGAGATGGCCCGGATCGGCCTCACGGTCGACGCGTTGCAGATCCAGTCCATCGACGACGACGGGCTCGGCTACATCAACGCGATGTCGGCGCCGCACAACGCGGCCATCCAGCAGCAGGCGCAGATCGCCCAGGCACAGGCGAATCAGGCGGCCGCCGAAGCCGAGCAGGAGTCGCAGCGCAAGCAGGCGGAATTCGCCCGGGAGACCGCGATCGTCAAGGCGCAGTACAAGGCCGAGGTCGACAAGGCGCAGGCCGAGGCGGCCCAGGCCGGCCCGCTGGCCGAGGCCGAGGCCCAGCGCGAGGTGTTGCAGATGCGCACCGAGCTGGCCCAGCGCGCCGCCGAACTGCGCCAGCAGGAGCTGGTCGCCGAGGTCGTCAAGCCCGCCGAGGCCGAGGCCGAACGCGTGCGGATCCTGGCGGTGGCCGACGCGGAGAAGATGAAGATCCAGGCCGAGGCCGCGGCGTCGCACAACCGGGTCGCCCTGGACAAGGCGCTGATCGATCAGCTGCCCGAGATCGTCGAGAAGGCGGCGCGGGGGCTCGCCAACGCCAACGTGACGGTGCTCAACGGCGCCGAGGGACTCACCGAGGTGGCCAGCGGGCTGGTCGCCCAGGGCAGGGCGATCTTCGACGCCCTGCGGGGCACCGTCGACTACTACGACGACGAAACCGCCGCGCCGCCGCTGACCACTAACTCCGAATCAGGTAATTCATGAATTCGCTTGTGCTGCAGCACTAGTCGCCGGTGAAGGTGAGGTCGTCAGACAACACGTTGGACAGGTCGTCGAGATCCATGTCCAGCATCCCATTGGTGTCCCGTTGAGACTGGATTCCCGAGAGACCCGACAGACCCGAGGTCCCCGACAGCCCGGGTGAGGCCGCGCCGGCGATCGCATCCGGAGGCACCGGGCCCGGCGGCACCGCCGGGCTGATGATTACCTGGCCGACGAGGCCGTTGGGCGTGAAAGAGCCGCCCTGACCGATGGTGACCATTTCGTGGGGCCCGATAATCAGCGCACCGCCCTGGTTCAGCGGCACGGTGGCCCCGGTGTGGACGATCAAATAGGAGCCGTCGTCGACCGTCAACGTCCCGCCGGTGACACTCATGACACCGGTGGGGTCGATGGTGACCACACCACCGGAGTTGATGGAGAACGCACCGGCGTCGTTGACCACGCCGCCGGGGCTGACGGTGAGCGTGCCGTTGTCGATCAATGCGCCGCCGTGGTCGATCGTCAGCGCCGCGCCCTCGGTGAACGTGCCGCCGGAGTTGACGTTGATTGTGCCGCCGCTGCTGACTTCCATCGTGCCGCCGAAGTTACCCAGTGAGCCGCCGTGCTCGACGGTCAGCGTGCCGCCCGCATCGACCGTCGTGGTGCCGAAGTTACCGAGGAAGCTGCCGTCATCGACGGTGAGAGTGCCGCTGTCGGTGAGGGTCCCGCCCGAGAAGACCCCCAAGCTGCCGCCGTCGTTGACAGTGAGTGTGCCGTTGTCGGCGAGGGTCCCGCCGGAGTAGACGATCATGCTGCCGGAGTCGGTCAGGGTGCCGCCGCTGCTGACGGTCAGGGTGCCGTAGTCATCCAGGGTGCTGCCGGGGCCCACGGTCAGGGTGCCCGCATCGCTCAGGCTGCCCGTTTGAGGGATGGTCAGGGTGCCGTTGTCGGTCAGGGTGCCGCCCGAGTCGACCGTCAAGGGTCCGTAGTCGAACAGCGTGCCGCCCTGATCGACGGTCAGTGTGCCGCCGTTGGTGACCGTCATCGGATCGATGGTGTAGAGGTGCCCGCCGTTGTCGACGGTCAGCGTGCCGGAATCGACAAGGGTGCCGTAGTTGGAGAAGACGCCACCGTTGTCGACGGTGACCGTGCCGCCGCTGTCGATGGCCATCGTCCCGCCGTTGACCTCGAAATTCCCGGCGTCGGTGAGCGTGCCGCCCGAGTTGACCGTCAAGGCGCCGTAGTCGGTCACGCTGCCGCCGCTGTTGACCGTCAGCGTGCCGCCGTCGGTGACCGTCAAAGCCCCACTGTTGTAGAGGTTGCCGCCGGCGTTGACGATGACGTCGCCGCCGTCGGTGACGGAGCCTCCGGTGTAGACGGTGAGGGTGCCAGTGTCGGTGCCACCCGTGCTCACGGTCAGGGTGCCGCCTTGGTTCACGGTGACAGCGCCGGCGTCGTAGAGGTTGCCGCCGCCGGTCACGGTGACGGCGCCGCCATGACCGACCGTGACCGTCCCGCTGTCCGACAGAGTGCCGCCGCCGGTCACCGTCATGCTGCCGGTGTCGGTACCACCCTGGCTGATCGTCAGCGTGGCGCCCGGCTGGACCGTCAACGCACCGGAGTCGGTCACCGTGCCGCCGGAGGTCACCGTCATGGCGCTGTTGTCGCTGAACACGCCGCCGGACTGAATGGTCAACGAGCCGCCGTCGGTGACGTTGAAGCTGCTGTTGGCGAAGCCCACATAGCCGCCATTGTCGACAACCACCGAGCCGGAGTCGGTGATGGTGCCCGGGTTGCTGAGCAGGTAGCCGCCGTTCTCGACCGTGAAGGTGCCGCCATTGTCGATGGTCAGCGTGCCGGTGCCACTGCCCACCGAGAATGAGCCGGCGTCGTTGACAACCCCGCCGCTGGCCACGTCCAGGGTGCCGCCGGAGAGGGTCAGGGCACCACCATTCAGGTTGAGGGTGCCGGCGTCGGTGAAGGTACCACCGGAATAGACGAAAACGCTGCCGCCGGTGTTATCGGTGATAGTGCCGCCGGTGTTGATGCCGACCGTGCCGAAGTCTTTCAGGAAGCCGCCAACTGTCAGGCTGCCCGTGTCGGTGCCACCCGTGCTCACGGTCAGCGTGCCACCGTTGTTGACCGTGACCGTCCCCGCGTCGGACAGAGTGCCGCCACCGGTAATCGTGAGGCCGCCGGTGTCACCGGTAGTCGCGGTGCTGACGTTGAGGGTGCCGCCGGAATTAATGGTGAGAGTGCCCCCGTCGGACAGGCTGCCGCCGCCGGTGACGGTAAGGCTGCCGGTGTCCCCGGTCGTCGTCGTGCCGACGGTCAGCGTGCCGCCGCTGTGGACCGTGACCGTTCCGCCGTCGGACAGGGTGCCGCCGCCGGTCACGGTTAGGCTGCCCGTGTTGGTCCCACCCGTGCCGACGGTGACCGTGCCGCCGTGACCGACCGTGACCGTCCCGGCGTCGGACGCAGTGCCGCCGACCGTGAAGCTGCCGCTGTTGGTGCTGGCCGTGCCCACCGTGACCGCACCACCGTGGCTGACGGTCAGACTGCCGCCACTGTCGACAGTGAGCGCGCCGCCTTGGGTGACTGCGAGGGTGTTGCCGGACGGGATGGTGAGGGCACCGCCATTGCTGATTTCGACGGTCCCGCCGCTGGCACTGATGGTGGTGTTGACCGGAAGGTTGAGGGTGATGCCGTTGGTGAACGTGCCGCCGCTATTGACCGTGATGGTGTTGGTGCCCAAGAGCTGCACGGAGGTACCGCTGTTGAGCGTGATCGCGCCGGAGTCGTTGACGGTGCTGGTGCTGAGGCCGAACTGGCCGCCGTTAAAGGTGAGGACGCCGGTGCTGTTGACGGTCACGGTGCCGCCGCCGGCGGCGAACTGTCCGCCGTTGACGGTGACGGTGCCGCTGTCGACCAGGCTGCCGCCGTTGAAGATGAGATTGCCGCCGGCGGCAGTGACCTGGCCGCCCTGGTTGACGGCGAGGGTGCCGCCGGTCCAGATATCGGCGTCGCAGCTGGAACTGAGGGTGAGGCTGCCGCCCTGGGTGACGGTGAGATTGCCGTAGACCTCCAGGCCACCCGCGGTGCCGGGCGCGCCGGTGGTGATAGCGCCGCCGTCGAAGGCCTGGCCGCCGGAGTCCACGGTGAGGGCGCCGAAGTTGAGGGCAACAGTGCCGCCGCTGTTGACGTTCAGGGTGCCGCCGCTGGTGACGGTGATGTCGCCCTCGCTGAATCCCACACCGCCGGTGAGCGTGCCGCCGCTGTTGACGTTGACCGTCCCGCCGTCGGTCAGGGTGGTGCCGCTCAGAGTGACGCTGCCGGTGTCACCGGTAACGGTGGCATTGCTGACGTTGAGCGTGCCGCCGCTGTTGACCGTGAAACTGCCGCCGGTGTCGGTCAGGTTGCCGCCGCCGGTCACCGTGAGGCTGCCGGTGTCCCCGGTGGTCGCGGTGCTGACGTTGAGGGCGCCGCCGCTGTTGACCGTGAGCGTCCCGCCGTCGGACACAGTGCCGCCGCCGGTAATGGTGAGGGTGCCGCTGTTGGCTGTGGTGGTGCCCACGGTCAGGACACCGCCGGAGTTGACGGTGACCGTGCCGCCGTTGACGGTAAGCGTGCCGCCGCCGGTCACCGAGAGGAAGCCGGTGTCGGCGCCGCCCGTACTCACCGTGAGCGCGCCGCCGGAGCTGACGGTCAGAGAGCCACTGTCGGTCAGGATGCCGCCGGAGCCGACGGTCAGAGTGCCGCTGTCGGTGACCACGCCGCCGGAGCTGATGGCCAGGGTGCCGGTGTCGGTGTAGCTGGCGTTCGCATCGATGATGAGCTGCCCGCCGCTGGCGACGGTCAGCGTCTGGCCGGGCAGGGTGACGGCAGGATTGCCCGCGGTGACTTCGACGACTTGGCCGTTCAGGATCGTGCCCTGAAGGTCGATCGGATCGACGCCGTTGATGATCACGTGGGTGATCGACAGCGGCGGCTGGGACGCGGCCGGCGCCACCGACTGTGTGGACGCCGCCGGGGCGGCCGATTGCGGCGAGGTGGCGGCGGGCGTGACCGACTGTGACGTCGCCGCGGGGGCAACCGATTGCGTGGAGGCGGTGGGCGTGACCGATTGTGACGTCGCCGCGGGCGCAGCCGATTGCGGCGTGGTCGCCATCGACGTAACCGACTGCGTGGTCGACGTCGGCGTAACCGACTGCGGCGTGGTCGCCGTCGACGTAACCGACTGCGCGGTCGACGTCGGCGTGACGGACTGCTGCGAAACCGTCGGGGTGAGTTGTTGGGTCGCGATGGGCATGCCCAGCTGCTGGCTCTCCGCGGCCGAGCTCAGCTGCTGGGTTGCCGCGGTCGAGGTCAGTTGTTGCGTGTCCGTCGTCGGGGTCAGCTGCTGGGTCGCGATCGAGGTCAGCTGCTGCTGAATCACCGACTGCGTCTGGGATCCCGCGGTGTTCGCAGCACTTTGGGCTACCGCGCCGCCCTGGGCGTTCTGGCCCGCCGGGTTGGTCGTCTGCGGCGGCTCGCTATACGACTGCAAGGCACTGGCGGCCGCCGAATCGACGGCATACCCATACATCGCGACCGCATCTTGGACCCACATCTCCATGTACTCGGCCTCGGTCGCCGCGATCGCAGGCGTGTTCTGCCCGAAGAAGTTCGTCGCGATCAACGCCATCAGTTGCGCCCGGTTCTCCGCGATCAGCGGCGGCGGCACCGTCATCAGATATGCCGCCTCATACGCCGCGGCCGCCGCAAAGGCCTGCGTGGCCGTCACCCCGGCCTGGGCGGCAGCGGCGGCCAACCATGCCACATAAGGTGCGGCCGCGGCATTCATCGCCATCGACGACGGCCCGAACCAGAGCCCGGTCAAGCCCGCCAGTTCGGAGGAATAGCC
>NZ_LZJN01000017.1 GCF_001667735.1 Mycobacterium sp. E183
GGCTGGGCGACCCGACCACGGCGCCCGCGGAAGCGTGGACCACCGCGGCGCTCGCCAAGGCGGCGGCCGGCGATGCGTGCCGGACGTAGAGGTGGGCGTCGTGCTCCCAGGTCTGCCCGAGCGCCCCGTGCACCTGCACCGCGGTTCTCGCGCAGGTGGCCGCCGCATCGCCGGCCGCCGCCTTGGCGAGCGCCGCGGTGGTCCACGCTTCCGCGGGCGCCGTGGTCGGGTCGCCCAGCCGGGCCGCCGCGGCGTAGGTGAGACTGCGGGCGCGCTCCAGCCCGACGTAGTTGTCGGCCAAAGCGTGCTTGATCCCCTGGAACGCGCCGATCGGCGTGCCGAACTGGCGGCGCGTCTTCGCGTGCTCGACGGCCCGGTTCAAGGCGGCGCTCGCCGTGCCGACCAGGTCGGCGGCCGCGGCCACCAACGGCGCCGTCAACGCTCGCTCGGTGTCGACCGGTGCGATGGCCAGCGGCTCGGCGTCGACCTCGACGTCTGCCAGCGGCTGCGCGGGGTCGGTCGACTCGCCGGGGATGACGGTCACCCCGTCGCCGCAGCGCGCGACCGCCACCACGGCGCCATCGGGGGCGGTGTCGGCCCGCGCCAGCGTGACGAGCAGCTCGGCGCGCGACAGGTTGGGGACCGCGACCGCCCGTCCGCGCAGGCGCCCGGCGCGCAGCGTCATCGGCGCCCCGGGCAGCCGAGATCCCTTGGCGTGCACGGCCAGGGTGGCGACCACGCCGCCGGCGATGTCGTCGAGAACCGCGTCGAGGCCCGCGTCGCGTAACGCGCCGGCGGCCAGCCCGACACTGCTCAACAGCGGGATCGGCGCGATGGCCGCACC
Organism: Mycobacterium sp. E183; assembly: GCF_001667735.1. Lineage (GTDB taxonomy): Bacteria > Actinomycetota > Actinomycetes > Mycobacteriales > Mycobacteriaceae > Mycobacterium. The sequence goes on from NZ_LZJN01000017.1 coordinate 845, forward strand.
GCATTCCTCGAGCACCAGCGCGAGCTCAACCGGTCCGTAGTCGCCGGTCCCCGGGGCGGCCAATTCCGTCCAACCGAGGTCGACGACCGTCTTCCACAGCGTCCGCCACCGCTCCGGATCCGTCATCGCCTGCCGGGCGGAGTCGGGCGGGCACTCGGCACGCAGGATGTCGCGCACGGTCTCGCGCAGCGACAGCTGCTCCGCGTTCAGTCCAACATCCATAAGACCCCTAACATAATAAAAATAGTAAACTAGCGGCCCGGTCCGCAATCGCACGGGAATAGACGCATAGGTGGGCGCATGGTCGAGTGGTATTTGTTCCTGCCGCAGGTTCGGCTGTCGGCGGCCGACATCGTGGAGCGGGCCCGGCACGCCGAGGACAGCGGCTTCGACGGCCTGGCGTTCATCGATCACCTCGAGGCGCCGGGGTTGCCCGACGAAAGCATCTGGGAAGCAATGGGGATTGCCGGCTGGGTGGCGGCCAAGACGGAGCGACTGCGGATCGGCCACCTGGTGCTGTGCGACGCGTTTCGCCATCCCGCCGTGCTGGCCAAACAGGCCGTCACCCTGTCCGACGCATCCGAGGGCCGGTTCGATCTGGGCCTGGGTGCGGGATCCTGGCCCACGGAGTTCACCAGATTCGCTGTGGGTCAGCAAGATCCGAAGGCCAGGGTCGCGCAACTCGGGCGGCATCTCGAGCTGATCCGGCAGTACTGGGGCGACGGGACGGGGGAGTCCGCGCAGTCCCCCCGCCGGTCCCATCCGATACCCCTGGTCCTCGGCGGAACGGGACCGCGGATGATGGAACTCGTTCGCAGGCATGCGGATTGGTGGAATGTGCCGGCAAACCACCTCGACCGGCTGCCCAAGCTGGCCCCGGAAGCGGGGTCCGCCCGGGTATCGATCCAGCAGATGGTGGGATTTGTCCGGGCCGCCAGCGATCCCAAGGCCGTGCGCGAGGTGAGCTTCCGCCGATTCGGCAACCTGGGCTCCGGCCTGGTGTGCGGCGACGCCGACGAGTTGATCGGTCACTTCGACGGTCTGTCCGCTCAGGGGGTCGAGCGGTTCTACGTGTGGTTCACCGACTTCGCGAAGCCTGATTCCCTGCACGAATTCGGCGAATCGGTGATCAAGGCGTTCCCTGGCGGCGCCGCCGCGCCTCGGTAGGAACGACCGGCGGCCGGGCGAACGGCCCGCGCTGCACCGCGCTGAGCCGGACCTCCGGCAGGTCAAGGGACGGGTCGACGGTGTCCAGCCACGCGACGGCGTCCGCCACGTCGGAGACCCGAATCGCGTACATCTCGAACGGCACATCCTGCAGCATCTCGGTTTCCACCGGTCCCGGCGTCACGAGGTGCACGGCGATGCCGTCGCGGTCGACCTCCAGGGCCAGGGCGCGGGCGAACGCGTTCATGCCGGCCTTGGACGCCGAGTAGGCGGTGCGGGCCATCATCGGTTCGTGCGCCGCGGACGACGAGATGAACACGAACCGCGAACCCGCACGCATCTTTGGCAGCGCGGCGGAGGTGACCACGAAGCACGAGTCCAGGTTGGCCGAGATGATGGTCCGCCACTGCTCGAACGTCTGCTTGCGCGCGTACGTTCCGCCCAGCGTGCCCGCGGCGTGGACGACCAGGTCGATGCTTTCCAAAGCGCTTGTGGCCGCGACGAATCCGTCCGGATCCGAGGCGTCGGCCACCAGGTGACGCGCGCCGATCTCCTGGGCGGCGGCACGCAACGGAGCCTCGCGACGCGCGGCCAGCACCACGTCGTAACCCAGCTCGACCAACTTGCGACCGCACGCCTTGCCGATCCCGCCGCTGCCGCCGGTGACCAATGCGGTTCTCAAGGGGCGCCTCTTAGGGTTGCCGGAAATCCCGCGTCCGCGACAAAGCCTGCGGCGACAGCGCGTGGATACGTTGGTCGTGCCGATCCGAGAGCACGTAGGTCTGCGTGTCGGCGAGATGGCGACCCGCGATGCGGCGCGCCCTGTCGACGTCGCCCTCCGCGATGGTCTCGGTCAGCTTGACATGCGTGCCGAGGACGGCGCGGCGTTGAGCCAGCGAGGGGTAGGTGCCCCGGGCCGCGCTCTCGTCCGCCCACTGTTGTTCGTGGCTGGTCCACAGCGTCTCCAAGCTGCCGACCACCGCGATGATGGTGTGGTTTCCGCAACCGCGCACCACGAGATCGTGGAATTCCCGGCCGATTTCGGTGAACAGCGCGCCGTCCTCGATGTTTTCGGCCATGGCGTCGTTCACCCTGTTGAGCTCTGGAACCAGCGTGTCCGCGCGGTCCGGCCGCCGGGCGGCCAGCGCGGCGCACGCGGGCTCGAGTTCCTGCAACGCCATACCGAGGTCGGCGACCGCGACCGACTCGCTTTGCAGCAAGAGCCCGAGCATGTACGCGGCGCTGGTCTTCGCCGGCGCGTGCACGACCGCGCCGCCGCGATTACCCCGCCGGACCGAAACCAGGCCCTCGGTCTCGAGGATGCGCAGCGCTTCGCGCAGCGAAACCAAACTCACGTTGAACTGCTCGACGAGGACCTCTTGGCGCGGCAGGAGGTCGCCGTCCGCCAGGTCGCCGTTGATGATCTGGCGGCGCAATTCGTCGGCTACGATCTCAGCGATCCGCGGCGCCGACAATCGGCGACGGGCGTCGCGCCCAATTCCCAAGTCGGTCATCCGATCCTCGAAACCAATCAACTCGCTGGCTTAGCTATTTTAGCAGTAATGGTATAAATAGCTTCTTCGATCGCGTGTCGATCGGGAGGGCGGGTGTAAGTGAGCGAGCGGTCCGACAGCCGGCCCACACCGCTGCACGACCTGTGTGTCGTCGAGATCAGTGACCGGATCGCCGGCAGCTACTGCGGGAAGCTGCTGGCCGATGCCGGGGCGCAGGTGCGCAAAATCGAACCGCCGCAGGGTGATTGGCTCCGCCACTACTCCGCGACGCGGTCACCGGTGCCGGACGGGCAGAGCTCGCCGTTTTTCGCGTATCTCAGCGCAGGCAAGCGCAGCATCACGTGCCCGCCCGGCTCCGCGCGGTTTTCCGCGGAACTCGCCGCGGCGGACGTGGTGGTGCTCACGGCCGGGCGCGAGCGGGCCGCGTCGCTGGGCGTCGACCCGCAGCTGCTGCTGGCCGCGGCTCCGGGCGCGATCATCGTCACGATCTCCGACTTCGGCTGGACCGGACCGTACGCCGGGCGAGCCGCCAGCGAATTCACCCTGCAGGCGTGGGCGGGCTCGCCCGGCTTCCGGGGTGATCCCGCCGGGCCGCCGATCTCCATCGGCGGCGACCTAGGGGAGTACATGGGCGGCGTGTATGCCGCGTTCGGCGTGCTGGCCGTGCGCCGCCGCGTCGAACGCGGCGGACCCGGCGAGCACCTCGACCTGTCCATGCTCGAGGCCCTGACCGCGATGCAGAGCAGCGAATGGCTGCACTCTCAGCTGCTCCGCGTGCCGCCGGTTCGCCGCACGCTGGAAGTCCCGTCGATCGAGCCCGCCAAGGACGGCTACGTCGGGATCACCATGGTCACCGGCCAGCAATGGCTCGACTTCGTCGCGATGGTCGAGTGCCCGCAGCTGGAGGAGATCGAACAGCTCCGCTTCCAGATCGGCCGGTGGGCCTACCGCGACCTGATCCGCGAACAGATCGGCCCCTGGCTGGCTGAACGGACCGTCGAGGAGATCGTCGAGCTCGGCCAACTGTTCCGGTTGCCCATCGCGGCGCTCGGCAACGGCTCCACGATCCGAGAGATGGAGTACGTGACGCAGCGCGGCGCCTTCGTGGCCAACCCCGCCGGCTTTCACCAGCCGCGAGCGCCGTGGCTGATGTCGGAGTGCGCGCCCGCCCCACCGCGCGTAGCCCCCGCCCTGGGCGAGGCTGACGATGAAAACGCTCCGCTTCCAAGAGAAATGGCCGTGGTGTCGCCGGCGACGGATCTTCCCCTGTCCGGTGTGCGCATCGTCGACCTGACTGCGTTCTGGGCCGGTCCCGCGGCGACCCACCTGCTGGCCGCGTTCGGCGCCGACGTCGTCAAGGTCGAATCGATACAGCGGCCCGACGGCATCCGCTACTCGGGCGGCATGCGCACCGACGTCGACGATTGGTGGGAATACGGTTGGGTCTTCCACGCCATGAACACCAACAAGCGTTCGGTGACATTGGATTTGGGATCCGAAGACGGGCGGCGCCTGTTCACCGAGCTGGCCGCCGGCGCAGACGTGGTGATCGAGAACTTCTCACCCCGGGTGATGGAGCAATTCGGCCTGACCGCCGACGTGCTGCTGGACGTCAACCCCAAGCTCGTAGTCGCCCGCATGCCCGCCTTCGGGCTGGACGGCCCGTGGCGGGACCGGGTCGGATTCGCCCCCACCATGGAGCAGATCGCCGGCCTGGCGTGGGTGACCGGACTGCCCGACACCCCGCCTGTCACGCCGCGCGGGGCATGCGACCCGCTGGCCGGCGTGCACGCCGCCTTCGCCGTGCTGGCCGCGCTGAACTTCGCCGACCGCACCGGATCGGGCCAGCTCGTCGAGCTGCCGATGCTGGAAACGGTGCTGAACGCCACCGCGATACAGGCGATCGAGTCGGAGGTCTTCGGGACGACGCTGACCCGGCGGGGTAACCGCGGTTTCGGCGATGCGATCCAGAACATCTACCGCTGCGCCGGGGAGGACGACTGGATCGCGGTCACCGTGCGCGACGACCGGCAGTGGCATGCGCTGGTCGAGTTGATGGATCGACCGGCGTGGTGTGACGAGCAGCTGTCCACCGTCACGGGGCGGTGTCAGCGGGCCGACGACCTCGATCGCCGGCTAGCGGAGTGGTTCGGCCGGCAACCGCGTGACCCGACGGTGGAGCGCTTGGCAGCCGCGGGCATACCCGCCGCTCCGGTCGTGTCGCCGTCGCTGGTCACCGACAATCTCCAACTGCGCCACCGGGGCTTCCTGGAGACGCTGCACCACCCCAGCACCGGCGCGGGCTTGTACCCCTGCCCACCGTTCGCGCGGCTTTCCGGCCAGGACAGCTGGCTGTTGCGACCACCGCCGCGGTTGGGCGAGCACAATGAGGACGTGCTGCGTGATCGGTGCGGGCTGACCGACGAAGAACTGACGCGCCTCGCGAGCAGCGGGGTGATCGGGACCCGACCCAAGGGCCTCTAGAGAAGTGGAGGGCATCTGATGCGCGTGACGGTTGACGAAAACCTTTGTGAGGCCAACGGTTTCTGCGAATCGCTGGCGCCGGAAGTCTTCGAGCTGGGCGACGAGGACGTGGTGCAGATCGCGGACGGACCCGTGCCGCCGCGGCTCGAGATCGACGTGCGGGCCGCGGTGGACCAGTGCCCCAAGGCCGCGCTGCGGCTGATCGACTGACCTGGCGGCTAGCGCCGCTCGGTCAGCGAGATCGACATCTCGTCGTAGATCGACATGTTGGTCATCAGGTTCGGATAAGCCACCGTGGCCGGCCCGATCTCGATCTCGTCGCAGCGCAGCAACAGCTCGTCGAAGACCGCGCGAAGTTCCGCCCGCGCGAGCATCGCGCCGAGGCAATGGTGCGGTCCCCCGCCACCGAAGGCCACGTGCGGGTTGGGTTGACGGCCGATGTCGAAGGTGAATGGCGAGGAGAAGACCTCCTCGTCACGGTTCGCCGACCGCAGCATCGACACCACCCGCTCGCCCTTGGCGATGTGCTGGCCGTCCATCTCCACGTCGACCTTCGCGGTGCGCGTCCAATAGGCCACCGGTGACGCCCAGCGCAACACCTCCTCGATCGCGGTCGGGCGCAGGCCCTCGTCCGTCCGATAGCGTTCGATCTGCTCGGGGTTGGCGAGAAAGGCCTGCAGCCCGATCGCGAGTGCGTTCTTGGTGGTGTCGCTGCCGGCGAAAGCCAGGACGAAGAAGAAGAATTCGAGTTCGTTGGGGGGCAACCTGAATTCCACACCGTCGTCGCCGGTGATCACCGCCGACGCCAGGGTGCTCCAGATGTCATCGGTCGGGTTACGCCGCTTCTCGGCGGTCAGCTCCATGGCGTAGTCGAAGACCGAGGCGAAGAGCTCGAGTTCCACCTGCCCGGTCGGACGGGCTTCGGGCGCAAGCGCCTTCAGGATGCGGTCGAAGAGGTCGAATACGCGCGGTCGGTCCTGATCGGGGATGCCGATGATGTCGCCGATCACGGTCATCGGCAATGCGTCGGCGACGTCGGAGATCCAGTCGCCGCCGCCCGCGGCGAGCAGGTCGTCGATCATCCGCGCCGCGCGCGCCCGGATGCCGTCCTCCAGCTTTGCGATCGCTCGCGGATTGAACGCATTTGAGATGAGTTTGCGGCGTTTGTTCAGGTCCGGGGGGTCCAGCGTGATGATCGTTGGCGACGACGAGAACATCGCGACCGGCTGAATCAGCGGCCCGTCGGCCGCGGTGAACGACTCGGTGTCGCGGTGCAGGCGAACGGCGTGCCGGTGTCGGGTCGCCACCCAGAAATCGCGGTGCACCGTCTTGGCCACGCCGGGGGTCAGTTCGTGCCTGAACAGTGGCGTGTTGCGCCGCAGGTCAGCGAACAGGTCGTCGGGAAACCCGTTGCGCCACAGGGCGAAGTCGGAAAGGTCCACCGCCGCAGCCGTCATCTTCAAACCCCGCTCTGTCGGACGCGTTGGCGCCGCGTTGACGTTCAATGCTTAAAATAGTAAAAATAGACCTTGTCGTCGAACCGCGGTGATCGAAGGGCGGCCCAGTTGCGCTCGGCTCGCCTGGGCAGGGCGGGATATGGAGAGCTCGTGACGCATACAATTTCGGACCCGGCTTCGGATCCGGCGGGAGATCCCTCGGAACGCGAGTTCGGACAGGCCGGCATCGCGCTGTCGACCTATCGGTTCCCGACCGGTTGGTTCATCGTGGCATTCGGCTCCGACCTGGCCGCCGGGGCGGTCAAGCGGGCGCACTACTTCGGTGAGGAACTCGTCATCTTCCGCACCGAGTCCGGCCAGGTGCACGTGATGGACGCTTATTGCCAACACCTCGGCGCCAACCTGGGCGTCGGCGGCACGGTGGAAGGCGACAACATCGTCTGCCCCTGGCATGGCTGGCGCTGGCGGGGTGACGGCACGAATGCGCTGATTCCCTACAGCAAGATCGGTTGCAAGAACAACGTCCGCATCCGCACCTACCCGACCGTGGAGTGGTACGGCTTCATCCTCGCCTGGCACGAGCGGCACGGGCGGGCACCGTACTGGCAGCCGCCGGTGCTGCCCGAACTGGAAACCAACGAGTATTACCCGCTGCACCCGCACACGCAGATGCTCAACCGGGTGAAGGTGCACCCGCAGATGATCATCGAGAACGCCGCCGACCCGTACCACGTGCAATACGTGCACAAGGCCGCCAATCCCGCCACCACCGCGTCGTTCGAGGTCTCCGGGTATCACCTGCACGCGACCGTCAACGCCCATTTCGGCGGCGGGCGCGCGTCGACCTGGCTGACCCCCAACGGGCCGGTCGACGCCAAGATCATCTACGACAACTACTCCCTGGGGCTGGGGGTGGTCCGCTTCCCGAGCGAGCTGGTGGCCACCGTGCAGGTCACGGGGCAAACGCCGGTCGACGAGGACTACACCGACTACTTCTACACACAGGCGTCGGTCCGCGAGCCCGGCGATACGGGCGACGTGCCGACCGGTCGCGCGGCCAAATTCCTGGCGCTGCAGCAAGAAGTCATCAAACAGGACTTCTTCACGTGGGAGAACATGAAGTACCTGGAGAAGCCGAACCTGGCTCCCGAAGAGGCGCACGACTATGCGGCCCTTCGCCGGTGGGCGCACCGCTTCTACCCCGGCACCGAGGCCTCGCCGTCCGACTTCGGTTACACCGCAGCCGGTGAGCCCGATCCGGCGGCCGCGAAAGCCTAATCGGCGAGCCGATGCACCCCGACCGGAGCGCGCCGTTAGGGCCCTCCGATTTCGGCGTCGACGATTTCACCGTGCCGGCGGTGCTCGACCGGCGCGCCGAGCAATATCCCGACCGGGTGATGATGTCGATCGCCGGCGTCGAGGTGACCTTCGAGCAGATGCGGCAGCGGTCCTGCGCCGCGGCGAACATGCTCGCGGACTTCGGCGTTGGCCCGCGTGACTGCGTGGCGCTGTTCACCGCAACGTGCCCGGAGTGGGTGTACTTCTGGCTGGGTGCGGCGCGCCTCGGCGCGGTGAGCGCGGCCGTCAACGCCGCCAACAAGGCAGACTTCCTGCTGCACGCCCTGCGGTTGTCGCAGGCCAAGGTGATCCTCACGGATGCCGAGCGGCGGCCCAGGGTCGACGAGGTTGCCGACGCGCTGGAAGCCGCGCCCAGCGTTGTGCTGCAAGATGATTCACTCCGGGCGGCATTGAACCGCGGCGGGGGGCCGGCGGTCGCCGGGGCGCACACCGCGGCGGGGGAGGTGGGATGCCTGTTCTTCACGTCGGGCACCACCGGCCCGTCCAAAGCGGTTGCCACGACATGGCATTACCTGTTCACCGTGGCCGCGACCGTCGCGTCGGCCTGGGAACTGCGGGACGGGGAGGTGCTCTGGACGGCGATGCCGCTGTTTCACCTGAGCGCGGCTCCCAGCGTGTTGGCGCCGATGCTGTTCGGCGCGACGACCGTGCTGGCCCAGGCGTTTCACCCCGGCCAGGTGTGGGACGACATCCGTGCCCGCGGCGCCATCGGCTTCGCCGGCGCCGGTGCCATGGTGTCGATGCTGCACAACCTGCCCGCGGACCCCCGGGACGCGCAGCTGCCACTGCGATTCATCTCCGCGGCTCCGATCGACGCCAAGGCGTATCGCGACATCGAAAACCGTTACGGCTGCCGGATTGTCACGATGTACGGGATGACCGAGGCGTTCCCGATCGCCGTCAAGGCCCTGGCCGACGAGGGGGTCCCCGGGACGTCGGGGCGGCCGAATCCGAACTTCGACTTACGCATCGTCGACGAAGCCGGCGACCCGCTGTCCGCCGGTGCGGTCGGGGAGATCGCCTGCCGGGCCCGGTACCCGGGTGTGATGAGCGAAGGCTATGTCGGCGAAGGCTCACGGGTGGTTCCGCACCAGGAATGGTTTCGCACCGGCGACCTCGGCCGGCTCGACACCGAAGGCAACCTGACCTACGTCGACCGCCGCAAGGATTCGTTGCGCCGGCGGGGAGAGAACGTTTCCTCGGTCGAAGTGGAGGCCGTCGTCATGAGCCATCCCGCCGTGGCCGAAGCGGCCGCGGTCGGGGTGCCCAGCTCGTTGGGCGAGGACGACATCCTGCTGGTGGTGACGTTGCGGCCCGGGACCACAGTCGATTACACCGAGCTGCTCGATTTCTGCGCGGCCCGGATGCCGTACTTCTGCGTGCCGCGATTCGTGGAGACCGTCCGCGAACTTCCGAAGAACGTCATCGGGCGGATACGCAAAGACCTGTTACGCGAGCGGGGGGTGACTCAGGAGGCGTGGGATCGTGAAGCTCAGGGCTATAACGTTAGCCGGTAAGTTACGTTAATGTTACGTAATCGTCGGAAAGTTACTTTAATGTTACGTCCGTCCGCTCGTTGGCAGTCGTTTCCCGGGAGAGTCTGGAGACCGCAATGACCATGTCCTATCAGGAACAGCAAATGCTGCAGGCCGCCACGGGTCGAGCCGCCATCCTCAATCTGAACGCCCGGCACAACCGGGCCTACTCCGACGGCGACCGCGAGCGCTGGATCGCCACGTTCCGCCACTCCGGCGCGACCTACCACCGCGACGGCGACACGTTCGACGACCTGCGTGCGGCGTTCGACGGAGGTGACGGACAACGGCTTGTCACCCTCGACCACGAGATCCGCGTCGACGGGGTCAACGCGACACAGCATTGTGTCGCCGTGCTTTTCGCCGCCATGTACGGCGACACCACGTTGCGGGCCACCGGGATCTTCCGGGACACGCTGATCTATGAGCGTGGCGGCTGGTACTTCACTTCCCGCACGCTGCAATGGGATTCGGTGCCCAGCAGGCACCCGCTCGTTATGTGAGCGGCGTGGATCTGAGTTACGAGCTGGCCTTCGGCACCTACGAAGACGCGCTGCGGATGGTCGGCGCGGCCAGCGAGCCCCGCACCGCGGCCACGGCGGTCAGCGGCGCGCGCATCCAGTTGTTCGCGGCGATGGTCCACGACCGCAATCGGTCCTATTGGGACGCCGACTTCGCGAACCGGACGTGGGGCGGGCTGCCGGCGCCCCCAGCGATGTTGATGGGTTGGCTGATCCCCCCGCCGTGGCTGCCACAGGGCAGGCCGCCGGCGGCGTCCCTGGTCCTGCGGGTGCCGTTGCCCGGCACCACCTTCATCAACGCGGCCAACGACGTCGAGTTCCTCGAGCCCATCGTCGAAGGTGACGTGCTCACCGTCGTCGAGGAACTGGTGTCGGTGTCGCCGGAGAAGCGGACGCGGCTGGGCGTCGGCCATTTCGTCGAGACGCTGGAGACCTATCGCCGCCAGGACCAGACGGTGGTCGCCACGTGCCGCAACACGTTGTTTCGGTTCACCCCGGGGGGATCGCCGTGAGCGACGACGGCCTGGACTTCGACGCGATCACCGTTCCGGCAGACCTGCCCGAGGTGGTCGACCACATCAGCTACCAGCGAGTGGTCGAGAACGCCGGAGCGACGTGGGACTACTTCCCGGGCCACTTTGACCCGGAATATGCGCGGCGCCAGGGCAATCCGACAATCTACGTCAACACGATGCACCTCGCCGGCTTCGCCGACCGTGTCGCGACCGACTGGGCGGGCCCGAGCAGCCGCGTGGTGCGGCGCTCCTTGCGGCTGACGGGTTCGGTCTACGCCGGCGACACCATGATCGGTCGGGGACGCGCGGTGGCCAAGCGTCGCGACGACTCCGTGGACCCGCCCCGCTGTCTCGTGGACATCGAGATCCAGGTGACCAATCAGCACGGCGCGCTGTGCTGCCCGGTCGAGCTCACCCTGCAGCTGCCCGCCAGTGGCCGATGACGACGTAGCACCGCCGGGCCGCGACCCGTCATGGCGGCCGGAGACGGCGTAGCGATGGCCGCGACCATGGGACGGGTTCGGATTGTGATATCACCGGTGATATCGCAAATGGCAATCGCCATATGCCCCCGATCACGGGCAGGGCACTGACGGCGGGTTATAGCGGCGGCAACTGCCCCTTGCACACCAACGTCTGCAACTCGACGTATTCGTCGAGCCCCTCCGGGCCGAACTCGCGTCCGATGCCCGATTGCTTGAAGCCGCCGAAGGGGGCGCCGATGTCGAGCGTGTACATGTTGATGCCGTACGTGCCGGTGCGCACCCCCGCCGCAATCTCCATGCCGTGTGCGATGTCGGAGGTCCACACGGAACCGGCCAAACCGTAGTCGGTCTCGTTGGCGATGCGTATCGCGTCGTCCTCATCGCGGTAGCGCAGCACGGTCAACACCGGGCCGAAGATCTCCTCCCGGGCGATGCGCATGTCGTTGGTGGCGTCGGCGAAGAGCGTCGGCCGCACATACCAGCCGCGGTCCGAAGGGCTGTCCAGGCCGCCGAGGACCACGCGGGCCCCCTCGGCCTGACCCGACTTGATGTAGTCCTGGACGCGGCGTTGTTGCCGTTGCGCGACAAGGGGTCCGATGTCGGTGGTGTCATCGGCCGGATCGCCGACCTGCAGGGCCGACATCATGTCGGCGAGCGCGTCGACGACCTCGTCGTGTCGCCGGTCGCTGACCAGGATGCGGGTCTGGGCGACGCAGGCCTGGCCATTGTTCATCAGGCCTGCGGTTTTCAATCCGGCGACGGTCTTGCCGATGTCGGCGTCGTCGAGAATGATCGCCGCGGATTTACCGCCCAATTCCAGGCTCACCCGCTTGAGTTGTTCGCCGCACAGAGCGGCGATGCGGCGGCCGACGGCGCTCGACCCGGTGAACGCGATCTTGTCCACACCCGGATGACGCACCAGCGCCTCGCCGATCTCGGGGCCGCCGGGCAACACCGAGACCACCCCTTCGGGCAGGTCCAGCTGCTCGATCATCTCCGCCAACCACAAAGCGTCCAGGGGAGTTTCGGGCGCGGGTTTGATGATGACGGTGCACCCGGCGATCAGCGCCGGGATCAGTTTGGGCATGATCAGGAACTGCGGCACGTTCCACGGGACGATCGCGCCGACCACCCCGACCGGGGCCCTGCGCAGGTGCACTTCGCCGAGCACGCCCTGGCGCCGTTCCTCCCACGGGAAGTCGCGCGCGGCGGCCAGCGCCAGATGGATGAGCGTCGCCGCAGCCGCCCCCTGGCCCATCCGGCTGAAGCTGCGCGGGGAGCCCATCTCGTCGGTGATCAGGTCGGCCATCTCCTCGATGTGGCCGCCGTAGATCGTGGCGAGCTGCTCGACCTTGGCCATCCGCTCGGCGTGGGACATCCGCGGCCACGGGCCGTGGTCGAAGGCGCGGCGCGCGGCGGCGACGGCCGCTTCGACGTCCTCCGGCCCGGCCACCTGGACGTGTCCGACCGGCTCTTCCGAGTGCGGGGAGATGACGGCGAGCTGTTGGGGATTGGCGGGCTTACGCCACTGCCCCCCGATGAAGAGTTCGCTGTAGGACCGGTGGTCGGCAATTGCTGTCATCGGGCACTTCCTCGACGGTTGGGCGCGCGCACATGGCGCAGTGACCGTGATTTCGCTATTGACGCTAACATAGCGAAAAAAGCAGCGAGGCCCCATATGACCAGCGATTGGCGCAGTTACCCGTTCCAGTTGGTGCCCGGCGACAGCCAGCTGGACTTTCCCGCCGCCGAGGGCGAACACCCGGACCAGGAATCGGACACCTGGTTCATCGCCGGGCAGCTCGATGCCGCCGAGGACGACCGATCGTTTGCCTTCCTGACCATCTTCAACAAGAACCGGCCCGGCGGGACCGTGGTCGCGGACTTCTACACGCTGGCGCTGTTCGATCTCGCCACCGGTGACTACGGCACCTACACGGACTACGACATGCCGCCCGCCAACATGAAGCCCGGTGCGCAGCGCAAGCTCAGCCTGGCGCCGGGTTATCTGGACATCCATTACTCCAGCGGGGCCGGCACCGCGTCGTGGACCACGTGTCGCGACGCCGACGGGGAGCTGCTGCCCTACACCTATCGCGTCAGCCTGGTCGGCGAGGATCAGTCGGGTCGTCCGATGCGCCTGGACTTGGCCGTAACGCCAACGCGCGCACCGACACCGGTGGGCGCCTCGACATACAACGGGAAGATCTGCTGCTTCGGCCAAACCGAGACCTACTCGTACTTCCAGACCGGCATTGCGATGACCGGCACGCTGCGTTGGGGCGATGTCGTCGAACAGGTTTCCGGCAGCAGCGGTCACATCGACCGGCAGTGGTTCCCGAAGTACGCGGGCGGCGGCGGGACCGGGGGAGACCCGCGGGCCCGGTCCCATGAATGGCGCACCATCAACTTCGACAACGGCGTGGACCTGAGCATCTGGCGGCAGTTTGATCGCACGAACGCCAATGCGCTGCAGCCGTTTACCGGTGTGACGATGAGTCATCCCGACCCGGCCATCCCGCCGGAGTGCGCCGAAGACGTCGAGGTCACGGTCAGCAGCTATGTGCGATGGCCGGAGGCGGTGCAGCCGTTGGTGCGGCCGCATGCGGCCGCCCGATATATGCCGGATCGCCACCGGATCACCTGCCGCACCATGCAACTCGACATCGTCGGGGAACCACTGGTGCCCGCGCCCGCGCACGGCCTGCCCATCGAATACATGGAGGGCCCGTACCGCTACAGGGGGACCCTGTGGGGCACGCCCGTGACCGGTTTCGCGTTCAACGAGCGCTCCCTGGCCCTGTATCGGGACTGGGAGCTGGTCGAGGTGCTGGCCACCACCGTCGCGAACCTCGAACCCGCCGACCGGGACCTGCAGACGGCCGCGGGCCTGCTGGTGCAGCTGTTGGCCCGGGGACGCCGACAGGAAGCGGTCGGGCTGTTGACCACGGTGCGCGCCGCCCAAAGCGACGATTTGGCAACGCTATTGGATGACCTCGTGGCGGCGCTGACCGTCGACGATTGAGGGAGCCGCATCGAGACTGAAGCCACGCACACGTTCTGCGGCGTGTCGTGTGCGCGGTTTAGGTGTCGCGAACCTCGGCGAGCGCCCGGTCCCAGGCGATGTGGCGATGTTGCAGCCCGGGTTCGTTGCGGCCGAACAGCAAGTGGTCGCGAACGCCCGAATCGAGGTTGGCCTGCAGGCCCTCGACGAGGCGGTAGTCCTCGTCGCGCACGGTGGCGTGGGCGTACTCGAAGACCGCCTGCGCGCCAGCCGCCACCGATTCGTCGGTCAGATCCAGCGGTGTCGAATTCTGGTGCACGGTGACCGAGTTCCCCGGTCGATCGCCGGGGTAGATCCGGAACAGCTCGCCGTTGGCGATGGTGACCGACAGCACGATGTTGGGGAACAGCGCGTAGATGACGACCATGTTCTGGAACGGATCCCACCGATCTTCGGGGACCTCGTCCAGCCCCAGGATCGTGTTGAGCGGGAAGATCAACCGGTGGTGCGGACCGAACGAATCGAAGACCGTGCAGTTACTGCGGGCGATCGTGGCGAAGGTCTGCTGGTGGACGGTGGCGAAATGGTAGTTCTCCGAGAAGGTGTCGACCGCGAGCTTCCAATTGATCGGGCAGTCGAGCACCTTCTCGCCCAGCGGCGACCACCGCCCGATGCCCCACGAATCGAGCTCGGAGGCAAGCGGGCCGAGGTGTGCGGCGACGTCCAGTGGAGAGCCGGGATCCATTGCGATCCAGAGGAATCCGGCGAACTCGGCAGCCGGGAGTTCGGTCAGGCCGTCGACTTTGACGCTGATGTCCGGGAACCCTTCCCGACCCGGCAGGCCGACCAAGCGCCCGGTGTTGTCGTAGGTCCACGCGTGGTACGGGCAGGTGAATCGCTTTGCGCTGCCGCATCCCGTCGCCACTTGCGACTGGCGGTGCAGGCAGACGTTGTTGAACGCCTTGACCGATCCGTCGGCCGTGCGGGTCAACAAGATGGACCGGCCCATCACCGTCTTGGTGCAATACGCGCCGGGGGAGGGTAACTCCGAGGCATAGCCGACCAACTGGGGGCTGGCCATCACCAGGGCGCGGTCCTGGACGTGGCGCTCGGTCGACGTGTATGCCCGCGCCTCGACCCGGTGCTCCTGCGGGGCGAGATCGGTGGTCCTGTCGCGCGCCAACTTCAAGGCGCGGCGGGTGAGGTCGATCAGCTGGTCGCGTTCCATCTGATCAGTACAGACCTTGCCACAGTTGTAAGGTCAAGGGGTGGCTGAGCAGTTGCTGATCGGCGACGTCACGGCCCTGACCGGGATCGCTTCCGGTCGCATCCGCCACTACGAGAAAATCGGCCTGCTGCGCGCCGAGCATCTGTCCAACGGCTACCGGGTCTTCGACGTCGAGCAGGTGCTCGACCTGTTGCGCATCGATTTGATGAGGAGTCTCGGCGTCAGCATCAACGACATCCAGCGGCTGATCGCGGGTGGGCGCACCACGTTGGCGGGTGTGCTCGATGAGCACCGCACGTTGTTGATGCGTCAGCGCGACCGGCTGGACCAGCTGATCGCGGCCATCGATCGCTCCCGTGCCGCCACCGATTGTCCCGCCGAAGACGTCAACGAGGACATCCTGCGCAGGCTCGCGACCACCCACCGCGACAGCATCGGGGTCATCGGGCGGCTCAGCGCGCCGCTGTCCGAGCCCGTCGCCGCCATGTACGCAGACCTGTTCGAGGAGTGGGACCTGCCGGTTCCGGTGCTCTTCGGGCAGATGGTCCTGCCGGCGGCGGCCAGCACCCTGCTGGCGAAACTGGCCGAGACGCCGGGGCGCCAGGTGTTGTTCGATCGATTGCGTGACCTCGCCGGCGAGGTCATCAAGTTGGCCGACGACGGCGCGGCCACGGAGCTCGCCCGGCGTTGGATCGACAACCAGCTCGCCGACCCACTGCCCGACGACGTGGTGTGCGTGCTGCGGGGAGTGCAACCGTCACTCGAGCGCGACCCCGTCATCGTCCAGGGCTTCCGGGCCTGGGCGGGATCGATCAACCCGGCGGCCGCACACTTCCTCGACGAGATCGCCCGGCAGACCGCCGGCCGCGGCCTGGACGGCGTGAGCGTCATCGTGCTGCCCACGGCGGCGTCACCCCAAACCCAGGATGCGGCACCGTGATGCAGATGTGACCAGTGTGGTCAATGTGTCGGATGGGGTTACTGTCGTACCCTGTCGCTTGTGTCATCGGTTTCGCGGCGCGACCTCCTCAGACTGGCGGCCGCGACCCCGGCCTTGGTGGGCCTGGGCGTCGCGGGCGCGTCCATGGGCGCCACACCGGCGTCGGCGTCGCTCGGCACCCTCTTGGACTACGCGGCCGGCGTCATCCCAGCCAGTCAGATCCGGGCCGCCGGTGCCGTGGGCTCGATCAGGTACGTATCGGACCGGCGACCCGGCGGCAACTGGATGCTGGGCAAGCCGATCCAGGTCGCCGAGGCGCGTGACCTCAACAGCAACGGGCTGAAGATCGTCTCCTGTTATCAGTACGGGAAGGGTGACACCGCCGATTGGCTCGGCGGGGCCAGCGCCGGGCTCCAGCACGCGCAGCGCGGGATGCAACTGCACGCCGCCGCCGGCGGCCCCGCCAGCGCACCGATCTACGCCTCCATCGACGACGACCCCTCTTACGACCAGTACAAACAGCTGATCGCGCCCTACCTGCGGTCCTGGGAGTCGGTGATCGGTCATCAGCGCACAGGTGTGTACGCCAATTCGAAGACCATCGACTGGGCGCTGCACGACGGTCTGGGCTCGTACTTCTGGCAGCACAACTGGGGGTCACCCAAGGGATTCGCCCACCCGGCCGCCCATTTGCATCAGGTCGAGATCGACAAACGCAGCGTCGGCGGCGTCGGGGTGGACATCAACGAAATCCTCAAGCCGCAATTCGGCCAGTGGGCCTAGCCGCCGGGTTTCCGTCACCCGCCACCGTCGGGCCGCGAGTCTTAGAGATCCCAGCAAACACTCGTTCGCTCATTTCTGGCGGCGGCGGGCGCGGATGCCGCCCGCGCGACGCGGCCGAGGCGGGATCGACGCGGCTCGACGGCTCGAAATTTTTACATAACGATTACATAACAAAACTGCCTTGATCAGCGCAGTTATAGCTACTCGACCGTAACCACCTGCACGCAGCGGGTTTGTTCGCGGGGCCCGCGCCGCCGATTCAGACCGGTGTTACCCACGACACGGTTACCCATGCGTAGAACTCACCAGTAACCAATCACCACGCGAAACGGGGGTCGATCCTTATGACACTCTTAGTACAGCCGATGCAGTCCGCCGCGCCGCTCCACCCATGCGGACGGCCCGCCGACAACACACCGGTCAGACGGATTTTCGGTCGCGATTCGATGCGGAATCGACGGACTCTCTCGAGTTCCTGTCCCCTTCGGACCGGCTGAAAGCACTGATACGTAAGACGTACATGACGCATTGAGGGAGATAGACGTGACGATCCACGAGCACGACCGGGTGTCCGCCGATCGCGACGGGAAAGGCCCCCACGCACCTGCCGGGGACACCCATGCTCTGGTCGACCGTCTGACGGCCGGCGAGCCGTACGCCGTCGCATTCGGGGGCCAGGGCAGCGCCTGGCTGGAAACCCTGGAAGAACTGGTGTCGTCGGCCGGGATCGAGGCCGACCTGGCAACGCTGGTCGGTGAGGTGGAGCTGCTGCTCGAGCCGGTGGCCAAAGAGCTCGTGGTGGTGCGCCCGATCGGTTTCGAGCCGCTCACCTGGGTGCGGGCGCTCGCGGCCGAGGACCCCGTCCCGTCGGACAAGCACCTGACGTCGGCCGCGGTGTCGATTCCCGGCGTGCTGCTCACCCAGATCGCCGCCGTGCGCGCGCTGGCGCGCCAAGGCATGGATTTGAACGACACCCCGCCGGTGGCCGTCGCGGGGCATTCGCAAGGGGTGCTCGCGGTCGAGGCGCTCAAGGCCGCCGGTACCCGCGACGCCGAACTGCTGGCGATGGCCCAGCTGATCGGTGCGGCCGGGACGCTGGTGGCTCGTCGGCGCGGAATCTCCGTGCTCGGCGACCGCCCACCGATGGTGTCGGTGACCAACGCCGACCCCGAGCGCATCGGCCGCCTGCTCGACGAGTTCGCGCAGGACGTCCGCACCGTGTTGCCGCCGGTGCTGTCGATTCGCAACGGCCGGCGCTCGGTCGTCATCACCGGCACCCCCGAACAGCTGTCCCGGTTCGAGCTGTACTGCCAGCAGATCTCCGAAAAGGAAGAGGCCGAGCGCAAGAACAAGCTTCGCGGTGGGGACGTCTTCGCACCGGTCTTCGACCCGGTGCAGGTGGAGGTCGGCTTCCACACGCCCCGGTTGGCCGACGGCATCGACATCGTCGGCGGCTGGGCCGAAAAGGTGGGGCTCGACGTCGCGCTGGCGCGCGAGCTGACCGAGTCCATCCTGGTGCGCCGCGTCGACTGGGTCGAGGAGATCGGCCGGGTGCACGACGCCGGTGCGCGCTGGATCCTCGACCTGGGGCCCGGTGACATCCTGACCCGGCTGACCGCGCCGGTGATCCGGGGCCTGGGTGTGGGCATCGTGCCCGCCGCGACCCGCGGCGGGCAGCGCAACCTCTTCACCGTCGGGGCCGTCCCCGAGGTGGCGCGGGCGTGGTCGACGTACGCCCCCACGGTGGTGAGCCTTCCCGACGGCCGGGTCAAGCTCTCGACGAAGTTCACCCGGTTGACCGGACGCTCGCCGATCCTGCTCGCGGGCATGACCCCGACGACCGTGGACGCCAAGATCGTCGCCGCCGCGGCCAACGCGGGGCACTGGGCCGAGCTGGCCGGCGGTGGGCAGGTCACCGAGGAGATCTTCGGCGCACGCGTCGATGAGCTCGCAACGCTGCTCGAGCCGGGCCGCACCTATCAGTTCAACGCGTTGTTCCTCGACCCGTACCTATGGAAGCTGCAGGTCGGCGGAAAGCGGTTGGTGCAGAAGGCGCGTCAGTCCGGTGCGGCGATCGATGGCCTCGTCATCAGTGCCGGCATCCCCGACCTCGAGGACGCCGTGGAGCTGATCGAGGAGCTGAACGACGTCGGCATCAGCCACGTCGTGTTCAAGCCCGGCACGGTCGAGCAGATCCGCTCGGTCATCCGGATCGCGACCGAAGTGCCCACCAAGCCGGTGATCATGCACATCGAGGGTGGGCGCGCCGGCGGCCACCACTCCTGGGAAGACCTCGACGACCTGTTGCTGGCAACGTATTCCGAGCTGCGGTCGCGCTCCAACATCACCGTCTGTGTCGGCGGTGGAATCGGCACGCCCGAGCGGGCGGCCGAATACCTGTCCGGGCGCTGGGCGCAGGAGTACGGCTTCCCGCTGATGCCGATCGACGGCATCCTGGTGGGCACCGCGGCGATGGCGGCCAAGGAGGCCACCACGTCGCCGTCGGTCAAGCGGATGCTGGTCGAGACGCAGGGCACCGACCAGTGGGTGGGCGCCGGAAAAGCCGTGGGCGGCATGGCTTCCAGCCGCAGCCAGCTGGGCGCCGACATCCACGAGATCGACAACAGCGCTTCGCGGTGCGGGCGGCTCCTCGACGAGGTCGCTGGTGACGCGGAGGCCGTCGCGGCTCGCCGCGACGAGATCATCGCGGCGATGGCCAACACGGCCAAGCCGTACTTCGGCGACGTCGCCGACATGACCTACCTGCAGTGGCTGCAGCGCTACGTCGAGCTCGCCATCGGGGAGGGCAACTCCACCGCCGACACCGCCGCACCGGGCAGCCCGTGGCTGGCCGACACCTGGCGCGACCGGTTCCAGCAGATGCTGCAACGCGCCGAAGCCCGTTTGCACGCAAACGATTCCGGACCCATCGAGACGCTGTTCAACGATGCGGCCCTGCTGGAAACGCCTGACGACGCGATCGCCGCGCTGCTTGCCCACTACCCCGACGCCGACACCGTGCAGCTGCACCCGGCGGACGTCCCCTTCTTCGTCACCCTGTGCAAGACGCTGGGCAAGCCGGTCAACTTCGTGCCGGTCATCGACAAGGACGTGCGGCGCTGGTGGCGCAGCGACTCGCTGTGGCAGGCGCACGACGCCCGCTACGACGCCGACCAGGTGTGCATCATCCCGGGCACCGCGGCCGTGGCCGGCATCACCCGGATGGACGAACCGGTCGGTGAGTTGCTGGACCGCTTCGAGCAGGCCGCCATCGACGAGGTGCTCTCCTCCAACGGGCGGCCCCGGGCCGTCGCGTCGCGTCGGCTGGGCCGCCCGGACGTCACCGGCCCGCTGGCCGTCGTGCTGGACGCCCCCGACGTGCAGTGGGCCGGCCGCACCGCGACCAACCCGGTCCACCGGATCGCCGACCCCGGCGATTGGCTCGTGCACGACGGGCCCGAAAGTCGCCGCGCCACACACTCATTCACCGGCGCGCGGCTCGAGGTCGACGGCGATCGGGTGATGCTCAGCGTCCCGATCTCTGGAACCTGGATCGACATCCCGTTCACCCTGCCGCCCAACACCGTCGACGGCGGCACCCCCGTGGTGTCCACCGAGGACGCCGCCACCGCCATGCGCGCCGTGCTGGCGATCGCCGCCGGTGTCGACGGGCCGGAATTCCTGCCCGCGGTCGTCGACGGCACGGCCGCCGTGACGGTGGACTGGGACCCCGAGCGGGTCGCCGACCACACCGGGGTCACCGCCACGTTCGGCGAGCCGCTCGCTCCCGGCCTCACCACCGTGCCCGACGCGCTCGTCGGCCTGTGCTGGCCCGCGGTTTTCGCGGCGATCGGCTCGGCGGTCACCGACGCCGGCGTGCCGGTCGTCGAGGGCCTGCTGAGCCTCGTGCACCTGGACCACGCCGCCCATGTGGTCGGCGCGCTGCCCAAGGTGGAGGCCGAATTGGCAATCAGCGCAACGGCTTCCCCGGCCGTCGACACCGACATGGGCCGAGTGGTCAGGGTCGCGGTGACGATCGCCGGCGCCGACGGCGCGACCATCGCCCGTCTCGACGAGCGCTTTGTGATCCTCGGTCGCACCGGCGCCGCCGAGCTCACCGACCCGGTGCGGGCCGGCGGTGCGGTGTCGGAGAACGCGACCGACACCCCGCGCCGCCGCCGCCGCGACGTGCGGCTGACCGCCCCGGTCGACATGCGACCGTTCGCGGTGGTGTCCGGCGACCACAACCCGATCCACACCGACCGGGCGGCCGCCCTGCTGGCCGGCCTGGAATCGCCGATCGTGCATGGGATGTGGTTGTCGGCCGCGGCGCAGCACGCGGTGACCGCCACCGACGGCCAGGCGCGCCCGCCGGCCCGGCTGATCGGCTGGACCGCCCGATTCCTGGGCATGGTGCGTCCCGGCGACGAGGTCGACTTCCGCGTCGAGCGCGTCGGAATCGACCAGGGTGCAGAGGTTTTGGAGGTCGTGGCGCGCATCGGGTCCGATCTGGTGATGTCGGCGACGGCGCGCCTGGCCGCCCCGCACACGGTGTACGCCTTCCCGGGTCAGGGCATTCAGCACAAGGGCATGGGCATGGACGTCCGCGCCCGCTCGAAGGCCGCCCGCAAGGTGTGGGACAAGGCGGACAAGTTCACCCGCGACACGCTGGGCTTCTCGGTGCTGCACGTGGTGCGCGACAACCCGACCAGCATCATCGCCAGCGGCGTGCACTACAACCACCCCGAGGGGGTGCTGTACCTGACGCAGTTCACCCAGGTCGCGATGGCGACCGTCGCGGCGGCCCAGGTCGCCGAGATGCGGGAGCAAGGCGCTTTCGTCGAAGGCGCGATCGCCTGCGGCCACTCGGTCGGCGAGTACACCGCGCTGGCCTGCGTCACCGGCATCTACGAACTGGAAGCGTTGCTGGAGACGGTGTTTCACCGGGGTTCGAAGATGCATGACATTGTGCCCCGCGACGAGCTGGGCCGCTCGAACTACCGGCTGGCCGCCATCCGCCCGTCGCAGATCGACCTGCCCGACGACGAGGTCCCCGGCTTCGTGGCCGGAATCGCCGAGCGCACCGGCGAATTCCTGGAGATCGTGAACTTCAACCTGCGCGGTTCGCAGTACGCGATCGCAGGCACGGTCCGCGGCCTCGAGGAGCTGGAGGCCGAGGTGGAGCGGCGCCGCGAGCTCACCGGTGGCAAGCGTTCGTTCATCCTGGTGCCCGGCATCGACGTGCCCTTCCACTCGCGGGTGCTGCGCGTCGGGGTGGCGGAGTTCCGCCGCTCGCTGGAACGCGTCATGCCGCGCGACAAGAATCCCGACGTCATCATCGGGCGCTACATCCCGAACCTGGTGCCCCGCCCGTTCACCCTCGACCGCGACTTCATCCAGGAGATCCGCGATCTGGTGCCCGCCGAGCCGCTCGACGCGATCCTGGCCGACTACGACACCTGGCTGGCCGAGCGCCGGAATGAGATGGCGCGCATCGTCTTGATCGAGCTGCTGGCCTGGCAGTTCGCCAGCCCCGTGCGTTGGATCGAAACCCAGGACCTGCTTTTCACCGAGGAGGCCGCGGGCGGCCTGGGCGTGGAGCGGTTCGTCGAGATCGGTGTGAAGTCCGCGCCGACCGTCGCCGGACTGGCCACCAACACCCTCAAGTTGCCCGAATATGCCCACAGCACAGTCGAAGTGCTCAACGCCGAGCGCGACGCCGCGGTGCTGTTCGCCACCGACACCGACCCCGAGCCGGAGCCCGACGCCGACGAGCCGGCCGCCGATTCCGACGCTGCCGCGTCGGACGGTGGGCCCAACCCCAATGTCGCCCCAGTCGTCGCTGCGGCTCCCGCCGCAGCTCCGTCCGGTGCTCCGAGGCCCGATGACATCGGGTTCGACGCCGCCGACGCCACCCTGGCGTTGATCGCGCTGTCGGCCAAGATGCGCATCGACCAGATCGAGGAGCTCGACTCCATCGAGTCGATCACCGACGGCGCCTCGTCGCGGCGCAACCAGTTGCTGGTCGACCTCGGGTCGGAGTTGAACCTGGGCGCCATCGACGGCGCCGCCGAGGCTGACCTGGCCGGCCTGCGGTCGCAGGTCACCAAGCTGGCCCGTACCTACAAGCCTTTCGGCCCAGTGCTTTCCGACGCGATCAACGACCAACTGCGCACCGTGCTTGGGCCCTCCGGCAAGCGGCCCGCCGCGATCGCCGAGCGTGTCAAGAAGACGTGGGAGCTCGGCGACGGCTGGGCCAAGCACGTCACGGTCGAAGTCGCGCTGGGTACCCGCGAGGGCAACAGCGTTCGCGGGGGCGCCATGGGACACCTGCACGAGGGCGCGCTGGCCGACGCCGCGTCGGTCGACAAGGTCGTCGACGCCGCGGTCGCTTCCGTGGCCGCGCGGCGCGGGATCGCGGTGGCGCTGCCCTCTTCGGGAGGCGGCGGCGGTGCGACCGTCGACGCGGCCGCGCTGAGCGAATTCACCGACCAGATCACCGGTCGCGACGGTGTGCTCGCCTCGGCGGCCCGCCTGATCCTGGGCCAGCTCGGCCACGACAACCCGGTGAGCGCGCCGCCGGCCGCCACCGACGCCGAGCTCATCGACCTGGTCACCGCCGAACTCGGCGCGGACTGGCCGCGTTTGGTGGCACCGGCTTTCGACGCCAAGAAGGCCGTCGTGTTCGACGACCGGTGGGCCAGTGCCCGCGAGGACTTGGTCAAGCTCTGGCTGGCCGACGAGGGTGAGATCGACGCCCAGTGGAAGAGCCTGTCCGAAAGGTTCGAGGGCGCGGGCCACGTCGTCGCGACCCAGGCCACCTGGTGGCAGGGCAAATCGCTGGCCGCCGGTCGCCAGATCCACGCCTCGCTGTACGGCCGCATCGCGGCCGGCGCCGAGAACCCCGACCCCGGCCCGTACCGCAGCGAAGTCGCCGTCGTGACGGGCGCTTCCAAGGGATCGATCGCCGCGTCGGTCGTCGCGCGACTGCTCGACGGCGGAGCCACCGTCATCGCCACGACGTCCAAACTCGACGACGAGCGGCTGGCGTTCTACCGCGGGCTCTACCGCGACCACGCCCGGTACGGTGCGGCGCTGTGGGTGGTCGCCGCCAACATGGCGTCCTACTCCGACATCGACGCGCTGGCGGAATGGATCGGCACCGAGCAGACCGAAAGCCTTGGGCCGCAATCCATTCACATCAAGGACGCGCAGACACCGACGCTGCTCTTCCCGTTCGCGGCGCCGCGTGTCGCCGGGGACCTGTCGGAGGCGGGTTCGCGCTCCGAGATGGAGATGAAGGTTCTGCTCTGGGCGGTGCAGCGGTTGATCGGTGGGCTATCCAAGATCGGTGCCGAGCGCGACATCGCGTCGCGGCTGCACGTGGTGCTGCCCGGTTCGCCCAACCGCGGCATGTTCGGTGGCGACGGCGCCTACGGCGAGGCCAAGTCGGCGCTGGACGCGGTGGTGAGTCGCTGGCACGCCGAATCCTCGTGGGCCGCGAGGGTCAGCCTCGCGCACGCGCTGATCGGCTGGACCCGCGGCACCGGGCTGATGGGCCACAACGACGCCATCGTCGAGGCCGTCGAGGAGGCCGGTGTCACCACGTATTCCACCGAGCAGATGGCGGCCATGCTGCTGGGTCTCTGCGACGTCGAGTCCAAGGTGGCGGCGGCCGGCGCGCCGATCAAGGCCGACCTGACCGGCGGCCTTGCCGAGGCCAACCTCGACATGGCCGAACTGGCCGCCAAGGCGCGCGAACAGGCCACGTCGGGCGATCAGGTCGTGGATGACGTTGCGGCGGAAGGCACCATCGCCGCGCTGCCGTCCCCGCCGCGAGGCTTCAAGCCGGCGCCACCGCCCGAATGGGCCGACCTGGACGTCGACCCCGCCGACCTGGTGGTGATCGTCGGCGGCGCCGAGATCGGTCCCTACGGTTCGTCGCGCACCCGGTTCGAGATGGAAGTCGACAACGAGCTGTCGGCCGCGGGCGTCCTCGAGCTGGCCTGGACCACCGGGCTGGTCCGGTGGGAGGACGACCCCCAACCCGGTTGGTATGACACCGAATCCGGAGACCTGGTCGACGAGACCGAACTGGTCGAGCGCTACCACGACATCGTGGTCGAGCGGGTGGGCATCCGCGAGTTCGTCGACGACGGCGCGATCGATCCCGATCACGCATCGCCGCTGCTGGTGTCGGTGTTCCTGGAAAAGGACTTCTCCTTCGTGGTGTCCTCGGAGGCCGACGCTCGCGCCTTCGTCGAATTCGACCCCGAGCACACGATCGTGCGGCCGGTGCCCGACTCCAGCGACTGGCAGGTGATCCGCAAGGCCGGCACCGAGATTCGGGTCCCGCGCAAGACCAAGCTGTCGCGGGTCGTCGGCGCGCAGGTCCCCACCGGATTCGATCCGACCGTGTTCGGCATCAGCCAGGACATGGCTAGCTCGACCGACCGGGTGGCGTTGTGGAACATCGTCGCGACCGTCGACGCATTCCTGTCGTCGGGATTCACCCCGACCGAGTTGATGCGATGGGTGCACCCGGGCCTGGTCGCCAGCACCCAGGGCACCGGAATGGGCGGCATGACGTCGATGCAGACGATGTATCACGGCAACCTGCTCGGCCGGAACAAGCCGAACGACATCCTGCAGGAAGTGTTGCCGAATGTGGTTGCCGCGCACGTCATTCAGAGCTATGTGGGTAGCTACGGCGCGATGATTCACCCGGTAGGCGCGTGCGCGACCGCGGCGGTGTCGGTCGAGGAGGGCGTCGACAAGATCCGCCTCGGCAAGGCCGAACTGGTGGTCGCCGGCGGCTTCGACGACCTGACGCTGGAAGCCATCATCGGCTTCGGTGACATGGCCGCCACCGCCGACTCGTCCATGATGCGGGGCCGGGGCATCCACGACTCGAAGTTCTCCCGGCCCAACGACCGGCGCCGGCTCGGCTTCGTCGAGGCGCAGGGCGGTGGCACCATCCTGCTCGCCCGGGGCGACCTGGCGCTCAAGATGGGCCTGCCGGTGTTGGCCGTGGTCGCCTACGCGCAGTCGTTCGCCGACGGCGTGCACAGCTCGATCCCGGCCCCGGGCCTGGGTGCGCTGGGCGCCGGCCGCGGCGGCAGGGACTCGCAGTTGGCGCGGGCGCTCGGCAAGCTCGGCGTCGGTGCCGACGACATTGCGGTGATCTCCAAGCACGACACCTCGACGCTGGCCAACGATCCCAACGAGACCGAGCTGCACGAGCGGCTGGCCGACTCGCTGGGCCGCTCCGAGGGCGCACCGCTGTTCGTGGTGTCGCAGAAGAGCCTCACCGGCCACGCCAAGGGCGGCGCGGCGGTGTTCCAGATGATGGGCCTGTGCCAGATGCTGCGCGACGGGGTGATCCCGCCGAACCGAAGCCTGGACTGCGTCGACGACGAGCTGGCCGGCTCGGCGCACTTCGTGTGGGTGCGCGAGACGCTGCGGCTGGGCGAGAAGTTCCCGCTCAAGGCGGGGCTGCTGACCAGCCTCGGGTTCGGCCACGTGTCGGGGCTGGTGGCGCTGGTGCACCCGCAGGCGTTCATCGCGTCGCTGGATGCCGATCAGCGCGCGGACTACCAGCGGCGTGCGGAGGCGCGGCTGCTCGCCGGTCAGCGCCGGTTGGTCTCGGCCATCGCCGGCGGCGCGCCGATGTACGAGCGGCCGGCGGACCGTCGTTTCAGCCATGACGCACCGGAGAAGCGCCAGGAGGCGGCGATGCTGCTGGACCCGGCGTCTCGGCTCGGTGAGGGCGAGGCGTACGAGGTCTCGCCCGGATGACGTCAACTACCGTCCGTTAGCCTGGCGTCCCATGGGAATTGTCGGTGTGGGGATCGACGTCGTCTCCATCCCTGATTTCGCCGAGCAGGTCGACCAGCCGGGAACCGTCTTCTCCGAGACGTTCACTCCGGGTGAGCGCCGCGATGCCTCGGACAAGAGTTCGTCGGCGGCGCGCCACCTGGCGGCACGGTGGGCTGCGAAGGAGGCGGTGATCAAGGCCTGGTCGGGGTCCCGGTTCGCCCAGCGGCCCGTGCTCCCGGAGGACATCCACCGGGACATCGAGGTGGTCACCGACATGTGGGGCCGGCCCCGGGTGCGGCTCAGCGGCGACATCGCCAAGCACCTGGCCGACGTGACGATCCACGTGTCGCTGACACACGAGGGAGACACCGCGGCCGCGGTGGCGATCCTGGAGACGACCTGACGCCTCTCGCGAGCAGACGCAAAGTCGCATCTGCCGCGGAGGATTCATGCGACTTTGCGTCTGCTGGGCCGGGAAAGTGGGGGACTAGCCTCGAGATCATGAGCGATCTGGTGGAACGCGTCCGCGAGCTGTTGCCGTCGGTGCGCCGCGACCTCGAGGAGCTGATCCGCATCGAGTCGGTGTGGGCCGACCCGGGCCGCCGCGACGAGGTGCATCGCAGCGCGCGGTCGGTGGCGGAGCTGTTGTCGCAGGCCGGTTTTGGCGATGTGCGGGTCGTCAGCGAGGGTGGGGCGCCCGCGGTCATCGCGCGACACCCCGCGCCGCCGGGCGCGCCGACCGTGCTGCTGTACGCCCACCACGACGTGCAGCCCGAAGGCGACACCGGCCAGTGGGCGTCACCGCCCTTCGAGCCCACCGAACGTGACGGGCGGCTCTACGGCCGTGGTAGCGCCGACGACAAGGCTGGTATCGCAACGCATTTGGCGGCGTTCCGGGCGCACGGCGGCCGGCCCCCGGTTGGCGTGACCGTATTCGTCGAGGGCGAGGAGGAAGCCTTCCGTTGCCAATTGTGCTGCACGCTACGGCGCACCACTGGTGAAATTCTTGGCGTTCGCTTCCGCTACCGATCTCAACTTGCCTGACGGCCCGCCCGCCGACCTCCTCACGGCAACCCCCGCGTGCAAAAGTTGCCGAGGCGCCCGAACCGGCGCAAAGTACCGGTCAGCGGGGGCAGTAGGGAGCAAGTGATGAAGACACAGTTTGCTGCGGCCTCCGCGGCATTGGTTTCAGCGTCGCTGCTAACGGCGCAGGGTGCGGTCGCCGCGCCGGGCGATGCGGTGGTGTACACCGTGACCTCGGACGCCCCGTTGGCCGCGGTGTCGTATATCGATGCGACGGGCACGCTGCAGATGCTGACCAATCAGCCCGCGCCGTGGTCGATCTCGTTCACCAGTAAGGACACCAGTCCCGCGGCGGTGCTGACGGTCGCCGCGAACCCGACCGGTCAGAAGACGACCTGCACGATCACGGTCAATGGGACGGTGAAGGACACCAAGTCGACGACGGGCACGGGTGAAGCCGGCCTGGCGCAGTGCGCCGCGTAACCGCTCCGCGGTTCACACCGACAGGTCGCGCCGAAGCTTGGCCACGTGGCCGGTGGCCTTGACGTTGTATTGCGCGACGGCGATCTTGCCCTTCTCGTCCACCACGAAGGTCGAGCGGATCACGCCCTGCACCGTCCTGCCGTACATCTGCTTCTCGCCGTAGGCGCCCCAGGCCGTCAGCACCTTGCGGTCGGGATCCGAGAGCAGCGGGAACGTCAGCTTCTCGGCGTCGCGGAATTTGGCCAGCTTCTCCGGCTTGTCGGGGGAGATGCCGATGACGTCGAGGCCGGCGTCGCCGAGTTCGCGCAGGTTGTCGCGGAAGTCGCAGGCCTGCTTCGTGCAGCCCGGCGTCGAGGCCGCGGGGTAGAAGTACACGATGACGCGACGGTCCTTGTAGTCGGACAGCGACACCTTATTGCCGTCGGCGTCGGGCAGGCTGAAGGGGGGCGCTTTGTCGCCCGGCGCAAGCCGCGTGGTCTCGGCCAATTTCTAGGCCCCTTTCTGTTCACCGGAGCGTTGGGGTTATCGCCAGCTGATCTAGGGTAGTGCCTCAGGTGCATCAGGCCGATTGGGAGGACAGACACGTGGCGGACCGGGACCCCGAGGCCATCAAGCGGGACATCGACGTCGCCCGCGACCAGCTGGCGGCCACCGTCGACTCGCTTGCCGTGCGCGCCAACCCGCGCCGCCTCGCCGACGACCTCAAGGTTCGGGTGATCGCGTTCGTCAAGAAGCCCGCGGTGACGGTCTCACTGGCCGGCGTCGGCGTCCTCGTCGTCGTGGTCGTGGTGCACCGGGTGCGCAACCGCTGACCCGTCAGGTCATGCCGGCGCCCGTGCCGCTCTGAACGTGCACCGGGAGGTCATCGGCCCACGGCTGGGTGGTAGCCATGTCCTCGACCTCGACGTAGCCGCGCTCGAATTCGCCGGTCGCCGCGTCCACCAGGCGGTACTCCTGACGCTGGATGTGGATGGGCTGCGCGTCCAGGATCACCACCCGCACGTCACCGGGCTCGAAGTTGCAGCGCTGCTGTAGCGCCTCGATGAGGCATTCGTTGTGCATGTGCCCATCGCCGAAGTTCCAGCCCAGCACCATTGCGCAGAGATTCTCGCCTTCGCAGAGGTTGTAGTCGGCCTCGTCGTAGCCGGCCAAAGCGCGGTGTACCAGGGTGTAGAGCGCGCGGCCGTGGGTGTTCATCCCTCGGAAGGCGTAGGCGAGGTGAATGGGGACCAAGGTCTCTTCTTTGGTTTTGTAGAGACGCTCGAGCTGTAGGTGATACATCGGTCCCAGCGCGCGGGAGCCGGTGCGGATCTTCTCGTCGACCGACGGCTTGACGCACCACACCGTGGTGTCCCAGTTGCCCGCGTAATACCGCATGCCCGGCAGGAAGGACACCTTGCGCGGGTAGAGGTTTCCGACGACGACCACCCCGGCGATGACGACGAACAGGATCGCCACCGGCAACGGATTGGCCACATCGGACAACCCGAGCCAGGCGTGCGCCACGAACAGCGACAGCACGCCGAAGATCATGAAGACGTTCCACTCCAGCGGCACCCCCATCGGGAAGGCCAGCAGGATGTTCAGGTGGAAGACGATCATCACGAACGCGGCGATGGCCGTCGGCCAGCCGCCGTGGGAGAACAGCAGCGCCAGTGGTACCAGGCCTTCCACGGCGGTGGAGAAGTGCGCGATGAAACCCGCCAGCGCGCTGGGGCGCAGGTCGTCCGGGTAGCGCTTGAACATCGAGCGCTTGAGCGCCCCGGAGGGGATGAACGGGTTGTTCGCGAGCATCGTCGAGATCACGAACGGGAAGTGCCGGTTGAGCTTTGAGGTGGCCGCCCCGAGCCAGATCACCATGAAGACCACCTTGGCCCCGATGATGGAGTCCGCCCCGGCGAACAGGAAGACCAGCGCCAGCGGCGCATAGACCTCACCGCGCGCGGCCAAAAAGATCACCTTGTCGCGCAGACCGAGGACGGCCAGGACCGACAGGATCGCGACGGTGTGCCAAGGGGCCAGCACGCCAATGTCGGTGTGCAGGGCGGGGATTGCGCCGGTGCCATCGGACACCAGCGCGATGGCGAGCAGCGCCAGCAGCGCGCCGTAGAGGATGGCGTCGAGCGGGCTGCGGACGCTGCCCTTGGTCAGCGGCACCCGATCGGGCCACGGGGGCAGCCGGATGGTGCTGGGCCGCAACCAGTACAGGATGGAGCCCATCGGCGGGAAGTACCGGCCGGCCAGCGGCCCGAAGCAACAGCCCAGGCCGATGACTTCGAACAGCATCGTGTACAGCACGGCCTTCTCGAACACGATCGGTTCCGACCACCAGGCGGCGACGCCCGTGAAGCTGCCGATGCCCGTCGTGCACCACCCGAACACCCAGCCGCCGAGGATGTACAGCGCGATCTTCACGCCATACATCACATGCATCACCAGCGGGGTGCCGAACCCGTTCTCGGCGATGTGGCGCACCATCGGGACGATCCGTTGCGCGCGGGGTTGCTTGCTCCACTCGGCCACGTCGACGACGGGCAGGTTCGGCTGGATGAACCCCATGGCAGCTCCTTCGACGCAAAGGGCGTTCGCTGTGAAGGAGAAGCTACCTGCAGCATCAATCGTGTGGCGGCCAAATCACGACGAAAAGTGGTCCGAGCGGCCGTTAGCCGCCCCCGGTATGTCAACTGTGCGCCGTCAGGGTTTCGAACCCCGGACCCGCTGATTAAGAGTCAGCTGCTCTACCAACTGAGCTAACGGCGCTTTCGACGGCCGAGACCGCGTACGCGACAATAACAGGCGTCCTGCCGCGGAGTGAAATCCCGGTTTCCTTCCAGGTTAGCCACCCGAGAGCGCTCGCGGGGGCCTCGGGAAACCCGATCGCTGAAACCGTCTGCCGCGCAAGCCCCGTCAGAACACGGTCCCGCAGTAGGGGGCCCGATCGGTGCTGAAGGCGGCATCCAGGTCGCGTATCGCGCCCGGGCGCTCTTCGGTGATCCGGCCCGCTCGCAGGAGCTCGGAGGCCGGGTGTGCGCCCATGTAGATGGTGGCCAGATCTGCCAGGCCGATGCCGACGTCGGTGGGCCCGTCGTGCGGTGTGCACTTGCCCACGCCGTCACGGGCCTGCAGTCGCGGCGGAACTCCGCGACAGGGTCCGCCAACCGGCCTGAGCGCACCTTCCGGCCGGCCCTGCGTGACACCTGATCACGGACCTGTCAAGGTCGGCGTGCGTGTGCACAAAACGCATTACAATGCATGCACTGTTTCTGGTCAGCGGTGACCAACTACATCGGATTTCGTGGAAGGTCACTCGATGACGCCTTTGCGCAGACGACGATCGTGGCTGGCCGCCGCGATCGCTTCGGTTGCTGTGTTCGGCGTCGCCTGCGGGGGCAGCCATACCGCTGCCCCGGCGAAAGTGATCTTCGACAAGGGCACCCCATTCGCGGACCTGCTCGTCCCGAAGCTGACCTCCTCGGTGACCGACGGGGCCGTCGGTGTCACCGTCGACGCCCCTGTGACCGTCAGCGTGGCCGACGGTGTTCTCGCGTCGGTGACCATGGTCAACGAGAACGGCAAATCCATCAGCGGCCAGCTCAGCCCCGACGGGCTGCGCTGGTCGACCACCGAGCAACTCGGCTACAACCGGCGCTACACCCTGAGCGTGAAAGCGCTGGGCATGGGGGGCGCGGCGAATCGGCAGATGACCTTCCAGACCAGTTCGCCCGCCCACCTGACGATGCCGTACGTCGCGCCGGGCGACGGCGAGGTGGTGGGCATCGGTGAGCCGGTGGCGATCCGATTCGACGAGAACATCGCGGACCGCGCCGCCGCGCAGAAGGCCATCAAGATCACCACCAACCCGCCCGTCGAGGGCGCGTTCTACTGGCTCAACAATCGCGAAGTACGTTGGCGCCCCGAGCATTTCTGGAAATCCGGGACGGCCATCGATGTGGCGGTCAACACCTACGGCGTCGACCTGGGTGACGGAATGTTCGGCGAGGACAACGTCAAGACCCACTTCACCATTGGCGACGAGGTCATTTCGACCGCGGACGACACCACCAAGACGGTGACCGTCCGCGTCAACGGCGAGGTGGTCAAGACCATGCCGACGTCGATGGGCAAGGACAGCACGCCGACGGACAACGGTTTCTACATCATCGGCGGCCGGTTCAAGCACATCATCATGGACTCGTCGACCTACGGTGTTCCGGTCAATTCGCCCAACGGATATCGCACCGAAGTGGACTGGGCCACCCAGATGTCCTATAGCGGCGTCTTCGTGCATTCCGCGCCCTGGTCGGTCGGCGCCCAGGGGCACACCAACACCAGCCACGGGTGCCTGAACGTGAGCCCCAGCAACGCCGAGTGGTTCTATGACCACAGCAAGACCGGCGACATCGTCGAGGTCATCAACACGGTGGGGCCGACGCTGCCCGGCACCGAGGGGTTGGGCGACTGGAACATTCCCTGGCCGCAGTGGAAAGCGGGCAACGCCAACACCTGACGTGCGGCTCAGTCGACCTTGTGCCAGGCCGCGCAGTTTCTGGTCATGAATGCGCGGTCGGTGGGCAGGATCTGCACCACCTGCGGGCCGTCGTTGACGTTGTTGTCGATGATGTCATTGGTGTCCAGGCTGCGCAGACGCGCCCAATAGCATCCGTATTTCCCGGCGCTGCGATAGGTGCCCGGTGCGATGTCGCTGCCGACGATGAACGTGCCGTCCGACTCGATGGTCGTCTTCGGTCCCGGCGGGGGCGGCGGCACGGCGGTCACGGTCACCGTCTTGGTCGCTGCCGGCACCGTCGACGTGACGGTGGTCGCCGTGTGGTTCGACCCCCCGCAGCCCGCGAGCAGGACAGCGCAACCCATGATGGCCGCGTTCAGGGGGAGCAATTGGCGGTTCGGCGGCACGGCGCGCTGTCCCTCCCGTTCAGGGTGCAATCGCGTGCCGGGGGCCGGAACGCCCCGGCGGTCAGGAAGCAACACGGGCCTCCGGCCGATTGGGGTGGCTGACGGGGCTCGAACCCGCGACATCCAGGATCACAACCTGGTGCTCTACCAGCTGAACTACAGCCACCATCGCCGCCGGCGGCCTCGAGGCCATCGAGCGGCGACGTCGATACTAGCCGGTCGGTGGCTCGGTGGCCGAATCGATTTCGTTCGGGGTGCCGCCGTCGCCCTCCAGTTCGGCGACGACGGCCTCGATCTCGCTGGTAGAAGGTCCCGGCGGGGAGACGAACGCCGTCCGGCGGTAGAACCGCAACTCGCGGATCGATTCGTGAATGTCGGCCAGCGCGCGGTGCGCGAGCCCCTTGACCGGCTGGCCGAAATAGATCCGCGGATACCAGCGCCGGCAGAGCTCCTTGATCGAGCTCACGTCGATCATCCGGTAATGCAGGAACGAATCCAGCGCGGGCATGTCGCGGGCGATGAACGCACGGTCGGTGGCGATGGAATTGCCCGCCAACGGCGCCGTCTTGGGTTGCTTGACATGCTTGCCGACGTAGTCGAGCACCATCGCCTCGGCGGTAGCCAGGTCGACGGTCGACGCCCGCACCTCGTCGATCAGCCCTGAACGCGTGTGCATTTCGGTGACCACGTCGATCATCGACGACAACGCTTCGTCGTCGGCGTGGATAACCACGTCGACGCCGTCGCCCAGGATGTTCAAATCGGCGTCGGTGACCAGGGCCGCGATTTCGATCAACTTGTCGGAGCCGAGGTCCAGCCCCGTCATCTCGCAGTCGATCCACACCAACTCGTCTCGCACAGCGCTCAGACTAGGCTCCCGCGCCGCCCGCGCCGGCCATCGCCCCTAATTGCGCCGGAGAAGTAGTGTGAGCGTTGCCGGACCACCTGCCGAAGCACTGGGAACGGGGGCACCACGATGAGCACCGAATCCGCGGAAACACCCGCGCGCCGGATCGCCAACGGGTACGCCGTCGACGGGCAGGCACTCGAATTGGGCACGGTCGTCGTCGACGGCGCCGTCGACCCGACGGCGCAGATTCGCATCCCCCTGGCCACGATCAACCGGCACGGCCTGGTGGCCGGTGCGACCGGAACGGGGAAGACCAAGACGCTTCAGCTGATCGCCGAACAACTCAGTGCGGCGGGCGTCGCGGTGATGATGGCCGACGTCAAGGGCGACCTGTCGGGTCTGGCCCGGCCGGGGGAGGCCAACGACAAGACCGCCGCGCGCGCCAAAGACACGGGCGACGACTGGGCGGCGACCGGCTTCCCGGTGGAGTTCTTGTCGCTGGGCACCGGGGGACTCGGCGTGCCGGTCCGCGCGACGGTTGCCAGCTTCGGTCCGGTTCTGCTGTCGAAAGTGTTGGGGCTCAACGCCACTCAAGAGTCGACGCTGGGGCTGATCTTTCACTGGGCCCAGCAGGCGAACCGTCGGCTGGTCACCCTGGGTGATCTGCGTGGCGTGATCAGCCACCTGGCGAGCGACGAGGGCAAGGCCGACCTGAAAGACCTGGGCGGCGTTTCACCGACGACGGCGGGCGTCATCCTGCGGGCGCTGGTCAACCTCGCCGGCGAGGGCGGCGACACGTTTTTCGGCGAGCCGAAGCTCGATCCTCAGGACTTGCTGCGCGTCGACGACCAGGGTCACGGCATCATCTCGCTGCTCGAGTTCAGCGGTCAGTCGCTGCGCCCGGTCATCTTCTCCACGTTTCTGATGTGGGTGCTCGCCGACTTGTTCGCGGTGCTGCCCGAAGTCGGCGACATCGACAAGCCCAAGCTGGTCTTCTTTTTCGACGAGGCGCACCTGTTGTTCGCCGACGCCTCCAAGGCGTTCCTCGAGCAGGTCGAGCAGACCGTCAAGCTGATCCGCTCCAAGGGCGTCGGGGTGTTCTTCTGCACGCAACTGCCCACCGACCTGCCCAACGATGTGCTCTCCCAGCTCGGCGCCCGGATCCAGCACGCGCTGCGGGCGTTCACCCCCGACGATCAACAGGCGCTGAGCAAGACCGTGCGGACGTATCCGAAAACCGATGTCTACGACCTGGAATCGGCGCTGACGTCGCTGGGTATCGGGGAGGCCGTGGTCACGGTGCTGTCCGAGAAGGGCGCGCCCACGCCCGTCGCGTGGACCCGCATGCGCGTGCCGCGGTCGCTGATGGCGTCGATTGGAAACGACGCGATAGCGGCCACGGCGAAAAGCAGTGCG
>NZ_LZJN01000018.1 GCF_001667735.1 Mycobacterium sp. E183
ACGCACCACCTGCGCGCCGAACAACGCCGGAATCGACACCGGCACCCACGGCTCGGCCAACACCGCCCGGTTGCCGATGGCACCCAGGCGGGCGCGCTCTGCGTCGTCGAGCAGGTCGATCGCCGAGAGCCGAAGGGTCGCGTCGGTCGTCAACGCGACCAGCACCGTCTGCAGGCGGTCGACCAAGGTCTCGATGGTCTCGGTGTCGAACACGTCGGTGCGGAACTCCACCGCACCGCCGATGCCGGCGGGCTGCGCGTCTTCGGTCCAGCGTTCGGCCAACGAGAACACGAGATCCATTCGGGCCGTGTGCGTGTCCAATGGCAGCGCAGTGGCGTGCGCCTCGCCCAGGGTGAGCTCGGCGGGGCCGTCGTTCTGCCAGGTCAACATGACCTGCACCAGGGGGTGATGGGTGAGGCTGCGCGTGGGGTTCAGCCGTTCCACCAGCATCTCGAAGGGCACGTCTTGATGCTCGTAGGCGGCGAGGCTGCGCTGCCGCACCTGGGCCAACACCTCTGCGAGCGTGGGGTTCCGGGCCAGATCGACCCTGAGCACCAAGGTGTTGACGAAGAAGCCGACCAGCTCGTCCAGCGCGGGGTCTTGCCGACCCGCGACCGGAAAGCCCACCGCCACATCCGAAGTCGCGCTGACCTTGGCGAGGAGCACCGCCAGCGCGGCCTGGAGCACCATAAAGCTCGTCGCGTTGTGTTCGCGAGCCACCTCGCGCACCCGTCGCTGCAACTGCGCCGGCCATTCCACGGCGACGGTGGAACCCCGGTAGTCGGCCACCGGGGGGTAGGGCCGGTCGGTGGGTAGGGCGAGATGCTCGGGCAGGTCGGCCAGAGCGTGCTGCCAATACCGAAGCTGCGCGGCGATGGGGCTGTCGGGTTCATCCAGTTCGCCCAGCAGGGACTGCTGCCACAGCGCGTAATCGACATACTGCACCGCAAGTGGCGCCCAATCGGGCGCCTTGCCCGCGCGCCGGCCGGCATAGGCGACTCCGAGGTCGCGCGCCAACGGCACCAGTGACCACCCATCGGCGGCGACGTGGTGGGCGACGGCGACCAACACGTGACGGTCGGCGGTGACCCGGAAAAGGGCTGCGCGCAGCGGGATTTCGGTGGCCAGATCAAAGGTGTGCCGTGCCGTCGCCTCGATGGCACCCTGGAGGCGGTTCGCCGGCCACCCTTCGGCGTCGACCACCCGCCAGCCGAAGTCGGCCCGCTCCGCGGGGATGACCACCTGCTGGGGTGTCCCCTCCGGCGCGACGAACACCGTGCGCAAACTTTCGTGCCGGGCCACCACGTCGGCCAGCGCCGCCCCGAGCGCGTCGACATCGAGGCGTCCGTCCAACTGCATCGCCGCGGACAGGTTGTAAACCGGTGATGGTCCCTGCAACTGATCGGTGAACCACAACCGGCTCTGCGCGAATGACAACGGAATCACCGCCGGCCGCGCACCGGTGACTATTCGGGCCGGCCGGCCCTCACCCGCACGGACATGCGGCGCCAATTGCCGAATCGTCGGCGCCTCGAACAACGTTCGCACCCCGAGGAGCGTGTCGAGGCCGGTATTGATCGCCGCCACCAAACGCATGGCCGACAGCGAGTCCCCGCCCAGGTCGAAGAAGGAGTCGTCGATGCCGACCCGTTCCACGCCCAGCACCTGGGCATAGATGCCGGCCA
>NZ_LZJN01000019.1 GCF_001667735.1 Mycobacterium sp. E183
CGGCTGACCGCCCAAGCCGGAGATCGCTTCTGCAGGAACGCCGTGAAGGCCTCGATCTGTTCGGCGGTTCCGATCGACGACCAGTAGCCCGTCACGTCGACGGGTGGCAGCGCTCGCGCCATTTCCCTCTTGACGGCCGCGCGCGCGGCGGGTCCGGTCTTCCGGACTCGCTCGAGCAAGGCATCGACCTCCGCGCGCAGCGAGTCGTGCGCAACGACTTTGCCGACCAGACCGAGTCGCTCGGCCTCCTGCGCGTCGACCCAATCATTGCCGTAGATCAGGTGATTGGCCCGCAGCGTGCCCAGTCGGTGCGGTAGTCGAGCGGCGACGAACGCCTCGTACACGCCACGGGTGAGATCCGGGACCCGGAACCGGGCGCGATCGGAGGCGACGACGAGATCGGCGAACAACGTCATCACCAAGCCGCCCCCCATGGCGATGCCGTTGACGGCGCAGACCACGAGTTTCGGTATCTTGCCCAGCGTTTCGAACGGTGTTCCGTCATAGGACTCGGTGAACGCGTCCCACCGGCGATCCGGATTCTGCACCGCGTTCATGTCGCCGCCCGCACAGAACACGTCGCCCGTGCCGGTGATCACCAGGAAGTTCAGGTCCGGTTCGTCGGCGACGATCATCGCGGCCCGTTTGATCCCGTGATAGCCGTCGGCGGTGACGGCGTTTTTCTTCTCCGGCCGGTTGATGGTGACGGTCAGGGTGTCGCCGTCGATCCTGCCCTCGAGCTCCGACGCACAGAGGTCGACGTCGACGGAATCCGGTAGGGCGTTCACTGCGCCTCGATCACGGCGAGCAGTTCACCGACGTCATAGCTTGCCCCGGCGCTGACCTTCCACGTCACAACGCCGCTGGCCGGCGCCTCGATGTCCATCTCGACCTTGTCGGTGGCGATCTGGTAAAGGGGATCGCCCTCGGAGACATGCGCGCCGTCCGCCACGTAGAGCTCCGTCACCTCCGCTTCCGTGATCGCGTCGCCCGGCTTCGGCATCCGCACCTGGATCACGCGATCCTCCTGACCGCTTCGACGAGCCGCGCCGTGTCCGGGCGGCAGGCGGCTTCCAGCGTCGCCGCCCGCGGGACGGGCGTGTACGTTCCGCCCACGCGCTGGATCGGGGCCGACAGCTCGCCGAAGAGCTCCGTCCCGACGGCCGCGGCGATTTCGGCTCCCGGGCCGCAGAACCCGACGGACTCGTGAGCGACGACCAGGCGCCCGGTTTTGCGGACGGAGTCGAAAACGGTGGCCAGATCCAACGGCACCAGGGAGCGCAGGTCGACCACCTCCACCGAAACGCCTTCGGCGGCAAGCTGTTCGGCGGCGGCCAGGGCGGCGTGCACCAAGCTGCCGTAGGTGCAGATCGTGACGTCGGCGCCGGCGCGTTTGACGTCGGCCTGGCCGAGCGGGATCACGTAGTCGTCCGTCGGCACGGGCCCCTTGCCGCCGCCGTAATAGAGCTTCATCGACTCGATGAACAGGCAGGGATCGTCCTCGGCCAGGCAGGCGTTGAGCAGCCCGACAGCGTCGGCGGCGGTGCTGGGCCACACGACCTTGATGCCGGGTGTGTGCATCGCCCAGGCCTCGAAGGCCTGGGAGTGCTGCGGGCCGGCCGCCGTGCCCACCATGGCGCGGATGACAACCGGAGCGCCCTGCCGTCCGCCGGACATGTAGCGGATCTTGGCCGCGTGATTGGCGATCTGGTCCATGGCCACGCCGAGGAAGTCCATGAACATCAGCTCCGCCACCGGCCGCAGACCACCCAGGGCCGCGCCCACCGCGGCGCCGATGATCGAGGACTCCGCGATCGGGGTGTCGCGCACCCGCTGGGCGCCGTATTTCGTCGACAACCCCGCGGTGATCTTGAACATGCCGCCCGACGGGTCGGCGATGTCCTCGCCGAGCAGCACGATCGAATCGTTGGCCGCCATCGCGCGATCCAGCGTGCGGTGGATCGCCTGCACCAGGCCGAGGGTCTCGGTTTCGCCCTGGGGCATCGCGGCGCGCTTTGTCGCCGGTGCCGCAAGCTCGCTGCCGTGGGCGGCAAACACGTCGCGGGTCAGTTCGTCGTCGGCGGGGGGCTCGGCGTCGCGGGCGGCGGCGAAGGCCGCGTCGATCTCGGCAACCAAGTCGGCGTCGATCCGGTCCAGGTCGACGTCATGCGCCAAACCCTCGTCGATGAGCCGCCGCCGATACCGCGCGAAGGGCGGGTCGGCGCGCTTGGCGGCCAGCTCGTCGGGGTCGGCGTAGGGCATCTGGTCGCCGAAGTAGTGCCCCTGCAGGCGGTAGGCGACCGCTTCGACGAACGACGGCCCGCCCCCGGACCGTGCGCGCTCGGCCGCCTCGGCCACTGCCTGGTACACCGCGTGCGGGTCCGTGCCGTCGATCGTGACGCCGGGCATCGCATAACCCGCGGCCCGGTCGGACAATCGCGCCGTGCGGGTGTAACCGGCCACCGGCGTGCATTCGGCCCACGCGTTGTTCTGGCAGAAGAACACCACCGGAAGCGCCCATAGCGCAGCCATGTTCATGGCCTCGTGGACGTAACCGATGCTGGTCGCCCCGTCGCCGAAGCTGACCAGTACCACGCGGTCACTGCCCTTGACGGCCTCCGCCAGCGCGATCCCGTTCGCGATCAGGGGGCCGGCGCCCACGATGCCGGTGGTCCAGGCGATGCCATGCTCGGGGTCGTAGATGCCCATCGCGCCGGCCTTGCCCTTCGACAGGCCGGTGCCGCGGCCCAGTATCTCGGCGAAGTACGCGGTCAGGTCGACGCCCTTGGCCACGACGTCGCCCAGCCCGCGATAGGTGGTGACCAGTTGGTCCGCACTTGACAGGGCGAGCGCGGCCCCGGCCGACATCGCCTCCTGACCGTCCACCGGCCAATAGCTCATCGCGATTTCCCCGGACGACAACCCTTTTCGGACGCGCTGGTCGCTGTGGTGCACCTTGCTCATGAGGCGGTACAACGCGACGGCCCGGTCGCTGCTCAGGGGCCGGGTACCGACGTCTACCTGCGTGGCCATCACCACTCCTTTGCGATGCGCACTCCGCCAACGAGCATACAATACAATATGACGATATTTGTTCAGTCGTCCGATGGCGCCAAGTGCCAGTGAGGAGAGCTTCGACCGCGATGCCCGATCGACCAGCC
>NZ_LZJN01000020.1 GCF_001667735.1 Mycobacterium sp. E183
GTCCCCGCCCAGGTCGAAGAAGGAGTCGTCGATGCCGACCCGTTCCACGCCCAGCACCTGGGCATAGATGCCGGCCAGGATCTCCTCGACGGCATCGCCGGGAGCGCGATAGTGCCCGCCGCCCTGGTAATCAGGCGCGGGCAGGGCGCGGGTGTCGAGCTTGCCGTTGGCCGTCAGCGGCAACTCATCAAGCACAACCACCGCCGCCGGCACCATGTAAATCGGCAGCCGATCGGTCAACCGGGCACGCACATCGGCCGGATCGGCGCCACCGGTGATATAGGCGACCAGACGCTTGTCACCGGGCCGATCCTCCCGGGCCACCACCACCGCCCGCTCCACCCCGCCCACAGCCGTCAACGCCGCCCGGACCTCACCCAACTCAATGCGATACCCGCGAACCTTGACCTGCTCATCAACACGCCCCAAATACTGCAACTGCCCATCGCCACCCCACCGCGCCAAATCCCCGGTGCGATACATCCGTTGACCCACCCCACCGAACGGACACGCCACAAACCGCCCCGCCGTCAACCCCGACCGACCCGCATACCCACACGCCACACCCCGACCCGCCACATACAACTCACCGACCACACCCACCGGCACCGG
>NZ_LZJN01000021.1 GCF_001667735.1 Mycobacterium sp. E183
TCCTGGAACAACATCCGCGACTTCGCCGAGGAGATGCGCGGTGACCTGGCGGACCCGATCACGCCGCTGCTGGCCACCGGCGCTGCGGCCAGCGCCCTGCTCGGTTCCCCGCTGGACGCCGTCCTGGTCGGCAGCGTGCTGCTGGTCAACGCCGCCCTGTCGGCCGAGCAGCAGCTGCACGCCGAGCGCACGCTGAATCGCCTACTGGCCGTGCAGGATCCGCCGGCGCGACGCCGGGTCGGCGCGCTGGACGCGCAGCGCCGCGAGAAGGTGCCGACCAAGCGGCTGCGGCCGGGCGACATCATCGAAGTACACGCCGACGAGGTGGTCCCCGCGGACGCCCGGCTGTTGCACGCCTCGAACGTGGAGGTCGACGAGTCGACGCTGACCGGCGAATCGCTGCCGGTGTCCAAGCAGACCGAGCCCACGCCCGGCGCGCCGCTGGCCGAACGGACCTGCATGCTCTACGCCGGCACCACGGTGGTCGCGGGCACGGCGGTGGCCGTGGTCACCGCCGTGGGATCGCGGTCGGAGATGCGCAGGGCGCTGGCGATGGCGCCGAGGAAGCTGCAAGAGATCGGGCTGCAGCGGCAGCTGCGGCACATCACCCGTCGGGCCCTGCCGTTCAGCGTGGCCAGCGGCGGCGTGATCGGGTCCGCCAGGTCACCGCGCATCTCCTCGGCGAAGTCGCGGATGTTGTTCCAGGA
>NZ_LZJN01000022.1 GCF_001667735.1 Mycobacterium sp. E183
GCCCCCGCAAGCCATCGTCATGTCCGCCGTGACGGCGTCGATCTGCGCGCTGGCGGCCCACGCCGCCGCGCATCTCGGGCAGGGCCGGGTCGCGCTGGACTGGCTCGACCGCGTCGACGTGATCGGACAGACCAACGCGTCGGGCCGGTTCGACGCGGATGTGCTGACCGCGTCGATCGGGCCGGCCGACATCCCGCTGCTGGTCGCCGACCTCGCCTATGTGCGCGGGATGGTGCACCGCCAGCTGCGGGAGGAGGACAAGGCCCAGGTCTGGCTGTCGAAGGCGACCATCAACGGCGTCCTGACCGACCCCGCCAAGGAGGCATTGGCCGACCCCAACCTGCACCTGGTCGTCACCGACGAGGAATCCATCGCCAGCCGCACCGATCGGTGGGACGCGTCGACGGCCAAGAGCCGCGACGAGCTCCACGACGACGCAACCGCCGAGCGGCGCGCCGAGCTGCTCGCCGAGGGCCGCGCGCTGCTGGCCAAGCAGGTCGGGCTGGCTGCGGTCAAGCAGGCCGTGTCCGCGCTCGAAGACCAGCTCGAAGTGCGCATGATGCGCCTCGAGCACGGGCTGCCGGTCGAGGGGCAGACCAACCACATGCTGCTGGTCGGGCCTCCC
Source organism: Mycobacterium sp. E183 (assembly GCF_001667735.1). Lineage (GTDB taxonomy): Bacteria > Actinomycetota > Actinomycetes > Mycobacteriales > Mycobacteriaceae > Mycobacterium. The sequence goes on from NZ_LZJN01000022.1 coordinate 626, forward strand.
GGCACCGGTAAGACCACCACCGCCGAGGCGCTGGGCAAGATCTACGCAGGCATGGGCATCGTGCGCCACCCCGAGATCCGGGAGGTGCGTCGCTCGGACTTCTGCGGGCACTTCATCGGTGAGTCGGGGCCCAAGACCAACGAGCTGATCGAAAAGTCGCTGGGCCGAATCATTTTCATGGACGAGTTCTATTCGCTGATCGAACGCCACCAGGACGGCACGCCGGACATGATCGGCATGGAGGCCGTCAACCAGCTCCTGGTCGCGCTGGAGGCGCACCGCTTCGACTTCTGTTTCATCGGTGCGGGTTACGAGGACCAGGTGGACGAATTCCTCACCGTGAACCCGGGTTTGGCCGGCCGGTTCAACCGCAAGCTGCGGTTCGAGTCCTATTCCCCGGCCGAGATCGTCGAGATCGGGCAGCGCTATGCCGCGCCGCGCGCCAGCATGCTCGACGACGAGGCGCGGGCGACTTTCCTGGACGCGGCCACCACCATTCGCAACTACACGACGCCCGGCGGGCGGCACGGCATCGACGCCATGCAGAACGGCCGGTTCGCCCGCAACGTGATCGAACGCGCGGAGGGTTTCCGCGACACCCGCGTGGTCGCGCAGAAGCGTGCGGGCCAACCGGTGACGGTCGAGGATCTGCAGATCATCACCGCCCCCGACATCGAGGCCGCGGTGCGAAGCGTGTGTTCGGACAACCGTGACATGGCGGCCATCGTCTGGTAATCGGCGCCGCCGCAAAAAGCGTCCTGGACTTGGCCCCGGAAGCTTAGGATGCTCGCAGGCCCGCGGCCAACGAGTGCAGCCGCCGCGGTGAAGCGATTGGAGTGTCCCGCGGTGCACCGTATCTTCGGAATCACGGTGGCGCTCATGTTCGTAGTGCTCACCGCGCCACCCGCGGCCGCGGTCGCCCCACCCTCGATAGACCCGGGCGCGGTGCCGCCGGATGCGACGGGGCCCGACCAGCCCCTGGAGCAGCGCCGCGTCTGCCGGGCGCCATTGGCGTTGCCGGGCACCAACTTTCACGATCCACCGTGGGCCAACGCCTACCTGGGCGTCGGCCCGGCGCAGAGGTTCGCCACCGGTGCAGGCGTGACGGTGGCCGTGATCGACACCGGTGTGGACGGCTCGCCGCGGGTTCCGGCGGAACCGGGGGGCGACTTCGTGGTGCCCGGCGGCGACGGCCTCTCCGATTGCGATGCCCACGGGACGCTCACGGCGTCCCTCATCGCCGGCCGGCCCTCGCTCACCGACGGCTTCGTCGGCGTCGCGCCCGACGCGCGGCTGATCTCGGTGCGCCAGACGTCGGAGGCCTTCGAGCCGAAGGACAACCAGGCCGACCAGAACGACCCCAACGCGTCACCGGCGGCCGGCTCCGTCCGCAGCCTGGCCCGCGCGGTGGTGCACGCGGCCAACCTGGGCGCCGGCGTCATCAACATCAGCGAAGCGGCCTGCTTCAAGGTGCACAAACCGGTCGACGAGTCCACGCTGGGCGCGGCGCTCAACTACGCCGTGAACGTCAAGGGCGCCGTCGTCATCGTCGCGGCAGGCAACACCGGTGGTGATTGCTCGCAGAACCCGCCGCCCGACCCGTCCATGCCCAACGACCCCCGCGGCTGGGAACAGGTGCAGACCATCGTCACGCCGGCGTGGTACGCACCGCTGGTGCTGGCGATCGGGGGGGTCGGCAAGAACGGGGCGCCGAGCCCGTTCTCCATGCACGGGCCCTGGGTGGGCGCCGCGGCGCCGGCGGAGGACATCGTCGCCCTCGGTGACAACGGTGAGCCGGTGGACGCGTTGCCCGGCAAGGACGGTCCGGTGCCGATCGCCGGGACCTCCTTCGCCGCGGCCTACGTCTCCGGAGTGGCGGCGCTGCTCCGGCAGCGGTTTCCCGACCTTCCCCCGGCCCAGATCATCAACCGGATCACGGCCACGGCGCGGCACCCGGGCGGCGGCGCCGACGACGTGGTGGGCGCGGGCATCGTCGATGCCGTCGCCGCCCTGACGTGGGACCTCCCCGCTGGCCCCGCGAACGCCCCGTCGGTGAAACGGATCCAGCCCCCGGTGCCGGTGCCGGGACCCGACCACGGGCCGATCACCGTCGTGGCGTTGGGCATCGTCGGCCTGACCCTGGCCCTGGGGCTCGCCGCCCTGGCCGGACGAGCGCTGCGGCGGCGGTGACGACGATGAAATCGCTGCGCCTGAAGTTCAGCACCACGTACGCGCTGTGGGTGGCTGTGCTGGCCCCGCCCTGCATCCTGCTGTTCCTGAAGACGCGCTACGTGTGGGCGGGTCCGGCCCTGGTGGCGGTGGCGGTGCTGCTGGCGCTGATCACTTTCCGGGGGCGGCGGTTGCTCGGCTGGGTCGCGGCCTTCTTCGCGTGGCTCGTGCGGCGGCGCCGGCCCCTGCTCGCGCCGTCGGAACCCGTCGTGGGGGCCACCGTCCAGCCGGGGGATCACGTCGCCGTGCGCTGGAAAGGCAAGGTTCTGGTCGCGGTCATCGAGCTGATCGCGCGCCCGTTCACCCCAACCGTCATCGTCGACGGCAAGGCGCATACCGACGACGTGGTGGACACCCGGTTACTGGAGCAGTTGTTGTCGGTGCACTGTCCCGACCTGGAGGCGGACGTCGTCTCGGCGGGCCACCGCGTCGCCAGGACCGCGGCGGCGGACGTGGTCGACCTGTACGAGCAGGCGATCGGGGCCGACCCGGCACCGGCCCACCGCCGGACGTGGATCATCGTGCGCGCCGACCCCCGCCGCGCCCGGAAGTCGGCCGGGCGGCGCGACGCCGGTGTCGCCGGCCTGGTCCGGTACCTCGTCGCTTCGACGACGCGGATCGCCGACGAACTTTCCCGCCACGGGGTAGACGCCGTATGCGGGCGCAGCTTCGACGACTTCGACCGCGCGACAGACATCGGTTTCGAACGGGAGAAGTGGTCGACGATCAAGGGGCGCAACAGCTTCACCACCGCGTACACCGTGCCCGGCGGCCCGGACGTGTGGTGGTCGGCACCCGCCGACCACACCACCACCCGGGTCCGGGTCGCGCCCGGGGTCGCACCCGAGTCCACGGTGCTGCTCACGACACGGGACAAGCCGAAGAAGCGGCGGGGATTCGCCAGGGTGGCTGGCGGCCAGCGCGCCGCGCTGCAGGCACAGATCCTCGTCTCCGACCGCCACCATCAGCTGCCGATCGGATCGGCGGGGGTGCTGGTCGGCGAGACGGCGAGCCACTACCCGGTCTATCTGCCGTTCGACGACGTCGACACGAGCGTCAACCTGGGGGACGCCAGGGTCTTCACCCAGTTCGTCCTGCGGGCGGCGGCCGCGGGCGGGACCGTCACGCTGGGACCGCACTTCCGCCCGTTCGCCGAGCTCGTCGGCGCGCACATCGGGCCGGAGGCGAAGGTGGCGTGGCCGAACGCGACGAGCTATCTCGGCCGTCACCCCGGGGTCGACCGGGTCACGTTGCGCCACAACATGGTCAGCACCCCCCGGCATCGGCAGCTGCCGATCCTGCCCGTCTCGCCGCCCGGGGAGGGCCGCTACGAGCAGGCCTTGCCCGGTGCCGGCAGGACGGCTTCCTGAGCCCCGCTCGGCGGCCACCTTCGACGCGCGCGATCGGCGACGGCGCCCTAGACTCGAGCCCGGTTGTGGACCGAGGGCGGCGGCCCACGCGGCAAGACTCGACCGAGGTTAAGGACCTTGTTCCATGAGCACACTTCCCATCAGCCCGGACGCGCACCCACAGGTCGCGCAGGCGCTCGAGCAGCTGCAACAGTTCAGTTCGGCCCTCGAGTCCCAGATGCGGCGGACGCACACCCAATCCTTCAGCGCCACAGACGAAGCCGAGACGGTCGAAGTGACCATCAACGGGCAGCGTTGCCTTGTCGGCCTGGACATCGAGGCCGGCCTGCTGCGCCTCGGCGCCCACACGGTGCAGCAACGCATCAACGAGGCGCTGGAGAAGGCGCAGGTTGGCGCCTCGACGGCTCTGCAGGCGCAGCAGGCGCAGCTGTTCGCCTCGCTGACCGAGCTCGCCGGTTCGCTGCAGCACACCGTCGGCTTGATCTGAACCGAACCGCGGCCACGAACGCGGGCCCGCTCCCGCCCGGGCGGGATACGGTCAGGGCGTGCAGCTTTTCGTCGTCGGTCCGCCCAGATCCGGGATAACGATCGTCACCCAGTTCCTCAATGACCACGAGGACATCAAGATCTTCGACGAGATCGATCTGATCCAGGTCGGTCGATACGGCGACTCGATGATCGGCACGCTTCAGGCATTTCTCCTCGAGCGTGGCGTCTACGACGACTACCGGGTTCGAGCCGCCGAATCATCCGACCCCGCCGGCGCGCTCACGGCCGTGATGACCGAGCTCGCCCGCCCCCACACCATCTGGGGCGAAAAGAACCCGCGGTACGCGACCCAACTCGGTGCGCTCAGGCGGTGCTTTCCGGACGCCGTGGTGGTCTTCGTCCTTCGGGACCCGCGTGAAGTGGTCAATTCCTGCCTGGTGCACCGAGATTCACCGCTGCGGGCGCCCACCGATTTCTGGATCAAGGACACCGTGGCGGAAGCCCTGGCCCTGGTGGACGGTTGCCTAGAGCCGCTGAGGGCCGGCGGGGCCGACCTTGCCGTCGTGCGCTACGAGGCCTTCACGGCGCAGCCGAAGGCGACGCTCGACGCCGCGCTCGGCGGGTGGGGCCTGACGTTTTCCGACGCGGACCCCACGCTCGCCCATCCGGCGCCCGAGACGGCCGGGGAGCACCAATTCTTCCGGGCCGGCGCGCCCCTGCCCTGGAAGACCGGCAACATGTCCCCGCTACATCGGGCGCGATCCACCAGGGACCGGGTCGACCCCGACGACCCGGTCTGGTCTGAGGTGGACGCGCTCGCGCGGGAGTTCGGTTATGACTGAACGCGTCTGAGACCCGCGAGGCTCAGACAGAAAGTGCGATCCCGCCCGCCGGGGAGGGGCTAAGCTCTTTGTGGAATATGGTCGACTTTGGGCAAGATGTCAGCGCCGTCGGGCGGGGCCCGGAACCCGTCGGGCGTCGCTCGCCGAACGATCTGTTGCGGGCGCGGCATCCCGCGGTTTGTTTCGTTTCCAACATCGGGGACGCCCTGCTGACGCTGCCGACGCTGCGGGCGCTGGGCGAAATGTTCACCGCCCCGCTGACGCTCGTTTGCCCCAAGGTCGCCTTCGATCTGTGCTTCCGGGAGGTAAGCGACCGCCACGTCGACACCACGGGATTGCCGCTGACCGGGCCACGGCCCTCGTCGCCGTCATCGCGAGGAGCACGCGATTACGACGCCCTGGCTTCGGAGATCGGGCCGGTCGATCTGTTTATCGACACGTTGACGTGGAACTCGTTGTCCGGCATCGTCGTTCGGCCATTGGTGGAGCGGCTGGCCCCCACGACGACCATCGGTTTCCCGACCGACTACGCCTACGACTTCGTCATCGCCAGAGAGGCGTGCCACTCCGCGGACCTGATGTTCGAGCTGGCCCGTCTTTTCGATCCCTCGTTGCGCATCGAGTCCTATGCGGGTCCGTTGCCGTTTCCGGCGCCCGTGCTGGAGAGCGCGCGATCGATGCGCGCCGCCGTGCCCGCGGGAACCAAGGTGCTCGTCGTGCACGCCGACACCGACTGGGCCGAGAAACGGTGGCCCATCACCAGGTTCATCGATCTGCTGGACCGGTTCCTGGCGCTGCACCGTGACTATGTGGTCTGGGTCGTCGGGATGGGACACGAGGAACTCAACGTCGGCCGCGAGGGCGACCGCGTCTTCCCGCATCTCGGGCTACCGCTGGACCTGACGATGGCCATGGTCGCCAACGCGGACCTCTTCCTCGGGGTCGATTCGTCCATGCTGCATGCCGCCGATCTGGCGCGGGTTCCCGGCGTCGGCCTCTTCGGCCCGACGCGGGCCGCCACGTGGGGCTTCCGCTTCGGCCCGCACCGGCATGTCGACGCCCCGACCATGGCCGAGGTCACGGTCGGGGATGCGCTGGACGCGATGAACGACCTTGCCGACGAGCGGATTTAACCCGACGCAGGTCCGCCTCAACGGCGCTCCGCCCCGGCATCGGTGGGGCCGCCGCGATCGAGGCCCGCTCAAATTGGCGCTGCCCCACGGCTCCCGGGCGGTTTAAGCTCGGGCCAAGGATGGTGTCAGGTTGAGCGAATTCACGGTTCTCCAGGACGGGCACTCGGTACGAGTCCAGCCCGGCCTGCTGAATGATCTGCTGCGGGCGGAACGGCCCACGGTCTATTTCTCCACGCTCATCGGGGATTCGGTGCTGACGCTGCCCACGCTGCGGGCGCTGGGCGAGATGTTCGACGCCCCACTCACTTTGCTTTGCCCCAAAATCGCCTTCGACCTCTGCTTCCGCGAGGTCGAATCGCGTCTGGTGGACATCACGGGATCGCCCCCGGTGGGCCCGGCGCTGGGGCCGCCGTCGAACCGCGGCCTCGATTACGACACCCTGGCGGCGGAGATCGGCCCCGTCGACGTCTTCATCAACGCAGTGCCGTGGGATGTCCCGTCGAACGTTTTCGTTCGTCCCCTTCGGCAACGACTGGCGCCCACGACCAGCATCGGTTTTCCAACCGGAGACACCTACGACGTCGTGATCCCCAGGGACGTGCCGCACTCGGCCGACCTGACGTTCAAATTGGCGCGCCTGTTCGATCCGTCCGCCCGGATCGAGACGTATGCCCGGCCGGTGCCCATCCCACCCGCCGCCCAAGAGCAGGTTCGAGCCATCCGTGCCGCGCTGCCGCCGGGCGTCAAGGTGCTCGCCGTGCACGCCGACACCACCTGGGCCAAGAAGCGATGGCCGGTTACCAGGTTTGTCGACTTGCTGGACCGGTTCCTGGCGCGTCATCGCGATTTCGTGGCGTGGGTGGTCGGAATGGGGGACGAGGATCTCGATGTCGGTCGCGAGAGCGACCGCGTCTTTTCGCACCTCGGGTTGCCGCTCGACGTTGCGATGGGGATGGTCAGCGGCGCAGACCTTTTCGTCGGTGTCGACTCCTGCATGTTGCACGCCGCCGACCTGGCCCGGGTTCCCGGTGTGGGCCTCTTCAGCCCGACGCGGCCCGCGGTCTGGGGGTTCAGATTCGCGCCCCACCGGCACGTCTACGGAGGCAGCATGGCGGACATCACGGTGGACGAGGTGCTCGAGGCGATGGAAGGCCTCGTCGGTGCCTCGACGCCAGCCCGCAACGGCAGGCCTGCGGTGGCACCGCCCGAAACGCCCGAGGGTGAGCTCCTGTCAGCCGTGCGACGCTTCCACGACAGCGCCGTGTCATGGCACGGCGAGGAACCCCAAGGCTCCCCCGAGGGCGGCAGCGTCGCAACGACCGCGCTTCGCCTGCACACGATGAATTTCGGCCTGTGGCATCACGAAGACGCGGTTCGGCGTCCCGGCGTGGACGACCACGAGGTGGCCCGGATCAAGCGTCGCATCGACGACCTCAACGCGCGGCGCAACGCGGCCATCGAAGAGATCGACGCGACCCTGCTGGGCAGCCTCGGACCGAATCCGACCGCGCCGCTGCACACGGAGACGCCCGGAACGATCGTCGACCGGCTTTCCGTTCTCGCGCTGCGGATCTCGCACACCGCGCCGGCCGAGGATCCGGATTCTCGCCGTTCGGTCCTCGAAGAGCAGTACGACGACCTCTTCGGCGGCCTCGAGCGGTTCCTGACCGGCTTGCGCGCCGGCGAACTCCGATTCAAGGTGTACCGGCAGTTCAAGGCCGCCGGGCATCGCGGTTACTGCGACCTGTACGAGACCCGGCAGGCGTGACGGCTGTGCACCTCCGGTGCGCGCCATCGTCAATACGCCGCCGCTTCCCACCAGTCTTTCCAATTCAGGAAGGGGTCCCTGTGTTCCTCGTACTGGAGGTGCAGCGCTAGCGAGGGAATCGGCGTGAACAGCGCTACCTGCTCCCGCCAGATCTTATTGATGGTGGACGCCTCGAAAATATGATTGGCCTGGCCGTAGGGCGTGCTCGAATAACGTGCAAGCCGTTCGAAAAGCGCCCAGTTCCTGCGCAGCGTCTCGATTTCCACCCAGCACGTATTGGTGGTGTGCGTGTTCGTGCGCCAGTGCCTCCGGGTGCCGTACAGCACCCGCCAATTCTCTTGGCTGAAAATCATCCCCCAATAGTTCTTGGGATCGTCATACGGATGCAGCGCGACTTCTTGTCCGCCGAACTTCTCTCTGAACAACTCATGCGCCTCGACCATCTCCTGGATGGCCGACGCGGTGTGCAGGTAGTCGTCCTCGACCAGGTAGACGACATCGCGGCCGTCGTCGCGAGCGCGAGAGAACGACGTCAAGCAGGAGGCGTTGTAACCGCGCTCTTCGAGAGGGACGAATTCGACCCGTTGTTCGCACTTTTCGAGGATGCGGTGCAGCGTCGCGACCACATCCGGCGACGAGTGATCGTCGAAGACCCGCAGGATGACGTCGGCGTCGGCCCGGTTGATCGCCGTCACCAACGACTGCGTACAGCGCAACATGATCTCACTCTTGGGAGCGCCGACGTAGCGGTGCGCGCCGTGCACGCTCGAGTCGGAATGCGTCTGTAGATGGATGTCGAGTTGCATGATCGCGGGTAGCTTAACGCGGCCCGGCGCCGTCGCATTGTTCCTGAGCGGCTCTGAAAATTGTTAGTGTTGCGCGGTGAGTCTGCTCTGGTTCACGAACGCTCCCGATGCCGGGGTAATGCGATACCACTCCGAATTGGACTGGCGACGAAATTTCGTGGGCGAACTCAAAATGCGTCAGGTCACCGTCGTGCTCGACGTCGGTGCCAACTCGGGGCAATATGCCCAGGGCATTCGGGAAGCCGGCTACGCGGGCCGCATTGTTTCCCTCGAACCGCTCTCGACGCCATTCTCCGTGTTGGAAAGGTCGGCCGCCCTGGACCCGGCATGGGATTGCCGCCAGTGCGCCCTGGGTGATCGCGATGACACGGTGCCGATGAACGTCGCGGGCAACGCGGGGCAGAGCAGTTCGCTGCTTCCGATGCTGAAAGCTCATCGCGACGCGTTGCCGTCGGCGAACTACATCGGCACCGAGGAGGTGGCCCTCCGTCGACTCGATTCCCTGGCGCCCGAGCTCTTGCTGCCCGACGACGTGGCAT
>NZ_LZJN01000023.1 GCF_001667735.1 Mycobacterium sp. E183
GACCATGATGATTTCGAGGAGGATGTCGGTCACCCACCGCAGCGTCCGCTGCGCCACCGGCACCCGGGCGAACAGGCCGCGCACCGCGGGGGGAAACTCAAAGTCGAACTTGGGCAGCACATGCGTCGCGGTGCGCTGGTACACGGTCAATTCCCCAGCCTGTTCGGCCAACTCCGGGATCACCTGCACTGCGGACGCGCCGGTCCCGATGACCGCGATCCGGCGCCCCTCGTATCGAAAGTCGTGGTCCCACGCGGTCGTGTGGACCACCTTGCCCTCGAAGCTCGCGATCCCCGCGATGTCCGGCATGCGCGGCTGCGACAGGAAGCCCGTCGCGGTGATCAGGAAGCGGCTGGACAACGTTTCGCCACCCGCCAGCGTCACCCGCCAGACCTCGGCGTCCTCATCCCACTGGGCGCCTTCCACGGTCGTGTTGAACCGCATGTGACGGCGTACGTCGTACTTGTCGGCGACGTCCGCGGCGTACTGCTTGACCTCGGCGCCCGGCGCGAACAGCCGCGACCACGTCGGGTTCGGCTCAAACCAGTAGGAGTAGGTGGTCGACGGGATGTCGACGGCGATCCCCGGGTAGTGGTTGACGTGCCAGGTGCCGCCCAGGTCATCCTCGCGGTCGAGGATGACGAAGTTGTCATACCCGAGACGCTTGAGCTGGATCGCAGCACCGATGCCGCCAAAGCCGGCGCCGACGATGACGGCGTCCAAACGGTCCGTGTTCACAACCTCGCTCCGTGCTTCCCCGCCCCGCGCTTACTGAGAAAGAATTGTCATTACCCTTACGTAACTCTAATAAAGGAAGCCAGACGACGCACCCGTGTTTGCCAGCATGTGACCTTGCTGACATCGCAACCGGACCTCCCGGGGCGGTCGCGCCGAACGACCGCCCCGCCCCCAAAGCCTCTGTCCCCGAGCCAAATCTGCGGTGTTACCGGTAGCCGAACCGGCCGGCCGTCCCTTGCAGCCGGCCCAGTAACGCGACGTCATCGCGCCGCGCGCGCACAATGGATTCGTTTGGTGCGTCGACACGCGCCGCTCATCCGGCGCGACGCGCCGTACCTCGGTATACAGGAAACGGCGAGATATTTTTTACGATAGGGACAGTTTTGGGAGGCGTTCGTATGGGCAACAGCGGCGGCATGATCGCACGTCACTTCATCCGTTCCCTTGCTCCGGCAGTGGTTGCGGCGTCGGGTCTCGGCGCGTCGGCCCTCGCCGGGTCCGTGATCCCCACCGCGTCCGCGCAGTGTCCGGACGTGCAGGTGGTGTTCGCCCGCGGCACCGGTGAAGCCCCCGGAGTCGGGCCCACCGGCCAGGCCTTCGT
>NZ_LZJN01000024.1 GCF_001667735.1 Mycobacterium sp. E183
TGTTTGATTTTGGGGCGCTTCCGCCGGAGGTTAATTCGGCGCGGATTTATGCCGGTCCGGGGTCGGGGTCGTTGATGACGGCGGCGTCGGCGTGGAATGCGATCGCCGCGGAGCTGCAGTCGGCTGCGTTGAGTTATCAGAATGTGGTGACCCAGCTGGCCAGTGAGGAGTGGGCGGGCACGGCCTCGGCGGCGATGGCGGCCGCGGCCACCCCGTATGCGGAGTGGCTGGCCAGCACGGCGGCGCAGGCCGAGCAGGCCGCGGTGCAGGCCGCCGCGGCGGCGGCGGCTTATGAGGCGGCGTTCGCCGCGGTGGTGCCTCCGCCGGTGATCGCGGCCAACCGGGCGTTGGTGCAGCAGTTGCAGGCCACCAACGTGATCGGGCAGAACACCGGGGCGATCGCGCAGTTGGAGGCCCAGTACGGCGAGTTTTGGGCCCAGGATGCCGGGGCGATGGCCAACTACTCGGTGCAGTCCACGGCGGCGACCAAGGGCATCACCCAGTTCCAGGCCGCCCCGAAGGTGACCAACGACGCGGGCACCACCACCCAGGCCAGCACGGTGGCCAACGCGGCGGCCAACACTTCCGCCGGCAACGCGGCCAACGTCGCGCAAAAGGCGGCCACCACCGCCACGACGACCGCGGCCCCGCAGGCCGCCGCGGCCGCTCAACAGACGACCAACCCGATGAGCGAGCTGTGGTTCCTGTTGACCGGCCAGACCGCCTTCCCCACCAACCTGGGGGCGGCCGTCAACGGCTACAGCCCGTTCGCCAGCCTGTTCTATAACACCGAGGGTCTGCCGTACTTCAGTACCGGTATGGCCAACACCTTCACCCAGATCTCCAAGACGGTGGGGTTGATCGGTGGTGCGGCTCCGGCGGCGGCCAAGGCGCTGCCGGGTCTGGGTGGGCTCGGTGGCCTGCTCGGCGGCGGTGCCGGAGCGGTGCACCCGGCCGCGGCTATCGGTGGGGCGGCCTCCATCGGTGGCAAGTTGTCGGTGCCGGTGGCCTG
>NZ_LZJN01000025.1 GCF_001667735.1 Mycobacterium sp. E183
ACCTGGGGCTGGTGGAATTCGCGGCCAACGCGTCGCTGCTGGTCTCCCCGACCACCAACCGCGAGGCGGTGAAGGCGGCGATCGACAGCCTGAAGCCGGCCCCCAAGACCGCGACGGGTGAGGGCCTGTTCACCGCCCTGCAGGCGATCGCGACGGTGGGCTCGGTGATGGGCGGCGGCGACGGCCCGCCGCCGGCGCGCATCGTGCTGGAGTCCGACGGCGCGGAGAACGTGCCGCTGGACGCCAACGCCCCGCAGGGGGCGTTCACCGCCGCCCGGGCCGCCAAGGCCGCGGGCGTGCAGATCTCGACCATCTCCTTCGGGACGCCGTACGGCACCGTCGAGTACGAGGGCGCCACCATCCCGGTTCCCGTCGACGATCAGACGCTGCAGAAGATCTGCGAGATCACCGACGGCCAGGCGTTCCACGCCGACAGCCTGGAGTCGCTGAAGAACGTCTACTCGACCCTGCAGCGCCAGATCGGGTACGAGACCGTCAAGGGCGACGCCAGCCTGGCGTGGATGCTGCTGGGGGCGGTCGCGTTGGCCGGCGCGATCCTGGCCGGCCTGTTCCTGAACCGCCGGCTGCCGTCCTGACGATCAGACCGGCAGCCGCCGGTTGATCAGCAGCGCCAGCGCCGTCGCGATCAAGGCGGTGATCACGCCCAGGCGCAGCCACCCGGCGCTGCCCGGCCCGGCCACGGTGCGATAGCCGATGTCCTTCTCGATGGCGTTGTAGCTCTTGTTGAGCTCGGCGATGTTGCTGGCGGTGTAGGACTGCCCGCCGGACAGCTTGGCGATCGTCTTCATCTGGTCCGTCGAAACCGGGACGGCCACGCGCTGCCCGTCCATCTCGATCTCGCCGGTCTTGGTGCCGAACGAGATCGTCGAGATGGGCACCCCCTCGTCCCGGGCCAGCCGCGCCGCCGTGTAGACCCCGTCGTGCGGGTCGCTGGGATTGGACGGCTTGTTCTCCCCGCCGTCGGACAGCAGCACGATGCGGGCCGGGGGCGGGGTGTCGCCACCCGTGATGGCCAGGGCGCTCACCGCGTGCAGGGCGGTGAA
>NZ_LZJN01000026.1 GCF_001667735.1 Mycobacterium sp. E183
AGAACCAGGAACAGGGGGTTGACCGATACCGAGTGGATGATGCTGTCGCGTCCGTCGCCGCTGGCCACCGCCGGCATCCAGTCACATTTCTCGTGGGCGATCTTCAGGTTGTCGTTGAGGCCGTCGAGCAGCATCGTGATCATCGAGCCGACCATCTCGAGGTGACTGAGCTCCTCGGTGGCGATGTCCATGAACAGGTCGTACATCTTCGGGTTCTTCTGCCGAAGCACGAAGGCCTGGGTGAAGTACTGCAATGCGGCGGTGAGTTCCCCATTGGCGCCACCGAATTGGTCCATCAGCAACGTCGCGAACCGGGGGTCGGGCCGGTCGACGCGGACCTCGAATTGAAGATCTTTGTTATGAACGAACACTGGTTCTCCCTTGGCTTGCCGAGAAGGTCATGGTGTCGCCGGGTACCCGCGGCCTCCGCGACCAAACGACCGTGACAGCAACTCCTGAACCGCCTGCGGGCGCTGCGAACGGGTGCCCGTGTGACGAACGGGGGTCCATCATGGACAATCCCGCTTATGGACCTATCGGACCCGAGTTCCCGGCATGAGCTGGCGAGGCGGATGGCTGAGCTCTCCCGCGACATCGCCGCGCCGCGCTCGCTCGAGCAGGTGCTCACCGACGTGACCGCCGCCGCGGTGGAGCTCATTCCCGCGGCGGACGTCGCCGGGGTGCTGCTGATCAAAGCCGGCGGAGACTTCGAATCGGTGGCCGACACCGACAGCCTGGCCGCGGAGCTCGACAAGCTACAACAGGACTTCCACGAGGGCCCCTGCCACGACGCCGCTTTGAAGCAAACGATCGTGCGGACCGACGACCTGCGCGAGGAGCCGCGCTGGCCCCGATACGCACCGGCCGCCGTGGAACGCGGTGTGCTGAGCAGCCTGTCTTTCAAGCTGTACACCGCGGAACGTACCGCCGGCGCACTGAACCTGTTCAGCTTCGAGGCCAACGCGTGGGACACCGAAGCCGAAACCATCGGCACCGTATTCGCCGCGCACGCCGCCTCTGCGATCATCGCCGGGCGGCACGGACAGCAGATGCAATCGGCCCTGTCGACGCGGGACCGGATCGGCCAGGCCAAGGGCATCATCATGGAGCGCTACGGCGTCGACGAACTTCGCGCGTTCGACCTGCTGCGCCGCCTGTCCCAGGAGAGTCAGGTCAAGCTCGTCGACATCGCTCAGCGCGTCATCGACACCCGCCGCGAGGACTGATCTTCCAAAGCCGCCATTTACGATGAGGTGGCTTCATCGACGAGTCCGGCGCGACGCCGCGCCGGGGAACGGGTGGTCACCGTGTGGGATTTCGAAACGGACCCGGATTATCAGGCCAAGCTCGACTGGGTCGAGAAGTTCATGGCCGACGAGCTCGAACCGCTCGACCTGGTCGCCCTCGACCCCTATGACAAGAACAACGCCGAGATGATGGCCATCCTGCGGCCGCTGCAGCAGCAGGTGAAGGACCAGGGGCTCTGGGCCGCACACCTGCGGCCGGAGCTGGGCGGTCAGGGCTTCGGCCAGGTGAAGCTCGCCCTGCTCAACGAGATCCTGGGCCGCTCCCGCTGGGCGCCGTCGGTGTTCGGTTGTCAGGCACCGGACTCCGGCAACGCGGAGATCCTGGCCATGTTCGGCACCGAGGAACAGAAGGCCCGCTACCTGCAACCGCTGCTCGACGGCGAGATCACCTCGTGCTATTCGATGACCGAGCCGCAGGGTGGTTCGGATCCGGGACAGTTCGTCACCGCCGCGACCCGCGACGGCGACTATTGGGTGCTCAACGGCGAGAAGTGGTTCTCCACCAACGCCAAGCACGCGTCGTTCTTCATCGTCATGGCCGTCACCAACGCCGAAGCGCGCACCTACGACAAGATGTCGCTGTTCATCGTTCCGGCTGAGACACCGGGCATCGAGATCGTGCGCAACGTCGGAGTCGGCGCCGAGTCCTCGGCGCGCGCCAGCCACGGCTACGTCCGCTACACCGATGTCCGCGTCCCGGCCGATCACGTGCTGGGCGGCGAGGGCCAGGCGTTCATGATCGCGCAAACGCGGCTCGGCGGCGGGCGCATCCACCACGCGATGCGCACAATCGCGTTGGCGCGCAGTGCGTTTGACATGATGTGCGAGCGGGCGGTATCGCGCAAGACGCGGCACGGGCGGCTGTCCGACTTTCAGATGACCCAGGAGAAGATCGCCGACAGCTGGATCCAGATCGAACAGTTCCGGCTGCTCGTGCTGCGCACCGCGTGGCTGATCGACAAGCATCACGACTATCAGAAGGTGCGCAGGGACATCGCCGCGGTGAAAGTCGCCATGCCCCAGGTGCTGCATGACGTCGTACAGCGGGCCATGCACCTGCACGGTGCGCTCGGGGTGTCCGACGAGATGCCGTTCGTCAAGATGTTGGTCGCCGCCGAGTCGCTGGGCATCGCCGACGGCGCCACCGAACTACACAAGATGACGGTGGCGCGCCGGACTTTGCGCGAATATCAGCCCGTGCCAACGCCATTCCCATCGGCCCACATCCCCACCCGCCGCGCCGAGGCCCAGGCCCGGCTGGCCGAGCGGCTCGAGCATTCGATCGCCGAGTTCTGACCCGGCTCCCCACGACACATAAACCTTGGCGGCGACACGCCGTCAAACGTCGCCGTGGTTTATGCCTCGCGGCATGGCGTCACGGGGGCCGTCAGGTGATGTAGCGGACGATGCTTTCGGCAACGCACGCCGGCTTGGGTGCGCCCTCGATCTCGACGGTCGTCGACATGGTCGCCTGCACGGCGCCGTTTCCGACGTCGTCGACGCTGACCAGCGATGTTTGCGCGCGCACCCGGGAACCGACCGGCACGGGGGCGGGAAAGCGAACCTTGTTGAGGCCGTAGTTGATTGCGAGCTTGATGCCGTTGACGGTGTAGATCTGGTGCTGGAGGCGGGGTAACAGCGCCAGCGTCATGAAACCGTGGGCGATCGTCCCCCCGAAGGGCCCGGCGGCCGCGCGCTCCGGATCCACGTGGATCCACTGGTGATCGCCGGTCGCGTCGGCGAACAGGTTGACGTCCTCCTGGGTGATGGTCACCCAATCGCTGTGCCCGATCGTTTCACCGGTCGCGGCCGAGAGATCGGCCACTGATTCGAAGGTGCGCATTGAGTCCTCCTTGACTTCGGGTGGTAACAATAGCGCCGCCGCCACCCGACATCACGGGCCGGCACACGTTTCGGTGCGGCCGACGGGGGAAGCCCTGCGCGAGTACGCAGAACCGCACGAAGGGAGGACGGCATGCCAGAACGCACCGGCCCCAAGCCTGGATCGGTAGCGCATGGGCTCGACAAATACGGTCCGGCGCCCCGGCGACCGTCGGAGCGTATCCGCGATGCCGAGAGCATGCGCCTTGATGTTCCGCTACTCGGGCGGGTGCGGATCCCCCGCCCCGACCGCCTCGCGTTCTACGGTGGGCTGGCCGCACTGGCGGCGATCCAAATCCTCGATTGGCCTATGGTGCTGTTGCTGGGAGCCGGACAGGCGCTGGCCGAAAGTCAACACAGCCGCGTGGTGCGCGGGTTCGGCGACGCATTGAGCGAGGCGTGACCCGTTCCCGATCGGTCGGATGCCGGGTACCGCAACTGCACGGGCACAGGCGATTTGGATTCGTTGCGGCGAACCGTCCGACTCCATTCCTGCACTGGCGCGATGTGCGGCGGAGATGGTGAACGTCGCAGCTGGGCCTCTTCTACGTTTGGCGGCGCATGAGGCGGGAACCCGTCAGGGGTTAGCCGCCCCACCGGAAGGAAACGAATGGCTGAGAACAAGGGCCACAAAGCCGAGTCGGACGTGGAACCAGAAACCCACGAGTCTCGGTCGCGCGACGCGGCCGGAGAAGCCGACGGCTCGTATGTCGGAGCGGCCGGTTCCGATGACTCCTTCGACGCCGGGGAAACGGGTGCTGAAGCGCGGAGCCAGCAAGGCTGATGCGCCGCGCCACAAGCTAATTCGAGCGGCGGGTGCTCGCTAGCCGAGCGCACCGATCGCGGCCTGCAGCTTGGCGGTCGCCTGGTCGGCCACCTCCTGCAACGCCCCTGGCTCGCCCGTCACTTTGACCATGAGTTGCGGGTCCATCGCCTCGACGAGAACCGCATCGCGTTTGGCGGGGTCGGTCCGCACCACCACGTTGCACGGCAACAATTGGCCGATCTGACGGTGAATGCCCAGGGCGCGATGCGCCAGGGTCGGGTTGCACGCCCCCAGGATGAGGTAGTCCTCCATGTCCTCGCCGAGCTTCTGCTTCAGCGTGGCTTTGACGTCGATGGTGGTCAACACGCCGAAACCCTGCTCGGCCAGGGCTTCGGTCGTTCGTTTCACCGCGTCGTCGAACGAGGTGTGCAAAGTGGTGCTCAATCCGGCTGTCATTTCTTCTCCTCTTTCCCGTGTCGAACTTGCGGAAGCACTAGGCCGCGGAGCGCGGACGTTGCAACTGGGCGAATTGGGGAACCGCGGCCAAGGTGGCGACCGCGTCGAACACTGCGACCGTCTCCTGCGCCTCGGGTAAAGCGGTCAGAACCGGGCCGAAGAAGGCATGCCCGTCGATACGCAGAATCGGGCTGCCCCCGGTTTCGCCGAGCGCGTCCTGCGCCGCCTGGTGCCCGCGCCGCACCTGTTCGTCCAACGACTCGTCGGCGATGACGGCGGCGGTGGTGTCGCGCGCCCCCGCCGCGGACAGCAGGCGGCCGACGAGGCCTTCGTCGAGGGGTTCGGAGCGATCGAAGTAGCGCTCACCGAACGCGAAATATGCGGCGGTCCAACCGGCTACGCCCCGCTCCCGCGCGATGGCGGCCATCAGCCGGCCGACTTGCCGCGAGTCACGCATGCGGGCCTGCTGAGGGGGTGGAAGTTCCCGTCCCTCGTTGAGCACCGCCAGGCTCATCAGCTGCCAATCGACAGCCACGCCGGTCTTCTCGGCGACGGCGCGCAGCCAACGCGCGGTATTCCAGGAGAACGGGCACACCGGGTCCAACCACAACGTGACTTCGGGTCCGGCTCGACCATCATCGGCGGGGTTCATCGCTCTTCGCCTTTCGTAGACGCCGGCCGTCAGGCCAGGCTGAGGAACAGTTTCTCCAGCTCGTCGATCGACACGGCCGGCCCGTCAGTGGGACTGCCCTCCGGCCGGGTGATGCAGTCGCGCAGGCCGGACGCGATGATTTTGAAACCGGCGCGATCCAGCGCCCGCGACACCGCGGCCAATTGCGTGACGACGTCTCTGCAACTGCGCCCCTGCTCGATCATCGCGATGACGCCGCCGAGCTGACCTTGGGCGCGGCGCAACCGGGCGAGGACGGCGTCCATGTCGCCCGGGTCATGCCCGACGACATCGGGCCTGGGCGACGCGCTGCCCCTGACTTCGTTTGCCATGACTCCTTCATACCATACCCCGCGGGGTATATGCACGGCCCTGGCTGATACCCCGGGGGGTATGGTATAACAGACAGCGGATTAGTCGCGGCTCGCGGTGTCCGGTCACGCGATGGCGTGCCACGAGTGCCTGCCGATTCTCAAATGCGGGCCGAATGGCCCTATCAGGTCCGGCGAGGCGGGCGTAATCCGTACCGAAGAGACCGAGCGAAAGGGAACGGCAGTGTCCACGTTTCTCAGACGGGCCTGGGTGCCGCTCGTCGTCGTGGTTGCGGTCGCCCTCGGCGGCGTGGCCGTCGACCGACTCCGCGGCGTTTTCGGCTCGGACGCGATCTTCACCGCGACGGGCAGCAGCGCCGAACCGCTCGTTGCCTCGCACATCAAGCGGGTCACCTACGAGGTTTACGGACCCAGCGACACGACCGGGAGCGTGAGCTACCTGAACAAGAACGCACAGCCCGAACAGGCCGACTTCAGCACGCTGCCATGGACCTTCACGATCACCACGACGGTGCCGGCAGTCATCGCCAGCGTGGTGGCACAAGGCGACAGCGATGACATCGGCTGCCGCATCAGCGTCAACGGCAAAGTCGAGGACGAGCGATCCTCGGCCGGGCGGCACGCGCAAACTTCCTGTCTGGTGAAAGCCGGATGAACGCCGGCAACGACGCCCGGCCGAGGTTCATGCGGTTCGTCCGCACCTTCGCGTGGCCCATCATCATCGGCTGGCTACTGCTCACCGTCGCCCTGAATGTGCTTGTGCCGCCGATCGAATCGGTTGCCCGAAATCACGCGGTGACGATGTCGCCGCAGGACGCCCCGGCGATGATCGCCGCCAAGCGCATCGGGGCCACCTTCCATGAATCGGATTCCGACAGCATCGCGATGATCGTTCTCGAGAGCGACAAGCAACTCGGTGACGAGGCGCGGCGCTACTACGACGGCCTGGTCCAGAAGCTGCAGGCCGATCCGAAGCACGTCCAGCATGTCCAGAACGTCTGGGGTGATCCGCTCACCGCCGCCGGCGTCCAGAGCCGCGACGGCAAGGCCGCCTACGTCCAGCTCAATCTGGCGGGCAACCAGGGCAGCACGCTGGGGAACCAGTCCGTCGACACGGTGCGGAAGATCGTCGACAAGTCGGAGCCCCCCAAGGGCCTCAAGGTCTACGTCACCGGCCCCGCCGCGCTGACCACCGACATGAACGAAGCCGCCGACAAGAGCATGTTCAAAATGATGGGCGTCACGGGCGTGGTCATCATGATCATGCTGTTCATCGCCTATCGATCGGTCAGCACGGTGCTACTGGTCCTCGTCATGGTCGGCTTCGAGATGGGTACTGCCCGAGGGCTTGTCGCGCTCCTGGGGAATTACGAACTGTTGGGGTTCTCGACGTTCGTCGTTGCGATGCTCTCCTCGTTGGCCATCGCGGCGGGGACGGACTACGCGATCTTCCTCATCGGGCGCTACCAGGAGGCTCGCCAGGCCGGCCAGGACCGAGAAACCGCGTACTACACGATGTTCCGCGGGACCTCGCACATCATTTTGGGCTCGGGGTTGACCATCGCCGGGGCGACGTTCTGCCTTCACCTGGCGCGCCTGTCGTACTTCAAGGCACTCGGCATTCCGTCCGCGTTGGGCCTGCTGGTCGTCGTCGCGGGAGCGATGACCGCGGCGCCCGCGGTGGTCGCGGTGGCCACCCGGTTCGGCCTGCTCGACCCGAGAAGGATGATCAAGACGCGCGGATGGCGGCGGATCGGCACCGCCACGGTGCGGTGGCCCGGCCCCGTCTTCGCAGCCTCCCTGGTCATCGCGATCGTCGGCATCCTGATCATGCCGAGCATGAAGGTCAGCTACAACGATCGGTTCTACACACCCGCCAACGTGCCCGCGAACGTCGGGTACGCGGCCGCGGAGCGCCACTTCAGCGCCGCCACCATGAATCCCGACATCCTCATGATCGAGAGCGACCACGACATGCGGAACAGCGGCGACATGATCATCCTGGACAGGATCGCCAAGGACATCTTCCGTTCGCCGGGGATCGCGATGGTGCAGAGCATCACCCGCCCGTTGGGCGGCCCGATCGAGCACACCTCCATCCCGTTCCAGATCAGCGCGCAATCTATCCCGATCCAGCAGAACCTTCAGTTCATGCGGGACCGCACGAACGACATGCTCAAGATGAGCGACGACCTCGGCGCCATGATCGTCTCGATGCAGCGCATGCAGGGCCTGCTCGGGCAGATGAGCGACGCCACCCACCGCATGGTCGGCGATATGCACGAGATGCAGGCCACGCTGGACGAGATGCGAGACCATCTGGCGGATTTCGACGACTTCGCCCGGCCGCTCCGCAGCTACCTCTATTGGGAACAGCACTGCTATAACATCCCCGTCTGCTGGGCGACGAGGTCGGTGTTCGAGGCGATCGACGGTGTCGACAAGTTCAGCGAGAACATGAGCACGCTGATCAAGGACGTCAACAACGTCGACGCGATCATTCCGCAGATGCTTGCGCAGTTCCCGCCAATGATCGCCGTCGCCAAATCGATGCAGGGAACGCTGCTCACGATGCACAGCAGCTTCTCCAACCTGGTCACCCAGATGGCGCAGATGACCGACACGGCCAGCGCGATGGGGCAGGCGTTCGACGCCTCCCGCAGCGGTGACTACTTCTATCTGCCCCCGGAAGCCTTCCAGAATCCCGACTTTCAGCGCGGGCTCAAGCTCTTCCTTTCCCCAGACGGAAAGGCCGCGCGGTTCATCATCACCCACGACGCAGACCCGGCAACGCCGGCAGGCATTTCCGCCGTCGTGCCGGAACTGGCCGCCGCGCACCAGGCGGTCAAGGGAACGACGCTGACCGGCGCCAAGTTCTACCTGGCGGGCACGGCGGCCATCTATCGCGACATCCAGTCGGGCTCGCATTACGACCTGCTGATCGTGGGGCTGGCGGCGCTCACCCTGATCTTCGTCGTCATGGTGATCATCACGCGCGCGCTGGTGGCCTCCCTGGTAATCGTCGGCACGGTCCTGCTGTCGCTCGGCGCCGCCTTCGGGCTCTCGGTTCTCGTGTGGCAACACCTCTTGGGTCTCGAGTTGAACTGGATCGCACCGGTATTCGGGCTGATCATCCTGCTCGCCGTGGGCTCCGACTACAACCTGTTGCTGGTGTCACGCTTCCAGGAGGAGATCGGCGCCGGGCTGAAGACCGGCATCATCCGATCGATGGGCGAGACCGGGGGCGTCGTCACCACCGCGGGACTGGTCTTCGCCTTCACCATGATGTCGATGGTCGCCAGCGACCTGCGCTCGATCGGCCAGGCCGGCAGCACGATTGGGCTCGGCCTGCTGTTCGACACCCTGATCGTGCGCTCGCTGATGACGCCGTCGATCGCCGCGCTGCTGGGGCGGTGGTTCTGGTGGCCGATCCGCGTGCGGCCCCGCCCCGCCAGTGAGATGCTGCGACCGTTCGGTCCGCGGAGCCTCGTTCGTTCGCTCTTGTTGGGCGAGCCCGGCGACGCGCCCGCGACCAAGCCTGAAAAGGCCATGGCGTCGACGGCCGGGTGAAAGCCGCTGGCGCAAGATGGGGCTGTGCGGCTGCTGCTGATTTCCGACACCCATGTCCCGAAACGCGCCCGCGACCTGCCCGCGCGGATTTGGGCCGAGGTGGACGCGGCCGACGTCGTCGTGCACGCCGGTGACTGGGTGACGCCCGACCTGCTCGACGAACTCGAACGCGGGTCGGCGCGGCTGGTGGCGTGCTGGGGCAACAACGACGGTCCCGAGCTGCGGTGTCGGCTGCCCGAGCGGGCGGACGCGACCCTGGCGGGTGTGCGGTTCACCGTGGTGCACGAGACCGGCGCGGCGGCCGGGCGGGAAGCGCGGATGTCGCGGCTGTATCCCGACACCGAGGTCCTGGTGTTCGGGCACAGCCACATCCCGTGGGACACGCGCACCGACACCGGGTTGCGCCTGCTCAATCCCGGTTCGCCGACCGATCGGCGCAGGCAGCCCTTCTGCACCTACATGACGGCCCGCGTCGATGACGGGGCCCTGATCGACGTGGTCCTGCATCGCCTCCCTAAGTAACGGGTACATACGTTCTGCACAGCTTCCCCACATAAATAGCTCGCCTACAGAGGTATTATGGAAAAGGTGCAGTCAACGACGGATGTGGTCACCGACGTGTTTCGCGTTGTCGGCAGGTTCCGCCGGCAGTTGCGGCGCACGGCCGGGCGTGGCTTCGACGCGTCGACGCTGACCGAGTCGCAGTCCGAGCTGTTGTGGCTGGTGGCCCGGCAACCCGGCATCTCGGTCAACGCGGCCGCCGCCGAGCTCGGGCTGGCCCCCAACACCGCGTCGACCCTGGTTTCGAAGTTGGTCTCCGGCGGACTGCTCGTCCGGACCGTCGGCGACCCGGACCGCAGGGTCGGCCGGTTACACCTGGCCGAACCGGCCCAGGAGATCGTCGACGCGTCTCGCGCCGCGCGGCGAGGGGCGCTAGCCGAGGTGCTCGCCGAACTCGACGACGACCAGATCGAATCTTTGACAAGGGGATTGGAGGTCATCGAGATGATGACCCAGACACTGCAGGAGCGACGATGAGCGGTTCACTGCCGATGGCGGTCGACGCCAGGCACCTGACCTACCGGTATGGCCAGTTCACCGCGGTCAACGACGTCACGTTGCAGGTGCGGCCGGGCGAGACCATGGGCCTGCTCGGCCCCAACGGCGCCGGGAAGACATCCATGGTCCGGATGCTCACCACGCTGGCCCCGGTGCAGCAGGGCGAATTACGCATCTTCGGGCTCGACGCCCGCCACCAAACCACCGACATTCGCAGCAATATCGGCTATGTGCCGCAACAACTCTCGATCGAGCCCGCATTGACCGGCCGGCAGAATGTCGAGTGGTTCGCGCGCCTCTACGGTGTGCCCCGGTCCGAGCGTTCCGACCGCGCGGAGCAGGCGCTGGCGGCGATGGATCTACTCGACGTGGCCGACCGGCTTGCCGCGGCCTATTCCGGCGGCATGGTCCGCCGTCTCGAGGTGGCGCAGGCGCTCGTCAACCGCCCGTCGCTGCTGGTTCTCGACGAGCCGACCGTCGGGCTCGATCCGATCGCGCGCGACGGCGTCTGGGCGCAGGTGCAGAAGATGCAGGCGCAGTTCGGGATGACCGTGCTGCTGACCACCCACTACATGGAGGAGGCCGACGCGCTGTGCGATCGCGTCGCCCTGATGCACCGCGGTGAGCTGCAGGCGGTGGGCACGCCGGCCAAGTTGAAGTCGACGGTGTCGCCACACGCAACCCTGGAGGACGTGTTCCGCCACTACGCGGCATCCGACTTGGTGGACGGCGACACCTCCGAGTCGGAAGGCTCATTCCGCGAAATCCGTTCCGCCAGAAAGGTTGCGCGCCGTGTCGGTTGATAGCGCCAGGCCAGGGACCCTGGTCCGCGCCCCGCGCGGGTGGCAGCGCGTGGGCGCCGTGTTCAGCCGTATCGGCGCGTTCGCGATCGTCGAGATGCAGAAGTTGCAGCACGACAGGACCGAACTCGTCACCCGGATGGTGCAACCGGCGCTGTGGCTGCTGATCTTCGGAACCACCTTCAGCCACCTGCACGTCATCCAAACCGGATCGGTGTCGTACCTGGCGTTCCTGGCGCCGGGCATCATCGCCCAGTCCGCGCTGTTCATCTCCATTTTCTATGGGATACAGATCATTTGGGACCGGGACGCCGGGGTCCTGGCCAAGCTGATGGTGACGCCCGCGCCGGCGTCGGCCTTGATCACCGGCAAGGCGTTCGCGGCCGGCGTGCGCTCGGTCGCCCAGGTGGTCGGCGTGATGGCGTTGGCATATCTGATGAATGTCGGGCTGACGGTCAACCCGCTGCGAATCGCGGCGGCGATGGCCGTCGTCATGCTGGGTGCCGCGTTCTTCGCGTGCCTGTCGATGACGCTGGCCGGCCTGGTGCGCAACCGTGATCGCCTGATGGGAATCGGCCAGGCCATCACGATGCCATTGTTCTTCGCCTCCAACGCTTTGTACCCGGTCAACGTCATGCCGACGTGGCTGCACGTGCTGAGCCGAGTCAACCCCCTCAGCTACGAGGTCGACGCCCTGCGCGGCCTGCTCATCGGTACGCCGTTCAACCCGGTGGACGTCATTGTCTTGCTGGTTGCCGCGGTGCTCGGAATCGGCGCGGCCTCAACGCTATTGCGCCGCCTCGTGGCATAGCGCACACCGCCGGGATGTGCGGCGCGCGCTATCGATGACCGATTGTGACCCGAATCCAACGTTTCCCGGCCGACTCCCAATCGTTAGCCAACCGCGATCTGAAGCTTCGGCCCTGACAGGCGATTCGACCCCTCTCCCCGTGTTTCACTGCCCAGCGAAGGGATTCGACCGCGGCACGCGGCAGACGAAAGTTGGGATGGGTAGAGAGCTATGAAGTTCTTTTCTGAGTTGCGGAAGTTGCGTGGCGCCGCGGCAGCCATGCCGCGCCAGCTCGCGGTCGCGGCTGTGGGGGCTGCCCTGATGTCCGGCCTCGTCACCGCCGTCGGCGGCTCGGCTACCGCGGGGGCGTTCTCGAAGCCGGGCCTGCCGGTGGAATACCTGGAGGTGCCATCGCCGTCGATGGGCCGCAACATCAAGGTCCAGTTCGAGGGCGGCGGACCGCACGCCGTCTACCTGCTCGACGGCTTGCGCGCGCAGGACGACTACAACGGCTGGGACATCAACACCCCGGCCTTCGAGGAGTTCTACCAGTCCGGCCTGTCGGTGGTGATGCCGGTCGGCGGGCAGTCCAGCTTCTACAGCAACTGGTACCAGCCGTCGTCGGGCAACGGTCAGAACTACACCTACAAGTGGGAGACGTTCCTGACCCAGGAGATGCCGCTGTGGCTGCAGGCCAACAAGCAGATCTCCCCGGCGGGCAACGCCGCGGTGGGGCTGTCAATGTCCGGCGGTTCCGCCCTGATCCTGGCCGCCTACTACCCGCAGCAATTCCCCTACGCCGCTTCACTTTCGGGCTTCCTCAACCCCTCCGAGGGTTGGTGGCCGACGCTGATCGGGCTGGCGATGAACGACTCGGGTGGCTACAACGCCAACAGCATGTGGGGCCCGTCGACCGACCCGGCGTGGAAGCGTAACGACCCGATGGTCCAGATCCCGCGACTGGTCGCCAACAACACCCGAATCTGGGTGTACTGCGGCAACGGAACGCCGAGCGACCTGGGCGGCGACAACATGCCGGCCAAGTTCCTGGAAGGCCTCACGCTGCGCACCAACCAGCAATTCCAGAACAGCTACGTGGCCGCCGGCGGACGCAACGGGACGTTCAACTTCCCGGCCAACGGCACGCACTCGTGGCCCTACTGGAACCAGCAGTTGGTCGCGATGAAGCCCGACATCCAGCAGGTGCTGCTGGCCGGCAACACCACGGCCCAACCGGCGGAGCCGGCGCAGCCCGCACAGCCGGCGCCGCCGGCCGCCTGAAACCCTCCGAACCAGCATCGGCAGTAGCGCACCGGTCAGCGCTACTGCCGATGCTTTTTGGGTTCAGTCGAGCAAGGCGCGGCGATCCTGGTGAAAGTACGTGTATCCAGTTGTCAACGCGCACACGGACGAAGCGACCACCAGCATCCACGTGCCATTGACCACCAGGCTGATCAAGCCGCCGACCGTGGCACCGAAGACGAAGCTGGCGAACAGCAGAAAGTAGCCGAGCCAGTCGGCCAGCGTTCCACCGGCGATGTGGCGCTCGATGCCCTGCCCCATCTTGACCAGCGTTCCGGTCACGTAGCTCAGCGGAACCGACACCTCGCCGTCTTTGACGAATGACGTGTTCAATGCGCCAATGCCGAACGCCACCAACGTGATCGGCGCGAAATCGAGGAAGTTTTCCTCCCACCCCTCGTCGACAACGTCCAAGGCGGTGGCGGCGAACAGGCTGAAGGTCGTCAGCACGGTGGGCCCGTGCGGGTGCGCCACCCAGAAATGCCGCCGGCACACCGACGCGACGACAACGCCACCGACGAAGCACACGATCAGCAGGCCCGCGCTCACGGAGAGCAAGACATCGCCCCGGAAGTAGCCGAGCGCGGCGCGCTGCGCGTTGCCGGTCATGAAGGTCACGAAGTAACCGGCGGAGTGCGTGAAAGCCGTTGCCCCCAGCACACCCGCCAGCGCCGCCAGCACCCAGGACAGCCGCGCCTCGCTGTCGAAGATCTCCTTTGTCACACGGACATGGTTTCAGATGCCCGCGCTACTCGCAGATCAGAGTTTGCTATGAGGCGGTGAGCCTGGCGATGGAACGCAGCGGAATCGGCAACCAGCCGGGCCGGTGCCGCGCCTCGTAGCCGGCCTCGTACACGGCCTTGTCGAGCTCGTAGGCGGCCAGCACGTCAGCCGCATCCCGCGGGTCGCTTCCCGACGCGGCGGCGTAGCCCTCGCAGAACGCGGTCCTGTTGCGTTCGACCCATTCGCGGGCGCGGGCGGCCAGTTGTTTGTCGGCCGCCTGGTCGACCAACGGCCCGTACGCGGCGTATTCGAAGGACCGCAGCACGCCGGCCACGTCGCGCAACGGTGAATCCGGCGCGCGGCGCTCGTCGAGCGGCTGCCCCGGTTCGCCCTCGAAGTCGATCAGCAGCCAGCTCTCGGGGGTGCGCAGCACCTGACCGAGGTGCAGGTCGCCGTGCACCCGCTGGACGGTGATCGGCTGGTCGGCGAGCTTGGCGAACCGCTCCGCGATGGTCGAGGCGTACTCCCGCAGCTCGGGCACCTTCGCGACGGTCGCAGCCAGCCGCGCCAGCACGGTGTCCACCGGGAACGCCGACTCCGCCGTTCCCAGCGACTCGGCCAGCGTGGCATGCACCGACGCCACGGCCTCGCCGAGCCGGCAGGACTCGCCGGCGAAATCGCCCCCGACCTCGTGGGCGTACAGGTCGCCCTCCGCGAACAGGTCGCGGACGCTGGCGGTGGCCATCGCCCACCCTTCGGCGGCGTTGGACGCGAACTCGGTCACCATGCCGAGCGGCCACGCCTCGTCCGGGCCGGCCAGCTCGTAGGTGCCCAGGAGCCGGGCCACGTGCGGGTTGCCGGCGCGGGCCAGCACCCGGTTCAGCTCGATGTCCGGGTTGATGCCGCTGTTGACCCGCCGAAACGCCTTGAAGATCGCCGCGCGGTCGAAGATGACGCTGGTATTGCTCTGCTCGGCGTCGGAGACGTGCGGCATCGCCTCCATCGGCAGCTCGACGTCGGGCTCCTTGACGAACCGGACCTCGGTGCCCGCCGCCGTCAGAACGGCCGACGAGTCGATCAGCGACAGCAGAAAACGGGGGGCGTCGGTGTCATAGAGGGCGTCGAAACCCGTGCGGTCGCCTGCGGCGCCGATGGTGGCCACCGTGCTGTACTCGGAGACCGGACCGGCGTCCCATTGCACCATGACCTGGTAGCGCTCGGATGAGCCGTCGGCGTACTGCGCATCGACCAAGACCAGGTCCAGGTCGTCGCGGAGCGGGACGACCACGGCGGCCTCGGCGGAGGTCAGCTCCCGGTTACGGCCGGCGTACCACCGTTGCTGGGGCAGCCAATCCGACCAGGGCAGCTTGGCAGGATCAGTCATGCGTCCTCCTCACATGCAGTCAGCTGGAACCAGTAGAAGCCGTGTCCCGGCAGCGTCAGCAGGTAGGGCAGGTGCCCGATCCGCGGGAATTCGACGTGCCCGGTCAGTTCCACCGGCGTGCAACCGCTCCAGTGCTGCAGGTTCAGTTCGATCGGCTGCGGGAACCGCGACAGGTTGTTGACGCACAACACCGTGTCGCCGCCGCCCGGCACCTGGCGCACGAACGCCAGCACCGACGGGTTGGAGCCCCCCAACTCCTCGAATGTGCCGATGGCGAACGCCTCGTGGCGGCGCCGGACGGCGAGCATCATCCGGGTGAAGTTGAGCAGCGACGTCGAGGTGTCGCGCTGGGCCTCGACGTTGACGGCCTGATAGCCGTAGACGGAGTCCTGGCTGGCCGGCAGGTAGAGCCGGCCGGGGTTGGCCTTGGAGAACCCGGCGTTGCGGTCCGGGGTCCACTGCATCGGGGTGCGCACCCCGTCGCGGTCACCCAGCCAGATGACGTCGCCCATGCCGATCTCGTCGCCGTAGTACAGGACCGGTGAGCCGGGCAGCGACAGCAGCAGGGCGGTGAACAGCTCGATCTGGTTTCGGTCGTTGTCCAGCAGGGGTGCCAGGCGCCGCCGGATGCCGACGTTCGCCTTCATCCGTGGGTCCTTGGCGTACTCGGAGTACATGTAGTCGCGTTCTTCGTCGGTGACCATCTCGAGCGTCAGCTCGTCGTGGTTACGCAGGAAGATGCCCCATTGCGCCATCTCGGGAATCTCCGGCGTCTGCCCCAGGATCTCCGAGATCGGAATGCGCGATTCCCGGCGGACGGCCATGAAGATGCGCGGCATCAGCGGGAAGTGGAACGCCATGTGGCATTCGTCGCCGCCGGTGCTGGTGTCGCCGAAGTACTCGACCACGTCGGCCGGCCACTGGTTGGCCTCGGCCAGCAGCACCCGGCCCGGAAACTCGTCGTCGATGACCTTGCGGACCCGCTTGAGGAAGGCGTGCGTCTCGGGCAGGTTCTCGCAATTGGTGCCCTCCCGTTCGAACAGGTACGGCACGGCGTCCAGCCGGAACCCGTCGATGCCCAGGCCGAGCCAGAAGCGCAGCACGTCGATCATGGCTTCCTGGACGGCGGGGTTTTCGTAGTTCAGGTCCGGCTGGTGCGAAAAGAACCGGTGCCAGTAGAACTGTTTGCGCACCGGGTCGAAGGTCCAGTTGGACTCCTCGGTGTCGACGAAGATGATGCGGGCGTCGGTGTACTTCTCGCTGGTGTCGCTCCACACGTAGAAGTCGCCGTACGGGCCGTCCGGATCATGCCGCGACTCCTGAAACCAGGGGTGCGAATCCGATGTGTGGTTCATCACGAGGTCGGTGATCACCCGGATGCCACGCTCGTGCGCGGCGTTCAGCAGTGCGACGAAGTCCTCGACCGTCCCGAACTCGGGCAGCACCTTGTAGAAATCCCGGATGTCGTACCCGCCGTCGCGAAGCGGCGAGTCGTAGAACGGGGGCAGCCAGATGCAGTCGATGCCGAGCCACTGCAGGTAGTCCAGGCGTCCCAGGAGCCCGCGTAGGTCGCCGGACCCGTCCGCGTTGGCGTCGAAGAACGCGCGGACCAGCACCTCGTAGAACACGGCGTGCTTGAACCACGTCGGGTCGGTGGGTAGCGCGGCGGCGTTGTCGAAGTCGTCGGAGTCGGGATGCTCGACGACACCCCCCTCGACGTGACTTCCGCCTCCGGGATGGTGCTCGACAGCTTCTCGTGCGTCGTTCATCAAATCCACGCTGCCACGGGTACCCGAGGCGCGACATTCGGAATCACGCTCGCTGACATGTGACGAAACACCCATGGCGCCAATGGGATTGAGCGCCAGTCGGGTACTGTCCGCGCGGGTGTCAGGCCGGCGGCCCTTCGGCCAGCGTCACATTGACGGTGCGGTCGCCGCCCGCCGCGGCGCGATAGTGCACCGCGATCGTGTCACCGGGATGATGCGGGACGAGCACGTCCGTCATCGAGGTGGCCCCGCTGATCGGGACGCTGTCGATCCCGGTGATGACGTCACCCGGGGCGATGCCGGCCGCGCCGGCGGGACCGGTGTTGACCACCCGTTCGACGCGCGCGCCGTTGCCGTTGTCGGTCACCCCGAGCCCGAGGAAGGCGGTCGGGCCGATGTGCACGGTGTTGGAGCCGGCGCCGGACCGGATCTGGCCGGCCACCCCCATCGCCCGCCCGATCGGGATGGCAAAGCCCTGCCCGCCCGACATCTTGTAGTTGTCGGTGGCGGCGGTGTTCATGCCGACGACCTGTCCGGCGTTGTTCACCATCGGCCCGCCCGAGTCGCCGGGCCTAATCGGCGTGTCGGCCTGGATCAGGCCGCCCAGTGACTCGTTCGCGCCGGTCAACGTGTCGGTCGCCGAGACCGACTGGTTGAGCGCGATGACCTTGCCGGACACCGCGCTCGGCGTTCCGCCCTGACCACCCGCGTTGCCCATCGCGACGACGGGCTCGCCCACCGAAACCCCGCCGCCGATCGCGGCGGTCGGCAGGCCGGCCGCCCCGCGTAGCTGCAGCACCGCGACGTCCTGGCTACGGTCGTAGCCGACCACGTCGACGGCGTACGTCTGCCCGTTGCCGACGTCGAAGGCACTGATGTCCGTCGCGCCGGAGATCACGTGATTGTTGGTCAGCACGACGCCGTTGGGGTCGATGACGATGCCGGTGCCGGCGCCCACCGCGTTGTTGTAGCCGAACTTGGTGTTGATGTTGACCACCTGTGGCCCCACCTGGCCGGCCAATGCGGCCGGGTCGAGGGGGGCCTGTGGGGCGGTGAACGGTGATGCGGCGGCCGGCACGGTGCCCAGACCGAGGCCCAACCCGACCACAGCCAGCACGCTGATCAGCCATGACCACCAGACCGAGCGGTGGTGCGATTTGCTCATCCCGTCACCCTTCCTGCTTCGCGGTAAACACAAACTGTGTCGGCCTTGCGGTTCTGGGCGGCACAACTGTGTGTATATAACCGTAATGCAGGTAGCTATTCATGGCAGTGGCAAGGTTGGGTTCGGCGCCTAGGCTGACACGGTGGGCGAATTCGACCCGAAGGCCAGGTTGGCGCGGTCCCCGGTCGCCCGGCTGGCCACGATCACGCCCGATGGTCTCCCCCACCTGGTGCCGGTGGTATTCGCGGTGGCCGACCCGGCCGACGTCGTGTACACCGCCGTCGACGCGAAACCCAAGACGACGCGGCGGCTGCGGCGGCTTGCCAACATCGAACACAACCCCCACGTGAGCCTGCTGGTCGACCACTACGCCGACGATTGGACGCAGTTGTGGTGGGTCCGGGCCGACGGCACGGCCACCATCCACGCCGGCGGGCCGGCGATGGAGTCCGGACACCGGCTGCTGCGCGCCAAATACCCTCAGTATCAGTCCGTTTCGCTGAACGGGCCGGTGATCGCGATCGCGGTGCACCGCTGGTCGGGCTGGCACGCCTGACGGCAGACGCAATTGTGGCCGGCCCGTGGCCTTGTGTTGGGCCGCGGTTGGGGGAAAAGTTGCTTCTGGATCCTGTGAGCCAGGACACACCACGCTGGGCGCACCCCTCGGCGACGCGGCCGGGGAGAACTGGAGGAACGTCATGGCGGACAAGGCGAATGCTTCCCAGGGCGCGGCGGCCGCCCCCACCGCGAACGGTCCCGGCGAGGTGCGCAACATCGTCCTGGTGGGACCGTCCGGTGGCGGCAAGACCACCCTGGTCGAGGCGCTGTTGGTCGCCGGCGGGGTGCTGACTAGAGCGGGCTCGGTCACCGACGGCAGCACGGTGTGCGACTACGACGACGCCGAGATCCGCCAACAGCGGTCCGTCGGCGTTGCCGTCGCCTCCCTGGCCCACGACGGCATCAAGATCAACCTGGTCGACACGCCCGGATACGCCGACTTCGTCGGCGAGCTGCGGGCCGGCCTGCGCGCCGCGGATTGCGCGCTGTTCGTGATCGCGGCCAACGAGGGTGTCGACGAACCCACCAAATCGCTGTGGCAGGAATGCGACCAGGTCGGCATGCCCCGCGCCGTGGTGATCACCAAGCTCGACCACACCAGGGCCAATTACTCCGAGGCGCTGGCCGCCGCGCAGAACGCGTTCGGCGACAAGGTGTTACCGCTCTACCTCCCGACCGGCCTGCCGTCCTGCGAGGGCCTGATCGGATTGTTGTCGCAGACGCGCTACCGCTACTCCGGCGGAAAGCGGACCGCAGAGCAGGCCGATCCGGCCGACGCCGACCGGATCGAGGAGGCGCGTGGCACCCTGATCGAGGGCATCATCGAGGAATCCGAGGACGAATCGCTGATGGATCGCTATCTGGGTGGTGAGTCCATCGACGAGGCGGTCCTGATCGAGGACCTGGAGCGGGCGGTCGCCCGGGGTTCGTTCTTCCCGGTGATCCCGGTGTGCAGCAGCACCGGCGTCGGCACGCTGGAATTGCTGGAGGTCGCCACGCGCGGCTTCCCGTCCCCGATGGAACACCCACTGCCGGAGGTGTTTACGCCGCAGGGCGCGCCGCACGCGACGCTGACCTGCGACCCCGACGCTCCCCTGCTGGCGGAGGTGGTGAAGACGACGTCGGACCCCTACGTCGGAAGGCTGAGCCTGGTCCGGGTGTTCTCCGGGACCATCAGGCCCGACACGACGGTCCATGTGTCGGGCCATTTTGCGTCCTTCTTCGGCGCGGTCAACGGCAACGGCAGCACGCACCCCGACCACGACGAAGACGAACGGGTCGGGGTCCTGTCGTTCCCGCTCGGCAAGCAGCAGCGCCCGGCCACCGCCGTGGTGGCGGGCGACATCTGCGCCATCGGCAAGTTGAGCCGGGCCGAGACCGGCGACACCCTCTCGGACAAGGCGGAGCCTCTCGTCCTGAAACCGTGGACGATGCCCGAACCGTTGCTGCCGGTGGCGATCCAGGCGCACGCCAAGACCGACGAGGACAAGCTGTCGGTCGGACTGGGCCGGCTGGCCGCCGAGGATCCGACGCTGCGGATCGAGCAGAACCAGGAGACACACCAGATCGTGTTGTGGTGCATGGGCGAGGCCCACGCCGGGGTCGTCCTCGACGCGCTGGCCAACCGCTACGGCGTCACCGTCGACACCGTGGAACTGCGCGTACCACTGCGAGAAACCTTCGGCGGCAAGGCAAAAGGGCATGGTCGCCACGTCAAGCAGTCGGGCGGGCACGGCCAGTACGCGGTGTGCGACATCGAAGTGGAGCCGCTGCCGGAGGGGTCCGGATTCGAGTTCGTCGACAAGGTGGTCGGCGGGGCGGTGCCCCGGCAATTCATCCCGAGCGTGGAGAAGGGCGTCCGCGCGCAGATGGAGAAGGGCGTGCACGCCGGCTATCCCGTCGTCGACATCCGGGTGACCCTGCTCGACGGCAAGGCCCACAGCGTGGACTCGTCGGACTTCGCGTTCCAGGCGGCGGGCGCCCTGGCGCTGCGGGAGGCGGCCGCGGCGACGAAGGTGAGCCTGCTCGAGCCCATCGACGAAATCTCGGTACTGGTCCCCGACGACTTCGTCGGCGCGGTGATGGGCGACCTGTCGGGCCGGCGTGGCCGTGTCCTCGGCACCGACACCGCGGGCCACGAACGCACGCTGGTCAAAGCCGAGGTGCCCCAGGTGGAGCTGACGCGCTACGCGATCGACCTGCGTTCGCTTGCCCACGGGGCCGCGTCGTTCACCCGCGGCTTCGCCCGTTACGAACCCATGCCGGAGGCCGCGGCCACCCGGGTGAAGGCCAGCGTCTGAGTCGTCAAGCCCCGGCGCCGAACTGGCCGGCGACGGCGCGGCGGTCCAGCGAGCCCTTCGCGGTATGCGGCAGCTCCGCCGCCTGCTGAAAGCTGGTCGGCACCTCGAAGGGGGCCAGCCGGTCCCGCCCGAACTCTGCGAGCTCCTCCGCGGTCGGTGCGACGGGGCCCCGGGGAACGATCACCGCGGCCACCGCCTCGCCGTACAGCTTGTCGGGGACCCCGAACACGGCGACCTCCAGCACGCCGGGATGGCTGCCGAGCACGCCCTCGACGCGTTCCGGGGAGATCTTCTCCCCGCCCCGGTTGATCAGTTCCTTGATGCGGCCGCGGATGATCAGCTCGCCCGACGCCGACAGCGTTCCCAGATCACCGGTGCGCAGCCACCCGTCGGTGAAATTTGCCGCGGTGATCGCGGGGTCGCCGAGGTAACCCCGGACGACGGTCGGCCCGTGCAACCAGACCTCGCCGACCTCTCCCGCCGGCACGGGCGAGCCGTCGGATCCGACGATCCGAATCTGCGGCCCGGTCGACCGGCCGACCAGACCCGCTGTGGCACCGGGGTTTTCGTCATGGCCGATTTCGGTCGTCGCCACCTGATGGGTGGCCTCGGTCATGCCGAAGGCGCAGACCACCGGGGCGCCGAACGTGTCCTGCAGCTGCCGTGCCGCTTCGGCCGTGAGTGGCGCGCTGCAGCTGCGGATGAATCGCAACGCGGCGTTGCCGGGTCGGTCGCCTCCTGCCCGCTCCAAGAGGATCTGATGGATCGTCGGCACCGCCGTGTACCAGGTGGCGCGGACGGCGTCGACGTCGTCCCAGAAGGTGTGGGCCGAGAACCGTCCACGCGCGGGCAACAACACCGCACCGCCGGACACCAGGGTCGCCAGCAGCGCGGCGAGCAGCCCATGACCGTGGTAAAGCGGCATCACTGCCACCGTGGCATCGCGCGGTCCGAGGCCGTATCCGGCGATGATCGCCCGCACCGAGGCGGCGATGTTGGCGCGCGTCCACGGGACCATCTTCGGCACCCCGGTGGTGCCGCCGGTGAACATGATCATGGCGTCGTCGTCGCGCAGCCCCTGGGGCGTCGAAAAGCCCTGCGCCGGAGGTGCAGTCGCGGCCAGGCGCACCGCCGGGGCGCTATCCGTAGCACCGGCCGTGACCGCGAACGGCCACCACGGCAGGTCGCGTTCGCCTTGGTCGTCGGGCGCGTCGCCGTCGATCAGCACCGCCCTGGCCCCCACGGCCTCGCTGCGGGCGCGCTGCTCGCCGACCGGCAGGGCCGGATCCAGTGGAACCGCAACCAGTTCGGCCCGCGAAGCCGCCAGCAGTCCGACGACGAATTCAGCGTTGCTTGCGGAGCGCAGCGCGACACGGTCACCCGCGCGGAGCCCGGCCTGTCGGAGCTGCCCGGCCAGGTCGTCCACCAGCTGGACTAGATCGCGGTAGCCGAGCGGTATCCGCTCGGCGGTGACGACGAGAGCGGGCGCCTCCGGGGACCGGCGGGCCACCTCCTCGACCAGATCCACGATGCGTGCATCCGGGATCTCCGCCGACCCCGCGGCTTCGCTGCTGACGATCGCCTCAGACCTCATCGCTTCGCTCCTTTACGCTTCGCCGTCACAAGCAACTGCTCGAACCATGCCGGGTGAGCCTCCCACCCGTCCAATACCGAATCACTCACGGCCGATAACCAACGGCTATCGACGCCGCGAAACCGCGGCTGACTAGCGCCGATAGACGACATGTATCGGCGCATAGCGGCCCCGTCTTGGACACCCGCCGGGCCCCGGCGTCAAAGTAAGGGCGCAGGCTTTGCTTCACCTCCGACCAGACGTGAGGAGTCACCACCATGACCGCAGTTTCGGCATCCCCCGGCCAGGCGCAGGGGTCCGCGCGGCTGATCGACGGATTCCACCTGGTGGTGGAGGCGCTCAAGGCCAACGACGTGCACACCGTCTACGGGATCGTCGGCATCCCGGTCACCGACCTCGCCCGCGTCACACAGGCGTCCGGCATCCGCTACATCGGCTTCCGGCAGGAGGGTTCGGCCGGCAATGCGGCGGCCGCGGCCGGATTCCTCACCGGCCGGCCGGGGGTGTGCCTCACGACGTCCGGTCCCGGTTTCCTCAACGGGTTGCCGGCGCTCGCCAACGCCACCACGAACTGCTTCCCGATGATCCAGATCTCGGGATCGAGCGATCGGGCGCTGGTCGATCTGCAGCGCGGTGACTACCAGGACATCGACCAGCTCAACGCCGCGCGGCCATTCGTGAAGGCGACCTACCGGATCAACCGGATCGAGGACATCGGGCGCGGCGTCGCGCGCGCCATGCGCTCCGCGATCTCCGGCCGTCCCGGCGGCGTGTACCTCGACATCCCCGGCGACGTGCTGGGGCAAGCCATGGACGCCGCGGCCGGCGCGGACACCGTCTGGCGGATCGTCGACCCGGCGCCCCGGCAGCTGCCGGCACCCGAGGCGGTCGAGCGCGCGCTGCAGGTGCTTGCGCGAGCGGAACGACCGTTGATCGTGCTCGGCAAGGGGGCGGCATACGCCCAGGCGGACAACGTGATCCGCGAGTTCGTGGAGGCCAGCGGCATTCCTTTTCTGCCGATGTCGATGGCCAAGGGCCTGCTGCCGGATTCACACCCGCAGTCGGCGGCGGCCGCGCGCTCGCTCGCGATCGCACGCGCCGACGCGGTGCTGTTGGTCGGCGCACGTCTGAATTGGCTTCTCGGGCATGGGGATTCGCCGCAGTGGTCGGCGCACGCCAAGTTCATTCAGGTCGACATAGCGCCGGCGGAGTTCGACAGCAATCAGCCGATCGCGGCGCCCCTGGCCGGTGACATCGGCTCGGTGATGACGGCGTTGCGTGACGGCTTGGCCGCCCGTCCCGTCACCGCGCCCGCGGAATGGACCGGGGAGCTCGCCGAGCGCACCGCCCGCAATGATGCCAAGATGCGCGAGCGGCTGGCCGAAGATCCGCACCCGATGCGCTTCTACAACGCGCTTGGCGCGATTCGCGCTGTGCTGCAGGACAACCCGGAGGCGTACGTGGTCAACGAGGGGGCCAACGCGCTGGACCTGGCCCGCAACGTCATCGGTATGGAGCTACCGCGCCACCGGCTGGACACGGGCACCTGGGGCGTCATGGGCATCGGCATGGGCTACGCCATCGCCGCCGCCGTCGAGACCGGGCAGCCCGTGGTCGCGATCGAGGGGGACAGCGCGTTCGGGTTCAGCGGCATGGAAGTCGAGACCATTTGCCGCTACCGCCTGCCGGTGACCGTGGTCATTCTCAACAATGGTGGCGTCTACCGCGGCGACGAGGCACCCAACGGCTCCGACCCGGCACCGACCGTGCTCAACGCGCGGGCACGTCACGAGCTGATCGCGGAGGCCTTCGGCGGCAAGGGATATCACGTCACCACCCCTTCGGAGTTACGCTCTGCCCTGTCCGAGGCGATTGGCTCTCGCGGACCGGCGGTCATCGACTGCGAACTCGACCCGGCGGCGGGAGTGGAAAGTGGGCATCTGGCGAGCCTGAACCCGACCAGCAAGGCGGTCAACGCCGGTGGGTGATACGCGACAGTTGCACGTCGAAGAACTCGTTCAGCGACAGCTGCGCGGCGGAGGCGGCGAGCGCCCGGGCGATCGGCGACCCGGGGCCTGCGGAATTGGTCGCCAGGGCGATGTCCGCCGTGAGCACCGGGTCGACCATCTGCACCGCGCGGACCTCCGGGCCCAGCGGCGACGTCCACAACCAGGTGTGCGGCACGATGCACGCCCAGTTGCCCGCGGCGACCTGTGCGAATAGCGAAGCGACGGAGTCGGTTTCGACCTGGGGCGACACCTCTATGGCGTGGTCCGCGAATGCCTTGTCGATGATCTGCCGGTCCCGCATGTCCGCGGTGAGCAATGCCAGCGGCAGCTGGGCGGCCTCCGGCCAGGTCATCGTCGATGCGGCGGACCCCAACATGTCCGCGGGTGACAACAGCACATAGTGCTCCCGGTACAGCGGCACCAGATTCACCTCATGGGCCTCGTCGGGCTCTGCGTGCACGATCGCGGCGTCCAGTTCGAATTCCCGCAGCCGACGGTACAGTTCGGTGCCCGCCAGCCGGGAAAGGATGTGCACCTTCGCCAACGGGTGCTCGGAGCAGAACGCCGAGAGCACCAGCGACGCCGTCGTCGACGCCGTGGGCACCGTCCCCAACCGGAGCATGCCGGTGATGCCGGACCGCACCGCATGCACCTCGGCCTTGAACGCGTCGTGTTCGGCCAGAATCCGCCTGGCCCACACCACCAACCGCTCCCCTTCGGGCGTGAGGCCCTCGAAGCTGTGGCCGCGATTGATCAGGGTGACGTTCAGTTCCCGTTCCAGCTTGGCGATCGCGGCAGAGAGCGCCGGTTGGGAGACGAAGCATTTCTCGGCAGCGCGGGCGAAGTGGCGCTCCTGCGCGACCGCGACGAAATACTCCAGCTGACGGAAGAGCACCCGCACCTCCTCGGCCCGAAGGAGTTTTGCTGAGGCTAACGCGTCACCGGCGCCCCGGCCAATCAGCGGGCCGGCGAGGAAGCTCGGTGGAAAGCGGCGGCGCGGGCGGGCCGAACTCGGCCGCACCCCGAAAGCGACTGCGCTGGTGGGAAACCGCCCCGACGGCGGCAACCGCCGCGCAAGCGGGTCGTTTATCTCCAGCCCAAAATGGTAATCCCCGTCAGACCGGGCCAGGGTCCGCCATGAACCGAGCATCCAGTCAACATGGCGGAATCTACGCGATGATCGGATCGCTACCGCTGAGCGGCGAACCCGCCAGAGTTTGCTGAAAGCGGCAGCGCCGGGACAGCCAGTAGAATAATCTGGTGTTTATCGCACCATACCGAAGGGTGGACGCCATGCGCCGCGGTGTTCGTTATCTGTTTGTTATGGTCGCGATCACGACGCTGAGCCTCGTCGGAGCGACCGGCCGCAGCCACGCCGCCATTCCCGCTCCCCAACCCATGCCCGGCATCGCCGCGGTTTTGCCGGCCGACGGCGCGGTAGTGGGGGTCGCGCACCCGGTGGTGGTGACTTTCCGGGCACCCGTCGGTGACCGCGCCGCCGTCGAGCGGTCCATCCACGTGACGTCGCCGAGCAACACACCGGGGCACTTCGAATGGGTCAAGGACGATGTCGTGCAGTGGGTGCCGAACCAGTACTGGCCTCCTCACACCCACGTCTCGGTGGGTATCCAGGCCCTCACGACGGGATTCGACACCGGTGACGCGCTTCTCGGCGTTGCGAGCATCTCCGGGCACACCTTCACCGTCAGCCGAAACGGCGAGGTGCTGCGCACCATGCCTGCCTCGATGGGCAAGCCCAGCCGGCCCACGCCGGTCGGCAACTTCACCGCCCTGGAAAAGGAGCGGTCGGTCGTGATGGATTCGCGGACCATCGGCATCCCGCTGAGTTCACCCGAGGGATACAAAATCACCGCCCAATACGCCGTCCGCGTCACATGGAGCGGCGTCTACGTGCACTCCGCGCCCTGGTCGGTCGATTCTCAGGGCTACGCCAACGTGAGCCATGGCTGCATCAACCTCAGCCCCGACAACGCCGCGTGGTACTTCAACCAGGTGAACGTGGGGGATCCGATTCAGGTCGTCGCCTGATCCTGGCGGCGCACGCGCCCTTTTGAAACGCGGCGTGATCCAACCTTCCCTCCCCTGTGACAACCGTCACAACGCTTGAACGGAAGACTGGCCCGCGACGGTGAGTTCCGGTAGGACGAGGACCCGAGCGAGAGGCTGTTCATGACCGGTGACGCGGCGCACGAAGAATCGAACGTTGCGGGTGCGAGCAGCGCGGCGCGCGAGCGGGTGGCCGACCGGATTCGCCGACTGGACGCGGGGGACGAGCAGTTCCGGAGCGCCAAGCCGGACCCGTCACTCCAGCGGACGGCCCGCCGGCCGGGACTGCGGCTGACCGAGATCCTGCAGACTTTCGTCGACGGTTACGCCGATCGTCCGGCGCTGGGCTGGCGGGCACGCTCGTTGGTCACCGA
The DNA here is from genome assembly GCF_001667735.1 of Mycobacterium sp. E183. Taxonomy (GTDB): domain Bacteria; phylum Actinomycetota; class Actinomycetes; order Mycobacteriales; family Mycobacteriaceae; genus Mycobacterium. Next base: position 26,877 of record NZ_LZJN01000026.1, read on the forward strand.
TCCCGAAAGCGGCCGCACCACTGCGCAATTGCTCCCCCGGTTCGAGACCCTCAACTACCGCGATCTGTGGGCCAACGTAGGAGCGATCGCCACCGCATGGCGAAACGACACGGCTCACCCGGTGGCGCCCGGAGACTTCGTCGCCACAGTCGGTTTCGCCAGCGCCGAGTACCTGACCCTGGATTTGGTCTGCGGGTATCTCGGGCTGGTCGCGGTGCCCCTGCAGCACAATGCGGCGGCGTCCCGGTTGCGGCCCATCGTCGCCGAGGTCGAGCCGCGAGTACTCGCGGCGGGCGCCGGCTACCTCGACCTGGCCGTCGAAGCGGCGCTGGGCAGCGCGTCGGTGAGACGCCTGGTGGTCTTCGACTACTCCCCCCAAATCGACGATCAGCGCGAGGCTTTGGCGCGTGCGCGGGCGAAGCTTTCGGCCGCCGGCATGTCGGTGACGATCGAGACGTTCGACGAGCTGATCGAGCGCGGCCGCGCCCTGCCGCCCGAGCCGGCGTACGCCGGCGGCACCGACGAGCGGCTGGCCATGATCATGTACACCTCGGGCAGCACGGGGCTGCCCAAGGGTGCCATGTACACCGAGCGCATGCTGTGCAAGCTGTGGACCAACGAGCTGATGCCCGACTTCGCGGACACACCCGTGTTCAACGTCAATTTCATGCCGCTCAATCACCTCGGCGGCCGGATCCCCCTGTCGACTGCGTTCCAGGCGGGCGGCACCAGCTACTTCGTGCCCGAGAGCGACCTGTCCACGCTGTTCGACGACTGGAACCTGGTGCGCCCCACCGAAATGGGTTTGGTACCCCGGGTGGCGGAGATGCTGTACCAGCGCTACCAGAGTGCCGTCGACCGGCGGGTCGCCCAGGGGGCCGACGCGGAATCCGCGGAAGCCGAGGCGCGCACCGAGTTGCGCGAGCGGGTGCTGGGCGGGCGCATCGTCACCGCCTTCTGCGGCACCGCGCCCCTGGCAGCCGAGATGAGGGCCTTCGTGGAGAGTTGCCTGGAGGTCCATGTCCTCGACGGCTACGGGCTGACCGAGGTCGGGATGGTGACCAAGGACGGCCGGATCGCTGCGCCGCCGGTCTTGGACTACAAGCTCATCGACGTACCCGAGTTGGGTTATTTCCTTACCGACAAGCCCTTTCCGCGGGGCGAGCTGCTCGTCAAGTCGCTGACGGCCACGCCCGGATACTTCAAGCGCCCGGACGTCACCGCCAATGCCTTCGACGCGCAGGGCTACTACCGGACCGGTGATGTGATGGCGGAGCTGGAGCCGAACCGGCTCGCCTATGTCGACCGGCGCAACAACGTATTGAAGCTCGCCCAAGGCGAATTCGTCGCCGTCGCCAGCCTGGAGGCCGTGTTCAGCAGCGCGGCGCTGATTCGGCAGATCTTCGTCTACGGCAACAGCGAACGCCCGTATCTGTTGGCCGTCATCGTGCCGACCGCCGACGCGCTGGACAGGTTCGCCGGTGATGCCGACGGGATCAAGACCGCTCTGCACGAATCCCTGCGCCAGGCAGCCGGCCTCGCCGAGCTGCAGTCCTACGAGGTGCCCGCCGACTTTCTCGTCGAGGTCGAGCCGTTCAGTGAGGACAACGGTCTGCTGTCCGGGGTGGGCAAGCTGCTCCGGCCGAAGCTCAAGGAGCACTACGGCGACCGGCTCGAGCAGCTGTACGCGGACTTGGCCGCCAACCGGGTTTCCGAGTTGCGGGCGCTGCGAGAGGGAGCGGCGGATCGGCCGGTCATCGACACGCTGTCCCGCGCCGCCGAGGCGCTCCTCGGTCTCGCCGGCGGTCCGCCCGACCCCGACGCCCTGTTCATCGAACTCGGCGGGGATTCGCTGTCGGCGTTGACCTTCTCCAACCTGCTGCAGGACATCTTCGACGTCGAGGTGCCAGTGGGAAGGATCATCGGTCCGGCCACCGATCTGGCTCAGCTCGCGGAATTCGTTGAGGCCGAGCGCCATTCGGGGTCACGCCGCCCGACGTTCGGGTCCGTGCACGGGATGGACGCCACCGAGGCCCGCGCGACCGACCTCAGGCTGGACAAATTCCTCGACCCGAAGACGCTGGCCGACGCCCCCACCCTGCCGCGGGCCACCGGCACACCGCACACGGTGCTGTTGACCGGCGCCAACGGCTATCTCGGCCGCTTCCTGTGCCTGGAATGGCTGGAGCGCCTCGCCGAGACGGGCGGAAGACTGGTCTGCATCGTGCGCGGCACCGATGCGGCAGCGGCCGCCGAGCGTCTCGAAGGTGTCTACCGCAGTGGCGACCCGCATCTGGTCGATCGGTTCCGCGAATTGGCGGCCGACCACCTCGAGGTCATCGCCGGCGACATCGGCGAGCCGAGCCTGGGGCTGGACCAAGCGACGTGGGACCGGCTGGCCCGCAGCGTCGACATGATCGTTCACCCGGCGGCGCTGGTCAATCACGTGTTGCCGTACGACCAGCTGTTCGGGCCCAATGTCGTTGGCACCGCTGAAATCATCCGCCTGGCGCTCACCGCACGCATCAAACCGGTGACCTATCTGTCGACGGTCGCCGTGGCCATGTCCGTCGATCCGGCCCGGTTCACCGAAGACGGTGACATCCGCACGATCAGCCCGGTGCGGCCGATCGGATCCGGCTACGCAAACGGGTACGCGAACAGCAAGTGGGCCGGAGAGGTGCTGCTGCGCGAGGCGCACGATCTCTGCGAGCTGCCGGTCGCCGTCTTCCGGTCCGACATGATCCTCGCCCACAGCCGCTACGCCGGGCAGCTGAACGTTCCAGATGCCTTCACGCGGTTGATCTTCAGCCTGCTGGTCACCGGAATCGCGCCGTCGTCGTTCTACGAGCCCACCGGCACCGGCGACCGGGCCAGGGCCCACTACGACGGCCTGCCCGCGGACTTCGTGGCCGAGGCCGTGGCGGCGCTCGGCGAGCAGCTCGCGATGGCCCCCGACGAGCCGGAGCCGTCCGGGACGTTCCGCTCCTTCGACGTGATGAACCCGCACGACGACGGGATCTCCCTGGACGTGTTCGTGGACTGGTTGATCGCCGACGGCCACGACATCCGGCGCATCGAGGATTACCACGAGTGGCTCCGGCGGTTCGGCACGGCGCTCCGCGCCCTGCCGGACCAGCAGCGGCAACAATCCGTGCTGCCGTTGCTGGACGCCTACCACCAGCCGGAGCGGCCGCTGCGCGGGGCGCCGGCCCCGACCGACGTCTTCCGTGCGGCGGTCCAGGCCGCAAAGATCGGTGCGGACAAGGACATTCCGCACCTGTCGGCCGACTTGATCGCCAAGTACGTGTTCGACTTGCGGTTACTCGGGATGGTGTAGTGGTTAGCCGGGCAAGCCCCTCATGATCGCGACCTCTTGCTTACGTCCGACGTCGACCGCACCTCCATGGGCGTTCCTTCCGCGTCTGACGCCGCTGGTGCCTTCGCGGCCGCGCCACCAGACGGGCACTGGGCACCCGCCTTTGCGTGCCTATGCTGGCTGAGGGAAGGGATGCTCGCGGTGGGAGGAAACGACATGACGGCTGCTGCGGCGCGCGCCGTACGGTTCGACCGGTACGGGGGCCGGGAGGTGTTGTACGTGGCCGACATCGACATGCCTCGGCCCGGGCCCGGCGAGGTGGTGGTCGAGGTCCGCGCCGCGGGGATCAATCCGGGTGAGGCGGCTATCCGAAGCGGCGCGATGCATGAGATGTTTCCCGCGACCTTCCCATCCGGGCAGGGCAGCGACCTCGCCGGGGTCGTTACCGAGGTCGGCGCCGGGGTCACCGAATTCGCGGTGGGCGACGAGGTTTTGGGGTTCAGCTTCCGCCGATCCAGCCACGCGACCCACACGGCCGTCCCAGTGGGCCAGCTGATCCGCAAACCGCCCCAACTCAGTTGGGAGGTGGCGGGTTCGCTCTACGTCGTCGGCGTGACGGCGTACGCTGCCGTCCGGGCCGTGGCACCGCAACCGGGTGAGACGGTCGGCGTCTCGGCGGCCGCGGGCGGGGTGGGGGGCATCGCCGTGCAACTTCTCGCGCTCCGCGGGGCACGGGTGCTCGGCATCGCCGGACCCGACAACGCCGACTGGCTGCGCGCCCACGGCGCCATCCCGATCCCGTATGGGGACGGGCTGACCACTCGGCTGCGCGAGGCGGCACCGTCCGGGATCGACGCGTTCATCGACTTGTTCGGCCCCGACTACGTGCAGCTTGCCGTCGATCTCGGCGTCGCACCCGAGCGAATCGACACCATCATCTCGTTCCAGAAGGCCGCCGAGGTGGGCGCCAAGACCGAAGGCAGCGCCGAGGCGTCCACGCCGGAGGTGTTGACCGGGATAGCCGGCCTCGTCGCCGACGGCGCGATCGATTTCGAGGTCGCCGCCACCTACCCGCTGGATCGGGTCGCCGACGCCTACGAAGAATTGGAGAAGCGCCACACCCGCGGCAAAATCGTTCTGCTGCCTACGGATTCACAATGACGCGGCGGGGCCGACGACTCCCGCCTGCACGATCTTGACCACCACCAGGGCTACCGCGACGACTAGATAAGCCCGCAGGGTGAACAGCCCCGCCCGGCGGACCGCGCGGCGCTCCGCGCGGGTGAGCGTTGGGGTGTCGTCGAGCTCGTCGACCTGCTCGGGATCCAGGCCGCCCCCGAGCGCCCGTACGGCGGCCCCGGCTCCGTCGCGCCGATGCGGCCGAACGCACTGACGATGTCGCCGGCGGGTGGCGCGGCCGGAGTCGTTGGCGCGCTGACGGCGCCGAGGGCCTCGGATGACACGGGGGTCATGGTGTGTTCGCCCGAAGCGTCACCGGCGGTCGCCGGTCGAGGGGTGGCCGCCCAGCGAGGCCGTGACCACCGCGATCGGCATCCGCGACACGTACAGGTTCGCCCGCTCCTGGGGAGTCAGGGCGCTCCGCGCGTGCAGCTTGGTCGCCAGCAGGCGCGCCGACCGCAGCAATGCCCGGCCGCGCCCCCCGGTGCGACCGGTAACACGCTGTGTGACAACAAAAGCCATGATCTTCTCCTTCAGGGGAGGTCCGATCGGCTCAGATCAGGCGGACAGCGACGGCGAGCCGCGGGCGCGTTGAACGTGCCCGGATTGCCAGCGATGATCGCGAAAGCTCAAGCGGCAGAATGAATGCCGGAACCGGATCGGGACAAGACGGATTTCGGATAGGGACTATCGCCTGGACTCATCTCGCCCTCACCTCCTCACGGCCATGACACGCGCGGGTGTCATCACATGTCACCTGAACGAGGGAGGAGCGAATGCCGGCAACACGCCGCCGTCGCACCCCTCTCGTCGGAGCTTCGGCACTGCACGGCGTATCCGGAACTCCGTCGATGGCCGTTCCGGAAGCCACTTGGGCTCAACCCTTGGGTCCGGGAAGAGCTGTCCTGACCCGGGGCGTCTCTCGACGTTCGGGGTCAGTGGCCTGTGTCCGTGCAGACGCCTCACCTACCGAGGTGCTTGCGAAGACCTTTTTACACCGCGGCCCAGTGCCCGTCAAACTCATTTGCGTAGCCATTGCGGCAGGTCGTGGCCCCCGCCGCCGCTGCGCAGCCGCTCGCGCGCCGCCGACGCCTACCCTCGACGGCATGGCCAACACTCTCCAAGACCCGAAGGTCGCGTCCGTGCTCGACCGCATGTACACCGAAGCGCAGAACCAGATGTCGCTGTTGCGTCAGCGGATTGGTGACTTCGACCGGCCGATGACGGCGCAGGAGCGCGCCGACGCGATGAGCGAGTTCTACATCCCGGTCACGCCCGATGCCGGCCGGTTGCTCTATGCGCTGGTGCGCGCGACCCGTCCGGCGACGGTCGTCGAATTCGGCATGTCGTTCGGCATCTCCGCCGTCCACCTGGCGTCTGCGGTGCGCGACAACGGCGCCGGCCGAGTGGTGACGACCGAGCTCAACGACTCCAAGATCGCCGCCGCAAGACAGACATTCGCCAGCACCGGCCTCGACGACGTGATCACGATCCTCGAAGGGGACGCGCTGGCCACGCTGGCCACCCTGGACGGACCGGTCGACTTCGTCTTGCTCGACGGTTGGAAGGACTTGTACCTGCCGGTGATCGAGCTGCTCGAGCCGCGGCTGTCGACGGGCGCCTTGGTGGTCGCCGACAACGCCAGCGCCGCGGACACCCAACCGTATCTGGACCGGGTGCGTGATCCCGAGAACGGCTACGTCAGCTTCAACTTCGCGGTCCGGGACAGCGACAGCATGGAATTGAGCTGCCGCACCGGGGCTTAACGCAGCGATTCCTCGAGCCACGGCGTCAACCACTTCACCCCTTCGGGCGTGAGGTGGACGCCGTCGCTGCGCACCTTGATGCCGTCGACCTTGGCGGTGTAAACGCCGTCCGGGCAGAGCTTCTTGTTCAGGTCCAGGATCTGCACGTTGGGGTGATGGCTCACCGTCTTGCGCAGCATGGTGTTCCACAGATTGACCCGATCCGGTTGGTCCTCCGGATACAGTCGCCCGTCCGGCTTTTCGCCGCCCCTGCTGTAGGGCACCGTGGCGACCACCACGCGAACGCCGGTGGACCCCACGATGTTCAGCGCCCGCTCCAGCTCACCGTTGAGGTACGCGTCGAACGTGGGATCGCCGATGTGGGTCCACTGACCCTCGTTGACGCGGTCGACCGTTTCCCAACGGCCGATGACCAACAGCGCGACATCCGGTTGGTCCTGGGCGACCTGCGTCGCCCACCTGATCGGCCAACCGTCGCACTCCGGCCTCTGCTCCAGGGTTTGACCGATGTACCGATACGGCGTGCCGCGCACCAGGCTGCAGCCGATGACGGTGTGGTCGAGAAACGCGTATCCCGGCGTCGGCGGCAGGTAATGCATCCACGTCCACCCGATCGAATCCCCGAACACCGAAACGGTGAACGGCCGGTTGGGATCGCGGGGACCGGCGGGGCGGCCGCCGCCCGGCGGCGACGGGGACACGGCGGCGACCGCCGAGACTCCCGGCGGCAGGCCGGCCTCGCGCAGGCCGGGACCGGTCCCCACCGGGACCACCAGCAGGGTCACCGCGGCGGCGCTGGCCACGGTCGCCGCAGCCAACGGCAGCAGCGGTACCCGCGCCGGCCGCCAACGCCGGATCGGTTGCTCGATCAGCCACCAGGACGCCGCGGCCAGCGCCACCGTCGCAGCGCACCGCGCGGCGAACAGCGGCAACCCGTTCCATCCGGTGCGTTCGCCGTTGAGTGCCAGGAAGATTGGCCAGTGCCACAGGTAGACGCCGTAGGAGATGGTGCCCAACCACACCAGCGGGGGCGCGGCCAGGATGCGGGCGACCACCCCGCGCTGCTCCAAGGCCACCGGCGCCACCACGACGACGGACGCAACCGCGACCCCGATGAGCAGACCGTGGCGGAATTCGCCGCTGTCGCCCGTCGCGTAGTGGGTCGCCGCCGCGAGCCCCGCCAGCCCGACGAGCGGCAGAACGCGGGCGACGCGCCGCGCCCACCGGGTTCGGATCAGGCACCAGCCGCGGTTCAGCGACGGCCAGTCGCGAACCAGCAGAGCCGCCGCCGCGGCGCCGGTCAGCAACGCCTGCGCGCGGGTATCGGTGCCGAAATACACGCGATCCCGGGTGCCGTCGGACACCATCACCATGGCGACCGCGGCCGAAGCCAGGGCCCCCAGGGTGGCGATGACGAACGTCGCGAATCGGACATCGCCGACGGTCGCGCGGGTGAAGCGGCGCCTCGCGCGCGCGGCCAACACCAGCGTCACCGCGATCAGCAGCACCGGCCACACGAAGTAGTACTGCTCCTCCACCCCGAGTGACCAGGTGTGCTGCAGCGGCGAGGGCGGGGCACCCTGCGTGAAGTAGTCGGTCTTCTGGGCGACGAACCGCCAGTTCGCCACCCACAGGAACGCCGCGATCGCGTCGTCGCGCAGGCCGGTGAGGGAGCGGTCGGGAAGGAGTTGGCGGGCGGCGCCCACGGTGAGCACCATCAGCACCAGGGCCGGCAGCAGCCGACGTGCGCGGCGAATCCAGAAGCCGGTCAGCTCGATACGGCCGGTGCGGCCGAGCTCGTCCAGAAGCAGCGAGGTGATCAGGAATCCGCTGAGCACGAAGAAGACGTCGACACCGATGAATCCGCCGCCCACCCCGGGGATGCCGCCATGGCCGACCAGCACCAGCGCGACGGCGATCGCACGCAGCCCGTCGAGCGCCGGAATCCCGCTGCGCCGCTCCGGCTTGTCCCAGATCGCCAGCCGACCGACCCTGCGCACGGGAGCGACCCACCGGGTCCGCCGACCACGGCGAGCCGGCGCGGTATTGATCCCGCCCGGCTCAGCACTCGCGGTTAGCGCGCCCTGACCACCTTGTCGCCCGGCGCCATAGTTGATGCCGATACGTCGCTGCCCCTCCTCTTGATCGGAGCCAGCTTAAAGGCGCCGGTGGCGCTTGCGCGGAAGACACGCAACGGTTTTCCGATTTCGTCGGAGAGTTCGAGCCCGCGGGCTGAGGGCCGGCAGCGGCGGCGCGTCGACACGAACGCGCGCGCGTGAGCGGCGCCGGTGCCCGCGCGGCTCGCGGCCGCCGCGACTAGGGTCGACAACGACCAATGATGATGCAGAGGAAGGCTCACCCATGCGCGGCGTCGTAATGCATGCCCCGGGGGACGTGCGAGTCGAAGACCGGGGTGATCCCGAGATAATCCATCCGACGGACGCGATCATCAAGATGTCGGCGACCTGCATCTGTGGTTCGGATCTGTGGCCGTACCGCGGCGCCGACGAGGTGCACAACGCCCCCATGGGACACGAATACGTGGGCATCGTGGAGGAGGTCGGCAGCGACGTCCGCAACGTCGCGCCCGGCCAATTCGTCGTCGGCTCCTTCGTCACGTCGGACAACACCTGCGAGATCTGCCGAGCGGGCTATCAGAGCCGCTGCGTGCACGGTGAACTCATGGGCAACATCGGCACCCAGGCCCAATACGCGCGCATCCCGCTGGCCGACGGCACCCTGGTGGCCACACCCGAGATGCCGCCCGCAGAGATGATCCCCAGCCTGCTGGCGGCCTCCGACGTATTGGGCACCGGCTGGTTCGCCGCGGTGGCGGCCGAGGCCGGTCCCGGCAAGACCGTCACCGTGGTCGGCGACGGAGCGGTCGGACTGCTCGGCGTCCTGGCCGCCAGGCAACTCGGCGCCGAGCGGGTCATCGCGATGAGCCGGCACCGCGATCGCCAAGCGTTGGCCCGCGAGTTCGGGGCGACCGACATCGTCGAAGAACGCGGCGACGAAGGTGTGGCCAGGATCAAAGACCTGACGAACGGCCTCGGCGCCCACAGCGTCGTGGAGGCGGTCGGCACCCAGCAATCGATGATGCAAGCCATCTCCGCCACCCGACCGGGCGGTCACGTGGGCTACGTCGGCCTCTCGCACGACGTCGCGCTGCCCGGCGATGAGCTGTTCTTCTCCATGGTGCACCTGCACGGCGGCCTCGCCCCGGTACGGCGATTCCTCCCCGAGCTGATCAGGCTGATCTGGGACGGTGAGATCAACCCCGGCAAGGTGTTCGACCTGAACCTGCCGCTCCAGGACGCCGCCGAAGGCTACAAGGCAATGGACGAACGTCGCGCGGTCAAAGTGCTGCTCAACGTCTGAGCTCCGCCCGCTTAACGCTCGACCCAACGCGAGTTCAAGGCGAAGTCCGACAGATACTTGGTCGAACTCCAGCCGCCATCGACGACGATCGTCTGCCCGTTGATGAAGCTGCCCCCGGGGGAACACAGGAACGCAACGGTGCTGGCCATGTCATCGATGGTCCCCAGCCTCTGATGCGGCGTCATCTCGGTGTTGATTTTTCGGAACCTGTCGTCTTCCAAGCGCTTTTCGACCATCGGAGTGACCGTCACTCCGGGCGCCACAGCGTTGCATCGGATGCCGGCCGCCCCGTACTGACAGGCGATGTGGGTGGTGAGTGCGGTCAGCCCTCCCTTGGCCGCCGAGTAGGCGCCACCGCGCAGGCCGCCGACGACGGCGAACGTCGATGTGACGTTGATGATGGCCGACCCCGGTCCCATGTGGGGCAACGCTTCGCGCGCCAGCCTGAACGGTGCACGCAGCATCAAACTCAGGAAATAGTCGAGTGTTTCGTCGTCGGTCTCGTGCAGCGGCTTGGGGCTGCCCACCCCTGCGTTGTTGATGAGGAAGTCGACGTGACCCCAGCGGCCGACCGCGAGGTCCACGATGCGGCCCGGCGCGTCGTCCTCGGTCAGATCGACCGCGAGTGTCGCGACACGGCTCGGATCGTTGATGGCCCTTTCCAGCTCGGCCAGCCGGCCCTGATCCCGGCCCGTGCCGACGATCGCCATCCCCATCTCGGCGAGTTTCGTCGCGCATCCCAGGCCGATGCCGCTGCTTGCTCCCGTCACGATTGCGACCTGCATATCACCCATCTACCTTCGTCAGCGCGAGCTTGATCTGGTGTTTCAGCACCTTTCCCGCATCGTTCTTCGGCAGCGTGTCCCAGAAGACGACCTGTTCTGGCGCTTTGAATTTGGCGACGCCCTTGCTTTGCAGCAGGGCAAGCAGGCTCGCGACGTCCGGCCGTGATGAACCCGCGGGAACGATCACGGCGCACGCGCGCTCTCCGGTCCGGTCGTCGGGCAGTCCCACGACGGCGATTTCGGCCACGCCGGGATGGTCGGTCAGCAAGTCTTCGACCTCCTTGGCCGAGATGTTCTCGCCGTTGCGGATGATGACGTCCTTGGCGCGGCCGGTGACCACGAGGTACTGGCCGTCGACCCAGCGGCCCAGGTCGCCCGTCCGGAAATAGCCTGCCTCGTCGAAGGATTCGGCCTCATCCTCAGCGTGCAGGTAGCCCAATAGCATCTGCGGCCCTCGGACACAGATTTCGCCCTCGCCGGCCGCGGCGGCCGGGTGCGGGGCGAGCTTGATCTCGGCGATGCCCACGCGTCCGTCGGTCTCGGCCGCGTGGGCGGCCTCGTCTCGCTCCAGCGCTCCGACCGTCGTGACCGGCACTTCGGTGCAGCCGTACACCCGGGTGACCACCGCCCGGTCGAGATAGGCGCCGGCCCGGCGAATCAATGACGGCGAGACGGCGGCGCCACCGCAAATGAACACCTTCAAGGCGGGCAGCCGGCTGCCGGCACGCTCGGCGGCGGAGAGCAGCTGTTGCAGAAACGGTGTCGCCCCGGCCATATGGGTGCACCGCTGGCCGTCCATCACCGCCACGGCCGCCGATGGATCCCACCGATCCATCAGGATCGCGGACGTGCCCAGAAGCAGCGGACATTCGAACGCATAGATCGAGCCGCCGATGTGTGCGATCGGCGACGGCACCAGGAACGCGTCGCCGGGGCTGACGTCCCAGTGGTCCCGGATCTGGCGGATCAGCGCATGAATCGAATTGTGGCTGTGCAGAACGCCTTTCGGACGGCCCGAGGTGCCGGAGGTGTAGAGGACCATCCGCACGGCGTCGGGATCCAGGCTGGGCAGCCGCGTCGCGACCGGCCCCTGCTCCAGCAGTTGCGGGTACGGCGTGTGCCGGCCGGCTCGCCCCGTTTCGGAGCCGCGCAGCACGACCACCTCGGGCGCCCGGTCCATCGCGGCCGTCACCCCCTGGACCATCGCGGCATAGTCGTGACCGCCGAACCGGTGCGGGACGAAGATCATGGCGGCGCCGACGTCTTCGAGGATGAAGCGCAGCTCACGGTCGCGCAGCGAAGGCAGGATCGGATTCACCACCATCCCGGCGAGGGTCGCCGCCAGATAGATGACCGCCGCCTCGTGCCAGTTGGGCAGCATGAACGACACGACGCTGCCCACCGGCATGCGCGCCAGCAGGGTGTTCGCCAACGCGATGGCCTGCGTGTGGAGCGTGGCAACGTCGATCCGAATGTCCCGGTCCACCAGCACAATACGGCGCGGCGAAGTCGCCACGGCCGCGAGCAGGGAATCTGCCAGCGTGGTATGGACCCACAGGTCGCGCCGGTACGCGTCCGCCGCGCGTGCGGGGTCCTGGCGGGCCGGGGCGATCACCGCAACAACCTAATCTTTCACTCGGCGCATTGTCATCGCATACCGGAAGTCCGAAGACAGATGGGTGTTGATCGTCACCTGGGCGACCACGCCGTCAGACGTCGTATAGGTGCGCCGCATCTGTAGGGCGGCAGTCCCCGCCTCGACCGCGAGGCCGTCGACCACGTCGGGCGAAAGCACCACCGCGGCGATCTCTTGGTGTAGCTCGGCGATGGTGACACCGAACAGGTCCTCGATCAGCGGGAAGATCGGGCCGGCGTGCCGTTGCAGCAGCCTGCCGACCGCCGCGAAATCGCGGTTGATGTAGTACTCCGTTCGGCACAGGGGCGCTGACGCGCCGTCGGCCTGGCGGTACCCGCGCACGCTCAACCACTGTGTGCCGGCGAGCAATCCGGTTCGAGCGGAAAGGTCCCGGTCGATGGTCACCATCGCGTTCGACTCGATCGTCAGCTGCGCGCCGGCCGCGAAGACGAGCAGGTCGTCGATTGACATCGCGTCCTGCGCATAGGAACTGGTGGCCGGGCGCGGAACCACCCGGGTGCCCGCTCGCGGCCGGGACGCAACGAGGTTGTCATCGCGAAGCCGGCGCAGCGCCTCGCGAATGGTGTAGCGGCTGACCGCGAATCGCTCGCACAGCTGATGCTCCGTCGGGAGCTGCGAGCCGACCGGATAGACGCCGTCGACGATCTCCTTGCGCAGCGTGCGGGCGATCTGAAGGTAGCGGTGCTCGCCCGCGATGGCCTGGGTCATCAGCGGCCATCCCGGCGTAGAGCCAGGACGCTGCCGTCGCCGTCGGCCGAGAGGTAGAGGGTCCCGTCGGGCGCGGACGTGATGCCGGCAAAGGGGCCCTGCGGGCCGGAAAAGGGGGGCATCCCTTTCAACGGTTTGGGCGCCACACCCGGCGGCGGGCCGACCGGCAGCCCCGATGCGATGACGCGCCGGACCTGGCCATGCAGGTCGAAGGCGATCAACTCCTTGGTGCCCGCATCGACGATGTAGAGCACACCGTCACGCACCAGAATGCCTTGTGGGCGCTGCAGATCCGCCACCACGATGTCGCCGCCGGGTCCGCTCACCCTGACGACCCGCCCGGCCTCCGCCACCAGGGGCGCGCCCTCCGCGTCGATCGCGACGCCGACCGGATCCCGCAGGCCGGTGGCCAGCACCTCGACGCCGCCCGCACCCAGCGACAGGACCCGCCCGGTGCCCAGCTCGGCGAAGACGACCCCCTTGCGACCGACCGCAACGCCGTAGAGCTGGTCGAAACCGTCGGCCAGCACCTCACTTTGGCCGGCCGCAGGCCGGTAGCGGGCGACCTGACCGCCCGAGGTGGTCACGACGAACTCGCCGGGCCCGCTCGGCGCGATCCCCCGCAGGAACCCGGGATAGCCGGGGCTGAACAACATGCCCGCGGTCTGCAACGACCCGTCCGGCTGCACGACATAGAGGTAGGTGCCATCGGCGACGTAAAGCCGGCCGTCGTGGTCCACGGCCAGGTCGAGCGGCCAGTTGAGCCCGCCGGGCAACACCGTTCGCGTCTCGCCGGTGCGCGCGATCTCGGTGACCTCTCCGGTGAAGTTCGAGGCCAGCACCCGGTCGCCGACCAACGTGCAGTTGTCCAGGCCGGGGCTCAACTGGGCCAGTACCCGCCGCTCGCCGCTGCGGGGATCTATGCGAAGGACCTGCCCGCTGGCGACCTGGGTCGACACGATGCGGCCGTGGTTGTCGAACTTGACCGAGTCCGGTACACCGAGATCGGCTGCGACACAGTCTGGCTCACCGCCGTCGGGATCGACGCGCCAGATCTCGTTGGCGCCCATCACGGGAAAATACAACAGGCCGTCGGGGCCTACCTCCATCGCGTTCGGTGACGGCACCCCATCCAGCAGCACCCGCGGCGATCCGCCCGCCGGATCGAGTTCCAGCAACCGGCCGCCCTCACGGCATTCGCCGACGAACAACCGGTCCCGATAAAACGTGATGCCGTTCGCCGACGGGACATCGTCGCGCAGCACTCGGGTTCGCCCGGCGGTGTCGAGCACGCTGACCCGGCCGTCCATCACCTCGGTGGCGTACAGGTTGCCGCGGGAGTCGAACGCGACGTCGTCGGGGGCGACGATGTCGCCGCCCTTCGGGCTCACGGTTTCCAGCCGGCCGGTGCGGTGATCCAGTGCGCTGATCTGACTTCCGGTCACCTGCGCGATGTAGACGCGACCGTCCGGGCCGGTCCGCAAACCGTTGGCGCCGAACAGCCGGCTGGGAGCGGTCACTCGATCGAGGGTCCAGCCTTCCGCCACGTCGATCGGGTGATGTAGCGCCGCATACCGTGACGGCTCCGCCGCGGTGGCCCTCGAAATCGACATGCCTCGCCGGGATCCTTCCGTAGGCCGTTTGAGCTGGACGTTATCAATTACGGTTAGTCCAGACAATAGTCATCGGCAGCGCTCTGCTCGGCCTTGACAGTCCAGTCTGGCGATGGGAATAGTATTCTCCGAACGACAGAATGCCATATTTTGTCCGGACCAGTAGACAGCAGAGCCCGTTGCGCCCGTGCCCGGTGTTCGCAGCAGGGGAAAGCAGGCCATGGAGGACTTCCTCAGACTCGACGGTCGCATCGTGGTGGTCTCCGGCGCCGGGGGCGGCGGGATCGGTACCACCGTGACGGCGATGGCCGCCCGGGCCGGCGCCACCGTGATCGCGGTGAGCCGGTCGAAGGAGAATCTCGACGAGCATGTCGCCCCGCTGGCCGGTCAGGGTCTGGCGGTGGTGCCGGTGGCGGCCGACGCCTCGACCGATGAGGGCATCGCCGCGGTCATCGATCAGGCGCGCCGCGCCGAGGGCAACCTGTACGGGCTCGTCAATGTCGCCGGCGGTGCCGCGCCATCGACGTGGATGCCGTCGACCCGTGTGACGCGGCACGACTGGCGCGAGATTTTCGCCGCAAACCTCGAGACCGCGTTCTTCATGAGCCAGGCCGTGGCGGCCGAGCTGGTGGCCCAGCAGCGGCCGGGATCGATCGTGTCGATCTCGTCGATCAGCGGCATGAACACCGCGCCCTTCCACATCGCCTACGGCACCGCCAAGGCCGCCATCGCCGCGATGACGCGCACCATGGCACTCGAGCTTGCCCTGGCCGGCATCAGGGTGAACGCCGTGGCGCCGGGCGTCACCGAGACCGCCGCCTCGCGCACCTATGTCGACTCCGAGCCGGACCGGGATCGGCGGGCGATCGCGATGGGCAGGCGCGGCAGGCCCGAGGAACAGGCGGGCGCCATCCTGTTTCTGCTGTCGGAACTCTCCAGCTACATCACGGGCCAGACGCTGCTCGTCGACGGCGGGCTTGACCTCAAGTGGAGTCATCTCGACGCCGACAACACGTCGTTGTTCCTCAAGGACGAATCCTTCCGCGCGGCCATCAGGAGGATGCGATGACCGACCTCGCCAAGGGCGTGAACGCCGCAGCGGCCGAGGAACTTTCGCGGCCCGTCACGATCGGCGTCGAGGCCTACATCTCCGAAGACTACGCGCGCGCCGAACGCGACAAGCTGTGGCGGAAGGTATGGCAGCAGGTCGGCCGGGTCGAAGAGCTGCCCGAGGTGGGCAGCTACCTGACCTACGACATCCTTGACGACTCGATCATCGTCGTGCGCACCGGACCACGCGAATTCCACGCCCACCACAACGTGTGCATGCACCGCGGCCGCCGAGTGATCGACACACCCGAGGGTGCGAAGAACGCCCGCGGCCGTGCCCGCAAATCGTTCGTCTGCGGATTCCACGGCTGGACATACGGTTTGGACGGGGCGTGCACCCACATCCGCGAACAACAGGACTGGCAGGGGGCGCTCACCCCCGACAACACCCACCTGCGGCCGGTCAAGGTCGACACGTGGGGTGGCTGGCTGTGGGTCAACATGGACCCCGACTGCGAATCGCTGGCCGATTACCTGTTTCCCGCAGCGAAGATTCTCGACCCCTTCGGGTGCGAGAACATGCGCTACAAATGGCGAAAGTGGCTGTTCTTCGACTGCAATTGGAAGGTCGCGCTCGAGGCGTTCAACGAGACCTACCACGTCTACACCACCCATCCCGAATTCAACAGGTTCGGCGAATTCAAGGGCTGGGCCAAGGCGCAGGGCAAACACAGCAGCATCGGCTATGACGCTCCGGACGACATGGAGGCCACCAAGTCCAAGATCCGCCTCGGCACCGGCGCCGACCCTCGCGTGTCCACCGCGGAGATGCAGGTGTACACGATGGAGGAAACGAACGCCACCACCACCCAGACCCTGGTGAACGCGGCCAAGCGGCTGGTGGACGAATTGCCCGAGGGAACACCGGCCGACAAGGTCCTCGAGCACTGGCTGGCGTCGGCGCGCCGCGACGACGCGGCCCGCGGCGTGATCTGGCCGACGATTCCCGCCGACATCCTCGGGCAGGCCGGCACCGCGTGGCAGATCTTTCCGAACTTCCAGATCGGGCAGGGCCTGACCAGTGCGCTGTGCTACGGCGCGCGACCACATCCCAGCTACCACCCCGACAAGTGCATCTTCGAGGTGTCGGTCTTGGAGCTCTATCCGAAAGGCCAAGAGCCCGAGACGGAATGGGAGTACACGCCGGTCGGCGATCCCAGGTGGCGTTCGGTCCTGCCGCAGGATTTCTCGAACATGGCCGCGGTGCAGCAGGGCATGAAATCGCTGGGCTTTCCGGGCACCAAGCCCAACCCGTACCGCGAACGCAGCACCGTCAACCTGCACTACCAACTGTCGAAGTACATGGGTACCGGCGCACCGCGGGAGCTTGAAGACACATGACCATGTTCGGAAACGATTGCGGACCGACGCAGACGCCGGACGACGCCGACATCGAGACGCTGCGGGAGAAGTATCGGCAGGAACGTGAAAAGCGGCTGCGCAAAGAGGGTTCCAAGCAGTACATCGAACTCGAGGACGATTTCGCCGGCTACTACGAGGTGGACCCGTACACGCCCGTCACACCTCGGGATCCGATCAACGAGGACATCGACGTGGCGGTTCTCGGGGGCGGCTTCGGGGGCCTGCTGTCGGCGGCCTATCTGAAGAAGGCGGGCGTCGACGACGTACGGATCATCGAGCTCGGCGGTGACTTCGGCGGCGTCTGGTACTGGAACCGCTACCCGGGTATCCAGTGCGACAACGAATCTTACTGCTATATACCGCTTCTCGAAGAGCTCAACTTCATGCCGTCGAAGAAATTCGCCGACGGCGCCGAGATCTACCGGCACTGCCGGAACATCGGCAAGCATTTCGGTCTCTACGACTCGGCGGTCTTCTCCACCCAGGTGCACGATCTGCGCTGGGACGAAGACATCAGGCGCTGGCGCGTCGGCACCAATCGCGGCGACGACATTCGCGCTCGCTTCGTCGTGATGGCGTCCGGCCCGTTCCACCGGCCCAAGTTGCCCGGCATTCCCGGCATCAGAGACTTCCGGGGACACAGCTTCCATTCGTCACGGTGGGATTACGCCTACACCGGCGGCGATGCCCAGGGCGGACTGGACAAGCTGGCTGACAAGCGCGTGGCCGTGGTCGGCACCGGCGCCACCGGGATCCAGATCGTGCCGTTCCTGGCCCGCCACGCCCAACACCTGTACGTCTTCCAACGCACCCCGTCGACCGTGGACGCGCGCAACAACGCGCCGACCGATCCCGAATGGGTCAAGACCCTGAAACCCGGCTGGCAGAAGGAACGCCAGCGCAACTTTCACTCCTGGACGTTCGAGGGCATGGCGCTCGGCCAGCCGGATCTGGTGTGCGACTTCTGGACCGAGCTCGGGCGCAACACCGCCGCCCGGGTCCTTGCCCTGGACGATCCGGCGGCACTGACTCCCGAACAGTTCATCGCGATCCGGGAGGAGGAAGACTACAAGGTCATGGAGCGGCTGCGCCGGCGCGTGGCGGCCATCGTCGAGGACGAGACGACCGCCGAGGCGCTGAAGCCCTACTACCGGTTCCTGTGCAAGCGGCCCTGCTCCAACGACGACTACCTGGCAACGTTCAACCGGTCTAACGTCACGCTGGTCGATGTGTCGGCGAGCAAGGGGGTCGAGCGCGCCACCGAAAAGGGCCTTCTCGCAAACGGTGTCGAGTACGAGGTCGACTGCATCATCTACGCGAGCGGATTCGAGATCACCACCGAAATCAGCCGCCGCTACTCGATCGAGACGATCGAGGGTCGCAACGGGCTGTCGCTGTTCGACTACTGGCACGACGGCTACAAGACGTTGCACGGCATGACCAGCCGCGATTTTCCCAACCAGTTCTATACCGGGTTCACCCAGGTCGGCATCTCCGCGAACATCGCGGCCAATTACGAGGTGCAGGGCGAGCACATTGCCTACATCATCGCCGAAGCCCTGGCGCGCGGCGCGACCACCGTCGAGCCCAGCCAGGAGGCTCAGGACGCATGGTGCCAGACGATCCGCGAGACGGCGGTCGACAACTCGGCGTTCGATGCTCAGTGCACGCCCGGTTACTACAACAACGAAGGCGGCGGGGGCGGCGAGGGAATCCGGTCCCACCTCGGTGAGCCCTACGGCCCCGGCTTCTACGCCTTCGAAGACCTGCTGCGCGTCTGGCGGGCCAGGGGCGACCTGGAAGGTCTGGTCCTGGGCACGTGAACGAGACCCCTTCCACAGAGCTGAGATTCGACGGCCGCGTCGCCGTGGTGACCGGCGCCGGCCGCGGATTGGGCCGCTCCTATGCCCTGCTACTCGCGGCGCGTGGCGCGAAGGTCGTGGTGAACGATCCGGGCGGCGGCCTGACCGGCGAGGGTTGCGATCCCGGACCGGCCGAGCACGTCGCAGCCGAGATCACGGCGGCGGGCGGGGACGCGGTCGCGTGTACCGCGTCGGTCGCGACCCGCGAAGGCGGTGAAGCGATCATCCAGACCGCCGTGGAACGTTACGGCGGCATCGACATCCTCATCCACAACGCCGGCAACGTCCGTCGCGCGTCGCTCAAGGAGATGAGCTACGAGGATTTCGACGCGGTCCTCGACGTCCACCTGCGCGGTGCGTTCCACGTTGTGCGGCCGGCGTTTCCGCTCATGTGCCGGGCGGGCTACGGGCGCATCGTGTTGACGTCGTCGATCGGCGGCCTGTACGGCAACCACGGGGTGGCCAACTACGCGGCCGCGAAGGCCGGCGTCATCGGACTGGCCAACGTCGCGGCGCTCGAAGGCGCCGCCGACGGCGTCGCGTGCAACGTCATCGTCCCGGCCGCGGTGACCAGGATGGCCGACGGCATCGACATCTCCGCCTACCCGCCGATGGGTCCGGAACTCGTTGCACCCGTCGCGGCTTGGCTCGCCCACGAATCCTGCTCGGTGAACGGGGAGATGTTCATCGCGCTGGCGGGTCGGGTGGCGCGGGTGGTCGTCGCCGAAAGCCCGGGGGTCTACCGGCCCTCCTGGACGATCGAAGACGTCGGCCGCCACCTGGAGGCGATCCGATACGTGGAGGCGCCGTTGATCTTCCCGGTCCTGCCCGACGGGCACGACCGGCACATTCGCTACAGCTTCGAATTGTCGCACCGCTCAAGCGATCAAGGAGCGCTGCATGGCTGACGCGACCGGTCCGCTCGCCGGCGTGCGAGTGATCGACCTGACCGCCATGGTGATGGGACCGTACTGCACGCAGATCATGGCCGACATGGGCGCCGACGTGATCAAAGTCGAACCGCCGGAAGGGGATAACACCCGCTACATCTCGGTGGGCCCGGCACCAGGCATGAGTGGCGTGTTCGTCAACGTCAACCGCGGCAAGCGCAGCGTCGTGCTGGACCTCCGAACCGAAACGGGCGCGGCCGCACTGCGCGGGCTGCTCGAAACGGCGGACGTGTTCATCCACTCGATGCGCGCCAAGGCGATCGCCAAGCTGGGGTTCGGCTACCCCGAGGTCGCCGCGATCAACCCGCGGATCATCTACACCAATTGCTACGGCTACGGCAGGCGTGGACCCGAACGCGACCGTCCCGCATACGACGACACCATTCAGGCCGAATGCGGCCTGCCCGCGGTGCAACAACAGCTGACGGGCGAGGCCGACTACGTCGGGACCATCATGGCCGATAAGGTCGCCGGTCTGACGGCGCTCTACGCGACGACGATGGCGCTGTTCCACCGCGAGCGCACCGGTGAGGGACAAGAGGTCGAGGTCGCGATGTTCGAAACCATGGCCTCGTTCATGCTCGTCGAACACGCCAACGGTGCACTGTTCGATCCCCCGTTGGGGCCGGCGGTCTATCCGCGCACCGTGGCGCCCAACCGCCGCCCGTACCGCACCAGCGACGGCTACATCGCCGCGTTGATCTACAACGACAAGCACTGGAACGCGTTCATCGATGCCGTGCAGCCGCCGTGGGCCGATGGGTCGCATTCGACGCTGGAACAGCGCGCCCGCCAGATCGACGCCGTCTACGGCTTATTGGCCGAAACGATGAAGCAGCGCTCTACCGAGGAATGGCTGGCCTTGTTCCGCGACCTCGAGATACCGGCCGCACCGCTCAATACACCGGGCGCGCTGTTCGATGACCCGCATCTCAACGCCGTCGGCATGTTCGAGACCGTGGACACCCCGCACGGCCCGGTGCGCTTCCCGGGCGTGCCCACCTGGTTCTCACGGACGCCGGGGCGGGTCGCGGGGCCCGCCCCCGAGCTCGGCGCCGACACCACCGAAGTGCTCGCCGAAATCGGCGCGAGCAGACGCGGAATCGCACGAGATGCCCCGCCACAGTGCGAGTCTGTGTCTGCTCGCGAGGGAAAGGAGTCCTAGATGGGTGTGCCCGTCTACAAGCGCATTCTGGACCTGTTCGAGGCCGAGGGTGTCAATACCTTGTTCGGCATCCCCGACCCGAACTTCGTGCACATGTTCGCGGAGGCGGATGCCCGTGGCTGGTCGGTGGTCGCACCGCATCACGAACTCAGCGCGGGATTCATGGCCGAGGCGGCGTCGCGGATGACGGGCAATCCCGGCCTGTGCATCGGCACGCTCGGACCGGGCATGGCCAACATCGCGGGGGCGATCCAGTGCGCGAAGGTGGAAAACTCCCCGGTGATCTTCATCGGCGGCCAGCGAGCCCGCATCACCGAGCGCCGGGTCCGGCGCGGCCGCATCCAGTTCGTCCGGCAGGAACCGCTCTTCGCGCCCTCGGTCAAGTACAGCGCCTCCATCGAGTACGCCGACCAGACCGACGAGATCATCCACGAGGCGATCCGCCGGGCCATGTCCGGCACGCCCGGCCCGGCCTACATCGAGTACCCGTCGCACGTCATCCTCTCCGAGCTCGACGCGGCGGATCCACTGCCGCCCCACCGGTATCGACTCGTCAACCAGACCGCGGGTGAGCGCGAGGTGGCCGAAGCGGCCAAGCTGATCCGGGCGGCCCAGAGCCCGATCTTGTTGGTGGGGCACGGGGTCCACACGTCGCGCACGGGTGCGGCGGTCCGGGAGCTGGCCGACCTCATGGCCTGCCCGGTGATCCAGACCTCCGGTGGCACGTCGTTCATCGACGGGCTCGAGGACCGCACGTTCGCGTACGGATTCTCGCCGGCGGCCGTCGAGGCGGTGGTGAATTCCGATCTGTGCGTCGCGCTCGGCACGGAGCTCGGTGAGCCGAGTCATTACGGCAGGACCCGCCACTGGGCGCCCAACGACGCAAACCGCAAATGGGTTCTGGTCGAACAGGACCCGGTGGCCATCGGGGTCAACCGTCCGATCGACGTCCCCCTGGTCGGCGACCTTCGCGGCGTGGTGCCTCAGCTGGTGGAGGCACTTCGCGGCACACCGAGAAGGGCGTCCGCCGACCTCGACCGCTGGATCGCCGAGGACGCGGCGGAGCTGGCGCAGCTCGCGGAGAACGCGCCGACGGGACGGACGCCGGTGCACCCGGCACGCTTCGTCGTCGAGGCCACCCGGGCGTTCCCGAAGGACGGCATCATGGTCCGCGACGGCGGGGCGACAGTCATTTTCGGCTGGACCTACTCGCAGGCCAAACCGCGAGACGTCATCTGGAACCAGAACTTCGGCCATCTCGGCACCGGTTTGCCGTACGCGGTCGGGGCCTCGGTCGCCGAGGGCGGCAAGCGCCCGGTGATGCTGGTGACCAGCGATTCGGCGTTCCTTTTCCACATCGCGGAGTTGGAAACGGCCGCGCGGCTACGGCTCCCACTCGTGTGCGTGGTCGGTGTCGACCACCAGTGGGGCCTCGAAGTCGGCGTCTACAAGCGCACCTTCGCCCAGCCGTCGCCGCAGCCCGGGGTGCACTGGAGCAAGGACGTCCGTCTCGACAAGGTCGCCGAGGGCTTCGGTTGCCACGGCGAGTACGTCGAGAAGGAAGAGGAGATCGGGCCGGCGATCGAGCGAGCGTACGCGAGCGGCAAGACCGCAGTCGTCCACGTCTGCATCGACCCGAAGGCGAACTCCGAGGAGATGCCCAAGTACGACGAGTTCCGTACCTGGTACGCCGAAGGCACCCAATAGTTCAAGGATCCCGAAGGAGGAGCCATGCGCGATTACCTGAAGTTCTACATCGACGGCCATTGGGTCGACCCGGTCCAGCCCAACACCTTTGACGTCGAGAACCCGGCGACCGAAGACGTGTGTGGAAGGATCTCACTCGGGTCGTCCGCGGATGTGGACGCGGCGGTGAGCGCGGCCCGGCGAGCCTTCGCCGACTGGTCGCAGAGCAGCCGCGAGCAGCGGCTGGAGCTGCTGGAGGGCATCCTCGCCGAATACCAGCGGCGCGCGGGCGAGCTCGCCGACGCGGTGACCGAGGAAATCGGCGCGCCGCCGTCGTTGGCCGCGGGCCCACAAGTGCAACTCGGGATCGGTCACTTGGTCACGGCGATCGACGTGTTGAAGAACTTCCCCTTCGAAGAACAGCACGGGGCGGCGCTGATCGCCAGGGAGCCGATCGGCGTCTGCGGGCTGATCACGCCCTGGAACTGGCCGCTCAATCAGATCGCCGTCAAGGTATATCCGGCGTTGGCGACAGGCTGCACCATGATCCTGAAACCCTCTGAGGTGGCGCCGTTTTCGGCCTACATCTTCGCCGAGATCCTCGATGCCGCAGGCGTGCCGGCCGGGGTGTTCAACCTGGTGAACGGTGACGGCCCCGGCGTGGGCATGGCGATTGCGGGCCATCCGGGCATCGACATGGTGTCGTTCACCGGGTCGACCCGCGCGGGGATCGAGGTGGCGAAGACCGCCGCCCCGACGGTCAAGCGGGTGACCCAGGAGTTGGGCGGCAAGAGCCCGAACATCGTCCTCGACGACGCGGGCTTCGCCGACAGCGTGCGGGCCGGCGTCGCCAACATGATGCCGAACTCCGGACAGAGTTGTAATGCGCCCTCGCGCATGCTCGTTCCGAACTCACGCATGGACGAGGCCATCGGCATCGCGCGCGAGACCGCCGGGCGGGTGAAGGTGGGCGACCCCGGCGACAAGACCGCGATCGGGCCCGTGGCATCCAAGGCGCAGTTCGACAAAGTGCAACGCCTCATCCAGAGCGGCATCGACGGGGGCGCGACCGTCGTCGCCGGCGGGCCGGGCCGACCCGACGGGCTGACCACCGGCTACTACGTCCGGCCGACCGTCTTCGCGAACGTCACCAACGACATGGCGATCGCACGGGAGGAGATCTTCGGGCCGGTGCTGTGCGTGCTCGGCTACGAAGACCTGGACCAGGCCGTCGATATCGCCAACGACACCGATTACGGCCTCGCGGGCTATGTTTCGGCGGCCGATCTCGACAAGGCCCGCGCGGTGGCGCGCCGAATCCGGGCCGGTTGGGTGACCATCAACCACGCGTTCGACATGAGTGCGCCATTCGGCGGCTACAAGCACAGCGGGAACGGGCGGGAGTGGAGCGAGTTCGGGTTCCACGAGTACCTGGAGATCAAGAGCATCTTGGGCTACGCGCCCGAGAAGGGCGGCCAGTAGCGCGCCGATCAGCCTGTCTCGAAGCGGCGACGGATACCGGCCAGCATCGCGATATGCGCCTGCACGGCTTCGCGGGCGGTCATCGCGGCCAGCGGCCGGGGCGCGGCGATCCGTATCCGCTCGGTGACGCGTGTGCCCGACGCGGTGGGCTCGAAACTCACCCGGCCGCGCAGCCGCACCCCCGGCGACTGGTCCGCCTCGGTCAGCACGTCGCCCTCCTCCGGCACCTGCAAACGTGCCCGGTAGGTGATGGTCATCGTGAACGGCCCCAACGGAATCCGGTCCCGCACCCGGTAGCTGAGCGCGACCCCGGCCGGGGTTTCGCTGCGCGACAATATCTCCACGGACACGATCAGCGGGTGCACCAGCTTGATGTTGTTCAAATCCACATAGAAGTCGCGAACCTCGCCCGGGGGCGCGGGCACTTCCTCCGTCAGCGTGTGCTCGGAGTGGGCAACCCACCAGCTCATGCGGAGAACTCCAAGAGGAGCTGACCCGTGCGCCACCAGATCAGCACGGCGAATGCCACCAGCACGACGAGGGTGACCGCGGCCTGAATCGTGTTGCGCCGCTCCCGTGGCGGGTAGACGTAGGCCGCGGCGACCAGCGCACCGGTGACCAGCCCGCCCACGTGCGCCTGCCAGCTGATGCGTTGCGCGCTGAACAACGGCACCAGGAACGTGAAGACGAGGTTGATCGCGATCACCGCCACCACCCAGCGGACGTCGAAGGCCAACCGCTTACCCACCACGAAGGTGGCGCCGAACAGGCCGAAGATCGCACCCGAGGCGCCCGCCGTCGCCGTGTCGAGCGGTGACACCAAATAGACCAGCACCGAGCCGCCCAGCCCGCTCAGCGCGTACAGCGCGCCGAAACGCAGTCGGCCCAGCCACATTTCGAGCGGCGGGCCCACCACATACAGCGCCCACATGTTGAACAGCAGGTGCGTGGCGCCGTAGTGCAGGAACGCCGATGTGACCAGGCGGTAGAACTGGCCGTCGGCGACGGCCGGCGGCCACAGCGCGAGCTGCTTCTCCAAGTTCCCCGACGCCATCTGCAGCACGAAGGCCGCCACGTTGATCCCGATCAGGGCATAGGTGAGCACCGGGGCCGAGCGCTGCCGTCCGCCGAATCGGGTGCGGGGCTGCCGGACCGTCCGCGCCCCGGCCCGGACGCACTCCACGCACTGCTGACCGACGGCGGCGCTGCGCATGCAGTCGCCGCAGATGTAGCGCTCGCAGCGGTTGCAACGGACGTACGTCGGGCGTCCCGGATGCCGATAGCAACTCGGCGCCGCGGGCGGCGAATCCGGTGGGCTGGGTGCGCTCATCGCCCTATTCTCGCCCGCGCCGGCGGGCCGGGCGCAGCGCTTTAGCAAAGCTGTTTTCCGCCCACCCCATTGCGCCTAATGTTTTCTGCGTGGAGTCGACATGAGCACCGGAGTGGTCGAACGCTACCTGGAGTGCCTGGCCGCACACGACTGGGACGGGCTCGCCGCAACGATCGCCGACGAGGGGCTGATCCGCGAGGGGCCGTTCTGCGATGTCGTCGAGGGCAAGCAGCACTACGTCGCCTACCTGCGCAAGGTGCTGACCGACCTGGACGGCCATCGGCTGGAGGTGCAGCGGGTCTCGCATGTCGACAGTCGCCTGTCGTACGTGGAGTTGACGGAGTCGTTCGTCATCGACGGCGCCGCCAAGCGGTGGCCCGAATGCCTACTCTTCGAGCGCGGCGATGACGGGCTGATCTCTCATGTCAGCGTGTTCTTCAAGCAGCCCGGCGCGCAGTGAATCGCCCGTGCGGCGAGCAAACTATTCCCTCACTCGCGAATTTGACCTACCGTGTGATGGGTGGAATCAAACGGAACCCCGGAATTGGTGCCCGTCGAAACATTGCACTCAGGTGATCCGATCATGGATTGCGGCCAGCGGTACATAGTCCTCGAATCGAAGGCCGTCGGCGACAGCTGCGTGGTCCTCGAGCTTGAATCCAGGGTGGACCACCAGCTGCAGGTCATCGAGAAGTCCTTCCCGGCCGGATACCACGTCAACAGGGCGAACCACCGAATCTTATAGCCCTAATTTACCCAGCCGAATATTGCGCGAGTAGCCGTTGGACGGCTACCGCGCATTCGTGTTTATTCGGGCGAGAAACGCAAATAGCGGTCGGCCGCATTTAGCGGCCGCGCGCCGGACGCGGGTCGCTGGGATTGTCCGGATCGGGATCGCCGAACCACCGCGCCGGCGCGCGCTCGCCGTAGGCGTCGTGCCATTCCCACCACTCGTAGGGCGCCGTCTGCGGATACCCGGGGGGCGAGTCCTCCCAGTTCTCCTGGCGCCCGAGCGCGGTCATGTCGAGGTAGCTCCAGGTGTTGCCCAGCGCCTCATCACCGCGGTTGTTGATGAAGTAGGTACGGAACACGCGGCCCCCGTCGTGGATGAACGCGTTCGTGCCGTGCCATTCGTCCACGCCGAAGTCGGCGTCGAAGCCGTCGGTGATCGTGTACCACGGCATCTGCCATCCCATCCGGGCCTTCAGCCGCGCGATGTCGACTTGTGGCGCCCGGGAAGCGAACACCAGGGTGGTGTCGCGGGCGTTCAGGTGGGCGAGGTGCCCCACGTGGTCGGCGATCATCGAGCAGCCGCGGCACGCGTGGCCGGGCCAGCCGTCCACGCCCGGCTCGAAGAACGCGCGGTACACGATCAGCTGGCGCCGTCCAGCGAACAAGCCCAGCAGGTCGACCCGGCCGTCGGGTCCGTCGAACGCGTACTCCCGCTCGACGGCCAGCCACGGCATCCGCCGGCGCGCCGCCGCCAGGGCGTCGCGGGCCCGCATCACTTCCTTCTCTTTCGCCAGCAGCTCTTCGCGCGCCGCGGCCCAATCCCGGGCCGATACGATAGCGGGTGTATGCATGTCGTTGTCCTCCTTGAAGTTTCGTGCCCTCATGCCACCGCCGACAGGCCTGCAGAAGAGAGCAGGTACGCATCCTGCGTCCCGGAGTCCTCGGTCGCGATGGCCAGGACCGAGCGGCCCACCTGCTCGGCGGTGAGCGCCGGCCCGGCGGCCCGCACGAACGACTCGACGTCGACCCCTTGCCGATCGGCGTACGCCGCGACTGCCTTGGCGCCGAGGTCGGTCGCCGGCGTCAACCGCGGCAGCACGGACACGAAGCGGATGCCCAGGCCGGCCAACTGCGACTCGATGGCGGCGTAGCCGGCGATGAACCTGACCGCCGCCTTCGCCCCCGCGTAGCCTCCGCTCAGTGGTGACCCGGCGAGGGCGGCGCCGCTGGACATGACGATCACCGAGCTGCCGGGTGCGAGCGGGTGCCGCAGCGCGTATCGGGTCCAGTGAAACGCCTGCGCGACATCGACATTCCAGTTCTGGCTGAAGCTGTCCCAGCTCTGCTCCTGCAGCGGGCTCATGTGAGGCGCGGCCCCGGCGCAGAGAACCAGTGTGCGCGGCCGGTATTCGTCGATGAGCCGCTGCGCCGTCGCGGGATCGGCGGCGTCGGCGGCCACCGGGATGAAGGCGTCGCCGAGCTCGCGGCGCGCGTCCTCGAGACCGGAAACGCCGCGCGCGACGCCGATCACCTCGGCGCCGGCCGCCGCCAGGGCGCCCGCGATGGCGCGGCCGAATCCGCGGCTCGCTCCGGTCACGATCGCCGTGGTGCCGGCCAGGCCACCCGATGGGAATGTCAGGGGCTCGTTCATGTTCGTCCTCGCTCTCAACGGAAGGTGCATTCACCAATTGAGATGCGGCGCGCCGCCCGAATTCATCGCCGGTGCGCCGATGAATTCGAGCCGGCCGGTGTCTCTGTACTGGAGTAGCGTTCGAACCCAGCCGAGACAGGAGGGGCCGTGCCGGCCCAGGAGGACTTCATCGCGCAGGCGGCGCCCTTTCGCGCCGAGCTGATCGCGCACTGTTACCGCATGCTCGGGTCCGTGCATGACGCCGAGGACCTCGTCCAGGAGACCTATCTCAACGGCTGGCGTGGCTACCAGGCATTCGAGGAACGCGCGGCGCTGCGGACCTGGCTTTACCGGATCGCGACGACCGCGTGCCTGCGGGCGCTGCAGAACCGCGCGCGCCGGGTGCTGCCGGCCGGGCTCGGCGACGGATCGATCGACCCCGACGCCGGACTCGACTCGACCGGCGTGCACGAGTGGCTGGAACCCATCCCCGATTCGCTGATGTTCCCCACCCCCGAGGACAACGTGGCCGCGCGACAGAGCCTGCGACTGGCCGTGATGACCGCGCTGCAAGAGCTGCCCGCCCGCCAACGGGCGGTGCTCATCCTGCGCGACGTGGTGCAGTTCAGCGCCGCGGAGGTTGCCGAGCTCCTCGAAACGACACCCGCCGCGGTCAACAGCTCGCTGCAGCGGGCGCGGGCCCACCTCGCCGAGCTCTCCCCCACCGAGGAGAACCTCTCGGAACCCGACGACGCGGAGCGCCGAGCGCTGCTCGACCGCTACTGCGCGGCATTCGAGAACGCGGACATGGCCGCCCTCACCGCGCTGCTGCAAGCGGACGTGAAGCTCGAAATGCCACCTCTCCCTGTCTGGTTCACCGGCCGTGACCCGGTGTTGAGATTCCTCGCCGCGCGCGCGTTCGCCAAGCCCGGCGAGATCGCGATGATCCCGACGGCCGCCAACACGCAACCCGCCGTCGCCGAGTACCGCCGCGGCGCCGACGGGACGTTGCGTGCCCACTCCATTCACGTCCTCACAACCGGCGCCAGCGGGGTCGCCACCATCACCGTCTTCCTGGACCCCGGCCTGTTCAGCAGGTTTGGTTTTCCGCCCAGCCGGTAACCTGTCCGCAGGGACGCGACTGCACCGCCGGTCAGGAGAAAGAAGGCCCAAACCCCCGGAGTCCTCGGTGTGGTCGCAGGGTCCACCATGGCAAATGTGGACAGGTCCCCTGCGCCCCAGGATCATTAGGCGCGGTAGACGCAATCGAAGGGTGACCGAGTGAGGATTCCGGGCGTTGCCAGCGTCGTCGCCGGCATGACCGACGGGGCGGCGCAGGTGGTGCGAGCCGGCGTGTCCACCGCGGCGGGCGCCGCGGGTGCGCTGCAGACGTTGGCCAGCCCGGTCGCCGAACTGGCCGTCCCGGTGGTGCAGTCGATGGCCCAAACGACCGGCCGGGCAATCGGATTGACCGGTCCCACCAACGGTTCCGGTCCCGCCGTCACGCCGCCGATTCGCTGGCAGAGCGGGCGGCGGGTGCATCTGGACCTGGATCCGTTGCTGCCGTTCCCGGGCTGGCATGAGCACGCGCCGGCGGTGGAGGAACCCGTCCGCCGGATTCCGGGAGTGGCCTCCGCCCACGTCGAGGGCGCCCTCGGTCGGTTGGTGATCGAATTCGACAACGAGGCCGACGGCGACGCCGTCCTGGACCGGGTCCGGGACACGGTCTGCGGCGTAGCGGCGGACCTGAGGCTGGTCACGTCCAAGGACGCGCCGCGCACCGCGCCGTTCGCCGATCCGGGAAACCCGTTGGCGATCCTGGTCCCGTTCAGCGCCGCGGCGATGGACGTGGCGGCCGTCGGCGCCGCGGTGACCGGCTGGTTGGGCCGGCTCCCGGTCGCGCCGCGCAGTGCCCGCGCCGCCGCCGCGCTGCTGAACCACCAACCGCGCGTCGTCGCCGTGCTCGAGTCGCGGCTGGGTCGCGTCGGCACCGACATCGCGCTCAGCGCCTCCACCGCGCTGGCCAACGGGCTGACGCAGGCGGTCGGCACACCGTTGCTGGATCTGGCGCAACGCAGCCTGCAGGTATCCGAGGCGGCGGCGCATCGCCAGCGCTGGCGGGAACGCGAACCGCAGCTGGCCTCGCCCAGTCGCCCGCAGGCGCCGGTGGTCCCCGTCATATCGTCGGCCGGGCCGAAATCGCAAGCGCCCCGGCATAATTCGGCGGCGGCCGCCGCGGGGGAAGCGTCCCACGTGGTGGTGGGCGGTGCCATCGACGCCGCCATCGACACCGCGAAGGGATCGATGGCCGGGCCGGTGGAGGAGTACGCCGACCAAGCCGCCAACGCCTCGCTGGTGGCCGCCGCAGGTGCGCTGTTGGCCGGCGGCGGCACCGAGGATGCGGCCGGCGCCCTGCTGGCCGGCGTGCCCAGGGCGGCGCACACGGGCCGGCAGGCCTTCGCGGCCGTGTTGGGCCGCGGACTGGCCAACGCCGGCCAACTGTTCCTCGACCCGGGCGCCCTGCGGCGGCTGGACCGGGTCAAGGTGGTCGTCGTCGACGGCGCCGCGCTGCGGGGCGACAACCGCGCCGTGCTGCAGGCGCGGGGCGACGTACCCGGATGGGACGAGGACCGGGTCTACGAGGTCGCCGACGCGCTGCTGCACGGTGAGGAGGCCCCCGAACCGGATCCCGACGAGTTGCCTGCCACGGGCGCGCGCCTGCGGTGGGTCCGGGCGCAGGGCTCGTCGGCGACGCCCGCGCAGGGTCTCGAGCACGCCGATCTGGTGGTCGACGGCGAACGCGTCGGCAGCGTCGACGTCGGCTGGGAGGTCGACCCGTTCGCCATCCCGCTGCTGCAGATCGCGCACCGGACCGGTGCACGGGTGGTGTTGCGCCACGTCGCCGGCACCGAGGACCTGACCGCCAGCGTCGCCGTCAGCCACCCCCCGGGCACGCCACTGCTGCAGTTGGTGCGCGACCTGCGCACGGATCGCGGGCCGGTGCTGCTGATCACCGCGCTGCACCGCGACTTCGCATCGACCGACACCTTGGCCGCGTTGGCCATCGCCGACGTCGGCGTCGCGCTCGACGACCCCCAGGCCGCGACGCCCTGGACGGCGGACATCATCACCGGCACGGACCTGGCCGCCGCGGTGCGCATCCTTTCGGCGCTGCCGGTGGCCCGGGAGGCGACGGAGTCGGCGGTGCGCCTGGCCAAGGGCGGCAGCACCCTGGCGGGGCTGTTGCTGGTCACCGGCGACCCGCGCACCCTGAGCCCGTTCGCCGTGCAGCGCTGGCTCAACCCGGTGAACGCCGCCGCCGCGGCCGCGCTGATGCAGGGCAGCTTCGCCGCCTCGCGGGTGCTTCGGCTGGCCGACCCGACACCCCAGCCGCTGACCGCGTGGCATGCCCTGGACCCGGAGATCGTCTACTCCCGGCTGGCCAGCCGCACCCGCCCCCTGGCCGTCGAGCCCGGCGTCGCGCCCTGGCGGCAGCTCCTCGACGACCTGTCCTACAACCCGGTGGTCGCGCCGCTGCGCGGGCCGGCGAGCCGCGTGGGGCGGCTGCTCACCGCGACGCGCGCCGAGCTGGCCGACCCGCTGACGCCCATCCTGGCCGTGGGTGCGGCGGCCTCGGCGATCGTCGGCAGCAGCGTCGACGCGCTGCTGGTGGCGGGCGTGATGACCGCGAACGCGGTCGCCGGTGGCGTCCAGCGGTTGCGGGCCGAGGCCGCGGTCGCCGAGCTCTTCGCCGAGCAGGACCAGTACGCCCGGCGCGTGGTGTTGCCCACGGTCGCCACCGCGCACCGCCGGCTGGAGGCCGCCCGGACCGTCGAGCGGACGGTGTCGGTGAGCGCGAAATCGCTGCGGCCCGGCGACATCATCGACCTGGCCGCCCCGGAGGTCGTGCCGGCGGACGCGCGCCTGCTGGTGGCCGAGGACCTCGAGGTCGACGAGTCCTTCCTGACCGGCGAGTCGCTGCCGGTGGACAAGCAGGTCGAGCCGGTCGCCGTCGCCGACTCCGACCGCGCCAGCATGCTGTTCGAGGGCAGCACCATCGTGGCGGGGCACGCCCGGGCGATCGTCGTGGCGACCGGTGCGGGCACCGCCGCGCAGCGCGCGATCTCGGCCATCGCCGACGTCGAGTCGGCGGCCGGGGTGCAGGCCCGGTTGCGGGAGTTGACCAGCAAGGTCCTGCCACTGACCCTGGCCGGCGGCGCCGCGGTGACCGCGTTGGCCCTGCTGCATCAGGGATCCCTGCGGCAGGCCGTCGCGGACGGGGTGGCCATCGCCGTGGCCGCCGTCCCCGAGGGGCTGCCCCTGGTGGCCACCCTGGCCCAGCTGGCCGCCGCCCAGCGGTTGTCGCGCCGCGGCGTCCTCGTCCGCACGCCGCGGGCGGTCGAGGCCCTGGGCCGGGTCGAAACGGTGTGTTTCGACAAGACCGGCACGCTCACCGAGAACCGTTTGCGCGTCGTCCGCGGTGTCCCGCACGACGCGAGCGCGGACGGCGCATTCCCCGAAGTCAGCGCGCCGGAGTCCGCCGCGGTGTTGCGGGCCGCCGCGCGCAGCAGCACCCAGCCGCACAATGGGGGCGGCCACGCGCACGCCACCGACGAGGCGATCCTCAACGCCGCGAATTCCGTTGACGCGCAATGGGCCTCGGATTGGACCGTGCTCGCGGAGGTGCCCTTCGAATCCAGCCGCGGGTATTCGGCCGCGATCGGCGTGACCGGTGGAAACGGCGGGCCGATGCTGATGCTCAAAGGCGCGCCGGAGGAGGTTCTGCCGCGCTGCCGCTTCGCCGATGCGGACGCCGGCCCCGGCCACGCGGAGTCGTTGGTGTTGCGCCTGGCCGAGCAGGGGCTGCGCGTGCTGGCGGTGGCCCAGCGCCGGTGGGAGCACGGGACCAGCGAGGAGGACACCGACGTCGACGCCGTGGACGTCGCGGCGCACGACCTCGAGCTGATCGGCTACGTCGGCCTGGCCGACACCGCCCGCGCGTCGGCGCGGCCGCTGATCGAGGCGCTGGTGCAGGCCGGCCGGCGGGTCGTGCTGATCACCGGCGACCACCCGGTGACCGCCCGGGCGATCGCCCGGCAACTCGGGTTGCCCGCGGACGCGCGGGAGATCACCGGCGCCGAACTCGCCGCCTTCGGTGAGGAGGACCGCGCCAAGGTCGCCGCCGACGTCCAGGTCTTCGCCCGCGTCAGCCCCGAGCAGAAGGTGCAGATCGTCGCAGCGCTGCAGGACTGCGGGCAGGCGGTCGCCATGGTCGGCGACGGGGCCAACGACGCGGCCGCCATCCGGATCGCCGACGTGGGCATCGGGGTGAGCGGTCGCGGTTCGTCCGCCGCCCGCGGCGCCGCCGACATCGTGTTGACCGACAACGATCTGGGTGTGCTGCTCGACGCGCTGGTCGAGGGCCGCGGGATGTGGGGCGGGGTACGCGACGCGGTGAGCATTCTGGTCGGCGGCAACGTCGGCGAAGTGCTGTTCACCCTCATCGGGACCGCGCTGGGCACCGGCAGGGCGCCGGTGGGCACCCGCCAGTTGCTGCTGGTGAACCTGCTCACCGACATGTTCCCCGCGCTCGCGGTCGCGGTCACCCCGCAATACCCCGAGCCCGAAGAGGCCGAGGACGGCGTCGACCGCGATGCCGAGGAGCTGCATCGCGCGTTCCAGCTGGCGACGCTCTCCGGGCCCTCGCCCTCCCTCGACGCGCCGCTGATGCGGCAGATCGTCACCCGGGGCGCCGTCACGGCCGCGGGTGCGACGGCGGCCTGGGCCATCGGACGCTGGACTCCGGGCACCGAACGCCGCACCTCGACCATGGGGCTCACCGCGCTGGTGACCACCCAGCTCGCGCAGACCCTGCTGACGCGCCGCCACAGCCCGCTGGTGCTGGGCACGGCGCTGGGCAGCGCGGGCGTCCTGGTAGCCATCGTCCAAACCCCCGGCGTCAGCCACTTCTTCGGCTGCACACCGTTGGGCCCCGTCGCCTGGACCGGCGTCATCAGTGCCACCGCGGGCGCCACCGTCGTCTCGGTGCTGGCGCCCAACTGGCTGGCGCAGCGGGTGGCCGCGCTGGAACCGAAGCAGGACTGAGGCTTTCGCCGCTAGCCGGACAGCTCCTTGCGCACGACCTTGCCGGCCGGATTGCGCGGAATGGTGGCCACGAGGTTGATGTCGCGGGGCTGCTCGAATCGGGAGACCTTGCCCTTGAGGTACTCCCGCAGTGCCTCCTCATCGGTGTCGCTGCCCGGCCGCAAGACCACGAACGCGGCCAGTCGGTGGCCGAATTTCTCGTCGGGAACGCCGATGACCGCGTTGTCGGCGATGGCGGGGTGCTGGGCGAGCGCGTTCTCGACCGCGCGCGGATAGACGTTCTCGCCGCCGGAGATGATCATGTCGTCCTCGCGGCCGACGATGTAGAGCCGGCCTTCGTTGTCGAGGTAGCCCATGTCGCCGGTGCTGGTCATGCCGTCGATCACCGTCTTGGCCCCGCCGCCGGTGTAGCCCTCGCTCGCCAGCTCGCCGCCGACGAAGATGCGGCCGGTGACGCGCGGGCCGACGGGCCTGCCGTTCTTGTCGAGGATGCGCACCGGGCAGCCGGCGACCGGCCGCCCGACGGTCTCCGGCGCTTCGCGCAACTCGGCCGGTGTCGCCAGGGCGCCGATGCCGACCTCGGTGGAACCGTAACCGTTGTAGAGGATGTCGCCGTAGGCGTCCATGAACCGCTGGCCAAGGGTGGGGTCGAGCCGGTCCCCGCTCGACATCACGACCCGCAGGTACGGCACCGGGTTGCGCGTACGCACCCGGTCGGGCAGGGCGAGGATGCGCGCGAGCACCACCGGCACCGCGGTGAACGCGTCGGCGCGATGCAGCGACGCCTGCGCGAGCGCCGCCTCGGCGTCGAAGTGACGATGGGTGAGCACCGTGCCGCCCAGGGCCACGGTGAGCATCAGCATGCCCAGCCCCAGCCCGTGAAACATGGGCATTGCCACCGAGATCCGCGAACCGGTGCGCAGGCCGGTGCGGTCGAGGATCGTCACCCACACGCCCACCGCCGAACGCAGCTGCGGCGAGCGGGGCACCCCCTTGGGGGTGCCGGTGGTGCCGGACGTGAGCAGGATGATCCGGCCCGGTGCGGACACGTCGGGCCGCTCGTCGCCCTCCTCCGTGGTGGCCGTCGCCGGGTCGATCAGGGTGACTGATTCGTCGGCGGCGCGGACCCGCTCGCCGAACTCGTGGTCGGCGATCATCGCGGTGATCCGGTGCGCGCTCACCGCGGACGCCAGGGCGTCGCTGCGGAACTCCGTATTGACCAGGACCACGTCGGCACCCACCATTGCGGTGGCGAAGACGCCGGCGATGAAACCGCGTCCATTGCGGCACATGACGCCCACGGCGTCGCCGGGTCCGACACCGTCGCGGGACAACCGGCGCGCCAGCGAGTCGGTCGCGGACCGCAGCTCGCGGTAATCCCAAGCGCCATCGTCGTCGACGATCGCCGCCCGGTTGGGCCAGCGGGTCGCCGTCACCGCCAGCAGCGTGTACGGGTTGGTGCCGCCCCGCCGCGCCTCGCGGAGCACCCGCAGGGTCGCCAGGGGCGACGGCGGCGTCAGCAGTCGCGATCGCAGCAACGCCCGCGCCGCGGTGCCGACCACGCCCTCGTTGCTCATCGCCGGGCCTCCGGGCCGCCGGAATCGGAGAAGAACCGCCGGTACCACAGCCGGGCGGCGCGTTCGGCCGGGCCGGCCAACAGCACGGACGCCACCTCGGCGGGCAACACCCAGGGCGGTTCGTTGCTGCGCGGTCGCTCGATCACCGCTTTGGCGATCGCGTCGGCTGCTTGGTCCGCCGACATGCCTGGGAGCCGGCCCAGGACGGGCGTGGGTTCGATCATCCGGGTGCGCACCAGCGCGAAGTAGACGGAGGTGACGTCGACGCCGTCGGCGTGCAGCTCCGGGGCGACGCTGCGCAGCCAGCGGTCGAAGGCGCCTTTCGACGCCTGGTAAGCGCCCCACTGCGGCCCCGGCACGACGCGCACGCCGACGCTGGACACGTTGACGACGTGCCCGCGGCCGCTTTCGCGCATGGCCGGCAGCAGCCCCAGCAGCAGCCGGATGGGCCCGAGATAGTTGATGTCGATGGTGCGCTGAAAGTCGTGCGGCCGGTCGTATTGGTGATGCAGCGAGCGGCGCAACGACTTTCCGGCGTTGCTGACCACGATGTCCAGCGCGCCGTGCTCCTCGGTGATCTCCTTGGTCAGCGCGCTGACGGCGGCTTCGTCGGTGAGGTCGGTCGGGTACGCGATCGCGCGTCCGCCCGCGGCGTTGATCGACGCCGCCAGGTCGGCCAGGCGCTCCTCGGACCGGGCGACCGCCAGCACGGTGGCTCCCCCGGCGGCCAACCGGCGCGCCGTCGCCTCACCGATCCCGTAGGAGGCGCCGGTAACCAGCGCGGTCTTACCGGTGACGGCGCTGCGCAACCTGTCGGGATCCGATACTCGCGCCGGATTGGCCACGTGGTCCGTGACCTTGTTGAGGGCCTGCACTATCACGTTCAACATCGCCGCTGCATCCACTCGAGCCGGATGTCGAGGATCGGCGGATGGCTTCACCGTGCACTCGACTCGTCATAGGTAGCAGACCACATCGCGGTTCGCCGGTGCGCCTCGCCCCGCCGTTGCGCCGTTCGCCGGCGCGGGCCCCGGGGCGGTGGGCGCCGCGCAGCCGGATGACCGACGCGCGCAAGCCATCTCGGCCCGGATACCGCGGGGTGGACGGTGTTGTGTGAATTCGCAGTAATTTCCCGGGTTTGACCTGTTTAGCGGGAAGCTTCTCTGGGCACAATTGCGGCATGATCGCACGTCAAATAGCTCGTTTTCTCGGTCCAGCAGTAGTAGCCGCGTCCGGCCTCAGCGCGTCGGCCATCACCGGCTCCCTCCTCCCCTCCGCCGCCGCCCAATGTCCGGACGTGCAGGTGGTGTTCGCCCGCGGCACCGGTGAAGCCCCCGGAGTCGGGCCCACCGGCCAGGCCTTCGT
>NZ_LZJN01000027.1 GCF_001667735.1 Mycobacterium sp. E183
AGTACGCGGCGATCGTCGAGGGCGTCGAAGAGAAGATGCCACTGGGCATCGCCGACCGAATGGCCGGGATCTGCGCATCCCGCGCGCTCGGAGCGGTTCCACTTCGTGTAGTCCGCTCAGCGGCGGCGCCACCGGACCGCGGCCCGTCGGGATGACATCGTGCCGCCGGGTGAATGCGATCAGCGACGCGTCCGGTGCGAAACCTGCGCAGATCCCGGCCATTCGGTCGGCGATGCCCAGTGGCATCTTCTCTTCGACGCCCTCGACGATCGCCGCGTACTGGGCGGCGTATCCGGACACGAGCGCCGCACCGACCCAGTCGTCGAGCAACAGATTCAGCAGGCTGGCCCGCACTACTTCCTCAGGGAACAGCCGGCCGACCGTCGCCCGAAATCCCGCGCCGACACGACAGCCCAGCAAGGCGTCCAGACCGGCGGGCGCGGTGATGTCGTCGACGACTTGATCGGTGAGGTGCGCCCTCACTCCGACCTCGCCGAGGATCTCGACACGTCCGTCCTCGGCGCCGACCACGTCACGCGCCCGCAGGTCCGCCACGGAGCCGCGCACCCCATCCGGATGGGTGTCGATCGTGCTGGTGCGTCGCCGTACGCCCGGCAGCGACTGTGGCCCGCCGTCCACGAAGGGCCGCCGCGGGCCGAGGATGTCGTCGACGAACGGCATGGTGGCTCAGGGCTTCCAGTCAGTCGCGTCGGCCCATTCCCAGGCCTGCCGGTAGGCGC
>NZ_LZJN01000028.1 GCF_001667735.1 Mycobacterium sp. E183
GGCGGCGCGACGCCCGCGGTGCTCGGGCCCCAGGTGGGGGCGCCTCCCCATCCCGTCGGCTGGGGCGTCGGGCCGCCCTGGGGGCAACCGCCGCGGCCGAGCAGGAAGCCCTGGCTGTGGGTGGGCGTCGCGGCCACCGCCCTGGTGGCCATCGTGGGCGTCGCGCTCGCCGTCGTCCGGCCCTGGGAATCGGCGCCCCCGCCGGAGCCGACGAAGCCACCGCCGCCCGCGGACGCCGTCGCGCTGCGGGTGCTCGACGACGGTGTGTTCGTGGGCAGCTCGGCCGCATCGACCACCATCGACATCTTCAACGAACCGATCTGCCCGCCGTGCGGCAGCTTCATCCGGTCGAACGCGGGCGACATCGACACCGCCGTGAACAACAAGAAGCTCGCGGTGCGCTATCACCTGCTCGACTTCCTCGACGACAAGTCGCACAGCAAGAACTACTCGACCCGGGCGGTGGCCGCGTCGTACTGCGTCGCGGCGCAGAGCGACCCCAAGACGTACACCGCTTTCTATTCGGGCCTGTTCGCCAGCAACTTCCAGCCGGCGGAGGACGCCGCCGAGGACCGCACCGACGGCGAACTGGCCCAGCTGGCCAAGAACGTCGGCGCGGACGCCGACGTGCTGACGTGCATCAAGTCCGGGGACGACGTCGGCACGGGCAAGGCGAAATCCGCGGCCGGTTACGCGACGCTGTCCGGGCTCAACGCCAACTCGACCCCGTTCGTGTGGGACGGCACCGCGTCGGTGAACTACTCCGACCCGACCTGGCTGACCAAGCTTCTCGGGTAGCGGGCGATGATCGATGACACCCGGGCCAGCGACAACGACCGCAACCGGACCTGCGAGGCGCTCGACGCGGCGCTCGGCGACGGTCAGTTGTCGACCGAAGAGCACCGCGAGCGGGTAAGCGCCGCCACCAGGGCCACGACGCTGCGCGAGCTGCGGTCGCTGGTGGCCGACCTGCAGATCCACCCGGCCGCCGAGCGAGCTCCGTCGTCACCCGCGGGAATCAACAGGCGCCGGGCCGGGATTGCCGCGGCCGTCGCGCTGGTGCTGATCGGCGGCGGCATCGCCTGGGGACTGCAACGCGACACCCCTTCGGCCCCGGCGCCATCCGCCGCCCCGAGTGCGGCCCCCAGCAGCTCCGCGGCCATGACCACCACCCCGACGCCTCCGCCGCCACAGCTGTTGAGCCTGAGCGGGGTGAGCGGCGTGCTGGCGCAGATGCGGACGCAGTTCGGCGACACGCTGGGTTACCAGCTGAACATCTACCAAACCCAGGTCGTGGTCATGCGTCCGGACACCGCGAACCCCCAGAAGGTGGTGAGTTGGCTGGGCCGCGACGGCAATTGGGCCAGCGTCGGCCCCGAGAACGCGGTGTCCTCCCGCTTGGTGGTCGGTGACCTCAGCAAGTTCGACGTGCAGGCGGTCGTCGACGTCGTGCAGCAGGCGCCGCAGACCCTGCACATCTACGACGCCAACCGGATCTTCCTGGCGATCGAGTCCCGCAAGGACGGCGGCTTGCACCTACAGATCAGCGTCAGCGACGGGGCCCTCAGCGGCACCATCGTGCTCGCCCCGGACGGCACCGTCACGCAGGTCGCTCCCCCCGTGCACTGATCGCGGCGGCCCGCCGTCGCGCGGCCGACGTCTGCCGGGTCGATGTTGTACGTTTCTGCGGTGAGATCGGTGTGCGCTCACCGCCACGGTCCGTCGACGGGAGGCACTCGATGACCGGCGGCCAGGGCTCGCGGGTGGGGACGATGTTCGGCCCCTACCACCTCAAGCGCCTGCTCGGCCGCGGCGGGATGGGCGAGGTCTACGAGGCCGAGCACACCGTCAAACAGTGGACGGTGGCGCTCAAGCTGATGTCGCACACGTTCAGCCAGGATCCGGTGTTCCGCAAGCGAATGGAACGCGAGGCGCGGATCACCGGCCGGCTGCTGGAGCCGCACGTGGTGCCCATCCACGACTACGGCGAGATCGACGGGCAGCTGTACCTGGAGATGCGCCTCATCGAGGGCATCGACCTGGGCAGCCTGCTGGAACGGGAGGGCCCGCTGCCGGCGTCGCGGGCGGTGGCCATCGTCCACCAGGTCGCCGCCGCCCTGGACGCCGCGCATGCCGCCGGGGTGACCCACCGCGACGTCAAACCGCAGAACATCCTGATCACCGGCGACGACTTCGCCTATCTCGTCGACTTCGGCATCGCCAGCGCCAAGTCCGACGAGAAGCTCACCCAACTGGGCACCGCCGTCGGCACCCTGAAATACATGGCGCCCGAACGGTTTTCGAGTGAAGAGGTGGCCCCCCGCGCCGACGTCTACGCGCTGGCCTGTGTGCTCTACGAGTGCCTGACCGCGACCCCGCCCTACCCCGCCGACAGCACCGGCATGCTGGTCAGCGCCCACCTGATGCAACCCATTCCCAAACCGAGCGAACAAGGCTCGGGGGTGAGCCCGGCGTTCGACGCCGTGATCGCAGGCGGCATGGCCAAAACCCCGATCGAGCGCTACCCGACCGCCGGCGCCCTCGCCGCGGCCGCGCACCGGGCGCTCAGCAGCCCGGAACGCCAACGCGCCGAGACCATCCTGCGGGACAGCGAAATCGTCTCTCCCGCAATCGGATTACAGCACCGTTCCGCACCGCCCAAGCGCAACCGCTGGCCGATCGTGGCCGCCGCAGTGGCGGTGGTCGTCGCCCTGTGCGCCGTCGGCATCTGGCTTGCGCTGAAACCGTCCGGCCAGCGGCACGCCAAGGCGACCGTGGCGAAAACCCCGCCGCCGTCCAGCATCGCCCCCAACGACGACCAGGCGCGGCTGATCAGCCTGCTGCCACCCGGCTACCTGGCCGGCACCTGCACGCCGGCCACCCCGGAGTCGGGCAGCATCTGGGTGCACGCGGTCGCGATGGTGACCTGCGGGCAGAACACCCAGCCCGGCGGCCCCAGCCACGCCACCTACGGGCTGTTCGCCACGCCCAACAAGCTGAAGAAGGCCTTCAACGACGACATCGCCAACGTCAGCCTGGTGAACTGCCCCGGCGAGGGACGCTCGCCCGTCAGCTGGCACTACGACCAGACTCCCAACGACATGGCCGGCCTGATCGCCTGCGGCACCTACAACAACCACCCGAACGTGATCTGGACCAACGACGAGAAGCTCATGCTCAGCGACGTCTCCGGCGACCCCGCCACCGTCGAGGACCTGCATACCTGGTGGGACGCCTACGGCTGACCCGTGAGGTCGAGCGCGAGATCCCACTGTCCGCCCGCTGGCTGCGGGGTACGCTCACCCGGACCGGCCTAAAGGGGTGCCACATGGTGCTTTTCACGCTCTTCGGTTCGCCGTACGCTCGCCCCCTGTCAAGCAATTCCCGCCGGATCTCAATTCAAGGAAAGGAATGTCGTGCCTGGCTGGTGGATTTTGGCGATCCTGTTCTTCCTGGCGGCAATCGCGGCCCTCACCGCGAGCGCCTTGCTCGGCAGCAAGACGAGGTTGACGTGGTGGGCGATCACGGCGAGCGCCGCTTTGTTCGGCGTGATCTTCACGCTGATCAGCGCCTACGACCGGGTAGACACCCGCAACGTCGGAATCATCACCGAATTCGGCAAGCCGGTGGGGGTGCACGGCGCGGGGATCGTCTGGCATGCGCCGTGGCGCAAGGTCAGTGAGCTCTCGGAAGCGATCCAGTTGCAGGCGTTTGAATCCAACAGCTACGACGACGCCAGCCAGGGCAAAGGTGCGAACAACAACCCGGCGGCCATCAACGTCCGGCTGGCCAACAACTCCACCGCCTACGTCGATGAAAACCTGAACTGGCGGCTGCGCGAGGGTGCCGCCCCCAAGCTGTTCCAGGATTACGGCGGGGCCAACGTATTCCAGACGATCAAAGAGCAATTGGTGGACCGGCAGGCCCAAGTCGCGTTGTCCAAGGTGTTCGCGACGTTCAACCCGCAGGTCATGCTGGCGGCCGCGGCGAACGCGCCGGGCGGGGCGACGCAAATGCCCGCGCCGGCCCAGGGCGCGGACTTACCCGCGATGGCCGCCCAGGTCAAAAAGGACCTGCAGGACGCGGTGGGCTCGGAGATCGAGATCCTCGACGTCCGGATTCCGAGGATCTTCTATGACCAGCCGACCCAGCAACGGATCGATGCCTACAACCAGAAGGTTCAGGAGACGATCAACGCCCAGCAGGACGTCAAGACCGCCGAGCAGAATCGGTTGGCCGCCGAGCAGCGCGCCAACCAGCCGCCACCGGATCTGCGGATCGCGATCTTCAACTGCCTGAACGACCAGGTCAAGAACGGGCGCGACCCGGCTGGGTGCTGGGGTCAGATCGGTGGTCAGCCGCTGGTGCAGGTGCCGCGTTGAACCCGTTGGCGCTGAAGGCCTGCAGTGCAACACGACTTGGCGGGTGAACTCGTCTCTCAGAGGATGTAGAGCATCTCCTGGTAGGTCGGCAGCGGCCACAGGTCGTCGGCCACAACGCCTTCCAGCGCGTCGGCGGCGGCACGCACCGCGTCCATCGCCGGCAGCAGCGCCGCCTGGGCGTGCTTGGCCTCCTCGAGCGCCGATTCCGCCGAATGCTCGGACAGCGCCGCCCTGAGCGTCGACAGCGCGGCGGTGAGGTCGTTCAGCGGGGCCGAAACCGCTTCCAGCGCGGCCGTGTTCGGCTCCACTCCGGCGGCCTTCAACGTCGCGACGTTTCCGGCCAGCTCGGTCTGGTAGCGCAGCGCGGCGGGCAGGATGACCGTCGTACCGATCTCCAGGGCCAGCTTCGCCTCCACACCGATCGTGAGCGCGTAATGCTCGAGCCGGACCTCGTAGCGGCTGTGCAGCTCGCGTTCGTTGAAAACCCCGTACTTCTCGAAGACTTCGACCGATTCCGGCTTGATGAGTTCCGGAATGGCGTCCAGCGTCGTCTTGAGGTTGGGCAATCCGCGCTCGGCCGCCTCGATCTGCCAGTTCTCCGAATACCCGTCGCCGTTGAACACGACCGCGCCGTGATCGGTGATGATCTCGGTGAGCAGCTTCTGCACCGCGGCGTCGAAGTCCTCGCCGTCCTCGACCGCCTTTTCCAAAATCGTTGCGATGTAGTCGAACGAGTCGGCCATGATCGTGTTGAGGACGATCATCGGCACGGCGACCGTCTGCCCCGAGCCCGGCGCCCGGAACTCGAACCGGTTGCCGGTGAACGCGAACGGGCTGGTGCGGTTCCGGTCGCCGGGATCGGTCGGCAGCGGCGGCAGGGTGTCGACGCCGATGATCATGGTGCCCTTGCCCTTTGACGAGGTGGCCGCGCCCTTGGCGATCTGCTCGAAGACGTCGGCGAGCTGCTCGCCGAGGAAGATCGAGATGATCGCGGGCGGCGCCTCGTTGGCGCCCAGCCGGTGGTCGTTGGTGGCCGAGGCGACCGAAACGCGAAGCAGGCCGGCGAACTTGTGGACGGCGCGGATCACCGCGGCGCAGAACACCAGGAATTGGGCGTTCTCGTGTGGCGTGTCGCCGGGCACCAGCAGCGAACCCAGCTCGGCGTTGCCCACCGAGAAGTTGACGTGCTTGCCCGAGCCGTTGACGCCGGCGAACGGCTTCTCGTGGAAAAGGCACTCCATGCCGTGCTTTTTGGCCAGCGTCTTGAACACCGTCATCAGCAGCTGCTGGTGGTCGGAGGCGATGTTGGCCCGCTCGAACATCGGGGCCACCTCGAACTGCCCGGGGGCGACCTCGTTGTGCCGGGTCTTGGCCGGGATGCCGAGTTTGAACAGCTCCCGTTCGGTGTCCATCAT
The DNA here is from genome assembly GCF_001667735.1 of Mycobacterium sp. E183. Lineage (GTDB taxonomy): Bacteria > Actinomycetota > Actinomycetes > Mycobacteriales > Mycobacteriaceae > Mycobacterium. The sequence continues at coordinate 5,798 of NZ_LZJN01000028.1, forward strand.
GAAGCCGAGCACCCGTTCGGGCACCGACCCGAAGTAGTGGTCGTCGAATTCCTGGCCCTTGGGCGGCTTGGCGCCGAACACCGTCCGCCCGGCGTTGATCAGGTCGGGCCGCGCCAGGAAGAAGTGCCGGTCGACGAGGAAGTACTCCTGCTCGGGCCCGCAGAACGACACCACCTTGTTGAGGTCCTTGTGGCCGAACAGCGTCAGGATGCGTTCGGCGTGGATGCCCATCGCCTGCTGGCTGCGCAGCAGCGGCGTCTTGTAGTCGAGCGCCTCACCGGTCATCGAGACGAACACCGTCGGGATGCACAGCGTGTTGCCGTTCGGGTTCTCCAGCACGTAGGCGGGGCTGGTCACGTCCCAACCGGTGTAGCCGCGCGCCTCGAAGGTGCTGCGCAGCCCGCCCGACGGGAAGCTGGAGGCGTCCGGCTCGCCCTGGATCAGGGTCTTCCCGGCGAACTCGGCGAGGGTCTGCCCATCGGAGACGGGCTCGAGGAAGCTGTCGTGCTTCTCGGCGGTCAGCCCGGTCATCGGGTAGAAGACGTGCGCGTAGTGGGTAGCGCCCTTCTCGAGCGCCCAATCCTTCATCGCGACCGCGACCGCATCGGCGACCGCGGGGTCCAGCTTGGCGCCCTTGTCGATGGTCGCCACGATCGACTTGTACACCGCCTTGGGCAGCCGCGCCTGCATCTCCGCCTTGGTGAAGACGTTGGACCCGAAGATCTCCCCGGGCAGCTCGCCCGGGACGAAGCTGACGGCGGGGGGAACGTATCCCTCGACATTGTTGATCGCCTGAAGGCGGACCGCGTTACCGCTCAATGGAATTCCTATCGCTGATTGGGCCCCCGTCTGGTGGACCGACTCACACTAGGAACTTCCGATGGCGAATTTGTTACGCGCGCGTCACCGGTATCGCCGCGATGGTTTCAAACAGAAGACGGCCCGCGGTCGCCGGCCTCGGTGTCGTCCACCGTCAACGGCAGGGCGAGCTCTTCCAGCGGGCGCCGTTCGGCGGCGATCCCGAGCCGCAATTCGACCAGGCCGGCGATCGCCATGACCGCGGCGCCCGTCAGGAACGACCACATCACCTGCCCGCGTTCCCCGGAGTTGATCAGCTGCCCGAACAGCAGCGGGCCGGTGATGCCGCCGATCGCGGTCCCCACCGCGTAGAAGAACGCGATCGCCAGCGCCCTGGTCTCCATCGGGAAGATCTCGCTGACCGTCAGGTAGGCCGCGCTGGCGCCCGCCGACGCCAGGAAGAACGTGACCGCGAGGACGCCGATGAACGCCCAGACGCCGCCGGTCTGGGTCACGAACAGGATGGCGAGGGCGACGGCGACGACGGCGGAGCCGATGTAGGTGGCCGTGATCATCGGCTTGCGGCCCACGGTGTCGAAGAGGTGGCCGAGCGCCAGCGGACCGACGAAATTGCTCAGCGCCCACAGGATGAAGAACAGCGGCACCTTCCCCGACGGCACGCCGTAGAACCCGCTCAACAGCGTGCCCAGATTGAACGTCACGCCGTTGTAGAGGAATGCCTGCCCGGTGAACAACGCCAGCCCCAGGATCGCGCGCTGCGGGTAGAGCCTGAAGGCGACCCGGGCGATTTCGCGGAACGAGATCGTTTCGCGCTGACGGATTTTGAGCCCGCGCCCGTGCGGCTCGGGCAGGGGTTCACCGATCTCGCGCCGCACCGCCTCCTCGATCTCGCCGACGACCCGCTCGGCCTCCTCGTCGCGGCCGTGGATGAACAACCACCGCGGGCTCTCGGGGACGTTGCGCCGGACGAGGAGCACGAAGATGCCGAAGATGGCGCCGACGCCGAAGGCCAGCCGCCAGCCGATGTTGGGCGCGAAGTTCGACGTGTCGAGCAGGACGAGCGCGCCGGCCGCCCCGGCCGCCGAACCGAGCCAGTAGGTCCCGTTGATGATCAGGTCGACGCGGCCGCGCAGGCGGGCGGGGATCAACTCGTCGATGGCCGAATTGATCGCGGCGTATTCGCCGCCGATGCCGGCCCCGGTGAAGAACCGCGCGACGAAGAAATACCAAGGGGCGAAGGCGAATGCGGTCGCGACGGTGGCGGCCAGGTAGACCGCCAAGGTGAGCATGAACAGGTTGCGCCGCCCGAAGCGGTCCGTCAGGTGGCCGAAGAACAGCGCGCCCAGGCACGCCCCGGCGATGTAGAACGCGGCCGCCATGCCGATCTGCGCGGCGTCGAGGTCGATGCCGCTGCCCTTCTCCGTGAGGCGTGCGGACACGTTGCCCACCATCGTGACCTCGAGCCCGTCCAGGACCCACACCCCGCCCAGCCCGATGACGACGCGCCAGTGGAATCGCGACCACGGCAGCCTGTCCAGGCGCGCGGGCACGTGGGTGGTGATGGTTCCGGTTTGCACGCTTCCGCTCATCTGGCTCCTATCCGGGTGGCTTCAGAAGTACCCAAGCGAGGCGCTTCGCACGCCTCAGCCGCGGTCGGAGCGCGACTCCTCGGGGGTCCAGGCTTGCGGCTGGCCCGGGTGGCCGGGGAACAGGAAGTCGATGAAGGCCGCGGCGGTGGGCTGAGGTTCGTGGTTGGCCAGCCCGGGCCGTTCGTTGGCTTCGATGAAGGCGTACTCGGCGCCGGTGACGTCGGGCACCAGCAGGTCGATGCCCGTCACGGGGATGCCGATGGCCTCGGCCGCCGTGACCGCGACCCGGCACAGTTCGGAGTTCACCACGGCGGTGACGTCGTGGATGGTGCCACCCTGGTGCAGGTTGGCGGTGCGGCGGACGCGCAGGCGGGTGCCCTGGGGCAGCACGTCGTCCAGCGTCCAGCCCGCCTCGGCGACCGTCGACTCGGTGAGGTCGTCGAGCGGGATGCGGGATTCCCCTCCGGTGGCCGCGGAGCGCCGCCGGCTTTCGGCCGCGATCAGGTCGCGGATGCTGTGCTCGCCGGTGCCGATGATCTCGGGCGGCATCCGCAGCGCGGCGGCGACCACCCGGCCGTCGATCACCACCAGCCGCAGGTCGTCGCCCTGCACCCGCTGTTCGATCAGCACGTCCGGGTATTGCTGACGGGCCCGGGCCAGGGCGGCGGCCAGCTCTTCGGGACCGTTCTCGGCGGTCACGCCGACGGTGATGCCCTTGCCCTGCTCGCCGCGGGTCGGTTTGACGACGACCTCGCCGACCTCGGTGAGGAAGTTGTAGTCGCCCTCGTCGAAGGTGGCCAGGCGGGCGCGGGGCACCGTGATGCCCGCCTCGGAGACCAGGCGGCGGGTCAGGCGCTTGTCGTCGCAGCGGCACATGGCCACCGCCGAGGTGTATTCGGACAGCGATTCGCGGGTGACGACGCTGCGGCCGCCGTGGGTGAGGCGCATCTCGCCGGTTTCGGCGTCGAGCACCTCGACCCAGATGCCGCGGCGCAGCGCCTCGTCGGCAATGATCCGGGCGTAGGGGTTGAGGTCGTCGACCGTCTCGGGCGGCGGGCTGAACAGCGGCTCGTTGATCGCGTTCTTGCGCTTGATCGCCAGCACCGGGACCCGGACGAAGCCCAGCTTCTCGTACAGGCCGATGGCCGCGGCATTGTCGTGCGCGACGGACAGGTCCATGTAGGCGCGGCCCGCGCTGCGGAAGCGCTCCGCCAGCGCGCGGGTGAGGGCCGCGCCGATGCCGGGCAGCCCGGCCGCCGGGTCGACGGCCAGGGTCCACAGGCTCGACCCCTGCTCGGGATCGTCGAACAGCAACTCGTGGTCGACGCCGGTGACGGTGCCCACCACGGCGCCGTCCGTATCGCGCACGGCCAGCAGGTAGGTCACCGCGGGGACATTGAGGTGGTTGTTCCAGATCACGTCGACGCCGGCCGGGACCATCCCGCACCGCACGTAGACGCGGTTCATCGCGTCGGCGTCGACCGGGTCGTTCAGCGTGCGCACGGTCACGCCGACCGGCGCCGGGTCCTCCGTCTTCTTCGCGTCGGCGAAGCGCAGCCGATAGGTGTGGCTGGGGTCGATGAACAGCTCGGTCGGCGCTTCGGCGACGACCACGTGGGATTCGCGGGCGTAGATGCAGATGTCGCGGCGACCGGGCCCCTCCCGGCGCAGCGCCTCGACCAGTTGGCGGGCGTCGGCGAAGGTCTGGCCGAAAATCAGCCGGCCCCAGCCCAATTCGAGCTCGACATCCTTGGCCATCGCCTCCACCAGCTCCGGCGGCGAGGCGTCGTGCAGGCCCATCGTGATCGCCTCGGTGTGGTCGCCAGAGGGATCGGTTTCGGTCATGCCACCGGACCCGTGATGCCGTGCCGCTGCAGCCACAGTTCGAGCAGGGCGATCTGCCAGAGCTCGTTGCCGCGCAGCGGGGTCAGCTTGCCGTTGGGGTCGGCCAGGAGCGCGTCGACCGCCTCGGTGCGAAACAGGCCGCGCTCCTTGGCCACCGGCGCGTAGAGGGCGTCGCGCACCATGTCGAGGTAGGGCCCCTCGAGGTGGGTCAGCGCCGGAACCGGGAAGTAACCCTTGGGCCGGTCGATGACCTCCGATGGAATCACCCGTCGCGCGGCCTGTTTGAGGACGCCCTTGCCCTCGTGGGCGATCTTCAGCTCCGGCGGGCAGGTCGCCGCCAGCTCCACGAGCTCGTGGTCGAGGAACGGGACCCGACCCTCCAGGCCCCAGGCCATGGTCATGTTGTCGACCCGTTTCACCGGGTCATCCACCAGCATGACGGTGGTGTCCAGCCGCAGCGCGCGATCGACGCCCGTCTCGGCGCCGGCGCGCGCGAAGTGCTCTGTGACGAAGCGCTCGCTGGGGTCATCCGGGGCCATGATGCCCGGGCCCAGCAGACCCGCCATTTCGGCGGAATCGCGGTCGAAGAACGCGCCGCGGTACTCGGCGACCGAGCCTTCCAGCGACGCCGCGGCCGGCGAGCCCATCGGCGGGTACCAGTGGTAGCCGGCGAAGACCTCGTCGGCGCCCTGGCCGGACTGCACGACCTTCACGTGCCGCGCCACTTCCTGGCTGAGCAGGTAGAAGGCGACGCAGTCGTGGCTGACCATCGGCTCGCTCATCGCGCCGATCGCCCCGTCGAGCGCGGGCAGCATCCGCTCGGTTCCGATGCGGATCTGGTGGTGGTCGGTTTCGAAGCGCCGGGCGATGATGTCCGACCACCGGAACTCGTCGCCCTCGACGCCACCGGCCGACTCGAAGCCGATGGAGAAGGTCATCAGGCCGTGCTGGCCGGCCTCGGCGAGCAGGCCGACGATCAGGCTGGAGTCGACACCGCCGGACAACAGGCAGCCGACCGGCACGTCGGCGACCAACCGGCGCTTGACCGCGACGCGGAGCGCGTCCAGCACCGCCTCTTCCCAGTCGGTTTCCGACCAGGCGGCGCGGTCGTCGTGCCGGGTGAAGTCGGGGGTCCAGTAGGTGGTGATGGTGCGCCGGCCGTCGGGCTCGATCGCGACGAGCGACGCGGGCGGCACCTTGCGGACCCCGCGCAGGATGGTCAGCGGCGCCGGGACCACCGAGTGGAAGGTCATGTAGTGGTGCAGGGCGACCGGGTCGATGCGGGTGTCCACGCCGCCGCCGGCCAACAGCGCCGGCAGGGCCGAGGCGAACCGGATCCGGTGGCTGTCCTCGGTCAGGTAGAGCGGCTTGATCCCCAGCCGGTCCCGGCCCAGCAGCACCCGGCCGCTGTCGCGCTCGACGATGGCGAAGGCGAACATGCCGTGCAGGTGGCTGACGAAGTCATCGCCCCAATGCCGGTAGGCCTTGATGAGGACCTCGGTGTCGCTGTGCGAGAAGAACCGGTAGCCGTGTCCGGTGAGTTCGCGGCGCAACTCCTTGTAGTTGTAGATGCAGCCGTTGAAGGCGATGGCCAGGCCCAGCTCCGAGTCGACCATCGGCTGGGCGCCGGCTTCGCTGAGATCGATGATCTTGAGCCGACGATGACCGAGCGCGACGCGCCCCTGTGACCAGGTGCCGGACGCGTCCGGGCCCCTCCGGGTCATCACGGCGGCCATTGCGGACACCGCTGCTACGTCGGGCACCCGCCCGTCGAGCCTTACCTCCCCGGTGACTCCGCACACTCCTTGGACCATACCGAAGGCGGTTGCCGCGCGCCCGAACGGCCACTGTGAAATGCGTCGTCGCGGGCTGCGGGGCGCCTTGGGAGGTGAAACCGCCGCCGGCCCTCGGGTCCCGAGCAAACAAGCGCACCGGAGAACCGCTTTTGGGTTGCGACGCTCCCCCGCCTGTTAATTGTTGGTTGCGCTCTGCTCTCGTGTTTCGCCCCGCGCGCACCGCCATTCGCATCCGCCCGGTCGCATGGTTCGATGGTGACGAGATCGAAGATGTTGTAAGACAACCGGTTTCGGTGGGATTCCCGCGGCGACCGCTCGGCGCGTTGCGGCGACGACCCTGACTTCAGGGCCGGTTCGTGTGAGGTGGTGGGCTCAGCGGCGCCGAGAAAGATGCGCCGGTTCTGGTTACGGTGCAGCCACCCTGATGACACCCCGTCGTCACTTTGAGGAAGTCCGTGAGAGCCGAATGAATGCGCATGCCGGGATGTGGCGGGCGGTCGGTGCGGCGGCCGCGGGGGCCGCAGTGTATTTCGCCGCGCCCGCTTCGGCCGATCAAATCGACGATTCATTCCTCGCGGAGATTCAGCGGAACGGGATCGTCTTCACCGATCGTGGGGCCGCGATCACGGCGGGGCACAACATGTGCGCCGGACTCGACAAGGGCAAGTCGCCAACCTCGTTGGTGCTCAACGTCGTTCGGGCCACCGACCTGTCGGCACACGAGGCCGGCTACCTGCTCGGCGCTTCCGTGGCCTCGTATTGTCCCCAGCACCGGGCCACCATCGGCAATTAGCGCGGCCCGGTCACCCGGCGCGCTCGCCGGGCAGCTTGTCGTCCCGAGCGCCATGCTGACCGCCGTGGGCCAGTTCGAGCCGGCGTTCCGCGAGGACCAGCAGATGCCTGAGCCGTTGGCCGTACAGGCCCACCGATTCCGCGGTCAGCATGTCGTCGTGGCCGCAGTCGATCGAGTAGGTGAGGATCTCACCGGAGACATGGGGCCGCCAGGACCGCGACAGGAACGCGCTGCGCTCGGCGTCGTCCCGCGCTGCGGAGACGACGGTGATGTCCCCGTTGAAGACCCGCGGGCGGTGGGACCGGTACCGCTCGACGTTCTTACGCAGGTTGTGGGTGAGCAGTTCGAAAAGCCGCTGGGATGACGAGGTCTCGGCCATCACCTGTTGCTCACCCAGGTCGTCGTCCGGCGAGGCGACGCCGTCGTCGATGGCGGGTTGGGCGTCGAGCAGGATCAGGCGGGCGACGACGCATCCGCGGCGCTGGAGTTCGACCGCGAGTTCGTGGGCGACGACGCCGCCGAACGACCAGCCGAGCAGGTTGTAGGGCCCGGCCGGGTACGCCTCCTGCACTCGATCGGCGTAGGTCTTTGCCATCTCCCGGATCGACCGGGGGTCGGCCTCGCGCTCGACCTGTTGGATCCCGATGATCGGGCAGTCCAGGTAGGTGCCGAGGACCTGATACGGCCAACTGACGCCGCCCGCGGGATGGATGCAGAACACCGGAACGCCTGCGCCCTGCTTCAAGGTCTGCACCGGGACGATCTCGTCGTCGGCGGCCGTGTCCGTGCCGAGGCGCCGGCTCAGGTCCCGCACCGTGGGCGCGTCGAACAGGGTGCGCACCGCCAGGTCGACGGCCAGCGCGCTGTTGACCGTGGCGATCAACCGCATCGCGGAGATGCTGTCGCCGCCCAGGTCGAAGAAGGAGTCGTCGACGCCGACCCGCTCGACACCGAGCACCCGGGCGAAGATGCCGGCGAGGATCTCCTCGCTGGCGCTGGACGGGGCCCGGTAGCCGCGGCCGGTGTACTCCGGTGCGGGCAGGGCGCGGGTGTCCAGCTTGCCGTTGGGGGTGAGCGGCAGCGCGTCGAGCGCGAGCACGGCCGCCGGGACCATGTAGACCGGGAGCCGTCCCGCGAGCGCGGTGCGCGCCTCGGCCGGGTCGGCTGTTCCGGTGACGTACCCGACCAGCCGTTTGTCGCCGGGGCGGTCCTCGCGCGCGATCACCGCCGCCTGGTCGACGCCGTCGAGCCGGGCCAGCGCGGCCTGGACCTCGCCCAGTTCGATGCGGTACCCGCGGATCTTCACCTGCTCGTCGGCGCGGCCGACGTACACCAGCTGACCGTCGGCGCCCCAGAGGACCAGGTCGCCGGTGCGGTACATCCGTGTCCCGGGCCCGCCGAACGGGCACGCCACGAATCGCGACCCGGTCAGGCCCGACCGCCCGGCGTAGCCGGTGGCCACGCCCGTGCCGGCCACGTACAGCTCGCCGACCACCCCGGGCGCCACCGGGCGCAGCCAGGCGTCGAGTGCGAACAATCCCGCGCCCGCCACCGGCGAACCGATCGGCGGTGGCCCCGAGCCCGCCGCGAGCGGCGCGCTGATGGCCACGCACATCGTGGTCTCCGTCGGGCCGTAGGCGTTGACCATCACCCGGCCCGGTGCCCAGCGATCGACCACCTCGGCCGGGCAGGCCTCGCCGGCCATCACCAGCGCCACCGATTCCAGCCCCGCCGGATCCAGTGTCGCCACCGCCGACGGCGTCTGGGTCAGCACGGTGACCCCTTCCTCGATCAGCAACGCGCGGAAGTCATCCGGCGAGCGCACCACCGACTCGGGCACCACCACCACGCGCCCTCCGCGCAGCAGCGGCGCGAAGATCTCCCACACCGACACGTCGAAGGCATAGGAGTGGCACTGCGTCCATACGCCGGGGTTGGGCAGGCCGGCGTCTAGCGAGCCGATCAGCCCGGTCACGTTGCGATGCGTGACCGCCACGCCCTTGGGCACCCCGGTGGTGCCCGAGGTGTAGATCACGTAGGCGACGTCATCGGCCGCGGGCGCCGGCGGCGGGGTGGGCGGATAGCCGTCGATCGACGGGTCCTCGATGTCGACGACCCGCACGTCGCGCTCGTCCAGCCGCGACCGCAATCCCCCGGTGGTGACCGCGGCGACCGGCGCCGCGTCCGCAAGCATGAATCGGATCCGCGCGCCCGGGGCGGCCGGGTCGATCGGCAGGTATGCCGCGCCCGTCTTGAGCACCGCCAGGATCGCCACGATCGCCTGGGCCGAACGCGAGAAGAGCAGGGCCACAGACTGTCCCGGCCCGGCGCCCTCGGCGATGAGCAGGCGCGCCAACCGGTTGGAGGCCTCGTCCAGTTCCCGGTAGCTCATGGACAGGTCGTCCCAGCCGATCGCCACGGCGTCCGGCTGGTGTGCCGCGTGCGCGGCGAACAGGTCCACGATCGACGCGGCGGCCGGCGCCGGCCGGGTGAGGGCGGCCCGGTTGCCGAGCGCGTCCAGGTGGGCCCGCTCCGGTGAGTCGAGCAGGTCCAGCGCAGACAGCCGCCGGGTGGGGTCGGTGGTCATGGCCACCAGCACCCGCTCCAGCCGCTTGGTCAGCGCGTCGATGGTGTGGGCGTCGAAGACGCCGGCGTCGTACTCCACGCGGAGGCCGAGCCGGTCCCCGGCCAGCGCGGCCTGGATCGTCAGCGGGTAGTGATTGCGTTCGAAGACGTTGAAGTCGGTGATGGACAGCTGGTGGTTGACCGCCATCGCGGACGTTTCCAGCGGATAGTTCTCGTAGGCGAACAGCGTGTCGAAGAGCTTGTCGTGACCGGTCATTCGGTGGATCTCGCTCAGCGACAGGTGCTCGTGCTCCAAGGTGTCGTTGTGTGCGCGCTGCAGCTGCTCGAGCAGGTCCGCGGTGCTGGTGGCCGGGGTGAGGCGGGCGCGCACCGGGATCGTGTTGATCAACAGGCCCACCATCGACTCGGCGCCGACCACGTCGGCCGAGCGGCCGGAGACCGTGGTGCCGAATGCGACGTCGTAGTTGCCCGTCAGCCAGGTCAGCAGTTGCGCCCACGCGGCCTGCAGCACCGTGCTGACGGTGCTCTGACAGGACCGGGCCAGCTCGCCGAGCGCGCGGGTGGTCTCGGCCGACACCGAGAATGTCGCAAGACCCCGGGCGCCCAGCTCCAGCTGGTGCGGCGGCCCGACCAGCGTCGGGGTGTCGAAGCCGGCGAGCACCTCGCCCCACGCCGCCCGGGCGGCGCCGAGGTCGCGATCGGCCAGCCACGTGACGAATCGGCGATACGGCGCCGGCGGGCCCAGCCGCTGTCCGGTGAGGCAGGCGAACGTCTCGTTCACCAGGATCGGCACGGACCAGCCGTCGAGCACGATGTGGTGAATGGTGAGTACCAGCCGGTGGCGGTCCCCGGCGGTGCGGATCATCGCGACCCGGAAGGCCGGCTGGTCGGCCAGGTCGTAGACGGCGGCGCGTTCGGCGGCGCAGAGCTCGCCGACCCGCTCGTCGGTGGCGTCGCCGGCGTCGAGCTCGGTGTAGCGCCACGCCATCGCCGGTTTCGCGGGAATGACCTGGATCGGCTCGTCGAACTCCTCGGAGAATCGGGCGACCAGGTGCGGGTGCCGGTCCACCACCGTCTGGACCGCGGCGCGCAGCCGGTCGGGGTCGAGCGGGCCGCTCACGCTCATGTCCAGCTGCACCACATACAGGTCGTCCTCGCGGGCCCGGGTGGTGGTGGCGTGGAAGAGCAGCCCCTGCTGCAGCGGGGTCAGCGGCAGCACGTCGGCGACCGGGTTGCGCCGCTCGAGCTCGTCGATCTGCTGCTGGGCCAGCCGGGCGGGCAGGATGTCCGACGGGGTCAGCCCGCCGCCCCCGGCTCGCACGTGGGCGCAGATGCCGGTCAGCGCCTCGAACCAGAGCCGGCTCAGCCTGGTGACCTGTTCGCGGTCCAGGGCCGACGGCGCCCACGTCCAGTTGGCGTGCAGCCGCGGGCCGGCCTCGGTGTCGGCGGTGCCCGCGTTGAGGTCCACGGTGTGCATCAGCGGCATCGGCACCGCCGTGCTGGTGCCGGTGATCGCCGAGCCGTCCCGCGAGATCCGCCACAGCTCGTCGGACATCTCGGCCGCCGCCCCGCCCAACCGGCCCAGGTAGTTGAAGCCGATCGTCGGGTCGGAGCCGTCCAGGTCGACCTCTGCGTTCAGGTAGCGCAGCAGCCCGTAGGTGAGCGGGTCGGGCAGCGCCCGCAACTGTTCCTTGGCGCGCTTGAGCACCGCGCCCAGCGCGGGAGCTCCGGAAAGCACTTGCGCCCAAGGCAATTCGTCTATCGACAACGACACCGGGTACTTGGTGGTGAACCAGCCGACGGTGCGCGAAAGGTCCGCGCCGGCGGCGAGCTCCTCATGGCGCCCGTGGCCCTCGACGTCGATGCCCACCGGGGCTCCGTCGCTGCCCAGGAACTGCGCCCACGCCAGCGCGTAGCCGATCAGCAGGATGTCGTTGACCCCGGCGTGGAACGCCGCCGGCGCCTCGCCGAGCAGGATGCGGGTGGTCCCCACGTCGAGTTCCACCGACAGGTGCTCGGCGGTCTCGTAGGTGTCGGTCTCGGGCCGGACCGGGGGCAGCGCGGGCGGGGTCGCCGCGATCCGCCGCCAGGCGTCGGCCCGCCCGATCACGGCCGGGGCGTACGCGTGCTCGCTCAGCAGCGCGGCCCAGCGGGCGAACGACGTGCCGCCCGGCGGCAACGCCACCTGCTGCCCGGCGCGACGCTGGGCCCACGCGATGTTCAAGTCCTCCAACAGGATTCGCCAGGACACGCCGTCGACGGCCAGGTGGTGGATGATCAGCACCAGCTGGCGGGTCGAGGTGCCCCACAGCGCGCTCACCATCACCCCGTCGGCCGGGTCCAGCCGGGACCGCGCCGCCACCACCGCCGCATCGGACAGCGCGTCGACCGTGCGCAGGCGGTCGGCGGCGTCCACCGCTCCCGCCTCGGGCACCGTCAACGACCAGTCGTCGCCGGCCCGCAGCCGCAGCATCGCGTGCCGGTCCAGCAGCGCCTGCAGCACCGCCACCACGTCGGCCTCGGTGACCCCGGCGGGCGCCTCGAGGACCATCGTCTGATTGAACTGGTCGACGGGACCGTGCACGGCCTGCAGCCACCGCATGATCGGGGTCGCCGGCAGTTCCCCTGTGCCCTCGTCGGTCTCGCGGACGTCGCCGACGGCCGCCGCGACCACGCGGGCCAGCCGGGAGACGGTCTGCTCGACGAAGATGTCGCGCGTGCGGCAGGCCAGGCCCGCGGCGCGCGCCCGGGTGACCACCTGCATCGACGAGATGCTGTCGCCGCCCAGGTCGAAGAAGGAGTCGTCGACGCCGACCCGCTCGACGCCGAGCACCTGGGCGTAGATGCCGGCCAGGGTCTCCTCGACCGGGGTGCTCGGGGCGCGGTAGCGGTCGGCGTCGGAGTATTCGGGCGCGGGCAGGGCGCGGGCGTCGAGCTTGCCGTTGGGGGTCAGCGGCAGCGCGTCGACCGCCACGACGGCCACCGGGACCATGTAGGCGGGCAGCCGATCGGCAAGGCGCGCGCGCAGGTCGGCGGGGTCCGCCGCCCCGGTGACGTAACCGACGAGGCGCTTATCGCCGGGCCGGTCCTCGCGGGCGACGACGGCCGCCTGCCGCACCCCCGGAAGCTCGGCCAGCGCCGCCCGGATTTCGCCGAGCTCGATGCGGTAGCCGCGAATCTTGACCTGTTCGTCGGCGCGCCCCAGGTACTGCAGCTGCCCGTCGGCGCCCCAGCGGACCAGGTCGCCGGTGCGGTACATGCGCGCCCCGGGGCCGCCGAACGGGCAGGCGACGAACCGCGACGCCGTCAGCCCCGCCCGTCGCCAGTAGCCGCGGGCGAGGCCGGCGCCGGCCACGTACAACTCGCCGACCACGCCGGGGGGCACCGGCCGCAGGAATTCGTCGAGCACGAACAGCGCCGCCCCGGCCACCGGGGAGCCGATCGGGACGACGGCGGATCCGGGGGTCAGGGGTGCGCTGATCGCCGCGTACACCGTGGCCTCGGTAGGCCCGTAGGCGTTGATCATCACGCGGTCGCGCGCCCACCGGTCGACCAGCTCGGCCGGGCAGGCCTCGCCGGCCACCACCAGCGCCGCGGACTCCAGCCCGCGTGGGTCCAACACCGTTGCCGCAGAGGGGGTTTGGCTCAGCACGCTGACTCCCTCGGCGACGAGGAGTGCGTGCAGGTCCTCCGGGGACCGGACCACGGCGTCGGGGACCACCACCAGGCGCCCGCCGCGCAGCAGCGCGCCGAAGATCTCCCACACCGACACGTCGAAGCCGTAGGAGTGCCACTGCGACCACACCCCACCGTCCGGCAGGACCGCGTCCACGGACGCCATCAGCCGGGTCACGTTGCGGTGGCTCACCGCAACGCCTTTGGGCACACCGGTGGTACCCGAGGTGTAGATGAGGTAGGCGATGTCCTCCGCGCTGGGCGCCGGCAACGCGGTGGCGGGCTGGGCGTCGACGGCGGGGTCGACCGCGTCGATGACCGGCACGTCGTGGTCGTCCAGGCGGACAGCCAGCTCGGTGGTGGTGAGCGCCGCGACCGGCGCGGCGTCGGCGAGCATGAAGCCGATCCGGGCCGCGGGGTGCGCGGGATCGATCGGCAGGTAGGCGGCGCCGGTCTTGAGCACCGCGAGGATCGCCACGATCGCCTCGGCCGAGCGGTGGAACAGCAGCGCCACGCATCGTCCCGGCCCGGCGCCGCGGCCGGCCAGCGCATGGGCCAACCGGTTGGCGGCCCGGTCGAGCTCGCCATAGCTCCACGACGAGCCGGCGCAGCTGAGCGCCAACGCATCCGGTGTGCGCGCGACCTGGGCGGCGAACGCCTCGGGAATCGACGCGGGCACGGGGTCCGGCGCGGTGAGCGCCGCCCGGTGGCCGATCGCGTCCAGCCGGGCGTGTTCGCCCGCGTCCAGCAGGTCGACCGACGACACCGACCGGGTCGGTTCGGTGGTCATCGTCGCGAGCACCCGCTGCAGGCGTCCGACCAGCGTCTCGACGCTGTCGGCGTCGAACACGTCGGTACGGAACTCGACCCGCCCGCCGATTCCGGCGGGCTCGTTCGCCTCGGTCCAGCGCTCGGCGAGCGAGAACGTCAGGTCCATGCGGGCGACCTGGGTGTCCAGCGGGATCGAACTGACCCGGACGTCGCCCAGCGCCAGTCCGGTCGCGGGGTCACCGTCCTGGCCGCCGAAGTTCTGCCAGGCCAGCATCACCTGGATCAGCGGGTGATGGGTCAGGCTCCGGGTCGGGTTGAGCCGCTCCACCAGCACCTCGAAGGGCACGTCCTGATGCTCGAAGGCCTCCAGGCTGCGTGTCCGCACCCGGTCCAACAGCTCGGCGAAAGTGGGGTCGCCGCCTAGCTCTTTCAGGTCGACCCGCAGGACCAGGGTGTTGACGAAGAAGCCGACCAGGTGGTCGAGGGCGGGGTCGCGGCGCCCGGCGATCGGGAAGCCGACCGCCACATCGCTGTTCGCGCTGACCTTGGACAGCAGCACCGCCAGGGCGGCCTGGACCACCATGAAGCTGGTCGCGTTGTGTTCGCGGGCGACCGCCGTGATCTGCTGCTGCAGGTCGGCCGGCCAGTCGATCGGAACGGTCGCGCCCCGCTGGTCGGCGACCTCGGGATAGGGCCGATCGGTGGGCAGCTGCAGCCGCTCCGGCATGCCGGCCAGGGTCTCTTCCCAGTAGGCCAGCTGACCGGCGATGCGGCTGTCGCGATCCTTCAGGTCGCCGAACTGGTCGCGCTGCCACAGGGTGTAATCGACGTATTGAACCGGCAATTCGGGCCAGCGGGGCGCTTCGCCCGCGCACCGGCTGGCGTACGCGACGCCCAGGTCGGCGGTCAGCGGCCGCAGCGACCACCCGTCGGCGGCGATGTGGTGCACGACGGCGACCAGCACGTGTTCGTCGTCGGCGACGCGGAACAGCCAGGCCCGCAGCGGGATATCGGTCGACAGGTCGAAGGTGTCACGGGCCGCGGCCTTGACGGCCTCGTCCAGCCGGCTCGCCGGCCAGCCGCCGGCGTCGACGACGTGCCAGCCGAAGTCGGCTCGCTCGGCGGGGATGACCACCTGCTGCGGTGTTCCGTCGGGTGCAGTGAAGACGGTCCGCAGGCTCTCGTGGCGGCCCACCACGTCGGCCAGGGCCGCTCCGAGCGCCTGGGCGTCGAGCGGGCCACGCAACCGCATGGCCGCCGCCATGTTGTAAACCGGTGAGGGGCCTTGCAATTGGTCGAGGAACCATAGCCGGCTCTGCGCGAAGGACAGTGGGACCACCGCGGGCCGTGGGCCGGCCACCAACGGCTCGAGCCCCCCGGCGCCCTCACCGACGCGGAGTGCCAGCTGTGCGACGGTGGGGGCCTCGAATACGGCGCGCACCGAGAGGTATTCGTCTAGGTCGGTGTTGACGGCGGCGATCAGGCGCATCGCCGAGATGCTGTCTCCCCCGAGGTCGAAGAACGATTGGTCGATGCCGACGCGGTCGACGCCGAGCACCTGCGCGTAAATGCCCGCGAGGATCTCCTCGGTGGGATTGGTCGGGGCCCGGTAACCCGAGGCCGTGTATTCCGGCGCCGGGAGCGCGCGGGTGTCGAGTTTGCCGTTGACCGTGACGGGCAGTGCCTCGAGCACCACGATCGCGGCCGGGATCATGTAGGCCGGTAGCCGTTCGGCCAGTGCGGTGCGGAGTTCGCTGGGGTCGGCGGTGCCGGTGAGGTAGCCCACGAGGCGTTTGTCGCCGGGGCGGTCCTGGCGCACGATGACCACCGCTTCGTCGACGCCCTCCAAAGCGGCGAGGGCCGAGCGGATCTCGCCGACCTCGATGCGGTAACCGCGAA
>NZ_LZJN01000029.1 GCF_001667735.1 Mycobacterium sp. E183
CCGCCCGCGCGTCCAGCCCGACATATGCATCCCTCCACGTTCGAGTTCCTGACACAGTGTGGCATAGGGCGCCTGCCAGCTAACAAATTCGAAACCGCGCGGAGGCCGAATACACAGCCATTTTGGCCGTTGAGCTGGCTGGCTATGAATCGCGTGAGCTTGTCGGCGCAACGTCGAGCGCCTGACGATTGGCGGCCGCCCCGACCAGCGCGGCCGCCATCAAACCGGCCGACGCGGTCAGCATGAGCACTACGCTGCGCTCGTAGAGCAGCCCGCCCGCCAGCGCGCCCGCCATGATGCCCACCTGGAAAGCCGTCACGTAGAGCCCCGACGCCCCGTCGGGGTCGTCGGCGCCGCTGCGCATCGCCGCGGACTGCATCATCGGCGACACGGCGGTGGCCATCGCCCCCCACAGCACGATCGCGGCCGTCCCGATCAGGGCCGCGGCCGCGGCGGGGCGGCCGCCCAGTGCCAGCGCGGTCAGCACCACGAATGCGGCCGTCAAACCGGCCAGGCACCCGATGATCGCCCCCTTGGGCCTGCGGTCCAGCGGCCGCGCCACCAGGCCGACGGCTATCACCCCCGCCACGCCGTAGGCGGCCAGCACCCATGCCAGGTTCGGCCCCCGCACGCCGACGACCTCGCGGATGATCTCCACGATGTAGGTGTAGGAGACGAAGTGCCCGGTCACGCCGACCATGGTGATGATGCTGACGATGATCAGCCGGCGGTTGCGGTGGTGGCGGGACCGGGGGCCCACGCACTTCAGCTGGTCCTCGGTGAGCACCATCTCCGGCAGCAGCGCCCGCGCGGCCACCGTGACGATGACGGCCGCCACGGTCACACACACCACCGCCAGGCGCCAGCCCCACATCAGGCTCATGGCCGCCGTCAGCGGGCTACCGACCACCAGCGCCAGGCTGGTTCCGACGTAGATCGACATCGTCGCGCGGCCGGCGTGGCTCGGCGGTACCAGCCGCGTCGCGATCGGCGCGATGACCGACCACAGCAGCCCGTGCGTGATCGCGCACAGCACGCGACCGGCGGCCAGTACTTCGAAGGTGGGGGCCACCGCCGAGATCATCTGCGAGACGGTCAGGCAGGTCAGGCTCAGCACGAGCACCCGGCGGCGCGGCAGGTGCGCGGTCCAGCGCACCAGCGGAATCGTGGTCAGCGCCGCGACCAGGGCGTACCACGACAGCAGGGTCCCGACGAGGACCAGGCTGACGTGCAGGTTGCGGGCGATCGCCGGCAGCGCGCCGACGGGCAGGATCTCGGCGGTCACGTAGGTAAAGGCCGCCGCCGCCAGCACCACAAGCTGGGCCGCGACCCGTGGCGTCCACGTTCGGGCGGCAGCATTGGTTTCGGCAGTCATGGCGTCGGTATCGGCCGGGCTACCCAGTTCCTGGGTTGTCGCGCCTAATGCGATCACACTGCCTTACCGTACGGACCGCAACTACGGCTCCCCCCTTATCGGGGCCGTAATCCGGGTCTCAACTCGGTCACCAATCAGGAACGAACGAGGCGCGCGATGGCGGCGGAGGCCTCGGCGAGCTTCTGGTCGGCGTCGTCGCCGCCCTCGGCCACGGCGCGGGTGACGCAGTGGTTGAGGTGCTCGTCGAGCAAATTCAGGGCGACCGAACGCAGCGCGCTGTTGACCGCGCTGATCTGGGTGAGGACGTCGATGCAGTACTTGTCCTCTTCGATCATCCGCGCGATGCCGCGCACCTGACCCTCGATGCGCCGCAGCCGCTTGGCGTAGTTGTCCTTCTGCTGCGAATATCCGTGCGCGTTCGTCATCCTGTCCTTCACCCCTGCCCATCCACGCCCGCCGCGCGTGGCCGGGCCGGCGTCACGATTCCACTTTATACCCCGCCCGGGTATGACCCGCACATTTGCCGTCCGGCCTGTTCACGCATACTTGCAGGATGGCCACAACACGCGATGCGTCCGGAGTCACCGACATCAAACCGCGCAGCCGTGACGTAACCGACGGCCTGGAGAAGGCCGCCGCGCGGGGCATGCTGCGGGCGGTCGGCATGGGCGACGAGGACTTCGCCAAGCCGCAGATCGGGGTGGCGTCGTCGTGGAACGAGATCACGCCGTGCAACCTCTCGCTGGACCGGCTCGCCAAGGCGGTCAAGGAGGGCGTGTTCGCGGCCGGCGGCTTCCCGCTGGAGTTCGGGACGATCTCGGTGTCCGACGGCATCTCGATGGGCCACGAGGGCATGCACTTCTCACTGGTGTCGCGCGAGGTGATCGCCGACAGCGTCGAGACCGTGATGCAGGCCGAGCGCCTCGACGGCTCGGTGCTGCTGGCCGGCTGCGACAAGTCCCTGCCCGGGATGCTGATGGCCGCCGCGCGCCTGGACCTGGCGGCGGTGTTCCTCTACGCGGGGTCGATCCTGCCCGGGCGGGCCAAGCTGTCCGACGGAACCGAACGCGAGGTCACCATCATCGACGCGTTCGAGGCGGTGGGCGCGTGCGCGCGCGGCCTGATGCCCCGGGAGGACGTCGACGCCATCGAACGCGCGATCTGTCCCAGCGAGGGCGCGTGCGGCGGCATGTACACCGCCAACACGATGGCCAGCGCCGCGGAGGCGCTCGGCATGTCGCTGCCCGGCAGCGCGGCCCCACCGGCGACCGATTACCGCCGCGACGGGTTCGCCCGCCGCAGCGGTGCGGCCGTCGTCGAGTTGCTGCGGCGCGGGATCACCGCCCGCGACATCCTGACCAAGGAGGCCTTCGAGAACGCGATCGCGGTGGTGATGGCGTTCGGCGGATCCACCAACGCCGTGCTGCACCTGCTGGCGATCGCGCACGAGGCCGACGTGGAGCTGTCCCTCGACGACTTCAGCCGGATCGGTTCGAAAGTGCCGCACCTGGCCGACGTCAAGCCGTTCGGTCGCCACGTCATGTCGCACGTCGACCAAATCGGCGGCGTGCCGGTGGCGATGAAGGCGCTGTTGGATGCGGGCCTGCTGCACGGCGACTGCCTGACGGTGACGGGCGAGACCGTCGCCGAGAACCTGGCCGCGATCGACCCACCCGACCCCGACGGCAAGGTGCTGCGGGCGCTGGACAATCCCATCCACCCGACCGGGGGCATCACCATCCTGCGCGGATCGCTGGCGCCCGAGGGCGCGGTGGTCAAGTCGGCCGGCTTCGACTCTGACGTGTTCGAGGGCACGGCAAGGGTTTTCGACGGTGAGCGGGCCGCGCTGGATGCCCTGGAGGACGGGACGATCACCAAGGGCGACGCCGTGGTGATCCGGTACGAGGGTCCCAAGGGCGGTCCGGGGATGCGCGAGATGCTCGCCATCACCGGCGCCATCAAGGGCGCCGGCCTGGGTAAAGACGTGCTACTGCTGACCGACGGCCGGTTCTCGGGCGGGACGACCGGCCTGTGCGTGGGGCACATCGCGCCGGAGGCGGTCGACGCCGGGCCAATCGCCTTCCTGCGCGACGGCGACCCGATCCGCCTGGACGTCGCGAACCGCGTGCTGGACGTGCTGGTCGACGGGAGCGAATTCGATTCCCGGCGAAAGGGTTTCACCCCTCCCCCGCCGCGCTACAAGACGGGCGTACTGGCCAAGTACGTCAAGCTGGTGAGCACGGCGGCGAACGGTGCGGTCTGCGGCTAGCCCCGATCGCCGCCTCGCTCAACGGGTTTGGATGCTATGCGTGGGTGGCCGCCGCGCGTGTGCGCCTGCCGAAGTAGGTGGCGTTGAGGCCCAACAGGGTCAGCAACGCACCCGCGATCACGTTCGACCATGTCATGCCGGTGGTCAGCGTGACGCCCGGCAGGATCCACAGGGACGCGATGACCCACACGCCGAGCACCGGCATCGTCCAGGTCAACCCGTGTGCACGGTCGAGCGCCGTTGCGAACCCGTACGCCAAGAACGCCGCGGCGACCCCGGCGATCAGGTTCGACGTGGCAAGCGATCCCGTGGCGCTGAAGCCCACCAGCCACGGTGACGCGGCCACATACAGGCCCGTCAGCAGCGCCATCCCGAAGGTGACGTGCGCACTCATCGACTCGGCGACGCGGTCGTAATTCGCGCGCAGGGCCAACAAGTCGGGGTGGTGATCGATTGATGAATGGACTGTACTCATTTTGTGACCTTTCTGTTATGCAGCAAGCCTTTTGAGCTGTCTGCACCCATCCATCTGCCGTCAAGGTTACGCCCGATCACGGTCCGATTCGACCACCCGCGTAGCGTCGTGAGGCGTGGACATCGCGGACCGCCTGCGCCTGGACGTTCCGGTCGCGCAGGCCGGCATGGGCGGTGGTCTGGCGGGTGCCGCGCTGGCCGCCGCGGTCGCCGAGGCGGGCGGCCTGGGCACCCTGGGTATCGCCACGCCGCGCCGGCTGCGCGCGTCCATCGATGAGGTGCGCGAGCGGACGCCGGGCCGCGCGGTCGCGGTAAACCTGTTGCTGCACTTCGTTCATCGCGGGCACATCACGGCCTGCGTCGACGCCGGAGTCGACGCCGTCGTGCTGGCCTTCGGCGAGAAGCGGGGGCTGGTACGACACCTGCGCGACGCCGGCATCTTCGTCTTCGTGATGGTCGGCACCCCGGGGCAGGCCCGCGCCGCTATCGGTTGGGGCGCCGACGGTTTGATCGCTCAGGGGCGCGAGGCCGGTGGCCACCTCGTCGGAACCATGCCGGCGCTGCAATTCCTGCCCCGGGCGCTGGCCGTCGCGGGCCACCGCCCGGTGTTTCTCGCCGGCGGCATCGCCACCGGTGCCGACACCAGCGCCGCCCTGGCCGCGGGCGCCAGCGGCGTGGTCGCGGGAACGCGCTTCCTGATGACGCACGAGGCGAACGCCAACCGGGAGTATCAGCGCCGAGTTGCCAACGCGGACACGACGATCGAGACCAACCTGTTCGGCCTGAGCTGGCCGCTGCGCCATCGCGTCGTGCCCAACGCGGCGACGCGGCGCTGGTGCCGCGCCGACGGCAGGGCGAAGCCGTTGCCCGCTGCCATCAATGCGGTGAGCCGCCCGATGGCCGTGCTGGGCTACTTCGACGCCGGCGCGTTGATGCGCATGCAGTCGCCGGCCCGGCCGTTGCTCACGCCGCTCGCGCCGCTCGCCGGCACTCCCGATGCGTGGGTGGACCGTGCGGCGCTGTACGCCGGCGAAACTGCCCTGCGAATCGGCGAACTCAGTTCCGCCGCGCAGGCGGTCGCCGACCTCAGCCCTTAGCGCACCAGCGCGAGCGCAAAGCCGTCCCAGCGCTTGGCCCCGACCGTTTGGATCACGGCCGTGTCCAGTCGCGGGTGCTCGCCCATCAGTCGCAAGGTCTCTCGGACCGCCTGCGCCTGCGCGTTGTGCTGCGGATCCAGGATCTGTCCCTCGCGAACGACGTTGTCCGCCACGATGAGTGCGCCCGGGCGGGCCAGCCGGACCGCCCAGTCCAGGTAGGCGACGTAGTTCTCTTTGTCCGCGTCGATGAACACCAGATCGAACGCGCCGCCGTCCAATGTCGGCAAGGTGTCCAGCGCCGCACCGACGATCACCTCCACCCGGTCGGCGACACCCGCCCGCTCCAGGTTCGCCCGGGCCACCTCGGCGTGCCGGGGCTCGTATTCCAGGGTCACCACCCGGCCCTGCGGGCCGGCTCCGCGGGCCAGCCAGATGGTGCTGAAGCCGCCCAGGGTGCCGATCTCGAGGATGCGGCGGGCCCGGACCGCGCCGGCCAGCAGGCTCAGAAACTTGCCCTGCTGGGCCGACACGGCGATCTGCGGCAGGCCGGCCGCGTCGCTGGCCTCGACCGCCGCGCTCAGCGCCGGATCGTCCCCGATCACGGTGTCGTTCAGAAACTCGTCGACGTCTTGCGGCGTTGGGTTCTGGGTCATGCCACCAAGCTAGCCGTGCGGCGCGATGCCGGCCGCGCCGGTATCGGAGCGGTCACGGTCATTTACGGATACCCATGGGGGGTATATAGTGGGTGGCGTGGTCGACCACAGCCGTAAGGGATCACAACAGAGAAATGGGTGAGTGAAATGGCAAATTACGAAGCAGGCACCGAGCTGACCTGCGGCCACGAGGGCTGCGGGTGTCGCGTTCGTATCGAGGTTCCCTGCCACTGCTCCGGTTCGGGCGAGCCGTACCGCTGCACCTGTGGCGACGAGCTGACCCCGGTCAAGTAGTCCGCGCCTCCTGAGGCTCGCGTCGAGTGTGCGTCCGGGGCGGCGACACGCCGGGGTGGGAAACCCTGCGCGCACAGCCAAAACCGCGAACGCACACTCGATGCGGCCGGCGCGCCGCGATCAGCGCCCGAACGTACGCCCGGCGAGCTCGACCGTCGCTGCCAGCTGCGGTGTGACCGCCGACGTGCCGATCGCCACCCGATAGCCGCCCGCACCGACGCGCCAGCGCGCCACGCCGCCGTCGTAGCGCGCGAGCAGGCGCGGATCCGCCTCGACGCTCACGCGGCGGCCGGCCCCCGGTTCCAGCTCGACCCGCTCGAATCCGAGCAGCCGCAGGCACGGCCCGTCGGGGGTCCCGGTGAGATACAGCTGCGGGACGTCGGCCCCCGTGCGGTCGCCCGTGTTGACCACGCTGAAGCTGGCGGTCACCGTGTCTCCACCGGTGACGTCCAGGTCTTGGTACTCAAAGCTGGTGTAGGACAAGCCATGTCCGAAGGCGAACGCCGGTGTCGCCCCGGTGGCGGCGAACCAGCGGTAGCCGACGTCGGATCCCTCCACGTACTCGATCGTGCTCGGCTCCCCCCACGCGGCGCCGGGTCCGGGCAGTTCCGGGCGCGGCGTCTGTCGCAGGTCGGCCGGGAAGGTGATCGGCAGGCGTCCCGACGGATTGACCTGCCCGGCAAGGACTTCCGCGATGGCCTGGGCGCCGGCCTGCCCCGGATACCAGGCCTGCACGATCGCCCGCACCGAGTCGCGCCAGGGCATGGTCACCGGATTGCCCGTCTCGAGCACCACGACGGTGTTCGGGTTGGCGGCGGACACGGCGGTGATCAGCTCGTCCTGCCCCTGCGGCAGCGACAGGTCGGCGATGTCGAACCCTTCCCCCTCTGCGCGAACCGCGAACACGATCGCGAAGTCCGCGCGGCGCGCCGCGCGGACCGCCTCCGTGGGACTGATGCCGGGGTCGAATTCGATTTCGGCGTTGGGCAATTGCTTTCGCAGCTCGTCCAGCGGGCTCGATGGCAGCAGGTGCAGCTTGCGCAGCCCCGCCTCGAGTCCGGCGCCGCCGATCGGAATCACGGCCGCGTAGCCGCCCGGCGGGACGACGGCGCTCGACCCGTAGCCGGCAGGCACGCCCACGTTCGCGTACCCGCCGATGACGGCGATGCGGGCGGTCGATTCCGGCGCCAGGGGCAGCAGCCCGCGGTTGCTCAGCAGCACGATTCCCTGCCGGGCGACCCGCAGCGCAATCTCGTTGTGGGCGGCCAGATCCGGTGGGGGCGTGACCGTTGCCCGGTCGACGCCGACCGCGAACATCGACCGCAGGATCCGCCGGACCATGTCGGAGAGGCGCTCGTCGCTCAGCCTGCCGTCGGCATGGGCGGCGCGCAGCGGCGCGCCGAAGGTTTCGCTCTGCCACAACAGCGCGTCGATCTGCGCGCCGCATTCCTGGTCGAGGCCGGCGAGCGCGCACTCCCACGACGGCGTGGCCCCCCAGTCCGACATGACCCAGCCCGGGTATCCCCAGGCGCCTTTCAGCACTTGGTTGAGCAGGACGTCGTTGGCGGCGGCGTAGGCGCCGTTGACCTTGTTGTAGGCGGCCATCACGGCGCCCGGCCGCGCCCGCTCGATGGCCATTTCGAAGGCCAGCAGGTCGGATTCGCGATGCGCGTCGGGGTCGATGACGGCGTCCAAAAAGTGCCTGTTGGTCTCGTTGCAGTTCAGCGAGTAGTGCTTGACGGTCGAGATGACGTGTTGTTGCTGGATGCCGTCGATCGACTCCGCGGCGATCGTCGCGGTCAAAAGCGGGTCCTCGGAAAGGTATTCGAAGTTGCGCCCGTTCCGCGGGTCGCGCGCGAGGTTCATGGCGCCGGCCAGCTGCACGTTGAACCCGCGGCTGCGGGCCTCCCGGCCGATCACCTCCCCCGCCGCGCGGGCGAGCGCGGGATCGAAGCTCGCCGACAGCGCCAGCCCGGCCGGCAGCGCGGTCGCGCTGTCACCCGGGCGGTAGCCGGGGTTGGTCACACCGAGGCCGGCGTCGCTCATCTGCAACGCCGGAATGCCGAGCCGGGGAACGCCGGGCACGTAACCGGCGCTCATCGGGACGCCCGGTGGGATGCGGTCGTCGCGCACCGGCCACATGTCGCCGGCCCCCATCACGCCGACCAGGAGCGAGAACCGCTCGTCGTCGGTCAGCTGGGCCTCGACCTCGCGTGCCCGGGCGTCGGGATCGCTCACCGCGCACCCTCTTTCGCGTACACGACGCGCAGCACGTGCCCCAACTCGGGGCCCATCACCAGCTCCGCCAGCTCGCCGAACGTCGCGACGAACTCCGGGCCGTGCGGTGGGTCGGCCCGGCACAGGTGGTGAGCGACCTCGTGAAGCACCACGAGTTCGCGCAGCGCCCAGTCGGCGGTGTCGCGGTCGGGGACCGCGATAACGCCTGCGCCGTCGCGGAATTCGTAATGGGCCGCGGTGGCGGCCCGTCGCGGCCGCACCCGCAGCGGCGCCGCGGAGGGCCACCGCCGGCGCACCGCCGGCAATGCAAGCACCTGGTCAACATAGCGCTGCGCGGCGGACACCGAGCCGAATCGTCCCTCCGGCGGCAGCGTGAGCTGCCCGCCGAAGAAGTCCACGACGGGTGACCCGTGCTCGGCGGCCCGGTCGAACAGCGTCCGGACGAACTCCTCGGCCGCGTAAACCTTGGCGCGCTGGGAGTCCCTCTTGGCGGAGCGTTCCGGGGTCACCGGCCCAACGGGGTGCGCGCGCCCGGGAGTTCGGGGCTGCTGCCCAGCCGCGCCCGCCGACCGGCCCGGTCCCCCGCGCGCCGCGCCGACGAGGAATAGCCCGCCGTCGCCCGGCTGACCTGATAGGTGCCCCGCGCCTTCGACGCGCTCCGGTAGTAGTCGTGCAGCTCGACATCTTTGTCCCGCAACGCGATCGCCGTGCCCGGCGGCCGGCGCCTGTCCTTGGTGGCCTCGCGCCGGGCCTGGTCACGAGCCTCCGCCAGGCGCTGGCCCACGCGGGCCCCGAAGGCCAACTGGAAGTTCAGCCGCGCGGTGATGGTGGGCGTCGGCCGGTGCGCGCCCGACGCCAGGTAGGCGTCCGACGCCCGCACCATCTGGACCACCAGGCTGGCGTACAACGCGTGCGTGGCGTCGATGTCCTCGGCGAACCCGTAGGCGTAGACGAACGTCGAATTCGATGCCACGTCACAGCGCACGTCGTTGGCCATCGCGATCAACACGAACAGCTGCACATAGGTCCGCAGTCCCTTGGTGCCGGCTTCCCCGATGGTGATGGTCCGCTGCGTCGGGGCCTGCGCCGGCGAGCGGTTCGCCGCGTGGGACCGCGCCACCGCCAGGTCGATGGAGGACGCCGTGGCCAACCGCTGCGCGGCGCTCATGAAGGCGTCCGCCTCATGCGGGTTGTCGGTGCCTTCGGCCTGGCGCAACAGCGCGGCGATGCGGGCCAGCATCTTGTCGTCCGTCATGTGCGCCACTCCTCTCCCCCCGAGCGGGCGGTACCCGCTCTGCATCGTCGTCGGCGCGGGTCATATGCGCCAAAATACGGGAGCGCTACGACAGTTCCGCCTCAGAGCCGGGCGGTGATCCAGGCGACCACGTCGCCCAGCACCTGGTCGCGCTCCGGCTCGTTGAAGACTTCGTGGTAGAGCCCGGGGTAGACCTTCAGTTCGACGTCGGCGGACCCGACACACTCGACCAGGCGCCGGCTGCCCGCGACGGGAATCAGGCGGTCGTCGGAGCCGTGCACCACCAGCAGTGGCGCCGTCAGCGCCGGTGCGCGCTGCGGCATGGTCTCGCCGACCTGAAGGAGGGCGCGGCCGATGCCGGCCGGAACCTTCCCGTGATACACCAGCGGATCGCTCTTGTAGGCCGCCACCACTTCCGGGTCCCGGGAGATGGCGTCGACGTCCAGCTCCTGCACCGGCAGGCCGGGCACCAGGCCGCCGACGACCCGGGCGGCCAGCGCCATCAGCGGCGACACCTGGTCCTGGGCGGCCACCGCGGGCCCCGACAGCACCATCAGGTCGTAGTTGTCGGGCCGTTCGACGCCGTAGGCGAACACGATGCCGCCGCCCATGCTGTGCCCGAGCACGATGCATTTGAGGCCCGGATGCTCCCGGGTGGCGATCCGCACCAGGCTGTCGAAGTCCGCCGTGTACTCGGAGACGTCACGCACCAGCACCCGCTTGCCACCCGAACGGCCGTGCCCGCGATGGTCCAGCGCGTAGGTGACCAGGCCCGCCTCCCCGAAACGCTCCGCGACGTGGTCGTACCGGCGGGCATACTCGCCGAGTCCGTGCGACAGTACGACCACCGCCCGCGGCGCGGTGTCCGGTGTCCAGACGTCGTAAACGATGCGCACTCCACCGAATCCGTCGAAGTTCCGTTCGGCTCGGTTCACTGCACGGTCCTAGTCATTACGGGCAGCGTAATGGCTCCCGATGCAGGTCGCCCTGCCAGACACTGTCGTAGGCTCTCCCATCGTGGGACTGCTTGCGCAAAACGCCGCGAACTCCGACCTCGTCCCCCCGGTCGGCGGTGACTTCTCGGCGCACGCCGAGCCGTACCGTCGTGAGCTGCTCGCCCACTGCTACCGGATGACCGGGTCGCTGCACGACGCCGAGGATCTGGTGCAGGAAACGTTGCTGCGCGCGTGGAAGGCCTACGACCGCTTCGAGGGGAAGTCCTCGATGCGGACGTGGCTGCACCGCATCGCCACCAACACCTGCCTGAGCGCGCTGGAGGGCAGGCAACGCCGCCCGCTGCCGACCGGGTTGGGCGCACCCAGCTCCGACCCGACCGCCGAACTGCACGAGCGGCGCGAGGTGCCCTGGCTGGAACCACTCCCGGACCTGACGAACGACCCGGCCGACCCGTCGGTCATCGTCGGGTCGCGAGAGTCGGTCCGGTTGGCGTTTGTCGCTGCGCTGCAACACCTCTCACCCCGGCAGCGGGCGGTGCTGTTGCTTCGTGACGTGCTGCAGTGGAAGGCCGCCGAAGTGGCCGACGCGATCAACACCACCACGACCGCCGTCAACAGTTTGCTGCAGCGCGCCCGGTCCCAGCTGGACGCCGTCGGGCCCAGCGCGGGCGACCGGTTGGCGGCACCGGATTCCCCGGAAACCCAGGACCTGCTGGCGCGCTACATCGCCGCCTTCGAGGCCTACGACATCGACCGCCTAGTCGAACTGTTCACCGCCGAGGCCATCTGGGAGATGCCGCCGTACGTCGGTTGGTACCGGGGCCCGCGGGACATCGTCACCCTCATTCACCAGCAATGCCCCGCCCAGGACCCCGGCGACATGCGCCTGCTGCCGGTGGTCGCCAACGGGCAGCCCGGCGCCGCCATGTACATGCGCGCCGGCGATCGGCACGTGCCCTTCCAGCTGCACGTCCTCGATGTGCGCGGCGACGCGGTGTCACACGTGGTGGCCTTCCTCGACGAGAAGCTGTTCGCGAAGTTCGGCCTGCCGGAGGCGTTATGACATACATCGACGTCACACCCGCGTCCGGAAAGGCGCTGCTGTTGCTGGGCGCCTTCGACATCGGCAGCGTCGGCTACGCCGCCGAAGAGTTCTTCATCTCCGGCACCGCTTCGTCCTTCGCGCCGAACGGCGAGCTCGGCCCGGACGGTCGCTGGGATGTAACACCCAGCGGGACAGCCGATTACACCACTCGGATCGTGGCCATCACACCCACCGATCCGGCCCGTTTCAACGGCACCGCGCTGGTCGAGTGGCTCAACGTCAGCGGCGGCATCGACGCGCCCGCCGTATGGATGATGGCGCACCGTGAAATCGTCCGGGCGGGATACGCCTACGTAGCCGTCTCGGCGCAGAAGGTGGGGATTGACGGCGGCGCCAGCCTGCTCGGCATGGACATGTCCCTGAAGACGCAAGATCCGGCCCGCTACGGCGGCTTGCATCACCCGGGCGACGCCTTCGCGTTCGACATCTTCTCCCACGCCGGCGAACTCGTCAGGGATCGGGGCGACGGCATCCTGGCCGGGCTGCATCCGCAACACGTCATCGGGATCGGCGAGTCGCAATCGGCGATGTTCCTCACCACCTACGTCAACGCCGTCGATCCGCTCGCCCGCGTTTACGACGGCTTCCTGGTGCACTCCCGATTCGGGCCGGCCGCACCGCTCGACGGGGTCTCGCTGATCGAGGGACTGGAGTCCTCGCGCGGGTCGCAACAGGCGGTGAAGTTCCGGCCGAACCTGCGCGTCCCACTGCTCACGGTCATCACCGAGACCGATCTGTTCGGCCATGTGCCGCTGGGCTATTACTCCGCCAGGCAGCCCGACAACGACATGCTGCGGGTCTGGGAGATCCCCGGCGCCGCGCACGCCGACAACTACACCATTCAGGTGGCGCCGATCGACTCCGGTTCGGCCCCGCTCGCCGACATCGTGGCCGCTTACGCGCCGACCAACATGCTGATGGGTCAGCAACTCGATCACTACATCAACTTCGGCCCGCAGCATCACTACGTGGTGCAGGCGGCGGTCGCCGCGCTCGACGGGTGGATCCGGACCGGGGAGCCGGCGCCCTCGGCCGCGCCGATAGCCATGCGCGAATCCGAGTCGCCCCAGCTGGTGCTCGACGCCAACGGCCTTGCCCAGGGCGGCATTCGGAGCCCCTGGGTCGACGTACCGATCGCGCGCACGTCCGGCGTCACCACCGACGAAAACCTGATGGCCGCGATCTTCGGGGCGGGTGAACCCTTCGACGCCGACACGGTGCGCCGCCTCTACCCGGGCGGCAAGGCCGAATACCTGGAGCGCTTCACCGCCTCGCTCGACGCGGCCATCGACGCTCGCTTCATCCTGCCTGCGGATCGCACCGAGATCCTGGCGCTCGCCGCCGCGACCTACCCCGGCGACGGGGCCTAGAACAACCGGCTGTCCGGTGCCGGCCCCGGCACGGGCCGGACCAGTCCCGCCCCGGTGACCAGCGGCAGGTCCAGCGCCGAGAGCAGCCCCGGCGGGGCGGCGCACACCGCCGGGATGGCGTTGACCATCCTCGAGGCGCCCGCGATCCGGGCGCCCAGGTCGTGGTCGTGGTCTTCCGCCATCTCGAATTCGCACCGCATGCTGGGCGATCCCTCGATCTCGACCCGATAGAGGCCGCGCCCGGAGGCCTGCCCGTACCCGAGGTCCTTCGGCGGGATCGAGATGCGAGGCTGCGGCCAGTCCGGCGCGATGTCGTCGCGCATCCGGGTGACGTGGTCGAGGACGAAAGTTGGCTTCCCAGCGACGTATCCGGTCAGCGTGGAGCGCATGGCCGCGATCGTCCCGGCGTCGATGTGGCCGGTGGGCGTGTCGAAGGACTCGGCGGCGGGAAGGCGTTCGTTGCTTTCCTCGATGTCGTCGATCTTGACGCCCAGTCCGGCGGCGAGCTGATGCAGGACCGGCCCCCAGCCGAAGGTGAAGATTCCCGGCTGGGCAGCGAACGCCTGGTATTCCGCGGGTTTGCCGAACCCCAGGATCTCGTACACCGCGGCCCGATCCGGGTAAGTGGCGTAGTTGAACATCTCCGTCACCCGGACCGACTCGATGACGCGCGAGACGCCTGTAAGCACCAAAGGCAGGACGTCGTTGGCGAAGCCGGAGTCGATGCCGGTGGTGAAGAACGACGCACCGCCGTCGAGCGCGGCCCGCCGTAGGGGATCGGTGAACGCCGCGTCGACACCGTCGGGAAAGACCAGCGGCACAACCGAACACGACACCACGTTCTTGCCGGCCCGCAGGATCGAGACCATGTCCTCGACGGCCTCGAGCGGCCGCAGGTTGGCGCCGGCGGCGTACACCACCGCATCGGCGCCGCCGGCGAGCATCGCCGAGGGGTCCTGGGTGGCCGTAACCCCGACCGGCCCGATGCCGCACAGCTCCCCCGCGTCGCGGCCCGCCTTGGCGTCGCTGTGCACGACCAGATCGACCAGCTTTAACTCCGGGTGGTCGATGACGCCGCGCAGGGCAATCACCCCCATCGAACCCGGCCCCCACACTCCGACCTTGATCACCGCGGATATCTCCTAATATTAGGATGCATGTATTTACAATTTGGACGGATGGTAGGGAGGTGGACATCGGTACGTCAACCGCCAAATCGCCGCCCACCGGCCGCGTGATGGATGTGCTTGCCACGCTGGCGGATTCGCCGGCAGGGCTGACGTCCGCCGAGGTGGCGAAGCGCTGCGCGATCAGCACATCCACCTGCGCCCTGGTGCTGGCCGAACTGGAAGGGCGCGCCTGGGTGGCGCGCCGCGGAGATCGCCGCTACGTCCTGGGCAGTGGCCTGTTCGGGCTGGTGCATGGGCTACGGGCGCAGTTCCCGCTGCTGGACCGGGGCCGCGACGCCCTGCGGTTTCTGCATGAAGCGCTCGGCGCGGGCTGCTCCATGTCGAAGATCGGCGGGCGGCACCTGACCACGGTGGACGCGGTCGGCCACGGAACCGACGGCGGGCAAGCCGTCGGCCAGCGCTTCCCCATCGACCCGCCGTTCGGCCTGGTCGCCATGGCCTGGCGCGACGACGAATTCGTGCGGGCCTGGCTGCACCGGGTGATGCCGCGGCTGACCCGGGCGGAGGTCGCCGACCACCAGCGGGTGCTCGCCGACATTCGCGCCCGTGGGTACGGCGCGTGGCGGTTCGACGACACCCACCAGTCGCTGCACGATCGCCTCGCCGAGGTGCTGACGTCCCTGGAGCCGACGGCGCGGGTGACCCGCCAGCTCACCACCCTGATGACGATGGTGACGCTGCAGTCCGTCACCGATGTGCTCGAAACCGATTTGGCCGCGGCCGAGTTCGTGGTGCTGCCGATCTTCGGGCCGGATGGCCAGCCGGACTACCAGATCGAGATCCACCTGGGCCGCTCTCCCGGACTGACACTGCCCGGGCTCGAGGCCGCGCTCAGGCATGCCCAGGGGCTGCTCGCCGCGACCGTGTCCTGACGTCGCCGGTGAGATTAGGCTGGGCCCATGGCTGCCCACGCGGACATCCGGCGTGCGGCCGAGCGGGCCGTCACCAACACACCCTGGCTGACATCGCGGCACTCGTTCTCGTTCGGCGACCACTACGACCCGGATAACACCCACCACGGGTTGCTACTGGTCAACAACGACGACATCGTCGCGCCCGGAACCGGATTCGGCACGCATCCGCACCGGGACATGGAGATCGTGACGTGGGTGATGAAGGGTCGATTGGCGCACCGGGACTCCATCGGCAATCACGGCGTCATCGTTCCCGGCCTGGCCCAGCGCATGTCGGCGGGCACCGGAATCCTGCACTCGGAGGAGAACGACTCTCCCACGGAGCCAGTGCATTTCGTGCAGATGTGGGTGGTGCCGGACGAGGCCGGCATCGCCCCCGGCTATCAACAGCAAGAGATCGGCGCGGACGTGTTGGACGGCACACTCGTGACGATCGCCTCGGGTATCCGCGGCCGGGACGGGGCGATCGACCTGCACAACCGCAGCGCCGCCCTACACGCCGCGCGGCTGCAGCCCGGTGACACCGTGATCCTCCCGCAGGCGCCCTACCTGCATCTCTTCGTGGCGCGGGGCGCGATCACCTGCGAGGGCGCCGGCGACCTGCGGGACGGTGACGCCGTTCGGTTCACCGATGCCGGCGAAGCGCGGGTTACGGCGAACGATGCGTCGGAACTACTGGTCTGGGAGATGCACGCTGAACTGGGGGCCGCGAGCCCATAGAGTGGGCGTGACAGACAGGAGCCGGCATGTCTCAATCGCGGCCGCAGCACGCGGCGCCGAACCCCAACCGGAACGTGAAGGCGGTCCGGACCGTGCGGTTCTGGGCGGCGCCGCTCGTGATCACGCTGGCCCTGATGTCGGCGCTGTGCGCGCTCTACCTCGGCGGCATCTTGAACCCGATGACCAACCTGCGGCACTTCCCCATCGCCGTGGTCAACGAGGACGCCGGGCCGGCCGGCGCGGAACTCACCGGCCGCTTGGTCAACGGCCTGGACAAGAACAAGTTCGACGTCCGCGTGCTCAGTCGCGACGCCGCCAAGCACGAGTTGAGCACCGGGCACGTGTACGGCTCGGTGCTGATCCCGCCCAGCTTCTCGTCGAAGCTGCGCGATCTGGGCGCCAGCGCGGTGGTGCCCGGTCCCGCGGAACGGCCGGTGATCACGATCTCGACGAACCCGCGGGCCGGCACGCTCGGCGCCAGCATCGCCGCGCAGACGCTGAACATGGCGATGGGCGTGGCGAATGGTGAAGTGGGCGAACGACTCCTCGCTTCGGTCAAGGCGCAGACCGGCGGCGCACCGCTGGCCGGGGCCGCCGAAGAGGGCCTGTCGACGCCGATCGAGATCGAGTCGACCGTGTTCCACCCGCTGCCCGACGGCACCGGTAACGGGCTATCGGCCTTCTATTACGCGCTCTTACTGCTGCTCGCGGGGTTCACCGGCAGTATCGTGGTCAGCACCCTGGTCGACGCGTTACTCGGTTACGTCCCAGCCGAATTCGGTCCGGTGTATCGCTTCGCCGAGCAGGTCAGAATCTCGCGATTTCAGACGCTGCTGCTCAAGTGGGCGATCATGGTGCTGCTGGGCCTGCTCACCTCCGCCGTCTATATCGCGATCGCTCATGGGCTCGGCATGCCCATCGACCTCGGCTGGCAACTCTGGGCCTTCGGGGTGTTCGCGATCGCCGCGGTGGGCATCACCTCCAGTTCGTTGCTCTCCGTGCTGGGCACCGGCGGCCTGCTGGTCAGCATGTTGATCTTCGTGATCCTCGGCCTGCCCTCGGCCGGCGCCACCGTGCCGCTGGAGGCGACGCCGACGTTCTTCCGCTGGTTGGCTGAATTCGAGCCCATGCACCAGGTTTTCCTCGGCACCCGGTCGTTGCTGTACTTCAAGGGGCACGCGGACACCGGGATCTCCCAGGCGCTGATCATGACGACGATCGGCCTCGTGATCGGGCTGCTGCTGGGCGGCATCGTCACGCACCTGTACGACCGCAAGGGATTCCACCGGATCGCGGGTGCCGTCGAGCTGGCGATCGCCCAGGAACACCAGGCTCAGCACAAGGCGCGCCAGGGCAAGCACGAGCGAACGGTCGCCGCCACCGAGCCGGAACCGTCGAGCGAAAGCCCAAGCGAGCAAACGTAATTCGACCGCCGCCCGAGCGTCATCCGCCCGTTATCTAAATTGACAGTGTGACGGATGTGACTGATGATGTTTATGTTGTATTCAGATCCGGGCGGAAAGGGCGATCGTGCTGACCCGAGGCGCCAGCTTGCGCCGGCTGGTGGCCGGCTGCACCGCCATCGTCGCCGGCATTGTCCTCGCGTGCACCACCGGACAGCCGGTCGCGCACGCCGCCGACGGCCGCGATCTGCTGGCCAACGCCATCAACACCACCAAGGGCTCCTACCTGGTCTATAACTTCGGTCCCGGCCATCCCGCACCGATGCTCAACGCCGGTGGCAGCTGGTACGAGATGAACAACGGCGGCCACCTGATGATCATCAAGAACGCCGCGGGCCGGCTTTCGCCCCACCTGCTGGTCGACACGCACCAGGGCGATCAGGCGCGCTGCGAGAACAACCCCGGCGCCCGCACCGGCGAGGGCCTCTGGCAGGCGTCGGAACTCTATGCGCCGCTGCAGGCGTGGCAGCGAATGGGCCAGCCCACGATCGCGATCAACGCGAACTTCTTCGACGTACGCGGTCAGAAAGCCGGCTCGTGGCGTCAGACCGGCTGCAGCTCGCCGCTGGGCGCCTTCGTGGACAACACCAACGGCCAGGGCCGCGCC
>NZ_LZJN01000030.1 GCF_001667735.1 Mycobacterium sp. E183
GCCGGTGTCGATCACGGCCACCGGTACGCCGTTGCCGGTGCTGTATTGCCAGGCCTTGCTGATGTTGAGCAGGTTGAAGCCCGGCGCCAGCTGCGCCACGTCGGGGTTGCGCACGGTGATGGGCGTCGAGCAGCTGTTGGCGCGCCGCATCGGTTGGTCGCTTCGCGGCGGCCCGTCCGGCGGCACCATGCCGGGATCGACCTGTGGGGGTGTGATGGCCTGCGCGGCAGGGATATTCGCGGACAGCGCGACCAGGGTGACGGCGGCGGTCGCCGCCGCCGCGCGCTTCAGTGCCGAATCCACGTGAACAGCCCCCCCAGGGCCGCCGCCGCCGGCAGCAACACGATGAACGCGAACACTTCCACCCATTCCACGGTCAACCGGATCAGCGGCCTGAACCGCACCGTCGGCACCAACAGCGCCGCGGCCAGGCCGCACGCGGCGAAGGCCGCCACCGCTACAGCGGGCCAAAGCAATCCGCTGACAACGTCTTTCGGCTCCACGATGGCGTATTTGACCACTCCGGCACACACGGCGGCGGCGGCCCCGCAGGCGAGCGCGACGGCCTGGTACTTGGCGGCGAATCCCCTGCCCTGGGTGATGAAGATGCCCACCACGAGTCCGGCGACCACCAGCGCCAACCACGCCCACGGGCGCCCCGGTGTCAGCACCCCCCACACGGCGGCGGGCAGGACGATCGACACCCCGACGCAGACACCGACCTGCACCGCGTTGACCAGCCGCGCGGAGGCGGCAATGGCCGCGCCGCGCGCGGTGATGTCGGTCAATTCGTTGTCCTCGTCCTCGGATTCGTCCTCACTCACCGGCGAGACAGTGTCGACGGGCATGCCTTCGCGCCGGGCGAAGAGGTCGCGGCCGGTGATCGATCCGAAGTGCGGCGGCCGAACCCGGGCCACCCACAACGCGATCATCGGGGTCATCCTGACCAGGATCAGCAGCCCGACCAGCACGCAGATGGCCAATACCTGCGCCGAGGCGGGCCGGAACATCCGAACCGCGGCAACCGCGGCCAGGATCCCGCACACCGTCACCACCGCGGTGACGACCGCGGTCTGCCACCGCTTCCGCGTCGTCACGCCGATGGCGATGGCACCGAGGATCACGATCACGAGGCCGATCAGCCCGTGCGCCGCGCCCAGGGTGCCCGGCGGCGCGCAGGCGCCCGCGACCGCCAGCAACACCACTGCCAGCCAGCCGAACCCGCTGAACAGGTCGCGCCGCTCGCGCCAGCCCCACCAGACGATGAACGTCGCGATGATCAGCAAGACGCCGACTGCGCCGGCCACCGCGGCCGGGATGGGGCTGTCGGTGAACATCCGCGCGCGCAGCGTCAGCGCCACCACCACCGCGGCCGCCATCGCGATGATCGCGACCGCGGTGTGCGCGGCCGTCAACGGCGTCACCGGGGCGAACATCCGGTCACCGCCCTCACGGCCCAGCCACTTGCCCATGGCCGCCAGGCCGGTCGACAGCGACTCGTACTGCGGTTCGAAGGACTCGCCCGCGACACGGGGCACCAGCACCAGGGTGTCGCCGTCCTGCACGCCCAACTCGTCCAGGCTCTTGTTGATGTCGAGGCGGACCCCATTGATCTTGTGCAGTTCGTAGCTGCCCGCCGGCAACGTAATGCCTTCAAAGCCTTTGCGCTTCAGGTCGGCGTCGAAGAGCTCGACCATTCCCTCGAAGAATCCCTCCACCGGAATTCCGGCCGGGAACACTTGCGAGCAGAGATGCTTCTCGTAGGAAATGTTGACCGCACAGCGCGCCGGGAAGGCGACCTTATGCGCTGATGTCACGGCGTCGTCCGCTCCGCATCCGGAATGTATTTGTCGGCCAGGCCGGCGGTAATTTCAAAAAGACGCAACCGCGTCTTTTTCTTCAATTCGTGAACCGTGTCGATGAGGCCACCTTTGGCGAGATGCGGATCGAACGGCATCTCCTCGACGGTCGCCCCGACTTTGCTGAACCGCTCGGTCAGGTAAGCCAGCGCATCCTTGTCGGTGATCTGATCGGTGTGGTTGATGATCACGGTGCTGCGCGACACCAACTCGTGGTAGCCCTGCGACCGCAGATAGTCCACGGCACGCAGCACGGGCCGCGACCGATCGGCGGTGATGCCGGAGACGAACACGAGGGTGTCGGTGTTCTCCAGCACCGGCTTCATCACCTCGTGCTCCAAATCCGGCGACGTGTCCACGATCATCACCGTGTGAGTTCGCCGCAGCCGCGACAACACCCCGGAGAACATCGCAGGCACCAGCGGCCGGGGCTGGTCCGACGTACGGTTTCCGGCGAGGACGTCGAGCCCGATCGGGTTCTGCCCCAAGTGTTCACGGATGTCGGCGTAGCCCTGCACGTCGGTGTCGTTGATGATGGCGGTGTAGTCACCCGGCGGCGACTCGTCGATGCGGTCGGCCAGCGTGCCGAAACCCGGGACGGCATCGATCGCAATCACGTTCTGCGGGCGGCATTCCCGGAACACGCCGCCGATGCAGGCGACCATGGTGGAGACCCCGACCCCGCCCTTGCCGGAGACCACCGTGATCACGTACTGCCTCCGGATGTGCCGCCGGATACGGTTCTGCAAATCGCGGTAGTGCCGCTCGGCGGGCGATTCCCCGGGATTTATTTTTTTAAAAGAGATGACGTAGACGAATTTCCGCCAACCCGAGCCTGGAGGAATCTTTCGGGGCGCGGCAAGATCGGTAATGCGCATGGTGTCGGATACCGAATCCGGGAAGTTGCGGCCCCCTGACGGATCCCCCCGTCTGAGCGCCCCTTCGTCCGACATATTCGGGTCATTCCAAGGGCTCGTCACGTCGCGATGCTAACACGCTCGGCGATACCACGTTTACCGATCAACAAACCCTTCAAGCACGTAACAGGTTGCCATTCCACGGCATTGGTTAAGTGACTTATCTTGCGTCAGTGGAGAAGTCGGCCGCCGGATCAGACCACTCGCCGATACGAATACCACTCCTCGCCGGCGGGCAGCCGGCGGATCAGTCGCTGCACGGCGCCACTGATGTCGCTGCGCGAGCCGGGTGAAAGGATCTGATAGCGGCGCTGACCCGAGATGACGTTCTCGACGCAGACGCGGCCCGCCGGGGTGTCGATGATGGACACGGTCGAATCGCCGACGGCGACCCGCGCCATCTCGTCCGGCCCGACCCCGGCCTGCAGCCCCACGATTGTCGCGTGCGCCGAACGCGCGGGGTCGGCGGCCATGGTGACGATCTGCAGCTGGTCGACGTCGAGGTTCTGCCTGAGCAGAAACGTCCGGAGGCTGGCGGCGTCGCGCACCGAGGCGAGCAGCTCTTCGGTGTCGAGGGTGACCGGCTTGAGCGGGGCCACCTCGGCCACCCCACACAGCCGCTCGACCTGGCCCACCACCAAATCGCTGGCCCCGCCCTCGTCATTGGCGGTGCCGGCCGGGTACAGGCGGATCAGCTCGGCATGGCGTTCGAGCACCACCCACCAGCTGGCGAAGCGGCAGATGGACGCTCGTGTCGGTTCACGGCCCGGCACGCCGATGTTGACCATCAGCGCCAAGTCGCGCCGCAGCAACACGGTCAGCCATTCGCGGATCATCGGGTCGACATTGCCCGCCT
The DNA here is from genome assembly GCF_001667735.1 of Mycobacterium sp. E183. Classification (GTDB taxonomy): domain Bacteria; phylum Actinomycetota; class Actinomycetes; order Mycobacteriales; family Mycobacteriaceae; genus Mycobacterium. Next base: position 3,633 of record NZ_LZJN01000030.1, read on the forward strand.
CGTCCAGGGCGCCGGCGGCCCGCAACTCGTCCGCGATCGGGTGGCTCAGCGCGCGCTCGGGGGTGTCGAGCCGCGGCAGCAACGGCCGCAAGCCCAGCTCGGGACAGGTCTGCTCCACCCCGGTAACCGCCTGCAACACCCACAGGCCATCGACCGTCGTCGTCAGCATGTCACTTCGCTTTCAAAGCCGCGCGCCCTTGACCGGCGGGCTACACGCCGAAGGGGGGCACATGCGCTCGACGCATCTGCCCCGCCTTCAATCGCACTCACCCACCACGCCCAATCAGTAGATCGGAGCCCGGGGCGGTTGTTCAGCCGAACAAGTGGCCGATGTTCTGGTCGGTCGCGAGCGCGTTGTCCAGCACGTGGGAGGTCGTCATTCCGTGCTGGCTCACCGTGTCGATCAGCCCCTGCAACCCGGAGAGCATCTGCGCCTGCGCCTCGAAGAATTGCTTCGCGCCATGACCGGCGAAGAATTCTGTCAGCTGGTTGGTCCGGTTCGCGGTGTCGTCATAGATTCCCTGCAACTGGCCGGCGCGCGATCCGATGTCGGACGCGAAATCGGCTACGGCGCCGGGGTTATAGGTGATGGGGTTGGACATTGTGCATTCCCTTCAAAGGCCGATTGTGAATTGCGAATGGTGGATGGGTTAGGAGCCGTGGCCGCCGAATAGCGCGCTGAACGCGTGCGTCGAATCCGCCTCGTGGTGTTCCATCAACGCCGCCGCCTGCTTGAGCCCCTCGGCCAGGCGGGTTCCGCCGTTGAGCACCTTGTTCAGGTCGTTCTGGATTTCGATGGCCGTCGCGTGAGACGCGGTCACGGCCTCACCGGACCAGGTCGAAGGGTTCATGACGTTTTCGTGGTTCGCGATGTAGCCCTGCGCGATCGCGATCGCGTGTTCCATGTTGGCCTGGATATGGTTGGAAGCATCGCGAAGCACCTGAGCCGATACTTGGATTGTTGAACTGTCCACTTGGGGTTTCTCCTAACTACTGATGCCCTCCCCCGGAATTACCTGGGGCATGGAGCGAAGTGTATGGCTGCTGTATTTATCTGTCGATTCACCCTTAGCCGGGCCGGCTTCACACTCTCGTGTCGACAACCCGCACCGTCGCGGGCTGTTCGGCTTTGTCTCGGGATCCGCGCTCTCCTCCCGCCCCATGCCCCACCGGCATGCCGCCCATAGGTGTACCGCCGCCGACCGTCGTGGTCTGCGGACGAATGGCCTCGGCCCCCAACGCCCCGCTTGGCCGCAGCCCCACCGGCCGGCCACTGCCGGCCGGTTCGAAGGCGCTGACGGGACGGGTGAAGGTGGTCGCGGGCATGCCGGCCCCGCCCAGGGAGGCGGCCCCTCCACCGCCGCCCGAGGCGCCGACGGCCGACATCTCCGTCGCCGATATCGCCGAAATTCCGGGCGCCGCACCGCCCATGGCTCCCGGGTTGGCGAACATGCCCATCATCGACTGCAGCGGCTGCATCATCTGCATCGGCGCCTGCATCATTTGCATCGGCGCCTGCATCATTTGCGGGACCGCGCCCATCATCGACTGCACGGGCTCCATGAACGAACCGGCCTGGCTCATGATGTCCTGGCCGCCCGACGCCGCCTGGCCCGCGCCCTGGGTGCCCGTCTGCGCACCCTGCATGGCGGCACGCATGCCGTCGCCGGCGCCGACGTTCGCGGCCGCCTGTCCCACCGCCGCGGCCGCCTCCGCCGGCGCCGCCGGCGACGCGCCCATGGTCGCCAGCGGCGGTGGAATGGCGAGGCTCTCGCTCAAGGCGGTCAGGATCGTTCCGTAGCTGGCGCCGACGGCGGAGTTGTTCGGCCACATCGACCCGAAGTATTCGAGCTCCAGCGACGTGATCCGGGGCGTCAAGGCGCCGAGGACGATGGGGTTGATGCCGTAGTCGGTGGCGCACTCGGTGCGGTTGGCGATGCACTCGGGCGCCGGACGCATCGTGCCGTACGCCATCTGATACGCGGAGACCGCGGTCGAGACCACCGCGGGTTTGACATCCACCCACCCGGCGAGCCCGTGCAGTGACGCGTTCAGCGCGGTGGCGTTGGTGGCGGAGGCGAGGGAGCCGACACCGGTCCAGCTCACCGACGTCGCGACGGTGTTGATCTCCGATGCGATGCTCGAGCCGTGATGGGTGGCCGCCAGTGCCATCCAAGCGGCCTGGTTGGCCAGATGGGTGATGACGCCGGCACCCGCCTTGAGCAACATGTCGTTTTCTTCAGGCGTACGCGCGGCCCACCCCGGATCCGCCATGCCGCACTTCCCCCTTTGCTGCCCCGCTGGTGGCGTAGCTGGCTGTTACGCGCCTATCGCCAACGCCAAGCTACGCATGAGTTCGGTGACGACGTAGGTACCCGACGCGATGCTCTGCGCGCCGGCGAACAAACCGCGCTGGGCGGCGTGCTCGGATACCACTCCCAGGTAGTTTCCGCCGCACGCGTTCAGCGCCGCCGCGAACATTGCCGAATCCGGGTCTGCGCCCATCGGCATGACCCCCAGCAGCACGGGCGCGGCCGCCGAAGCCGCCGCCTGGGTCTCGGCGCTGATCCCCGACTCCGCGGCCGCCGATGCCAGCACAGCCTCCGATTGCACCTGCAGCACCATGATTTCCCTCCGATTGCTCAGCGTCATAAGACGGGCTTGGCGCCTCAGTCTAGTGCGGTTCTACTGTTCGTGTATTCACTCGGATTCCCCCCGGTCTCCCGGCCGGAATTACGTGATTCAGTTGACGGGCGGTATTCCCGTTATGAGGCATCCGTCAAACACCCCGCATGCCACTGCAGGCACACCGGTCACGCGGTTACCGCGTGATTCATGCGAATGGCTGGCAGTAATGGCCGCCTATTTGGTGCGGCCTGAAACATCGAATCGCCCGATCACGTTTCCCGTCGCGGAAATGCCGACCGAAACTACGCGGGTCCGCGACCGTCACCGGCCAGGTTCAGCAGCAGCCGGGTGCCCCCGAGCGGACTCGTCTGCAACGCCGCCGTGCCGCCGTGTAGTTCGGCCTGCTGGGCGACCAGCGCCAGCCCCAGCCCGGAGCCCGACCGCGATGCCGTGGAGCCGCGGGCGAAGCGCTCGAAGACCGCGGCCCGCTCGGACTCCGGAACGCCGGTGCCGTCGTCGTCGATCGCGATCTCCACGCCCTCGCTGGAGCTGCTCACGGTGAGCTGGATCTTGCCGGCGTTGCCATGCTTGACGGCGTTGGCGATCGCGTTGTCGATCACCAGCCGCAGGCCGGTGGGCAGTCCCACCATCAGCACCGTCGGCGAGGGCACCAGCGACACCTCGACCTCGGGATATATCCGCAGTGCGTCGTGCGCGGCACGGTCCAGCAGTTCGGTGATGTCGAACGGGACGAAGTCGTCGACGGTGGTCAGCTCGCCCTGTGCCAGCCGTTCCAGCGCCGTCAGCGTTCCCTCGATGCGGCTCTGGGTGCGGATGACGTCGCCGATCACCTCCTGGTGCTGCTCACGGGGCAGGTCCAGCGTGGAGAGGACTTCCAGGTTGGTGCGCATCGCCGTCAACGGGGTGCGCAGCTCGTGGGAGGCGACGGCGGCGAAGTCGCGTGCCGACTCGAGCGCCGCCTTCGTGCGCTGTTGCTCCTTGCCGATGCGCGCGAGCATTCCCTCGACCGCTTCGGCGATCTCCACGGCCTCCCGCACCCCGCGCACCTGAACCTCGTCGGGGCTGGACTGCGCGTTGATCGCGCGGGCCTGCTGCGCCAGCAACAGGAACGGGTTCACCATGATCAACGAGATCACCCAGCCGACGACCACCGTGCCGCCGATGACGCTGGCGCAGATCAACAACACCCGCAGGTGTAGCTCGTTGATCCGGTGTTGCGCTTCGGCCAGCGGCGCGGCCAGCGCGATCGAGGCGGGCCCCGCCGAGAAGGTGCGGACGCGGTACTGCACGCCGTTGATGGTGGTGTTGGCGTATCCGTTGGGCAGCTTCGGCAGCACGATGTTGTTGGGCACCGAGACCGTCACGTCGCCGATGCGCGCGGTGCGCACCAGGTTGCCGTCCGGCATGGGCTGGTCGGGGCTCGCGTGCTCGACGTTGTTGAGCAGTGAATTGATGTCGCCCAGGCTGCTGACCGAGTCGAGCCGGCGGTCCAGCTGGCTGTACTGGTCGTTGGTGACGCCGACCCAAACCCAGGTGCCCAGCAGCACGACCAGGGTGATGACCGAGAGCGCGGCGACGACGACGATGGTGCGCAGCGACAACACCCGCATCGGCAGCTGTACGTGCGGTAACACGCGAATGTCACGCTCCTCTGGTGCGCTCACGGCGCCGGCCGGAGACGGTGTCGAGAACCTGACCACAACCCTCACACCCTTCGCGATTCGCCGCGTTCAGGCGTCGTGGCGTTTCGCAGAGAATGTAGCGCCAAACTTTGAGCTCCTGCCCGGCCCGGCCCTGACCGCGGTCGTTTTGCCTCCATCGTGGTGAGTGAGTACTCTCTCACCATGCTCGCCTCCGGACGTGATCGGCTCCTGGCCGAGGCGCTGAAGCTTTTCGCCGCCAAGGGTTACGCGGCGACATCGGTGGCCGACATCCAGCGAGCGTCGGGTCTGGCTCCGGGATCGGGAGCGCTCTACAAGCACTTCGGCTCGAAGCGCGAGCTGCTCGAGGCCGCCGTCGCGTACCGGATCGACAGCATCGTGGCGGCGCGCGAGCAGTACGACGCGGGGCAACCGGGCAGCGTCGAGCAGGCGGTGCGCACGGCCGGGCAGCTGATCTGGAGCAATCTCAAAGAGAGTGAGGACCTGCTCAAGGTCATGCTGCGGGAGCCCGAGGAGCTCGGCGACCTCGACGAAAAGACGTGGCAGGTCATCACCGACAACGCCTATCAGCGCTTCGCCGACGAACTGGCCGCGTCGAATCGGTCCGGCCGCACCCGCATCCCCGATCCCGAGGCGGCCGCGGCGGTCGCCATCGGGTCGTTGTCGTATGCCGCGACGCTGCAGGCGCTGACCGGCAGGCTGCCCGGCAACATCGACGAAGAGCGGTACTTCGAGGCGTGGGTCAGCCAGACCGTCAGCGTCCTCGCCCAGTACGGAACCCGTTGAGCACAAAAACCTTTCAGGAGTAGACCGTGACTTTCTCACTGCAACTGACCGACGACGTGATCGAGGTACGCGACTGGGTGCACAAGTTCGCCGCCGACGTCATCCGGCCCGCCGCCTCGGAATGGGACGAACGGGAGGAGACCCCGTGGCCCGTGATCCAGGAGGCCGCCAAGGTGGGGCTGTACTCCCCCGACTTCTTCGCGCAGCAGGCGGCCGAGCCGACGGGTCTGGGCATGCTCACCGCGTTCGAGGAGATGTTCTGGGGCGACGCCGGCATCGCGCTGTCCATCATGGGCACCGGCCTGGCCGCGGCGGCGTTGGCGGGCAACGGAACTCCCGAACAGCTGGGCCGGTGGCTGCCGGAGATGTTCGGTACGGCCGACGAGCCGAAGCTGGGTGCGTTCTGCTCCTCGGAGCCCGACGCCGGGTCGGACGTCGGGGCGATCCGCACCCGGGCCCGCTACGACGAGGCCACCAACGAATGGGTGCTGAACGGCACCAAGACCTGGGCGACCAACGGCGGCATCGCGAACGTGCACATCGTGGTGGCGTCGGTGTATCCCGAATTGGGCACCCGCGGACAGGCCACGTTCGTCGTCCCGGCGGGCGTCAATGGTTTGGCGCAAGGCCAGAAGTTCAAGAAGCACGGGATCCGGGCATCGCACACCGCCGAGGTGGTTCTCGACAACGTTCGCCTACCCGAGGACCACATCCTGGGCGGCCGGGAGAAGTTCGAGGCGCGCATCGCCCGGGTCAAGTCGGGTGCCTCCGCGCGCAGCCAGGCGGCGATGAAGACCTTCGAGCGCACCCGGCCCACGGTCGGGGCCATGGCCGTCGGCGTGGCCCGCGCCGCGTACGAGTACGCGCTCGACTATGCCTGCCAGCGTGAGCAATTCGGCCGCAAGATCGGCGAATTCCAGGCGGTGGCGTTCAAGCTGGCCGACATGAAGAGCCGCATCGACGCCGCCCGCCTGCTGGTGTGGCGGGCCGGCTGGATGGCGCGCAACAACCAATCGTTCGACGCCGCCGAGGGGTCGATGGCCAAGCTGGTTGCCAGCGAGACGGCCGTCTACGTCACCGACGAGGCGATCCAGATTCTGGGCGGCAACGGATACACCCGTGACTATCCCGTGGAGCGGATGCACCGCGACGCCAAGATCTTCACCATTTTCGAGGGCACCAGCGAGATCCAGCGCCTGGTGATCTCGCGGGCGCTGACCGGCTTGCAGATTCGGTAACGGCCGCATCCCGCGGTCCGTGCCGTCACGGGCGCGAGACATGATGGCCGGATGACCACCGAGATCCGGGTCCTCGACAGCGAGGACGAACTGCTGGCCGCGGCCAACGTGTTTCGCGTCGCCATGATCGGCTTCCCGCCGATGCCGGAGCTACCGCCCGGCCAGATCGCCAAGCTGCTCGAGCCCGGCCGCACCCTGGGGGCGTTCGTCGGCGGGGAGCTCGTCGGCACCGCGGACGCAGTGACGAGCCGAATGACGCTCCCCGGCGGGTCGATGGTGGGGCACGCCGCCGTCACCCACATCGGGGTGTTGCCGTCGTTCACCCGGCGGGGCGTCGCCACGGAGTTGATCCGTCATCAATTCGGCGACATCGCGGCCCGCGGCGAGGTGGTCGCGTCGTTGCGGGCCTCCGAGGCCACGATCTACGGGCGCTATGGGTACGGCGTCGCCAGTTCGTCGCAGACGGTAGAGGTGCACACCGCGCGGGCGGCGCTGCGTCGCGAGGTCGGGGCCGGCGGTCCGGTGCGGTTGATCGACGCGGCCGAAGGCTGGGCGTTGTTGCCCCGCATCTACGCCGAGAATCGTCCGTCGCGGCCGGGATCCATCGACCGGCCGGACGCGTGGTGGCGGAGCCTGCGGCTGCGTACCGAATCATCGCCGCAGCCTTCGTATGTCGCGGTGCACGGCGCCCCGGGAGCCGAATCCGGTTTCGCCCGCTACCGCCCCGTCGACACCGAGAGGTGGTTCGTCAGCGACCAGCGCACGATCGCGGTGGAGGACTTCTTTGCCCCGACCGCCGAGGCCTATCTCGGCCTGCTGCGGTTTCTGCTGCGGCTCGATCTCATTGACCGCGTCGTGTTTTGGATGTTGCCGATGGACGATCCGCTGCCCTGGTTGCTGGCCGATCGGCGCGCCGCGCGCGTCACCGCCGTGCATGACGAAACGTGGCTTCGCGTCATCGACGTGCCGCGGGCGCTCTCGGCTCGCCGGTACGGCGGCGACGGCGGCGTCACCATCGCGGTCAAAGACCCTATGCTGCCCGATAATTCGGGTCGTTTCACGATCACCGGGGACGGCGCCGAACCGACCGGCGGGCGCGCGCAGCTCGAGGTCGACGTCGAGGGGCTGGCCGCAGTTCTGCTCGGAGGTGTGACCTGGCGCGACCTCGCCGTCGCGGGCGTGGCCCGACCCGATGACCCGTCGGCGATCGCCGCGGCCGACCGATTGTTCGCGGTGCCGGACGCTCCCCATGCCGGGTTCTACTTCTAGCCGCGCGGGTATGCGGATCGCGTGATCGTCATCGTCGGTGCGGGGGTGTGCGGGCTGGCCGCCGCCCACGAGCTGGCGCGGCGTGGGGAGCCCGCGATCGTGCTGGAACGCGGGGTCCCGTTCGGCGAGCAGTCAACGGGATTGGCCCGCATCTTCCGGATTGCGCATCGGCGCCCGTCGTTGTGCCGCCTGGCGCTCCGCGCCCGCGCCGGCTGGCAGCGCTGGGAGGACGAGCTCGGCGTGGGCCGGCTATTGGGCGCGGAGGGATTCATCGCCGCCGGTGCCTGCGAGGAGACCGCGGCGGCCATGACAACGGCGGGTGCTTCATTCCGTTGGGTGGACGGGGCGGAGATCGCCGCGCGGATCCCATTCGCCGCCCCGCCGTGGGAGACCGGTGTGCTGGATCCACTCGGCGGCAGCCTGCGAATCCGCCGCGCACTGTCCGCGCTGGCGGGGCGGCTCGACGTCCGGCGTGGCGACGTCGTGGCGGTTTCCGACGACGGTGAGGTGAGTCTGGCCGACGGCGGCGTGCTGCGGGGCGACCGCGTGCTGATCTGCGCCGGCGCGCGGACGCCGGCGCTGTTCGGCCCGCTTGGTGTCGAATTCGCCCCGCACACCCGGTTCACCTACGCGGGCGCCGACGCGACCGGCGCGGCGTGCCTGTCGGCGCCCGAGGGCTACGGGCTGCCGCTGGGCAGCACGGGGCGCTGGGCGTTCGGTCAGGAGGTGCCGGACCCCGCGACGGTGCGCGCGCTGTTCCCAGGGCTGTCGCCGGTTGGGCGGGTGGACTGCGTGACGGTTCGCGCGCCGTGGCTGGACGCGGACGGCGACGGCTGGACGGTGGGCCGCCGCGGCCGCGTCGTCGGGTTCGTCGGCGCCAACCTGATGAAGTTCGGTCCGTTGCTCGGCGAACTGCTTGCCGAGGCGGTGCTCAGCGAAGAGCTACCGGGCCAGCTGGCCCTCGCCCGATAGTTCACCTGCAGGGCGCAAGCGCATCGCCGGACGAGTCCGCCGCCGCGCGGGGACGGCCATCAGCGTTCCAGCGCAACGACACGACGATGAATCGGGGACGGTAGATGCTCACCTGGCGGTACACGTCGCCGCCCGGCGCGGTGTCAAGGCTGTTGACGTCGTACGAGATGACCAGCTTGCTGGACGTCGAGTACTCGGGGTGCACATGGGCGTTGTAGGTGTAGACGTCGGCGTCGTGGTAGAGCCCGGCGCTTCCGCTCTCAGGCGTCAGGTACAGCGTCGTCGCGGGCCCGAAGGGTCCCGTCGGGGACGGCCCGAAGCGGCCAACGAGGCGATCGCTGAATCCCCTGCCCCCCTGCATGGTGGTGAGCATGTAGACGCCGTCGCGCAGCCGGTGCACCGAAAGCTCGGCGCCGACGCGGTCGCTCACCCGGAACGAATCCGCTTCCGCGGACGACCATCCCCGGCCGGTCCAGTACGAGAAGGCTTGCCGCAGATCGCCTCCCGCGATGCGGGCCACGTGCAGGTACTTGTTGTCGGCGCCGGTCTCGACACCGTAGACATAGGTCCAGCCGCCGTCGTTCTGCACCCACTGGCCCCATTGGATGCCGCGCGATCGTGGCAGCGGCGTGATCGCCGAGGCTGCGCGCAGGTCCCCGATGTCGAACCGCGCCAGCGATGACCCGACGAACACGAAGTCGAGCGGTCCGCGCCCACCGGATCTCCACTCGGACAGCGGAACCTGTAGTGCCCCATCAAGATACGTCGCCGCTCCCAGCCAGAACCAGTGCGTGGGGTCAACCGGCGCGACCACGCCCGCCCGGTGGTCGGCCGTCCCGCCCACCACGGTGGACCAGTGCCCTTCGCCGTCACGGATGACGAAGGAATTGTGCACGAAAAGCGCGTCGGGCGGTCGGGTCGGCGGGGTGATGGGCCCGAGGAAAGTATCGGAGAACACGAAGGCCTCCCTACCGTCGGGCAGCGTGGCCGTCCAGGTCGAATCTCCGCCCGTCCAACCGCTACCGGAATTGCCGTAGTTCGTCAGGGCCGTGTTCAGGCAGTCCAGCGGCGCGGAGCCGAGCACCACCGGCGCCCCCATCACGCCGCGCGGGCCCGGCCAGGACGAGAACAGGCCGAGAGCGAGAGCCGCGATCAGGAGGGTGACGAGCAGCCGGCCGGCCCGCCTGCCCATCCCACGCGTCACGCTCACACGATAGGCGCTCCGGGTTGCGGGAGGTAAGCCTTTCCTTCTAGACCGGCCAGGACGCCCAATTGCCGCTCGTTTAGGGACGTTTGACCCTAGGTCCGCGGAGTGGCGCCTCGGAATACTTGGGCGGCTTGACAAATTGCGTGAGTCCGCACCGGCCCCCGTGGAGGTATGCGATGACGGCTGAAGCGCCGCCCGTCAGCGGCCTGCAGGCCCGCCGGCCGTTTCCCGCGCGGACAGGTCCCAAGGGGAACCTGATCTACCAGCTCATCAGCACGACCGACCACAAGATGATCGGCATCATGTACATGGTCGCCTGTTTCATCTTCTTCTTCATCGGCGGCCTGATGGCGCTGCTCCTGCGGCTCGAGCTGGCCCGGCCCGGGCTGCAATTTCTGTCCAACGAGCAGTACAACCAGCTGTTCACCATGCACGGCACGGCGATGTTGCTGTTCTATGCGACGCCCATCGTCTTCGGGTTCGCGAATCTGGTACTGCCCCTGCAGATCGGTGCGCCCGACGTGGCCTTCCCACGGCTCAACGCGCTGTCGTTCTGGCTGTTCGTCTGCGGCGCGCTGATCGCGTTGGGCGGCTTCATCGTTCCCGGAGGTGCCGCCGATTTCGGGTGGACCGCCTACACGCCGCTGTCCGATGCCGTGCACAGTCCCGGCGTGGGCGGCGACCTGTGGATTCTGGGCGTGGGCGTCGGTGGTCTGGGAACCATTCTGGGTGCGGTCAACATGATCACCACGGTGGTCTGTCTGCGGGCCCCGGGCATGACCATGTTCCGGATGCCCATCTTCACCTGGAACATCCTGGTCACCAGTGTGCTTGTCCTGATTGTCTTCCCGCTGTTGACCGCCGCGCTGTTCGGTTTGGAGGCCGACCGCCGCTTCGGCGCGCACATCTACGATCCCGCCAACGGCGGGGTGATGCTGTTTCAGCACTTGTTCTGGTTCTTCGGGCATCCCGAGGTCTACGTGATCGCGCTGCCGTTCTTCGGCATCATCTCCGAGATCGTCCCCGTGTTCTCCCGCAAGCCGCTGTTCGGTTACAGCACACTGGTTTACGCGACGCTGTCGATCGCCGCACTATCAGTGGCGGTGTGGGCGCACCACATGTATGCCACCGGCGCCGTGCTGCTGCCGTTCTTTTCGTTCATGACGTTCCTGATCGCCGTCCCCACCGGTATCAAGTTCTTCAACTGGATCGGCACCATGTGGAAGGGCCAGTTGACGTTCGAATCCCCGATGCTGTTCGCGATCGGGTTCTTGCTGACCTTCCTCATCGGGGGGTTGACGGGCGTGCTGCTCGCCAGCCCCCCGCTCGACTTCCACATCACCGACACCTATTTCGTTGTGGCGCACTTCCACTACACGTTGTTCGGCACGATCGTGTTCGCCACCTACGCGGGCATCTACTTCTGGTTCCCGAAGATGACCGGACGCCTGCTCGACGAGCGGCTGGGCAAGCTGCATTTCTGGCTGACGTTCATCGGCTTCCACACCACCTTCCTGGTGCAGCACTGGCTCGGCGATTCGGGGATGCCGCGCCGGTATGCCGACTACCTGCCCACCGATGGGTTTCAGACGCTCAACCTCGTCTCGACGATCGGGGCGTTCATCCTCGCCGCCTCGGTCTTGCCGTTCGTCTGGAACGTGTTCAAGAGCTGGCGCTACGGCGAGCCGGTCCTGGTGGACGACCCGTGGGGCCACGGCAATTCGCTCGAGTGGGCCACCAGCTGCCCGCCGCCGCGGCACAACTTCACCGAGCTGCCGCGAATCCGTTCGGAGCGGCCGGCTTTCGAGCTGCATTACCCGCACATGGTGGAGCGCATGCGCGCCGAGGCGCATGTCGGCCGCCGCGAACTCGCGAGCGCGACGCCCGACGCGGCCGACGTCGCCATAAACTAGTTGCGCCGTATCACCATTCGCTTCTCCAGCCCCCCCAGCGCGGCGTCGCTGAACTTGCCCAGCGCGGCGAGTAGTCCGATGGCCAACAGCATCACGTCGGTGCGGCCGGTGTTCTGGCTGTCGATCAGCAGGAAGCCGAGTCCCTTCGACGAGGCGATCAACTCGGCGGCCACCAGGAAAAGCCACGCGTTCGCCAGTCCCAGGCGCAGCCCGTTCAGCAGAGCGGGGGCGGCTGCGGGAAGCATGACCGTCGTCAACAGCGCGGCCCCGTCCCGACCGTAGGCGCGGCCCACCTCCAGCAGTTGCGGGTCGACGTGGGACAGCGCCGACGCCGTCGTGGTGTACACGGGGAAGAACGCGCCGATGGCTACCAGCAGCACCTTCGGTGTTTCGTCAATGCCAAACCACAAGAGCAGTAACGGAACCCACGCCAGCGAAGGCACGGTGCGCAAGGCCGCCACCGTCGGGGCGAGCAGCCTGCGCGCGGTGAGCGACAGCCCCACTAGCGATCCGATCGCGAGCGCGGCGGCCGAGCCGAGCAGGTAGCCGAGCGAGACACGCCCCAGGCTGGCCTGTAGATGGGTCCAGAGCTCACCGCGACGCAGCAGGTCACCCAGCGCCGCGATCACGTCGCCGGGTGGGGGCAGTTGACTGGCCGAGAACCAGCCCGCGGCGGTCACCGCTTGCCAGGCGGCCAGCAACAGCAGCGGAACCGCAAGCCCAGCCGGGGCGAGGGGGATCCTCAGGACACGTGTTGGGCGTACTTCGGCTCGATGATCGTTCCCAGCGCGCCGCGGCCGGAGTCGTCGGATTTGATGTCGGAGTCCGCCACCGCGATCGGCAGGATGTTCGTCAACACCGTCCGCTGCGGGTCGCCCGGCGCGGGCGGGATGTCCAGCACCGTCCGTCGCAACTCCTCCTGGGCGACGCTCGGTGTGACTTTCGCCTGCGAGGCCAGCAACGCCGCCAGCTCCTCGGGATGCGCCTTCGCCCATTTACGGGCCTCCTCATAGCTATTGACCACGGACTGGACCACATCGGGATGCGCGGCGCTGAAGTCCTCTCGAACGTTCAGCACGCCATAGGAGTTGAAATCCGGATTGCGGTAGAGCATCCGCGAACCCTGCTGCTGAATGGTCTGCGCCATAAAAGGATCCAGCCCTGACCAGGCGTCCACATCGCCACGTTCCAGCGCGGTTTTGCCGTCGGCGTGCTGCAGGTTGACCATTTCCACGTCGGCGGGTGAAAGCCCCGCCGTGGCAAGGGATTGCAGCAGGAAGAAGTAGGGGTCCGTGCCCTTGGTGACCGCGATTTTCTTTCCCTTCAGGTCGGCGACCGAGGTGGCCGTCGAATTCTTGCCCACCACCAGGGCGGTCCACTCCGGCTTGCTGTACACGTCGATGATCTTGATCGGCGTGCCGTTCGCCCGCGCGACCAAGGCGGCCGAACCGGCGGTGGACCCGAAGTCGAGTCCCTTGGAGCGCAGGCCCTCGTTTGCCTTGTTGCTCCCCGCCGAGAGCACCCAGGTGACGTTGTAGCCCCTTCCCTCCAGCAGGTGCTGGTCGCGTACCACCAGGCTCAGCGGGTTGTAGTACGCATAGTCCAGCCGGATGTCCCTGGCCGCCGTAGTCCCGGTTGGCGAGCCGCAGCCGGCGGCTGCGGCCAGGACCGAAACCGCAATCAGGCAGCGCATTTTCATCACGTCTTGGCCTCCTCGGAAACCGCGGATCCGGCAGCGGCGCGGCCGCGCCGCGGTACGCCGAGCTCGTCGAGCAACTGTTGGCGCAACGCCGCGATGCGCGGGTCGCCGCGGTCGCGTGGCTTGGCGATCGGGACGTCGAATGCCGCGCCGATGCCGGCCGCGCCCGTGGGGTCGGCGCGCAACACGAGCACGCGGTCGGCGAGGATCGCCGCCTCATC
>NZ_LZJN01000031.1 GCF_001667735.1 Mycobacterium sp. E183
TCTCCGCCCACAACACCTACGCCGACGACGGCGCCATGATCGACAAGGGCGTCGCCTTCGCCTCCAGCCACCTCGACATGGGTGGGCCGGCGACCGCGCCGGTCAGGAGCTTCGGCGGCTGAGCGATTGCTCAGCCGGACTTGGCATTCAGGAACGCCACGATTCCCTGGGTGACCGCGTTGGCGTAACGCGCGCGGCCGTCCGGGCTTTCCATCCGCGCGGCGTCCTCGGCGTTCTTCATGTTGCCGAGTTCGACGAGGATCGCCGGGTACTGGGCCAGGTTCAGCCCCGCAAGGTCGTCGCGGCCGTAGAGGCCGTTCGAGCCGATGTAGTTGGCCGGCTGAAAGCCCGCCTGCGCCAAGGCATCCCGCATTGCGGTGGCCAATTGGACGGCGGGGCCGGCCTGCACGTCGTTCAGGGGCGGGCTGGAGTAGTTGACGTGGAATCCGCTGCCGGACGCGGGTCCGCCGTCGGCGTGGATGCTCACGATCGCGTCGGGGCGCATCGCGTTGGCGGCCGCGGCGCGCTGATCCACGCAGGGGCCGACGGAGCCGTCGTCACCGCGCGACAGCTGGGTACGCACGCCCAGCTGGTTGAGCGACTGGTTGATCAGCGCCACGACCGCCCAGGTGAACGCGTGCTCGGGATAGCCGTCGTTGGTGGCGGCCCCGGATGTCTGGCAGGCCTTGGTCCCGCCGCGGCCGTTGGGGACCTGCCGGTTGATCGACGCGTCGTTCACGGCGTTGTGCCCCGGGTCGAGGAAGACGGCCGACCCGGCGACGGAGGCGGAGGCGGAGGGAGCGGTTACCAGGGCCCCGGCGCCGAGCAGCGCCGGAGCCAATCTCAGCACGTCGCGACGGGAAATGGGTCCCGGCCGGCCGGGGCGGTCAGTCACCGCGCGATGGTAACAATCAGCGCTCCTGCACGGCAGCCAGCAGGGCGTCGCCGACGCTCTTCAGGAAGGTCGCCGGCACGCTGTAGCCGCAGGTCGTCATCCGCAGCCTGCCCTCGAAGGTGGTGATGCCGGTGACGTACTCGCCCTCGGTCTGGCTTTGCACCACCGGGCCCCACACCGCCGTGGGCCGCAGCGCGCCCGAGCCGTCGAGGTTCTGCACGCCGAGGTTCGTGACGATCATCTCGAACGGGCAGACGCGGCTGAACAGTTCTTCGGCGTGGTCGACTTCGGCGTCGACCGCGATCGCTTCCGAGACGGCTTGCGAGGCGGTGCGGATTCCACGCGCCGACCGCGCGACGTCGAGGTGTGCGGTGGTCGCGCGGGCCTGCTCCCAGAACGAAACACCATCCCAGGGCGACAGGCCGGTCCAGGTCGATTGGATGAAGAGGCCGCAGTCGCCGCCGACGCCTATCAGCCCCCGGAAGTTGATCGGGTTGAGCACTCGCACAAAGTCTTCGCCACGCACGGCGGCCCGGACGCGGCACATCGCGACGACCAGCGCCGCGTGCACGGTGGTGCGTTCCTCGCGGCATCGCTGGGCCAGCAGCGCGGTGTCCACTTCCGCCATCGCCATGGTGTGCACGTTGGTCGGGGCGCCGTCGAACGGGCGGATGGCGCTGGGCACCCGCATGCGTGGATCGTCGGGCAGCTCCCGTGGCGCGATCTCGCCCAGCGTGCGGGCGACGAGGTCCTCCTGGGCTTGGGGCACAGGCAGATTGGGCAGGTCCGCGCCGTTGAGCGCGGCAACGACATCCTTGAGCACCAGCACCGAGGAAATCCCGTCGGCGAGCGTGTGGTCGAACGTCAGCACCAGCGCACTGCCGGTTCGCCCCTGCAGCAGCGACGCGCGCATCAGCGGCGCACGCGAGCGGTCGAATGGCCGGCTGAGCTCGTCCGCCGCGACGGGCTCCCACGACTCGGCGCGGTGGACGGTCAGGGTGATCGGTGGGACGGTGGCGGCGCGGTAGAAGCCGAGCCGCGAGCCGGGCTGGTCCTCAACGTGTGCGGACAACAAGGGATGTCGTCGTTGCGCGGCGGCCAGCGCAGGCCTCACCTTGTTTGCGGTGAGCACTTGGTCGAACTCGGCAACGAGCGAGAAGTGTGTCGGATTGCGTTCGCTGTAGCGATAGAAGAGCCGTTCCATGGCACCGATGGGGCGAATAAATTGTGCTGCGATCACCAAGTCTCCAAACGTCTTTGAGGCACTGCGACACACTGCAGACGGCCGCCGGCGACGTTTGGTTCAGCACGGTGCGCGAAATCGGTTGAGCGTTAACGCAAATGTCACGCGGGCTCAGACGTCGGTCAACGCCCGGGCCGCGGCGCGGAACATGGTCTGCTTGATCGCCCCCAGCGTGCCGGGGTCCTTGCCGCCCAGCGGGCGCAGCAGGTCGGTCGCCGCGGCGGTCACCTCGGCCTCGGCGGCGGTCGCGTCGACGATGCCGAATTCGGCGGCCTCCTCCCCGCCGAACCGGCGCCCGGTCGTCATCGAGGCCACCGCGGCGCGGGGCGTGAGCTTGGCCTGGATCAGGGCGGCCATGCCGTCGGTGAACGGGATGCGGATGTCGACCTCGGGGAAGCAGAAGAACCCGCGGTCGGCGCGCATCACCCGCACGTCGTGGGCCATCGCGAGCATGGCGCCGGCGCCGAAGGCGTGCCCGGTCACCGCGGCGGCCGTCGGCATCGGGAAGGTGAGGACGCGGGCCAGCAGGGCCTGCACCCGCGCGACGTAGGACTGGGTCTGGTCGGGGTGAGCGCCCAGCCAGTCCAAGTCCAGGCCGTTGGTATAGAACTTGCCGCCCGCGGTGGTGACCAGGCCCTGCGCGCCGGCCTGCTGGATTTCGTCGAGCTGCCCGTTGATCGCGTCGAGAAACTCTGGGGAGAAACGATTCTCGTCCTCGCCGAGGCGCAGAATCGCGATCTTGTCGTCCCAACTCAGTGTCGGTGTCATGTCGTGGCCCTTTCTCTGGTCCTGCCTCGGGGCGCCCCGAGGTCGAGCACGGCGGCGACCGCCGCGCGCAGTCGTTCCCGGGCGTCGGGGTCGTCGATCCGGTTGCGGCGCAACAGGATCGCGGTCGGTAGGTCGACGATGCACGTCGTGATGACGTCGACGGCCGCGGCGTCCTTGCGGTCCCACAGGCGGCGGGCCAGCCGGATCATCGTCTCCACCAGCAGCCGGTCCAGGTCACGCAATTGGGTGGCGATGTCGGGCGGCATCTCCGGACCCAACAGCTCGTCACGGCGCACCGTCAGCAAAAGTTGCGACGACTCGGGGTGGGTTTCGGCGAACACGGCCGGCGCCTCGGCCGCCGCCACCACGGCGGCGACGCCGTCTTGGTCGGGGGCGGAGTCGATCAATTCGCTTTGGGCGCTGAGGAATCGGTGCCCGGCCCGCAGCCAGGCGCGCCCGACGAGTCCCGCGCGCGAGCCGAACGTGTGGTACAGCGCGCCGTTGGATACGCCGATCGCGTCACTGATCGCGCGAATCGTGACCGACGCCGGCCCGGAGCGCACCGCCAGCCGTTCGACGGCATCCAGGATCCGGTCCTGGTCGTGAACGCGGGGGCGCGGCATGCCGCCATAGTAACAGAGCAATCGCTCTATTATGGGTTTACGTGATCGCAGCAACCGCTTAACGCGCTCGGCGGTTGAAACCCGTTTGACAGCGAGCGCCGACCGGGAACACCGTGCTCATGGGTAAGGTCACTCAGGTCAACGAAGAGGCGGTGTTGGCGGACATCGAGCGGCAACTCGTAGATGAGTTCCCGCACATCCCATCGAACGTCGTCGACGCCCTCATCCGCGAAGAGCACGCCCGGTTCACGCACAGCCGCGTACGGGATTTCGTTCCGTTGTTCGTGGAGAAACACACCCGCGAGGAGCTCAGGCACCGGTCGAACTAGCTACTTCAGGTTGAATGCCTCCCGCGAGAGGCGGAAGACGTGACCGGTGCTGGAGTCGGTGCAGGTGACGGCGGCGGGTTCGCCCTTGCAGGTGAGCGAAGCCACGGAACGGGTGTCGCCGGCTTGCAGCGTCGGCAGCCCGGCTCCGCGGGTGGTGTCCGTGTGGCAGGCCATCGCCGGCGAGCTGCCCTGCACGATGTCGACTTGGTCGCCGAAGGCCCCCATGCAGGACTGCGGGCGGGGCGGCATCACGTAGGTGGGGTCGATGACGCCGCAGGACGCGCGGGGCGCATCTCCACCGAAAGCCGCCATCACGCAGGTGACGTCGCCCGAGGGCGACTGGAAGTGGTAGAGCGGGTCCGCGTGCGCCGGGCCCACCGCGGTCGCGGCCGCCAGGAGCGGAACCGCGGCGACCATTGATGCCTTCATGATGACGTTGTAATCCTTTTGGGCGGCCAGGTGAAGGCCCCCGCGCAAACTCATTTCGGGATTATCGGTCCGGTCCACCGGCGCACAGGCTTACGCTCAGCAAATGATGAGGACCCTCGCTGTCGCCGCCGCGACGGTCGCGGCCGCCACCGTGATGCCGGCGACCGCGCACGCGGACACCCAGAACTTTCAATCGCCGTCCGGCAACATCTACTGCGTCCTGGGCGGCTTCGGTGTGGCGTGCGACATCAGCGACTTCGACTACCAGCCACCGCCGCCACCGGAGTGCGGCAAGCATCTCGCCTGGGGCAACCGCTTCGTGTTGAACCTGGGCGAGCCGGCCGCCATCCACTGCCACGGCGACACCCTGCGCTTCGCCGGCGAGCCGACCCTCGACTACGGCCAGACCCAGTCCGCGGGCACGATCACCTGCGACAGCGAGCCGTCGGGCATGACGTGCACCGACAGCAGCACCGGGCACTACTTCCGCGTGTCGCGGGA
>NZ_LZJN01000032.1 GCF_001667735.1 Mycobacterium sp. E183
GGCAGCCTGTACCACTACTTCCCGAACAAGTCCGAATTGCTGGGCGCGGCCGTCGAGGACATCGAGCGGATCGCGGCGCGCACCGATGTCGCTTTGCCACGGCTGCGGGCGGCCGCCGAGCGGCCGGGGAGCGCGGTCGACCGCATCGGGGCGGTTCTCGACGAATCGGGCCGGCTCATGCGCGAGTATCCAGATCTCGCCGCCTTCGAGTGGGTCATCCGCGCCGAAGGAGTGGTCGGCCCCGATCGGCACATGGACGGGGGAACGGGATTTCAGGCTTTCCGCGAGATCATCGAGGGCGTCGTCGACGACGGCTACCGGCAGGGCGAACTGTCGCGGCCTTCCGATCGGGACAGCGTCGTCGAGGCCCTCTACGCGCTCATCTACGGGTTGGTCGAGTTGGGGGCCACGTCGCCGCCGCGCGATTATCACGCCGCGCTCGACTCGGCCAAGAAGATGATCAGCGGAACGTTGTTCGCCGGCGGGCGCGGATAGCGGCGGGGCCGACACGGCACCGCCTTGATATGATCAAGCGATTGATTATATAGTCGGGCCACGAGAGGACCGGGCCTTGACTGAAACCGTGTCGTTCGACGTCGACGCGCTGCGACGCAAATACGCGGAAGAGCGCGCGCGCCGATTGCGCCCGGACGGCATCGCTCAGTACGTCGAGACGGCGGGGGCATTCGCGCGCTTCGCCGACGACCCCTGGGCAGACGGTGAATTCACGCGCGAGCCGCTGACCGACGAAGTCGACGTCGCGGTGATCGGCGCCGGATTCGGCGGGCTGTTGACGGGGGTGCGGCTGCGTCAGCTCGGCGTCGACAGCGTGCGGCTCATCGACCGGGCGGCCGACGTGGGCGGGACCTGGTACTGGAACCGGTACCCGGGGATTGCCTGCGATGTCGAGTCCTACGTGTTCGTGCCGC
>NZ_LZJN01000033.1 GCF_001667735.1 Mycobacterium sp. E183
GTGCGGTTGACACACCGGTGGATGCGGGTAGTTGATGTCCGCGGCCATGGAGTGTGTGGTGAAGGCGTCGAGGCGCTGAGGGTCACCCAGGTGCGAGGACTGATCGTCGTCAGCAGCTCGAGCGATGGCGGATGGCTGTTCAAGGGGGACACACCGCCTTTGCCGCTGAGCGCCCTCGACGAGCTTCTCGCCGAGACGGTACGCAGGGTCAAGGCTGCGTGAGCGAGCCGATTTCACACATGCGGCAGCCAACCGGAGCCGTGCGGCGACAGGACAAAGCCACGCCCCTGCGGGTCTTTGCATGCGGTCATGCCTGAATCGTCGACACCGCAAACGAAGCCATTGACCGTGAGAGAGTGAGCTGGCGGAAGCGTTTTGACGGACTGGCCGGCCACGATACGTGACGGTTCCCCGCCACTCGTCTGGTTAAGCCCGCTAGTGGTTCCTATCCAGTTGACGCCACTGATTCCCGCCGCCGGGTTTGACGCCGCGGGCGGTATGGCCGGCAAGTTATTTCCGCTACACGACGCCTGGTCGAGCGTGAACTTGCAGACGATGCCATCAGGCGTGAGAAAGTACACCGTCGGTTCGGGCTGCCGTCCCGGGTTTGGCACCAAGACCTCGTAATCCTTGACGTTGGCGGGAGCGTATCCGCTCAAGTCGGGGAAGCTGAGCGCGTCGGCGTGTGCGACACATGTACCTGCCAGAGCGGCGCCCACAAGTGCGCTCATGCCGGTGAGTGTCGTTGTTGTCATTTCGTTCCTCGACTCTGCTGGTTCAACGGGTCATTGGAAGGGGTTGACTTGAAATTCTCGAGTTTGATAGGGCGTTCCGATCGGCACACCATTCGCTTCCGTGCCCGTATTCCACTGACTGACAAGCAGTTTCAAGTCATCCAACGTTGAGCCGGGCACAATGTATCCCCCGTAGGGCTGGGGCAGAAACTTTGGTGCGCCCGGGTCGCCGTTCTGCGCGACGACAGTGGTCGGCACGTTGCCGAAAACGCCGGTCGGATTGGGTCCGACCCGTACTTCCATGCGCCCGCCTTGGGCGTCGACATTGAATCCCGACAAGACCGGCTTGCCACCGATCTCCCGAAAACTGAGCTCGCCGTAACGGTCTGTCGTCACCGGCGTGGCCTGTTGCCCTGCCTGTCCCCAGGCGTTCCCGGTCCACGGTCGCCAACTGTTGCGATCGAACACCTTATCCGGGTCTGCTTGATACATCGTGACACCTCGGCTGCGGTCGAAGGAGTCGGCCGCGATGTACACCTTGCCGTCAGAGCCCTTGTATCCGCTGACCTGAGTGGGCGCGTCTCCCGCGGCCCGGAAAGAACCCGGCACCATGGTCCATCCCTTGCCGGGGTCGCCGTTGACCTCGACCAGCCACGAACCTGCGGGCTGGAGGTTTCCCTTGGTGCCCGTAACCATCATGTACGTCTTGTCGCCCAGGGTGATCGTTCCTGCGGGAAGCGTGTCGTCGATGCCGGCTTTGACCGCTTCGGCCGGCATCGTGAATAGCTCGTGACCGCTGTCCTTCGCTCCGGTCAACGGCGCTCCGAAGTGCGGGCGTCCGTCGGCGTCGAAAGTCACCGGCACGGCCACCGATCGATAATGATCACCTTCGCCAACTTTGTTGCCTGAGAACGAATCCCCGAAGATCGCAAGGAATCTTCCCGGTTGCCCGGGCACTTCGACGATCTCGCCGAGGTCCGCGGCCCCGATCCCCGGGATCCCGGGAATGCCTCCGGTCCCGGCGATCGGGCCCAGATCTCTGAACTCGCCTCGCAAGGGGCGTTCCACTATGTCGTCGATGGCAGGGGGCGGGTCGTAGCCTTCGGTGTGCAATGAACCGAGCGCTTTGTGCAGGGTGTCGGAGTAGGCGTTGCGGATTGATTCCATCTGTTTGATGGCATCGCGGACGTCGTCGACGGCGTCGGCGTGGGCACCTTCGATCAATTTCAGCAGTTTGTTGCGTTCCTGCTCGGGCAGGTCCAGCTTCAGATCCTCCTTCGCCGCGCCGATCAGCTTGTCGAGAAACTGCAAATGATGGTCCAGGCTGGCGATTTCTGCGGAGCCCTGCTTCTGCGCGTCGGCCAGCGCGGCGGCGATATTTTCCAGGTCGGCGCCGATCTTGGGCAATTGCTCGGATTGCGCGCCAAGCGATTTTGTTACCCGCTGAACTTCGGAGGAGTCGTTGATCGGATTGTCGCCGTTCTCGTGATTCCACGACGCCTCGAAGCGCTTTCTGGCTTGCTCGAATGCGTGGTCGGCTTCGGCAGAGTGTCGGCCGGCGTTATGAAACGCCTCCGCCAGCCGCGAGATCTGGAACGGGCTGCCCGCCTGCAGGCTCTGGTTGACCGCCCAGGGGTCACCGCCCGCCGCCCCGATCAGCTCCGCTTCGCTCAGATTCGCCAGCGCCATCGCACGGTCACTGGCCGCTTGACAACAAGAACATCGCCGGCCCCCTCTGCGAAGCAAGCGTACCGCCGCATCAGGGCCGGTCGACGGCGAATTCGCCCGCCCGGTCGAGCCGAGGTTGATCTAAGCCTGCGTCCCGGCGAGCTTTCGTGTCGTCAGCGCTTCGGTGTCCTGGAAGGGCCGGCCGTCGGGGCGGAGCAGGTCGTGAAACCAGACCTTCGGAATCGCGGTGTACGGGTGATCCCACGATTCCCACGGGAAGTAGGTCTGGGTCTTCCCGGCGACCAGACCCCAGTTGATGGCGCCGACGTTGTGGCGCTTGGCAATTGGCAGGATTCCTTCCACGGTGCTACCCCGCGGCCTGGCCATGTACTCGGTGCAGAGGATGGGCCTCCCCAGCGGGGCGAGCTCGCCGATCCGGGACTCGAAGCCCGCGGGTTCGGCATAGGAATGGAACGTGACCACGTCCGCGTTGGCCAGCTGGATGTCGCTGATGGCGCTGCGCCCCTGGGGTTGTCCCCAGTCGCCGCGCCACACGCCGCTGGTGAGCGGCTGGCTGGGGTCGACGGCGCGCGCCCATCGGAACACCTGGGGGAGCAGGTTCCCGACGAGCTGTTCCTTGTCGCTGCGCTCGGTGCTTCGGTACACCTTCGCCGGGTTGTCGGGCTCGTTCCAGAGGTCCCACCCCAGGACGCGGTCGTCGGTGCGGAACTGCGTCAACACCCCGGTGACGTAGTCGCGCATGACAGCCGCATAGCGGGGATCGCCAAGGCGTTCGGCGCCGGGGCTCTGCACCCAGCCTGAGTTGTGCACGCCGGGGGCCGGCGCGCGCTGCCGCCCCGCCTTCGGCGCCGGATCCCAACACGAATCGAAGAAGACGAACAGCGGCTTGATGCGATGCCGCGCGGCGATGTCGACGAACTGAGCCAGGCGCGTCTGAAAACCCCGTTGATCCTGAGCCCAAAGCTGATCGTGCAGGAACACCCGGGCGGTGTTGTGCCCATAGAACCTGGCCCAGCCGAGTTCGGCGTCGATCCGGCGCGGATCGAAGGTGTCGGGCTGGAACATTTCCAGCTGGTTGATCGCGTTGGAGGTGATGTAGTTGGATCCGACCAGGAAGCCCTGCGCCTGATACCAACGGTTGGCGCGTTCGGCGGGCCATCGGCCCGCTTCCTCCGCCGAGGCGCGTGGCACCCGGGCGAGCGCGGTGCCTGCTGCCAGCAAAACCGGCAGCTTGAGGGCCGTTCGTCGTTGCACGATGTGACGATAAATTTTCCCGGCGATTTCCCCGGGATTTGCCCAGCGCGTCGCGCCGGCTTGACGGGGGAATTGTTATCGCCCCGTCACCTGGCGCTCGTTGGCCCTACCCGCGGGCTAGCGCAACTTGCGGCCGTAACTGTCCTTGACGCTGCCGGTGAACATCATGATCGCGTCGACGATGGCCCAGATGACGCTCGCGAGCAGGACGGGAAAGCCCAGAAAGCAGAAGAGCGTGAACACCGTGCCGAAGATGCCGAGACAGAGTTGCGCGACGGCGATTCGAGTCGAGTCGAGGTAGAAGCGGCCGGCGCCGAACAGCCCGAAGAACAGCTGCAGCAAGCCGGCGGTCGAGGCCGACTTGTCCGACAGCGGTAGTCCGGTGACCGGGTCGCGGCCGTAGGGCGCGTGGGAATCGCCGTGACCGGCATAGCCGGGATACGGCGGATAACCAGGGTATGGCTGCGCGGGCGGCGGAAAGCCCGGCGGCGGAGGCCCGGGCGGCCGCCGGCCCCAGGGTGGCTCATCGGACGGGTTTCCCTGCGGGTCCGGCGTCGACATTGGCCCGAGTTAACCCCGGCACCGGCAC
Organism: Mycobacterium sp. E183; assembly: GCF_001667735.1. Lineage (GTDB taxonomy): Bacteria > Actinomycetota > Actinomycetes > Mycobacteriales > Mycobacteriaceae > Mycobacterium. The sequence continues at coordinate 4,267 of NZ_LZJN01000033.1, forward strand.
CGCGTCCACCTCGGAAGCCCTTAACTCTTTCTCAGGCAAAGATTTGTAGACGCCAATAGTTTCCTATTGCTACTATCGCATCACGACATCATCACGACTCGGTGAGGAGCGATCCGTGCAGGCACTGTCATTCGATGCGGCCGCCGCCGGAATCGGGACGGATGTGGTCCGCGGCGCCGCTCAACGCCTGCAGGCCGGTGCCGCCGCATCGCCGGCGACCACCGCTTTGCTGCCGGCCGGGGCCGACGAGGTGTCCGCGCAGGCGGCCCTCGCCTTCGCCGCCGAAGCCTCCGCCTTCCTGGCACTGAACACGGCGGCGCAAGAAGAGCTGGTTCGGATGGGCACGGCGGTGGTCGACATCGCCCGGATGTATTCGGAGGTCGACGCCGCAGCGGCGGGCAGCGTGCTTGCGGTGCGCCCGCTGGCGACCTACCGGATGGCCGGATAACCACCGAGGCCGGCGCCGGCAAATTCGCGCCGGCGGAGACGGCAAAGTTACTTCAAACTTCACCCTCGAGAGCGCGATACTGAAACCGTGCCCGATCGAAACGTGCTAGGCGGTCCGCTGGAATCGTGCGGCACGGAACCACTGACCGGTTACTACCGTGACGGCTGTTGCTCGACGGGGCCCGAGGACATCGGCCGGCACACGATCTGCGCGGTCATGACCGCCGAATTCCTCGAGCACCAGCGTTCCATCGGCAACGACTTGCTGACTCCGGTCCCCGAATACCGATTCCCCGGCCTGCTGCCCGGTGACCGCTGGTGCGTGACGGCGCTGAACTGGCTTCGGGCGCACCAGGATGGCTGCGCCGCGCCGGTGGTGCTGGCCTCCACGCACGAGCGCACGCTCGAGGTGGTGCCTCTGGAGACGCTGGAGGAACACAAGGTCGACGTGCCCGACGACTTGGCGAATCTCTAGGGGCCACGGGGGATCGACGCCCCGGCTCTGTGTCATATTTCTCTTCGGCGACACGTCGAAAAGAGGATCCGGTGGGCTCTGCCGTTGATGACATCGACTTCGATGACCTCACCGCGCCCAAGCTGACCGACGTCCAACGTCAGATTCTGGACTTCACCGAGGCCAAAGTGGTCGACCTCGACATCGACCGGATGCTTGCGGAGGCGGTCGAGCAGGCCGGGCTGGAGCGGGGAGCCGACCTCGACGACGTCGACGGCTTCGCCGGTCGGCTCGCCGCTCACGTCGCCGCGATCGACGGCGACGAGGGCCTGCGACAGCTGACACGGTCCTCGCTGCGGCAACGAGTCGTGCGTCTGCTGCGCAACCGGTTGTCGCTGACCGAACTCCTCAAGCGCTACCCGGAAATCGAAGCCATCCCGATCGAGAAGCCGTTCATCGTCGTCGGAATGCCCCGGTCGGGCACCACGCATTTGGTGAATCTCATTGCCGCCGACCCGCGCCGTCGGGCGTTGCCGTACTGGGAGAGCCAAGAACCCATTCCCGCCCCCGGGCAGGGCCCCGACATCTCCGGCGTCGACCCGCGTTACGCGCGAGCCAAATCCGAGCACGACGCGCTGATGGCCAGCGCGCCGTTGGTCGCCGCCATGCACGACCGATTCCCCGAGGCGATCGAGGAAGAGGTCGAGCTCCTCGACCTCGATCTGGCCGCCTACGTCCTGGAATGGCATGCACGCGTGCCGGACTGGCGCGATTACTACCTGGGCCTCGACCAGAGCCGGCACTACGCATACCTACGGAAGGTGCTGCAGGCCTTGACCTTTCTGCGGGGCCCGCGGACCTGGATCCTGAAGAGTCCGCAGCACTGTGAACAGCTCGGCCCGCTCATGGCGACGTTTCCCGACGCGACCGTGGCCTTCACGCACCGCGATCCCGTGGCGGTGATCCAGTCGGCGATCACGATGATGGCCTACTCCGATCGACTGCGCCGAACCAGCATCGAGCCGGACTGGCTGGTGGACTATTGGAGCGACCGGGTGCACCGACTGCTCAGCGCGTGCGTGCGCGACCGCGACCTGGTGCCGGCCGAACGCAGCATCGACATCAGTTTCCATCAACTGAACGGCAACGAGATGCCGGTCCTCGAAAGCCTTTATCGCTGCGGCGGCGTCGAACTGACACCGAAGGTGCGGGCTCGCTTCGAGAAGTATCTGGACGGCAACCCGCGGGGCAAACACGGCCGCATCCGCTACCACCTGCACCGCCACTTCGGCGTCACGCCCGACGAGTTGCGCGGGCGCTTCGACTTCTACTTCGACAAGTTCGACGTCCAGGCCGAGACCTAGCTGGAAGGCAACGACAGCGATGAGTTCCGATCCGATCTACCGCAGCCGGCCCGGCGCCGACGCCATGCGGCCCGCTTCCGCCGAACGGGCGGAAGAGGTCGCGCCCGGGCTGTGGTGCTCACCGGGGCTCTCGAACTCCTACCTACTCACCACGCGTGACGGCCGGGTGATCGTCAACACCGGCATGGGTTTCGAGGGCCCGGTGCACCGCGCGAACTTCGACGCCGTCGATCCCTCGCCGGTGCGCTACATCGTGCTCACGCAAGGACACGTCGACCACGTCGGCGGTTTGGACAGCGTCCGCGACCCGGGGACGACCGTCGTCGCCCAGGCGAATTGGACGCTCTGGCGAGACGACAACGAACGACTCATTCCGTATCGCGCCAGTCGCAGCGCGTTCGCGTTCAAAGAGACCCTGGCCACCGGCATCCAAGCCATTCAACGGCGGTTGGGTAGCACCCGGTTGGCCGGCCAGAGCGTTCCCGTCGTGGACCTCGATTTCGAGGACACCCTGACACTAGAGGTCGGCGGCCGGCGGTTGGACCTGATCGCCGTGCCCGGCGGCGAAACCACCGACTCCCTGGTGGTGTGGCTGCCGGACGAGCGGATTTGCCTATGCGGGAATGTCTTCGGTCCGCTGTTCGGACACATTCCCAACCTGGTCACTATTCGCGGCGACCGGTATCGCGACGCCCTTACCGCCATCTCCTCGGTGGAGAGGGTGCGTGACCTGCGGCCCGAACTCCTGGTGACTGGTCATTTCGAACCGATAGCGGGCTCCGAGCGCATTCATGCCGAGCTGACCCGGCTGCGCGACGCGATTCGGTACGTCCACGACCAGACGGTCGAGGGGATGAACGCGGGCAAGGACGTGCGAACCCTGATGCGGGAGATCACGCTACCCGCGGAATACGAAGTGGGACAAGGCTATGGGAAGGTGGCCTGGGACGTGCGGGCCGTCTGGGAAAACTACTCCGGCTGGTTTCACCACGAGTCGACCACCGAGCTCTATCCGGTCGGGTTCGACGCCGTCGCGGCAGACGTGGTCGAGCTCGCCGGGGCCGACGCTTTGGTGGGCCGGGCGCGGGAACACCTTGCCGCCGGTCGCCCGCTGCAAGCCATCCATCTTGGCGAGCTCCTTCCGTCCGACCATGCCGGGGCTCGGGCGGTGCTACGCGAGGCACACGGAGAACTGTTGGCCGCCAGCACGAACTTCTGGGAGACCGCCTGGCTGAAGAATCAGATAGCGAGGAACTCATGACGGCACGGGTCAGCTTCGACTTCACCGGCACCACGGCGCTGATCACCGGCGGCACCAGTGGGATCGGGCACGCGACCGCCGTCTTGTTCCGCGACGCCGGGGCCCACGTCGCGGTCACCGGAACGAGACCGGCGGCCGCCGACTACCAGGCCGATCTGTCCGGCATGGAGTATCACCAGCTGCAGATCAGCGACCCCGATTCGGTGGACGCGCTGGCGCGGAAGTTCACCAGCCTCGACGTGCTGGTCAACAACGCCGGTGCCAATTTCCCCGGCGGCCTTGACGAATCGAAGCCGGACGGATTCGAGGCATCGGTCGCGCTGAACCTCACCGGACCGTACCGGTTGACGCTCGGGCTCTACCGCGCGTTGAAGGCGTCGACGGCGGACGGCGGCGCCAGCGTGGTGAACCTGGCGTCGATGTCGGCGCTGCGGGCCGTCCCCTTGGTGCCGGGATACGGCGCGGCGAAGGCCGGGATCGTCTGCGTCACCAGGAACCTCGCGGTCAAATGGGCCGGTAAGGGGATTCGGGTGAACGCGGTGGCGCCCGGCGCCATCGACACCCCGATGACCGCACCGATGCAGGGCTCGGCCGAACTGGTGGAGTCCGAGCTGGCGCACATCCCGTTGCGCCGCTTCGGTTCCGTCGGCGAGATCGCCCCGACCATCGCCTTCTTGTGCACCGAGCAGAGCAGCTACACCAGCGGCGCGGTGTTCGTCGTCGACGCCGCCTCAGACTGCGTCTGAAAACCGAGGAGACACATGACAAGTGCCCTGCGCCCCGAGGATTTCTACCACACCGGCGTCATCGTCCCCGACCTCGACGCCGCCATGGCCCGGCTCAGCGCGCTGGCCGGCTACCGCTGGATCGCCCCGATGACCTACACCCTGCCGTTCCGCACGCCGACCGGCGTCCGCGAGTTGACGTCCACAATCGTTTACTCACTGCAGAGCCCACACCTGGAATTGGTGCAAGAGGTGCCCGGGACCCCATGGATGGCCGCGCCGGGCAACGCGGTTCACCACCTCGGCTATTTCAGTGACGACCTCGCCGCGAGCGCCCAAGCGCTCGAGGCCAACGGCTTCGCCCTCGAGATGACGGCGGACGTGCCCGGATCCGAACTCGGGCTATTCGCTTACTACACAGACTCTTCGGGGGCGCGCATCGAGATCGTCGATCGGGCGCTGTTCCCGGACTTCCCCGCCTTCCTGCAGTCGATGGCCGCCCCACAGGAGGCGTGACGTGTTGCTAACGGTGCTGCGCTTCAACTTCGCCTCCCCGCACGGCGAACCCCGCACGCAGAGCAGGCTGTTGTCGGCCGCCCTCGAATTGGCGCAGTGGGGCGAGGCGCACGGCATCACCTCGATCAGCGTCGACGAGCATCACGCGACCGGACACGGCTGGAGCTGCAACCCCATCATGGCGGCCGCGATGTTCTTGGCCCGGACCTCGACGCTGATCGCCAGCGTGGATTGCGCGCTGGGCCCGCTGTGGAATCCGGTCCGGCTCGCTGAGGACATCGCGCTGGTCGACAACATGAGCCGCGGCCGCCTACACACCACGGTGGGCCTCGGCTATCGTACGGTCGAATATGACGTCATGAGGACCGATTTCGCGCGCCGAGGCGCGCTGATGGACAGCCTGCTCGAACGGATGCTGTCGGTGTGGTCGGGCCCCGATGCCGACGCGGGAATCTGCACCGGCACCTGGACCCGACCGCATCCACCGCTGTATGTCGGTGGCGGCGCGCGCGCCACGGCGCGACGGGCGGCCCGCTTCCGGCTGCCGCTCAGCCTGGCGGATCACCTGCCCGACATCGCCGCCTACTACCGTGAGCTGTGTGCCGAGGCCGGCATGACGCCGCTCATCCTCATGCCGGGCCCGGTGAACCGCGGGATGATCTTCCTGCACGAGGACCCCGACCGCGCGTGGGCGGAGCTCGGTGACCACATCCTTTGGGAGGCAGTCACTTACGGCGGTTGGTCGACCGATCAGCGGTCGCTCATGCATTTGCCCGGGGTGCAGACGCTGGACGAGGTCAGGGCGTCGGGACGGTACCGCTTCCTTACCCCCGACGAGTTGATCGCGGAGGTGCGTGACGCCGACGATTACGGCCCGCTCGTGCTGCACCCCCTGGTTGGTGGCATGCCGGTGGACGAGGCCTGGAAGTCGGTCCAGTTGCTCACCGAGAAGGTGCTGCCCGCCCTCAGCTAACTCGCCGAACCCCTGATTGCCCATAGGAATAAGGGGTATGCGACCGGGCATGACAAAAGCTCGAAAAGCACTGGCGCTCATCGGGGGCGCCGCGACACTTGGATTGGTGCTCACCTTCGGTGGCGGCGCGGGCGCGTCCGCCTTGGCAAGCAATGCTCCCGCGGCGCCGCCGGCCACCACGTCGTCCAGCCCGGCGCCACCGCCTTCTCCGGAAGGAACCTACGGTGGCGGCGGTAGCGGAAGTTCGGTGACCGGCGGTGGCGGGGCTGCCCGGCGGCGGCTGGGC
>NZ_LZJN01000034.1 GCF_001667735.1 Mycobacterium sp. E183
CCGCGACGGCACTCGGCGCGTTGGTGGGCATGAAGGATCGGGCATGTGAGTCGACCACCCGCTCGAGTTGGGGAACGGCCAGGTTGGCGGCACCGGCCGCCAGGACCCACAGCCCGACGATCAGGACCGCGTACCGAGCGGTGAATCGCGAGATCAGTCCCGGAATGTCATGCAACGGTCTGCCGATCGCCGCTCGGTCCGCCGAAGAGACCCACCGCCACATGCTCGCCGCGCGTCAGCGAGCGCACTCGCAGCGACCGCCGGGAGCCGATCCGCACCAGTGCGTGCAGCCCGGGTTCGGCGGTTTCGAGATCGGCCCGCACCTGTTCGGCAGCCACGCCCTCGTGCGCGGCCTGGTCCAGCTTGGCCACCAGCATGGTCATCCAGCGCTGTCCCAGCGAAAGCAGCAGGCCCTCCTCGTCACCGAACAACCGGGATATCTCGGGTGAGTCGGCGACCACCGCGAGCGCCCGCTCGGCGTCGGCCTCGGCGGCTTTGATCACTTCGGCCATGAAGGCCATTCGGTCGTGCAGCAGTGTCCATGTCATGACTGAAACGCTAGGAAAACGGTGACCCCTTGCGCGTCGTGCCGAAGTGCAGTCTTTGCCTCCTACCACGGGCGGAGGCGATTGCCGACCACGGCATGATGTCCGCAGGTGGCGCACTCTTTTACGATTGGACGATGTTGCGTGCTGCAACGGGATACCTGCGCGAACAGTTTCGCCGACGAAGTGAGCTGATTCCGGTCGGCATCACCTGGGCGTCGTTCGTAGCCGTCGACGCCACCGAGGTGGCGGGCGGGGTGATCGCGATTCTGCAGCGGCCCACCGCTGACCTCCCCGTCGCGGTGGCCGCGTTCGCGTTGTCGATCTCACCCACGTTGTTGTTCTTCTTCCGCAACATGAAGCTGAGTCCGCTGCTGATGTGGGCGACCTGGTCGACGGCCACGGCCATGCTTCTGTTCGGAACCTCGACGCCCATCCACGCCGATTTCGCTCCGGCGCTGCTGGTGATGATGGTGCTGTCGGTGACGACGCTGACCTCCGTCATGGGTGGCCTGTTGGCCGCCGCCTCGGCGGCGGCCATGCTGCTCGCCGCGTCCGCGCTGCACCGCTTGGACGCGGTGGTGCTGTACCTGGGTTTCGTCGGTGCGGGGTGGCTGCTCGGCTACATCATGCGGACTCAACGGCTGCTGCTGGCCGAACAGATCGAGGCGCAGAAGCTGTTGGCCGAGCACGCCGCCGCCGATGAGCGGCGTCGCATCGCCCGCGAGGTGCACGACGTGATCGCCCACTCGCTGAGCATCACCCTGCTGCACGTGACCGGTGCGCGCCGAGGACTGCAGCAAGACCGCGACGTCGACGACGCGGTCGAGGCGCTCGAACAGGCCGAGCGCCTGGGCCGGCAGGCGATGGCCGACATCCGCCGCACCGTCGGACTGCTGGACAACTCGCCGACCAAGGCGGCCCAAACGACGCCCGAACCCGGGATGGACGATGTGGGGGTCCTGGTCGCGGACTTCCAGCGGGCCGGCCTAAACGTGACGCTGAGCATCGACGGAGCCACCGAACGCGTCTCGGCGGCGGTCGGTCTGGCGCTGTACCGCATCGCGCAAGAATCGCTGGCGAACATCGCCAAACACGCGCCCGACTCGAAATCGGCGGTGACGCTGGCGGTCTCGTCCGCGTCGGCGAGGATCACAGTCGACAACCGGTTACCGGTGGCGATCGCGGCCCCGCAATCCGCCGAGGGCCGCGGCCTGCGTGGCATGCGCCAGCGCGTCGAGCTGCTGGGCGGGGCGATCGACGCCGGGCCGACCGAGGATGGATGGTCGGTGCGCGCCGACATCCCGCTGCACGAGGGTGACACCGGATGGCGCCCGTGGTGGTGCAAGGCGTGATCCCGAACATCGCGGAAATCCCCGAAATCAGCGTCCTTCTCGTCGACGACCAGGACCTGGTGCGGTCGGGGTTGCGCCGGATCTTGCGCCGCAAGGACGGCTTCGTCATCGTCGCGGAATGCGCCGACGGTGACGAGGTGCCGGCCGCGGTTGAAGCACATCGACCCGATGTGATCGTGATGGATCTGCGCATGCGCCGGGTCGACGGCATCGAGGCGACGCGCCGGCTCGGGGGGACGCCGCCGGTCCTGGCCCTGACCACCTTCAACGAGGACGAGTTGCTGTCCGAGGCGTTGCGCGCCGGGGCGGCCGGGTTCGTGCTCAAGGACTCGTCCGCCGAGGAACTGATTCGCGCCGTGCGCGCGGTTGCCAGAGGCGACAGCTACCTGGATCCCGCGGTCACCGCGCGCGTGCTCACCACGTACCGCAAAGCCGCTCCCGGTCCGCGCGGCACGGCGATCGGCGGATTGACGACTCGCGAGCTCGACGTGCTCACGTTGATGGGCAAGGGTCTGTCCAACGGCGAGATCGCCGACGAGCTCTGCATTTCCGGCGTCACGGTCAAGAGCCATATCGGCCGAATTTTCGGAAAACTCGATCTGCGGGATCGGGCGGCGGCGATCGTGTACGCCTACGACAACGGCATCGTCGTTCCGCGCTGAGCGCTACAGAGGCGCGCCCTGCTCCGCCAGGTTCAGCATGGCGTACGCCATGCACATGAGAAGGTTCAGCACCACCAGGACCAGCCCGGCGAAAATCAGTGAGCGGGCACCTTGGCGCTTCAGCCGCTTGTACCGCGCGGCCCGTGTTTCACGGTCGAGCTGCAGAGCGATGAGCGCGAAATTGACGTCCATCACTTCATGGGCCGCCAGGGGCGCCCCCGCCAGCATTTCCCGGACACGGTCGGGTGCCGTTCGGACACCGACGCGTTCGAAGTTCTGACACATTCGGCGCGCGCGTCTTCGCGCGAGTGGTTCATATCGCATCTGCAGCTGATGCGCGAGTTGCCCTCTGTCGTCCCCCCACGGGTTTGACGGGGTCATCACGAGATGGATTCTAAATCGCATCGGACCGATTACGGCGTGTCTACACGGATTATGTTGTGGGCGATTGATTCGCCGTGCCGCCACTCATCCGCTCGGATTGGGATAGGTCCAGATAGCGCTCCAGGTTGCGATGCATATTGATGACCCGCCGCTCCTCGCTGGACAGCACCAAGTGAGTGAAGCCCGGTTGGTGCAGGCCGCGCTGGAGGCCCGCGAGCACCTGGATGTCCTGCGTCAGCACCACGCCGGGCTCGGCCTCGCCGGCGGTCACCCGGACGTCGGTCGGCTTGGCGCGCGGTGAGCCGGGCGGCATTCGGGTCATCAAGAACATCACCAGCTCACCATGATCCGGATCGGGGCCGGGCCGCGAGCACATTACGGTGAGGTGGTCTGCGTTGGTCAGCAGCGTCATGTTGGGGAAGACGTTGTACTGGTGCAGCCGGGTGATCCGGTCCGTGTCGGCCCAATCGAGGTCTACCCCGCGGCTGGCGGCAAACGCCCGGGTGTGCTCGGCGATTAGGTCCTGGACCGTCTGCCCGGGCCGGCGTTCGCCGGCGGGAAAGGGCGTGAGCTCGGCGGCGCCCATCAGCGCGCCCTGCGTGTACACATAAGCGTCCCAGACCTCTTCGTCGCTGAGCCGGCCCTCGAAGCGGGGGCTCTGCACGCCGTAGGGTTGGTCGGATTTGCCGGTGTGACCCCAGATCTGTTGGGGCGCATGAATGTCGTCGACGCAGCGCAGCAACTCGGGGTGCAGCGTCTGAATGTGGTAGGTCTCGCTGTAGCCGTCGGCGATCGTCTTCCAGTTGGCGTCGACCTCGACGGTCAGTGTCGCGTAGCAACGGAAGTCGCTCAGCCGGCACCAGGCGATGTCGTCGGGCACCGCCTCCAGATACTCGAGGAGCGGCATCGCACCGAGGTCGAGGTTGACGAAGACCAGTCCGGCCCAGCTGTCCACCCGGACCGGCACCAGAGGGAAGTCCGACATCTTGAGTGACCCGAAGCCCTTGCGGTTGGGCACCCGCTTGAGCGTGCCGGCCAGGTCCCAGGTCCACCCGTGATAGCCGCACTTGAGCTCCCGCAGCCCGGAGCCCGAGCCCACACACACCGAGTTGCCGCGGTGGCGGCACGCGTTCTGAAAGGCGCGCAGCACGCCGTCGCCGTCGCGAACGATCAGCACCCCGTACGGTCCGCACCGGTACTCGAAGTAGTCGCCGGGCTCGGCGACGTGGTCCACCATGCACGCGAGCTGCCAGACCTTCGGCCACATTCGCGCGACCTCGAGCGCGGCGAACTCCGGCGAGTAGTACCGCTGCGCCGGCACCAGGGTGGGGCTCTCCGGCGGGGTGCCGATCGCGTCCTCTCCAGAAGGGGGGCAGGTGCGGGTCTGGTTGCCGGCGGGCGCGTTCATGCGCGGGCCCTAACGCGCTCCCCGCACCAAACGGCCGGGGCGCGCCCCGGTGTCGACGTCGTGGCGCCGCGTCACGGTCCCGCTGACGATCGTGGCGGCGTAACCGCTGGCTCCCTGCAGGATCCGGTTGCCGCCGGCCGGCAGGTCGAAGGCCATCGCCGCGGGGTGCAGCGTCAGGGCGTCCATGTCGATGACGTTGATGTCGGCCTTCTTGCCCTTCTCGATGGTGCCGCGGTCGGTGAGGCCGAACAGGTGGGCCGTGTCGCGCGATTGCTTACGGATCACGTACTCCAGCGACAGCTTGTCGCCCCGGCGCCGGTCGCGGGCCCAATGGGTCAGCAGGAACGTGGGATACGAAGCGTCGCAGATCATCCCGCAGTGGGCGCCGCCATCGGAAAGCCCGAGCACACCGGCCGGGTGCAGCAGCATTTCCCGGATCGCGTCGCAATTGCCGTCGGCGTAGTTGAACAGTGGCAGCATCAGCATGGCGGTCGCGTTCCGCTCGAGCATGAGGTCGTAGAGCGTGGACAACGGGTCCTCGCCGCGGGCCGCAGCGATGGCGGCGACGGTGCGTTCGGGGGTGGGCTCGTAATCGGGCGGATCGCCCAGCGCGTACAGCCGCTTGAGCGAATGCTGCACCAGGGCGAACATCCCGTCGAACAACAGCGTCGGGTCGGCGGGCAGGTCCTCATCGGCCAGGATGGCGGCCTTCACCGCCGGGTCGGCCAGGCGCTGCGCGAGTTCTTCGCGGCTGCATTCGGCCGCCAGCCGGCGGTAGGTGGGCCGGTGGCTGAAGCCGTGATGACCCTGGAACCCGATCATCATCCCGAACGGTCGGGCCGCGACCTGCGGGTAGAGGCGGGCGCCCTCGGCGTGCGCGTCGGCGGACAGGTCGAGCATCTCGCGCCACAGGTTGGGATCGGCGTCGACCTGGATCAGCGCGAAGGACACCGGCCTGTCGATCTCAGCGCTCAACCGGCGCATCCAGTCCAGTTCTTTCTTGGGCGCGACGATGTCCTCGCCCGCGGAGCCTTGCGGCGCCAGCTCGAAGACGGCCTGACCACCGGCGGCCATGGCCCGCCCGAGCCCGAACAGCTCATCCTCGGCGGCGAACGTACCGGGCACCGGTTCACCGTCCATGGCGCGGTGCCCCATCGTGCGCGACGTCGAAAACCCCAGAGCGCCGGCCTCGATCGCCTCCCGGACCAGCCGGCCCATCGCCTCGATGTCGTCGGGCGTCGCTGGTTCGTTGCGGGCCCCGCGCTCGCCCATCGCGTAGGCGCGGATGGCGCCGTGCGCGACTTGGCTGCCCACGTCAATGGAGAACTTCTGCTTGCCGATCGCGTCGAGGTATTCGGGATAGGTCTCCCAGCCCCAGGTGATGCCCTCGGTCAGCGCGGTGCCGGGGATGTCCTCGACGCCCTCCATCAACTCGATCAGCCACTGCTCGGTGCCGGGCCGCACCGGGGCGAAGCCCACGCCGCAGTTGCCGGTCACGATGGTGGTGACGCCGTGACCGCTGGACGGCTCGAGCAGGCCATCCCAGCTCACCTGGCCGTCGTAGTGGGTGTGGATGTCGACGAAGCCGGGGGCCACCACATGCCCCGTGGCGTCGATGGTTTCGGCGGCTTCCCCGCCCAGCGCCGGGTCGTCGGCGCCGCGGCGGACGACGTCGACGATTTTGCCGTCCTTGATGCCGATGTCGGCGTGATAGCGCTCCGCGCCGGTGCCGTCGACGACGGTGCCACCAACGATCTTCAGGTCGAACATGTGACTCTCCTTGCCGGAACGGGCAACAGGCGCGAACGAGACTGGCAGCATTACGCTACGGCTAGTAGCGTAACTCTTGCGGCGGGCATCGCAATAGGTTCGGGCGATCTTTCTGTCAGAGCGAACTCTTCAGCGCCGAGACCGTCTCCAGATCGTCGAGGGCCACGACACCGCGCCGCAGCCCTTCCATGGCGACGTCTTCGACCTGCATGCCGCCCATTCCCGCGGTGATCAGGGGGGCCACGTAGGCGTACAGCGCTGCCTGGCGGAACCGCAGCCACAGGTCATCGCGGTCCAGGGTCGGGCCACCGGCCGCCGCGAGGGCACGGCGGTAGTCGTCGAGCAGCTCGCGCTGGGTCGCTCGGCGGTCCTCGGGGTCGAGGCTGGTGATCAGCGTGTAGGCGAGCTCGCGCGACGGGTGCCCGCGCCGCACCGCCTGCCAGTCCAGCAGCCCGGCCTTGCCGCCGTGGAAGTACATGTTGCCGGGGTGGGCGTCGCCGTGCATGACGGTGTGCGGGGGAGTGTCGATGAGAGCGGCGACCGCGCGGTAATTGTCGGCGATGAAACGGCCGTTCTCGACGGGGATCTCGGTGCGGTCGGCGAGGCGCTTGATCGAGGCGTGCATCAGCGAGCCGGTCAGCAGGGAAGTGACGTCGCCGGACGGCGTGTAGAGCCAGCCCAATGGACCGCGCCCGTCCCGGGGCAGTCGCTCCCAGAAGGTGGCGTGCAGGTCGGCGAGCAGCTCGACGATCAGGCTGGCCTGGTCGGGCGAAAGGGGATGCAAGGTGTCGGGGAACTCGCACGACTCGACCGGGAGGTCTTCCAGCACCACCAGGTAGCGTCCGGTCCACGAATCGAACGCGGACCCGTAGGAATACGGGGCGCCGACGACCTGCGGGGCGAGCTGACGGTAGAACCTCACCTCCGTGTGCCCGAGTCGGCCCAGCTCGCCCATCAACCGGGTCGCCGCGGTCGTCGCCGCGAGCTTGACGAACACCGAGTCGGGGACGTTCTTCCCCGTCAACACCAGCCGTGCCCGCGCCGACGTGCCCGCGTCGCTGCCCAGAAGCCGGACCGATCTGACGGCGGTGCCCATGATCCTCGACAGCACCGCCGCGTCGATGTCCTGCGCCCGGCGGGGGAGCCCGACCCGACCACCCACCACCGCGTCGGTGGCCACCCGGCCCATGCCACGGCCGAGGTGCGCGGCCAGGCCGGCAACCGATAGCGCCTGCGTCACGGGGTTGTTCATCGCGGTCGTTCCTCAGTGGGGGATGTGTCACCCGCGCCGCGAGCCGTGGGACATCGCGGCACGGGGTCAGACAAAAATACTTGAACGTCTCGACATCAGACAATACTTAGTTATTGTCTGATCTGTGGTACCAGGGCTCGCACCACGAACTGCTCGACGAACCGGCGTTTGTCGGCGGTCGTGCGGTACCGCCACGAGGGCGCCAGCAGAAACAGCGTGGTGGCGTGCAGCCACTGCACCACCGACCGCGGATCGAGGTCGGCGTGCAGGCGGCCGGCGGACTTCCACCGATCCAGCAGCGGTTGGTAATGCCGCAACAGGGTCTCCACGATGGGCTCCGACCCCTTCTCGAGGGCCGTCGCCACCGCAGTGCTCTCGGCGGCGAACAGCGCCTCGTTCAGGGGATCGCCGTCTACCGACTCGACGCGGGCCAGCACCATCTCCGGCACCGACCGCACGGGATCGTCGGGGGCGGCCAGCGAGCGCACCAACGCGCCGAGCGCGTGGTCGACCCGCTTCAGGATCAGGCCCAGCAGGACATCGTCACGTCCCGGGAAGTACCGGTACACCGTGGACCGCGACACTCCGGCCTCGTCGGCCACCTCACCCATCCGGAACTGGGTGTTGCCGCGTTGCACGATGCAGCGGCCGGCGGCGTCCAGGATGCGCCTGCGGGCCTCCTCGTCATCGAGGATCGCGCGGTCGTCGCCCCACCGGCGGCTCGGCTCCATGGCGCAGATGTTACGGGATGCGCCGCGTAGCACAACGAATTCCGTTGCGAATCAACCAAATCGCTCGAGAGGACAGCCATGGTGTACTCCGCCGCCGACGAGTCGTTCACGCACCAGCTTCCGACGACGTTCGACGCGGTACACGACAGCGACCCGACGTGGTCGGATCGCTGTTACTTCTTCGCGGCGTCGCCCGACGGCACCATGTTGTTGGCCAGCGGTTACGGCAACAATCCGAACACCGGCAGTGGGCTGGGCTATGTCAAGGTGAGTCTCGCCGACGGCCGGCACTGGGATCTGTTGGCGGGTAAGCCCATCGCGGGCGGCGATCGAACTGAGCTCAGTGCCGGCCCGATGCGCTGGACTTGCGTTGAGCCCCTGAAGAAGTGGCGGCTTGACGTGGAACCCAATGGTTCGGGGATCGAGTGGGAGCTTTACTACAAACCCAGCGCGCCGATGTGGGAGTTGCTGCCCATGAAGGTGATGGGCGACGACGGTCGGGTGCTCGCCGATATGTATCACATGAAGGAACCGGGCCGGTGGAGCGGCTGGGTGCGGATCGACGGCGAGCGGATCAGCGTCGACGGGTTTCACGGCGGTCGCGACCGCACCTTCGGCGTGCGGGTGTCCGACAGGATCGACTTCTGGCTGTGGCTCGACGCGGGCTTCGACGACCACGCGATCGAGGCGTGGGTCATCGAAACAGCCGACGGGACAGTGCAATACGTCGACGGTGGCATCACCTATGCGGATGGAACCCTGTCAAAGCGGTTCGTCAAGATCGAACACGACGTCGAGTTCGACGGCGCACGCAAGCGGCCCGCCCGCGCGGTGCTGGTCTTCACCGACGAGGACGGCGAGACCCATCGAGTCATCGCCGACGCGCCGCATCAAGACGTCAACGCCTACTACGGGCTGCCGATGGCGCACTGCCAGTACGAGGACCTCGGCGCCGGGGCTTACTTCATCCATTTCCATTGGGACAGTGGCAATTCCGAACAGCTTGTCGAGACGGAGGGTAAGTCGATGGCCCTTGACCAGCTGATGCGCTTCGAGCGGGACGGCCACACCGGTTGGGGCGTATTCGAATTACTGCTCGGCGGTGCCGGTTACCGGCGGTATCCGAATTGGACGGCGATGGACATGTCGGCGTTCACCCAGGACAGGACGCCGGTCGAGCGCCTGCCGGCCCAAGGGGCTCGCCAGTGACCGTGGCCGCCGACTTCGGGGCGCGGCTGAAGGGCTGGCTTCGCACCCGACTGCCCGACTCCGACGATGTCCGCGTCGAGGGCCTGGACCGGGTGAGCTTCGGCCATTCGGCCGAGATGCTGATGCTGACCGTGGTCACCGGCCACGGCGATCGGCGGGCACGCCAAGACCTGGTGCTGCGGCTGCGGCCCAGGCCGCCCGCGCTGCTGGAGCCTTACGACCTCCCGCGCCAGTTCCGCATCCTGTCCGCACTCCAGGACACCGGGGTCCGCGTGCCGCGGGCGCTGTGGCTGGAAGAGACCGGCGAGGTGTTGGGCCGGCCCTTCTTTGTGATGGAACGCGTCGCCGGCGACGTGTACGAGATGCAGGCGCCCGCCGGCGTCGCGGACGAGACCGTGGTGCGGATGTGCCGGAGCCTGGTCGAGCAACTCGCCGCCATCCATGCCGTCGACCTCGCCCGGACCGGGCTCGATTCGCTCGACGACGGCGGGACGCACCTCGAGCGAGAACTCGACCACTGGGCCGCGGAGATGGACCGGGTCAAGCGTGGTTGCCTGCCCGCCCTCGAACGGCTTCACCGGGGGCTGCGGGAGAGCCGGCCGGCGCCCTGCCCGACGGTCACGCTGGTGCACGGGGATGCCAAACCGGGCAACTTCGGCTTCACCGGCGGCGAGGTGAGCGCTGTATTCGACTGGGAGATGAGCACGGTCGGCGATCCGCTGACCGACATCGGCTGGCTGGAGATGCTGTGGGCGCAGCCCGTCGGCATCAACAGCCATCCCGCCGCGCTCCCGATCGACGCCCTGCTCGCCCACTACGAGCGGACCAGCGGTATCAGGCTGCAGAACCGCGAGTGGTACCGCGCCTTCAACGCCTACAAGATGGCCGTCATCTGCCTCATTGGGGCGATGCTCGTCGAGGAGGGGCACAGCGAGGATCAGAAGCTGGTTCTCGCCGCGTACGGCACCTCGTTGCTGACCAGAGCCGGCCTCGCCGAGCTCGGTATCGACGAATCCCTCGACGACGGTCCGGTCCTGCCGCGCGAGGACCGCATTCAGCAAGTCCTGGCGCAAGCGACGTAGTTACGAAGCGTCGGGCCGTCCCGTGAGGTCGGTCCACGTCATCGTGACGCGGGTGCCGTGGGGTGTGCGGTCGATGGTCACTTGGTCCGCGAGGACCTCCATCAATGGGATGCCGCGTCCCCGGAGCTGCTGCTGGGGAGCCGGAATTTTGTGGCGCCATCGCCCGCGATCGCCGACGGACACCGCCAGGGTGTCGGACCGGCGGTCATAGGCCGCGCTCACGTCGAGCGTCCCGGGCTGCGAGGCGTTGCAATAGGCGAATTCCGCGGCGTTGGCGATGGCTTCGTTCACCGCCAGCAGGACGTCGCTGAACCGGTCGGAACTGAGGGTGAAATGCGTCTCGAGCCAGAGGCCGAACTCGGCTCGGGTCCGAGCCGCGCTGCGCGGGTCGGCAGCCACGCGATTCCGCGCGAAGCGGGACCGGTCGTCGGTCTGTGACACGTCATGCGACTGATCAGAGCGCCCCATCGTCTCCAGTTGTGCCCCCATCTCGAGGTTCACCCACCAGCGATGCCGCTCAGCGCGTCGTCGAGCGAGCTGTAGAGCGAGAGCACGCTGTCGATTCCCATCAATTTGATCGGCCTGCTGGTCGCCGAGCCGTTGGCGACGACCGCGAATTGCGTGGGCGGCTCGGTCTCGGCCTGCGCCGTGACCAACACTGTCATCCCGGCGGACGCCAGGAAGTCCACTTTCGACAGGTCAACGATCAGCGCGGCGGGTTTGGTCGCCATCGCGGTCTGGATCGCCTCGGCCAGATGCGGTGAGCTGAGCATGTCCACCTCGCCCGAGACGGTGAGGACGACCGCCTGTTCTACCTGTTGTTTTCCCACTGAAAAAGCGGTCGGGTCTATTGGATCACCGGTTAGTTCGCCCATGGTCTATTCACTCACATTCGGTCCCGCGCGGGACCCGTTAGCTCTCAAAACAGCCACTGCCAGCCCGGGGGCTGCTGGTTCAACCCCACGGAAAGCGCTTGCCCGTCGGAGGAGACACACTCCATCGATCTGCGCTGCTAGCCACAGATGCAGCCGCAAGTTCTCAGTAGATGGTATGTCACTTCGCGAACCACCCCCAAAACGAGTGAACGAATGACACCCCCGCGCCGTCCTGTGAGTGTGTGCGACGGTCATCGCAAAAGTTGCGCGCGCGTTCGGCCCATGCGTGAATTGCCTGCACCGGATTCGTGTCCAGCCTGGGCCGTGTGGCCTGCAGAAACGCGGAAGGGCGGTGGCCGTGGAGCCCGGTGATCACGAAGGCCCGCAGAACGACCCGCCCGGCGATGTCGAGCGCACCCGGTCCCTCGCCGAAGCCCTGACCCGGCGGAGCGCATTGCTGGGCATGGGAGCGGTGGCCGGCATCGCCGCGGTCGACGTCGGTGGGTTCGCCTACGCGGGCGGCTGGCTGCGGCCCGGCGCGCTGACGCCGCCCCGGTTCACCGACCGCTTCGAGCATGTCTACGGGCGTCACGAGGGTTTTCGGCGCAACCACGCGAAGGGGCTCAGCGCGTTCGGAACGTTTGCCAGCACGGGGGCGGGGGCGGCGGTCTGCCGGGCCGGGATTTTCCGGCCGGGGAGCGTGCCGGTGATCGGCCGGTTTTCCCTGTCGGGCGGTCTGCCGGATCAGCCTGACATGCCGACCACGGTCCGGGGGTTGGGCCTGCTTTTCCAGGGTCCCGACGGCGAGCAATGGCGCACCGCGATGATCAACATCCCCGTCTTCCCGGACAGCACTCCGCAGGGGTTCTACGACCGGCTGCTCGCGTCCAAGCCTGTGCCCGAGACGGGCAAGCCCGACCCCGCGAAGATGGCCGCCTTCCTCGACCGCCATCCGGAGACGGTCGCTGCCATGAAGGTCATCAAGGGTGCGCCGCCGAGTGCTGGGTTCGCCGACAGCACGTATCACGGGTTGAACGCGTTTCGATTCACCAACGGCGCCGGCGCGACCGTCCCCGTGCGCTGGTCCGCCGTTCCCCAGGAAACGGCGGCCGTCCCGGCGGCGGCCGGCAAGGACTACCTGTTCGACGACCTCATCCGCGCGCTCGCGCAGCGCCCGCTGAGTTGGCGGCTCGTGCTCACGATCGGCGAGCCGGGCGATCCCACGCACGACGCCTCGAAGCCCTGGCCGTCGGCCCGTCGCAGCATCGAGGCCGGCACCATCACCGTCACGGGCGTGCAGACCGAAGCGCCGGGCAACGCCCGCGACATCAACTTCGACCCCCTGGTCCTGCCGGATGGCATCGCCGCCTCCGACGACCCACTGCTGGCCGCAAGGTCGGCCGTCTACGCCCGCTCGTTCACCCGTCGCGCCGAGGAGCCCAAGACGCCCAGCGAAGTCGACGTCTCCCGGGTGCTGCGGTGACGGCCGGCACCGCCGCGGCCCGGTTCGCGCTGCCGTCCCGCCTGTTGCACTGGCTGATGGCGCCGATGGTCATCGCGCAACTGCTGATCGGCGTCACCATGGTCGCGGCGCTGAGCTACTACCCGCTGCTGCTGGCCATCCATCGGCCCCTGGGAGTGCTGATCCTGATCTTCGCGGTGGTCCGGCTGGCGAATCGGCTCAGGCACCGGCCCCCACCCTTCCTGGCCACGATGAGCGGCGCGGAACGGCGCATCGCGACGTGGTCGGAGCGCCTGCTCTACGCCCTGCTGCTGGTGCAGCCACTGACCGGGTGGGCGATGCTGTCGGCGGCACGGTTCCCCGTCACCCTGGTGGGGCCGTTGCGGCTGCCCGGCATCGCGCCGCACAGCATCGATGTCTTCGCGGTTCTCCGCGAATGCCATGGCGCGTTCGCGTTCCTGCTGTTCGCAGCGTTTACCGCCCACATGTGCGCGGTCCTCTTCCACACGCTCGTTCTGCGCGACCGACTCCTCGATCGCATGGCGCTGTGGCGCGTCAGACCCGCCGCCGCGCAGCCAGACCAAGCCGACCTGTGACGGCCTGCCTTCTGGGACTTTGATCGGCCGAATATGATCGGCACGATTATTTGCAGGGCGCGAGCACCGCGGCGGCCGTGACCGTACGGGACCACGAAGGAGTGGGGAACTTCCATGCCAAACGAGAAGCAAGCGGACCGGATGGCGTCGGGGAAGGGATTCATCGCGGCGCTCGACCAGAGCGGCGGCTCGACGCCCAAGGCGCTGCGCCTCTACGGCATCCAGGACGACGCGTACTCCTCCGAGGAGGAGATGTTCGACCTCATCCACCAGATGCGGTCGCGGATCATCACGTCGCCCGTATTCAACGGCGACCGCGTGCTGGCCGCGATCCTGTTCGAGCAGACCATGGACCGCGAGATCGAGGGCAAGCCGTCGACCACCTACCTGTGGGAGACCAAGGGCGTGGTGCCCATCCTGAAGATCGACAAGGGCCTGGCCGAGGCGTCGGATGACGTGCAGCTGATGAAGCCGATCCCGGGGCTGGACGAGTTGCTCGAGCGCGCCGTGGGCAAGGGCGTCTTCGGCACCAAGGAACGGTCGGTGATCGGGGGCGCCAACGCGGGGGGCATCGCCGCCGTGGTGGCCCAACAATTCGAACTGGCCCACCAGGTGCTCTCGCACGGTCTGGTGCCCATCATCGAACCGGAGGTCACCATCTCGATCTCGGACAAGGCGGAGGCCGAAGGCATCCTGCGCGACGAGATCACCAAGCAACTTGAGAACGTGCCCGAGGGTCAGCGCGTGATGCTCAAGCTGAGTCTGCCCACCGAGGTCAACTTCTACCGCCCCCTGATCGAGCACCCGAAGGTGATGCGGGTGGTCGCCCTTTCCGGTGGCTACTCCCGCGAGGAAGCCAACGAGCTGCTGGCGAAGAACACCGGGTTGATCGCCAGCTTCAGCCGCGCCCTCACCGAGGGGCTCGCGGTCGACCAGTCCGACGAGCAGTTCAACGCCACGCTGGACAAGGCGATCCAGTCCATCTACGAGGCCTCGGTCGCCGGCTGACCTAATCGCGGTGCGACCCGCGTCCGCTCGGTCCGCGGCGCTCGCGATCGCTAGTAGCGGTGGCGGGCCATGCGCGGCGGCCCGTCGCCGGCGTCGTGTTCGTCTGACACCACGGCGGGCACCATCTCGCTCGTCACCAGCCCGTCGTCGCGGGTCAATTCGTCGACCACGTCGAAGGATTCGGCGATGTGGGCCGGGGTGTCGACGAGGATGGTCACCACGGGGACGCGCCGACGCAGCGAGAGAAACTTGTCGCCGTGCGGCCGATGGTCTCCGTGATATCCCCAGATGCCACGCAGCACCGTCGCGCCGTCGGGCGCGTCGCGCTGACACAGCTGCTGCACGATCGCGCGGTGAATGGGCACCCCGTCGACCAAGGCCGACTCGGATGTGTAGACGGTCAGTTTCTGGAAGAGCGACAAACCGCGTTCGTCGACCCCGGGCAGCGCGTGCGGCCGCTCCAGCAGTTCGCCGTCGCGTTTGCACACCCGGACCCGCTCCAGCGTGAACATCGGCTCACGAAGCAGCCCGGCGAGCTCCGGCAGCACGCCCGCGATGCGCTCACCGGATCCGACGGCCACGATCATCATCGGCACGTTGGCGTTGCGACCGAAGAAGCGGGCGCGATGCCGCTGCCCGTGGCTGACGCCGTCGACCCCCAACAGCACCGAGGCGCCGGCGATCCGGCGCCGATGCAGGAGGTCGCAGACGGCGACGTAGGCCGGGGTGCCGTTGACGCGTTCCTTGCGGCCGACGTACACGGTCAGCTTGACGGCTTCGCGCAATTCCTCGGGGAGTTCCAGCGGCCCCGGGAAGGACCCGCCGCCGCGCAGCAGCCGCGCCCGCTCGAGGGTGACCAGGCCGCGCTGCTTGATGGCGAGCACCGGGTCGAGCAGGGCCTCGATCTTCGCCCTGGTGTCGACCGCCACGATCGCGACGGGCGGATCCTCGGACAAGGTCAGCGACTCGTCGGTCCTCAGGTAGCGACCGGTACCGAAACCACCGGCGCCGCGCAGCACCACGCCACAGGCGATGCGGTGCCGGCCGTACAGGTCGAGCAGCACGTCGGAGACAAAGCCCGCGTCGGTCCGCCGGCGCTCGGCCAAGTAGGTGGTGAGCTTCAGGCAGTCCTCGTCCATGGCCGCTCCCGTCGCTTTGCGGCGATCCTACCCGGTTGGAGACCTCAAGCGTCGCAACGGTGTTCGCTGCGACCCGGCTCACCGCAGGTTTTCGGTCGGCACCGCGTAGCGGTCCTGATAGGCGCGCACCCGCTCGCGCACCTCGCCCGCCTGCAGGCCGGTGTCCGACCAGGTGTAGCGGCCGCGGCCCCCATCGCCGGGGTGGGCGGCGAGAAACTCGCGCATCTGCTGCTCGGCGTCGGGGCGCAGCTCGCGGTCGAGCCGTTGGTAGATGTCCTTGATCGTGGTCCATGGGTCGGTGATGAAGTCGGTGTATTGCACGTCGATCACGCGGTCGGCCGGCACGGCGCCGCTGTCCCGCAGGGCCATCTCGCGCTCCAGGCCGACGACGATCTCCTCGTAGGACTGCGCCGCACACTCGGCGATGCTCGATTCGTCGCTGCACATCCGGCGCAGGTGGTGGGTGAGGGCCGCGATCGACGAGATGACGTTGAGCGGATCGCGGTGCGTCTGCACGATCAGCGCGTCGGGGTATTCGGCCAGCAGCGTGTCCAGCTGCCACAGGTGCGCGGGCGACTTCAGCAACCACTGACCGGCTACGCCGGATTGCAAGTGCTGCAGGAAGATTCGGTGATATCGGTATGCGCCCGCGTGGTCCGCCTCGTAGAGCAGCCAACGGTAGTAACCCGGCAGGCGGTACTGCACCGAAAAGATCATGCTGACGAACTCGCCGGCCGTGATGCGCACACACTCCTGCCCGACGAGCGCGCCCATCGGATGAAAGGCCAGGAACCCCGGCATGATCTGCTCGGACATTTCGATGCTGGCCTGCGCCTGCGCGATCCGCGGATCGTCGTGATAGGTCTCCGGTTGTGGAACGGGGCAGGGTTCGTCGACCTCCCATGTCAGCGGGGCGCGCAGCGCGGGATCCTGGGCGAGCAGGTCATAGAGGATCGTGGTCCCGGTGCGTGGCTGGCCGACGATGAAGATCGGCGCCGTGACCGGTTTGGCGGCGATCTCGGGATGCTCTTTGCGCCAGGCGATCACACCGAGGCGGTTCTTCAGGGCCCGCATGATGTCGAGGTGCGCGATCTCCACCCCGATGTCCGACAGTCGCGCGTCGTTGATCAGCCCGTCGGTGAGGCGGTGCAGCCCGGGCCGCCAGCCCTCGGCGCCGAAGTCGTCGCTGCCGACCTCCTCGCAGGCGGCGGCAATCAGCCGCTCGGGGGCGAATCGATCCTGCAGTGTCATACGGCCTCCTCGCATCGGCGCACCGACACCTTCACGTCGGGCGGGCTGGGGTTGTCCAGCCAGCGCAGGACGACGAACCCCCGATGCCGGCCACCGGTGTCGAGCCAGTGGCCCAACCCGAAGTCGTTCGCGGAGATGGCGATCCGTACCCGGCCGTCGCCTTCGGGGGCCACGCCACGGTTGGTGACCGAGCTCTGCCGGGCCCGCGGCTCGAGGCACTCGTGCCAGATGCTTTCCAGGGTGACGTTCCAGTACCGGGTGTCGGGTGGGGCGATGTCGAGGACCAGGGCCTCGTCGGGCTCCAGCCGGAAGGTCCCGATCATGTACAGGTTGTCCGGGGTGGTGTCCGCGGCGCCCAGGTTGGCGGCCTCGGCGGTCAGCAAGGTGTTGGGCATGTCGAGCAGTTCCGGCTTGATGGTGCGGTGCAGCGTCGTCAACTTCATCAGTGACCAGGCCATCGCGGTGAACTGATCTGCGAGCTCGGCGTCGGTCAGCGGGACCAGCGGGGCGGGGTCGAGCGCCTCGATGCGCAGGGTGGCGAGTTCCTCTTGCGCACGGTCGCCGATGTACTCGCGGACCACCACGGATGAGGCGTCGTCGGGGATGCGCACCCACTGGGCGCCGGCGAGTTCGGAGGGTTGATCCGCGGACAGCACGACCGCGAATTCGCCTGAGGCCAAGGCCAAGTCGACGTCGCTGACATACCCGGCCATGCGCCGCGGCGTGAGCCCCGTCCCGGCCAGGATCTGCAACCCGAGGTAGGCGCTGGTGCCCCGGGAGCCGGTGATCCGGTAGCTCCGGTCGCCACGGATCATCGCCAGGTAGTAGTTGCCGTCCGGATTGGGGCCGCCGACCATCCGGTTCGCCGAACACATATCGAAGAAGGTGGGCCGGTCGGCATCGGACTCGACCGACATCTGTGCACACAGCGACGAGACGCGGGCGATCACCCGCAGCCCTTCCAGCAGCTCCCGCTCGGACTCGGCGTCCTCGGTGAGGATCTTGGTGACGTCGGCGACCATCTGCTGGACGAACTGCCACGCGGCCCGCGCCTTCGAACCGGGCTGATCGGACGAATCGGTGTCTTGAGACATCGTCTCATGCTAAGACTATGTCTAACGACTTGGACGTGATTTGCGGAAAAGGTGGGGGAATGGCTGCCACGGCATCGTTGGCCGAACGCAAGCGAACGGCGATGCGCCAGCGGATCGCCGGCGCCGCGGCTCAGCTGGTAGCCGATCGCGGCTTGGCCGGCACCACGGTGGACCGGATCGCCGACGAGGCCGACATCGGGCGCGCGACCTTCTTTCGCTATTTCAACTCCAAGGAAGACGCCGTCGCCGAGGGCATGACCGTCCATTGGCTCAACCGGATCACCGACGCCCTGGCGGCCCAGCCTGCGCGCCTGAGCGCCACCGATGCGGTCGTCGGCGCCTTCTCCGAGCTCGCGGGCGGGTTCGCCGACATCGAGGACCAGATTCGCGAATTGGCCGTCCTGACAAGGTCTTCCGACACATTGGACGCCTGGACGCTGCACATCTACGTTCGGTACGAGCTGGCGATCGCCGATCTGATCGCGCCGCGACTGCCGCGATTGGCCCCGCAGGACCCCAGGCCCCGCCTGATCGGCGCGCTGGCGATGGCGGCCGTGCGCATCGCCCTCGACGATTGGCTCAGCCATGGCGGATCCCTGCCCGACCGGGTGGGACGTGGCCTGGCGGCGATCACGGTCGGATAGCCAACACCTCACGGCCGCTTACCCCCACCGCGGCCCCATCAAGGGACCTATTCCCCTGTGTTGACCCGCAGCCGGCGAGTAAATTCGCTGTGTACCTTGATGATTCGCGCCCTACGCGTTACGCGAACGTTAACACTATGTGGCCGTGGGCCGCCGAGCTGGGAGTTGTCTTGTCTGCTGAGCGCATGGTCGATGCTGCGCACCCGGCCCCGCCCGACGCCGGCGAACCCGAGGTCCGTCGGCGGCTGGCGGCCCTGCTGGCGCAGATCGACGGCCTGCTGGCAAGCCTGCGGGAGGCGGAGATCTCCTGGGCGCGGTGGCTGCCGGCCATTGCGCCGGAGCACCGCGCGAGCGCACGAAACCTGTTGCACTACTGGGCGATCCGCCAATTCGACCTGCGCGAACTTCAGTCCGGCCTCGCGGAGTTCGGCCTGTCGTCGCTGGGTCGCAGCGAAGCCCACGTCCAGGCCACGCTCGCCGCGGTCCGCGCGGCCATCGTGGCCATGGCGGACGGGGGTTGGCAGCCGCCAGCGCCGTCCGCGGTCCCCATCGAGCTGGGGCCGAAGATCCTGCGCCAACACAGCGTCGAGCTGCTGGGGCCCCGGCCGGCGCATCGGATGACGCGCATCATGGTCACGCTGCCGACGCAGGCCGCAACCGACCCTGACCTGGTACGCGAATTGGTGCGGCGCGGCATGAACATCGCGCGGATCAACTGCGCCCACGACGATGCAGATGCATGGCGAGCCATGGTCGGCCACGTCCGGGACGCGGCCGCGGAGGCCGGCACCACGTGTCTGGTCGCGATGGATCTGGCCGGGCCGAAGCTGCGCACCGGGCCGCTCGAGCCGGGACCCCGGGTGGTCAAGCTTCGACCACGACGAGATCAGCTCGGCCGGGTCGTCGCACCGGCGCGGGCGTGGATGACCTCGATCGAAGAACCCGCCAACCCGCCGGAACCGGGCATGACCGTGTTCACGGTGCCGGTGCGGTGGCTCGCCGGCCGCCGTCCGGGCGACATGCTGGTGCTCCGGGACGCGCGAGGGTCCCAACGGCGCCTCGTGCTCAACGACGGCACCGAGCCCACGGGACGTGGCTTCGTCGTGACGACGCAGCAGACCACCTACCTGGTGACGGGGACGGTGCTGACCACCGAAGACGAATCGGCGCGGGTGGCTCCGCTCGCCGAAGCGGAGCAGAGCTTGGTGGTGCGCGCCGGAAGCCTTCTGCAACTGACCCGCGACTGTTCACCGGCGCCCGTTGGCGGTGGTCAACCCGTCGCACGCATCGGTTGCACGCTGCCCGAGGCTTTCGACCATGCCCGGGCGGGGGACGCCGTTTACTTCGACGACGGCAAGATCGGCGGCCGCGTCGTGTCCGTCGCTCGCGACGTGCTCACCGTGCGCATCGACCGCCCGGAGCAAGGGGAGGCCCGACTGAAGGCGGGCAAGGGCATCAACATGCCCGACACCGACTTGCCGATCTCGGCGATCACCGACCGTGATGTCAGCGATCTCGCCGCCGTGATCGAACTGGCCGACCTGGTGGACTTGTCGTTCGTCCGTAACCCGGCCGACGTCGACCGGCTGTTGGCTGAGCTTGACCGACTCGGAGCCGACCGATTGGGCATCGTGCTCAAGATCGAGACCCGGCGTGCTTTCGAGCACCTGCCGCAGCTGTTGCTCACCGCGATGCGCCGGCCGCGGGTCGGGGTGATGATCGCCCGCGGCGACCTCGCGGTCGAGTGCGGCTACGAGCGGATGGCCGAGTTGCAGGAGGAAATCCTGTGGCTGTGCGAAGCCGCACACCTGCCGGTGATCTGGGCGACGCAAGTCCTCGAGCAACTCGCCAAGACCGGTCTGCCCTCACGCGCGGAGATCAGCGATGCCGCGATGAGCGAACGTGCCGAATGCGTGATGCTCAACAAGGGCCCATTCCTCGACGATGCGGTCACGGTGCTCGACAACATCATGCGGCGAATGGCCGACCACTACTACAAGAAGAACGCGTTGTTGCGCCCGCTGCGGTCCTGGTCAGCCACCACCGGTCAGGGCGCCGACGATGATGCGGGTCGTGCGCTCGGCTCGGCGTCGTGAATATCCTTGCGGGTCAGAGAGGATCGGGTAGACCACGCCACCGACGATCGCGTCCGCGGCCGACTCCGCGGTGCTTTCGTCGACGCCGGCGGCGAGGATGCGAGCCCGGACGCTCTCGTGTAGGGGCTCGCTGAATCCGGCACGCAGTTTGACCGCGGTGTCCTCGTGTTCCATGCCCGCGGCGGTCAAGATCCGCAGCATCGCCGAGCCGCGAGCCGTCGTGAGGGTGGTGGCGAGCCTGCGCACCCACCCCACCAGGTCGGCGGCCAAATCGTCGGTGTGGTTGACCGATGCGAGCAGCTGGTCGGCGTCCTCGAGCATGACGTCGGCGACCAGGGCGGGGCGGCTGGGCCACCACCGGTAGATGGTCTGCTTGCCCACTGCAGCGCGGGCGGCGACCGCCTCGATGGTCAGGCCGTCGAAGCCGCGCTCCAAAAGCAATTCGCGGGTGGCGGTGACGATCGCCGTGCGCGACTTCTCGCTGCGGCGCCTCGGCGTGCTCACCTGGGTGAGATCGCTTGGCATATGGTGATCCTCACTGCCGCCTTTGCCCGCTTTACATCGCGTGACTACCCCCGGTAGTCTGCCACAAGACGAGACGGTTCGTCTTGTAAGGCCATCCGAATCGAAGGGTAACAGTCCGTGCGGCCAACGTCAGCCAGCTCCCGGCCGCCATCGTGACCCTGGGATTGAGCCCGGAGCAACAGGAACTCAGCGACGCCGTCGGCCAGTTCGCCGGCCGGCACGCGCCCGTCTCCGCCACTCGCGACAACTTTGACGACCTAGCCGCGGGGCGCCCGCCCCAGTGGTGGGAGGCCTTCGTCGGCAACGGATTTCACGCGGTGCATCTGCCCGAAAGCCTCGGTGGGCAGGGCGGGCGCCTGATCGACGCCGCGTGCGTCCTGGAGGCGGCGGGCAAGGCGCTGTTGCCCGGCCCGCTGCTGCCGA